>NZ_JBIFFY010000001.1:0-862846 GCF_043558125.1 Sulfitobacter sp. 1A12056 | reverse complement strand
CGGTTGTAGCTCAGTTGGTTAGAGTACCGGCCTGTCACGCCGGGGGTCGCGGGTTCGAGCCCCGTCAACCGCGCCACCGCTGCCTGAAAAGGGGACCTCTTTGAGGTCCTTTTTTTCGTTTCCAATCCCCTTAAAATGCCACTCAAAAACTTCTTTCGGGAAAGCGCATTTTCTCACGCGAATGCGCTTGACGCCCCGCGCCCCGTGGCCTATTCCGCCCACATCGCGCGGTTGTAGCTCAGTTGGTTAGAGTACCGGCCTGTCACGCCGGGGGTCGCGGGTTCGAGCCCCGTCAACCGCGCCACTTTCCCACTTCATTTCGTAACGTGCAGGCGCTAAGCCCTAGTTCGCGCAGGGTTTTCAGCGTTGCCTTTTGAGGCCCTGACAGTGGAATATATGGCGACCGGGCAGGCCCGATCGCCAATCTGCTCAGGTCAGCGCATCAATGATGCGCGCCCAGGAGCGGATGCCTTTGTGAAAGCTCTCCATGTCGTATTTCTCGTTCGGGGAGTGGATTTGATCGTCATCCTTGCCGAAACCGATCAGCATCGGCTCGGTCCCGAGAATCTTCTGAAAATGCCCGGCAATCGGAATCGAGCCACCACAGCCGATATAGGCCGCAGGCACCTGCCATTCGTCGCTGAGCGCTTGGCGGGCGGGTTCGAACATCGCATGACCGATGTCCACCCCCGAGGCTTGGCTGGCGCCGTGGCCTGAGAATTCGACCGTGCAGTCTTCGGGCAGCATCTCAGCCACCATCTTGCGGAAGTTCTCACGGATGGCGAGCGGGTCTTGCGTGCCGACGAGGCGGAAGCTGATCTTGGCATGGGCCTCGGAGGGCAGCACCGTTTTGAAGCCATCGCCGGTATAGCCGCCCCAGATGCCGTTAACCTCACAGGTCGGGCGCGACCAGATCATCTCAAGCGGGGTGCGGTCCTGCTCACCCGCCGGTTTGCTGAGCCCCACGTCGCCGAGGAAGGCGCTATGATCAAAGGCGAGGCCCTGCCACTGCGCTTCCAGATCCTCGGGCAGGTCCGGCACGCCGTCATAGAAGCCGGGGATGGTGATGCGGCCTTCGTCGTCATGCAGTGCGGCGATCACCTTGCTCAACGCGCGGATCGGGTTCATCGAAATGCCGCCATACATGCCCGAATGCAGGTCTTTCGACGGGGCGGTGACGGTCAGCTCTTCGCCCAAAAGCCCACGCAGCATGGTGACGATGGCGGGGGTCTTGCTTTCGAACAATCCAGTGTCGCAGATCATCGCCACATCGGCTTTCAACTCCCCCGCGTTCTCCTCCATAAATGGGACGAGGGAGGGGGAGCCGGATTCCTCTTCGCCTTCGAGGAAGAAGGTGATGCGGCAGGGCCAATCGCCTTTCACCTCTTTCCACGCGCGCAGGGCTTCGATGATGGTCATCAACTGGCCCTTGTCATCGGCGGCCCCGCGGCCCCGGATCACGCGGCCCTTGTCAGTCTCCTCAACCGCGGGATCAAACGGGTCACGGTCCCACAGGTTCAGCGGATCGACCGGCTGCACGTCATAATGGCCGTAGAACAGGAGGTGCGGCTTGCCTTCGCCCACATGACCCACAACCATCGGATGGCCCGGCGTTGCGCGTTTCTCGGCCTCCACACCTATGGATTTGAGATCGGCCACCAGCCAATCGGCGGCGCGGTCGCAATCGGCCTTATAGGCCGGATCGGTCGAGATTGACGGGATGCGCAGCAGGTCCAACAGACGGTCGGTGGCGGCGGGCAGATCGTTGTCGATCCGGGCGAGAACATCGTCGAGGGACATGGGCATAATTCCTTGCGCTTGTGAATTTGGCGCGAAGGTATCAGGCGGGCAGGGCGTGTCCAGTGGCCGTAGGGCCCGCGTTCAAAAGGTGAGCGAGAGGCGGCTGCCCTCGGCGGTAAGCTGGCTGTCGACCTGCGCATTGAGCTGCGACGCCGCCGCCGCCATCAAGGTCTGCCCAATGCTGTCGGCTCGCCCTTTGCCTTCGTTCGCGGCCCCGATGCCATCGTCTTTGCATTCAAGGTGGAAATGCCCGTCCCGCAGGCTGAGGTCGATTTCGATATGGCCGGGCGCGCCATTCGGGAAGGCGTGTTTGATCGAATTGGCGGCAAACTCGCTAATGATCAGCCCCAAGGATGAAGCCGCGCTGGATCGTAGGGTCACAGGGTCCGACCGGTAGCTGATTTTGACATGCCCCGGTGCGGTTTCCTGCAAAAGCTCCAGGACCCTGTCGAGGTATTTGCCCGCATCGACCTCATCGCGCCCGTGCCCGGATTGCAGTTCACCATGGAGCGTTGCCATCGCGTTGACGCGGCGCTGGATGTCGTTCAACACATTGACCGTGTTCATATCGTCCAACTGGCGGCTGTGCAGCCGCACCATGGCCGACAATGTCTGAAGCGAGTTCTTGACCCGGTGGTCGGCCTCGCTCATCAGCGTCGCTTGGCTGCGCAGGGAAAGGCGCAGGTCGAGCTGTTTCATCACCTGACGGGACAAGACAGAGATCGCCTTGCGTTGCAGCGCGGTCAGCCTGCGGGGTTTGGTGTCGAGGATGCACAGCGTGCCAAGCGGCAGCCCGTTGGACGCAATCAGCAGCGCACCTGCATAAAACCGCAGCCCGTCGCCTGCGGTGCACAGCGGGTTGTCGGCCATGCGCGGGTCTTTCAGCGTGTCGGGAATCTCAACGAAGGGCTCTTCCAGAATCGCGTGAGAGCAGAGCGAGGTTTCGAGCGGCGTCTCGCGCGCACCCAGACCCACTTCGGCCTTGAACCACTGTCTGTCCTTGTCGATCAGGTTGATCACTGAAATCGGCGCGTCACAGATCTCAGCCGCCAGTTCGACGATCTCGTCGAACTCCTCCTCGCGCGGGGTGTCGAGAATCTCGTAATTATAAAGCGTCCGCAGGCGCTGGTCCTGCTGGGGATGTGGAGTGGCGCGCAAAACAAACTGCCCTTTCTGGATTGGTCCTTTGGAAGCATGAAAGCGGCTGGCAATACAAGCGAACAATCTTAAATCGAGCGTAGAACGCGCAGCGCCTGCGACAGTTCGCCCCGCAAAGGGGCCGGGATAAGAGATTGAAGCTTCGGCTTTGGATCTGTAATCATTCTAAAAGCTGAATATGGAGGGGCCCCCTCCTGTTCGCGCCAAAAGATGGAGACGCGCATGGACTATAACGAGAAGCTCGACGCGGCGATTGCGCGCCTGCATGACGAAGGACGCTACCGGACCTTCATCGACATCGAGCGTCGCAATGGTCAGTTCCCCCATGCCGTCTGGACCAAACCCGACGGGTCGCAGCAGGATATCACCGTTTGGTGCGGCAACGACTATTTGGGCATGGGGCAGAACCCCGTGGTGATCGAAGCCATGGAAGAAGCGCTGCGCGCCACCGGCGCAGGCTCTGGCGGGACACGCAACATCTCGGGCACAACGGTCTATCACAAGCAGCTAGAGGCCGAACTGGCCGATCTGCATGGCAAGGAAGCGGCGCTGCTGTTCACCTCGGCATATATTGCCAATGACGCCACGCTTTCGACCCTGCCCAAGCTCTTTCCGGGGCTGATCATCTATTCCGACGCACTGAACCATGCCTCCATGATCGAAGGCGTGCGCCGCAATGGCGGGGCCAAGCGTATCTTCCGCCACAATGATGTCGCCCATCTGCGCGAGTTGATGGAGGCGGATGACCCTGCCGCGCCCAAGCTGATCGCCTTTGAATCGATCTATTCGATGGATGGCGATTTCGGCCCCATCGAAGAGATCTGCGATCTCGCAGATGAATTCGGCGCGCTGACCTATATCGACGAGGTGCACGCGGTTGGCATGTATGGCCCGCGCGGGGCAGGGGTGGCCGAACGCGACCGGCTGATGCACCGGCTCGACATCATCAACGGCACGCTGGCCAAAGCCTACGGCGTAATGGGCGGCTATATCGCCGCCTCGGCCAAGATGTGCGACGCGATCCGTTCCTATGCACCGGGGTTCATCTTTACCACCTCGCTGCCGCCTGCCGTGGCTGCCGGTGCCGCCGCTTCGGTCGCCTATCTCAAGCGCGCGCCGGAGTTGCGTGAGAAACACCAGCAGCAGGCCAAGGCTTTGAAGCTGCGGCTGAAGGGGTTGGGCCTGCCGATCATCGATCATGGCAGCCACATCGTGCCCGTTATGGTGGGCAACCCGGTGCACACCAAGCTTCTGTCGGACATGCTGCTCGAAGATCACGGCATCTATGTTCAGCCCATCAACTTCCCCACCGTGCCGCGCGGCACGGAGCGGTTGCGCTTCACGCCCTCGCCGGTACATGGACCCAAAGAGATGGATGCGCTTGTCCGGGGGATGGACGTGCTCTGGTCGCATTGTGCGCTGAATCGTGCCGAAGCTGCGGGCTAACGCAGCGCTATTCGTGTTTTCCGTTGTCTTGTGGTAGCCTTTTGTCAAGAAAAGGCTACATCCGAATCGTTGGGGCGTGTTTGGATCAAAGCTACAGGCTAACAGGGACAGGGCATATTGATGATCGGGCGATGGGCCTCCAGAACCGCTGAGGACGAAACAGTCGAACCCAAAGGGTTCGATGCATTCGAATTGCGGTTGGGGGATGTCATGCGCGGCGAACGGGCCACGCTTGGTAAATCCCTGCTCGACGTGCAGCGCGAATTGCGCATCAAAGCCTCCTATATCGCCGCAATCGAAAACTGTGATCCCGGCGCATTTGACACGCCCGGCTTCATCGCGGGCTATGTGCGTTCCTACGCGCGCTACCTCAATATGGACCCTGATCAGGCCTTTGCCGCCTTCTGCAAGGAATCCGGTTTTGCCGTGGCCCATGGCATGTCCGCCGAAGCCTCTGTGGTCAAAAAGCCGAGCTTTGAGGAACGCCGTAAGTCCCCGAAAGAAGATGATCTTTTCGCCCGGCCCAACACGCCCTTCGTGCCCACGGGCGACGGGTTGCTCAGTCGGATTGAGCCGGGGGCGGTTGGCTCTTCGCTGGTGCTGATCGCGCTGATTTCGGCCATTGGTTTTGGCGGTTGGACCGTGCTGAAAGAGGTGCAGCGCGTGCAGGTGGCCCCGGTGGATCAGACCCCGATCGTGCTTTCCGATCTCGACCCGCTGGATGGGGCTCTGGCCAGCGCACCCGACGCGGAAGACGATTCCGCCGCGCCGCAAAGCGTGGAAAGCCCCCGGGCCGAGGCGCTGGACCGGCTATATCGCCCACAAGCGCTTGACGTGCCGGTGCTGGTGGCGCGTGACGCGCCGATTGCTTCTATCGACCCGCGCTCTGTCAGCAATTTCCCGACGCCGGACCGCCCCGATACCGCCCCGCAAGGCACCGTGGTGGCCGAGGCGACGGAGGGCGATGACAGCATCACCAGCGCCATCGACGAGGCGGTGATGCTAGCCAATGCCGATACCGACCTGCCCAAACCGCAGGTTGTTGAGCCTTTGGGCGAGAAAGTGCGCATGGTCGCAGCTTACCCCTCTTGGGTGCGGGTGCGCGCGGCTGACGGCACGGTGATTTTCGAAGGTGTGATGAACAAGGGCGACACATGGGATGTGCCCGTCACTGAAGAGCCGCCCTCCCTTCGGACGGGCGAATCCGGTGCGCTTTATTTCGCCATGGCGGATGGCTGTTTCGGCCCCGTGGGGCCGCGCGGGGCGGTGACCTCCAACGTGCCGCTCCACGCGCAGGCGCTGGCCGAGCTTTATGAGCCGGTCGATCCGACGGCGGAGCAATCACTCAGCCGGATGTTTGCCGACCTCGAAGGCTCGCTCGACCCCTCCGCTCTGGCGGCGATGCCCTGTCAGGGCAGCTAAACGCGCGGGCCGCCGCTGCCCATTGCACATGAGGCCCCGGCTGAATAGGTAGGGGGCCAAAGCCCCTGATCCCGCGAAAGGTGTCTTCATGTCGCTTCATTCCATTCGCCCTTGGCGCGATATTCCGCGTCGCAAGTCCCGGCAGATCATGGTGGGCAATGTGCCGGTGGGCGGTGATGCGCCGATCACCGTGCAGACCATGACGAACACGCTGACCACCGATGTCGCCGCCACCATCGCACAGGTCCAAGCCGCCGCCGACGCAGGTGCCGATATCGTGCGGGTCTCGGTCCCGGATGAGGCGTCTTCCAAAGCCCTGCGCGAGATTGTGCCCGAAGTGTCGGTCCCCATCGTTGCGGACATCCACTTTCACTACAAGCGCGGGATTGAAGCCGCCGAGGCCGGTGCCGCCTGTCTGCGCATCAACCCGGGCAACATCGGCGATGAAAAGCGGGTGCGTGAGGTCATCAAAGCCGCGCGGGACCACAATTGCTCAATCCGCATCGGCGTGAACGCGGGCTCGCTGGAGCGGCATTTGTTGGAGAAATACGGCGAACCATGCCCCGATGCGATGGTCGAAAGCGGTCTGGATCACATCAAGATCCTGCAAGACAACGATTTCCACGAGTTCAAGATTTCCTGCAAAGCCTCGGACGTTTTCATGGCCGCGGCGGCCTACCAACAGCTTGCCGATGCCACCGACGCGCCCATCCACCTCGGCATCACCGAGGCGGGCGGGCTTATGTCGGGCACGATCAAATCGGCCATCGGTCTGGGCAACCTTTTGTGGAGCGGTATCGGTGATACCATCCGCGTCTCCCTCTCCGCCGATCCGGTGGAAGAGGTGAAGGTTGGCTATGAAATTCTCAAATCCCTCGGGCTGCGGCACCGAGGGGTGAACATCATCTCCTGCCCCTCCTGCGCGCGGCAGGGGTTTGATGTGATCAAAACCGTTGAGACCTTGGAGAAACGGCTGGAGCATATCAAGACGCCGATGAGCCTGTCGATCATCGGCTGCGTGGTGAACGGCCCCGGCGAGGCGCTGATGACCGACGTGGGCTTTACCGGTGGCGGAGCCGGGTCTGGCATGGTCTATCTGGCGGGCAAACAGAGCCATAAGCTCGGCAATGAAGGTATGATTGACCATATCGTCGAGCAGGTCGAGGAACGTGCGGCGCAGATTGAGGCTGAGGCGGTGAAGGCTGCTGAGTAGGTTGGGGGCTGGGCCGCTGGCGCTGTGTTGGTTGAGGGGCTGCGCAGAGGTATTTTTAAAAGGATGAAGATGAGGGGGAGCGCGTGAGCCGGGAGGTTGGCGCGCTTTGTCTGTTGTTGGAATGGGTTATTAATCAGTGGGTTGGGGAGTGGTCTTCAGCTTGTTTGGGGTGAGGTGTTTTTCGAGGACTATGGGCGGCATGTGGCCGTTGAGGATCATTTCGGGCAGCACGTAGAAGGGGGCGTCGGTGAGCCCTAGGGTGGCGGCCCAGCGGGCGGGCTGGGGGTGGCTGAGATCGTGTTGGATGAAGGTGATGCCGTAACGCTTTGTGACCGCGGTCAATTCGTGGACGGCGGTGGCGCAGGTCTCGCAGTCGTCTGCGAGGAAAAGCGCGATGGGGTGGCCTGCCAGAAGGTCGGGAGCGAGCTGTTCGAGCAGGGACAGGTCGTTTTGGATATGCTGCTGCATTTGCGTTTGGCCCGCCAGCGCTTTGGCGATGACATCGCCATTGGCAAGGATCGCGGCGCGGAGTTCGGTTTCAAACGCATCACGCGCGGTCGGTTCATCGGCCCCGGCGGGCTGGGCCAGCGCGAGCGCGGCCAAGACTGCCGGGGCGCGCATCTTTAGCCGCGCTTTTCTTCCACCAGTGCCATCAT
This sequence comes from Sulfitobacter sp. 1A12056, assembly GCF_043558125.1. Classification (NCBI taxonomy): domain Bacteria; kingdom Pseudomonadati; phylum Pseudomonadota; class Alphaproteobacteria; order Rhodobacterales; family Roseobacteraceae; genus Sulfitobacter; species Sulfitobacter sp. 1A12056. The sequence goes on along the minus strand of NZ_JBIFFY010000001.1, from coordinate 855,151 downwards.
TTGATCATAGGGCAGGTAGCCGCGCAGCATTTCGTCTTGCATGACGAAGGTGGGTGTGCCGGTGATCTGCAACTTTTGGGCCAGCGCGCGGGTTTGGGCGATCTCTTGCGTGACCGCGTCGCTGTCCATCTCGGCTTCGATTGCTGCGACATCCAGATCGAAGCTTTCGCCCAAGCGGCGGAGGGCGGGGAGGGTGACCGCTCCGTTGAAGGCCATAAGCGCATCGTTCAGTTGTTTGTAAGCGTCATCGCCCGCGACCTGTTTGGTTGCCACGGCAAAGCGCGACGCCAGCAGCGATTGCTCCCCAAGGATCGGGAACTCTTTGACGATCAGTTTGATGTTGCCGTCTGTTTCCAGCAGTTTGGCCACTTCGCCATGGGCGCGTTTGCAGTAGCCGCAGCGGTAGTCGAGGAATTCGACCAGCGTGATGTCCCCCTCCGGGTTGCCGCCGACCCAAGAGTAGCCATCGTCGAAAATCTCATCGGCATTGGCCGAGACCAGATCGAAATCCGCCTGCATCTGCGCTTGGGCCTGACGGTTTTGCATCTGCTCCACCGCTTGCAGGATCACTTCGGGGTTTTCCATCAGATAGGCGCGGACCTCGGCCCGGAACTGCGCGCGTTCGGCGTCCGTAAGCTCGGTCAGGTCCATCGCCCCGGCGGGGGCGGCAAGGGTGACTGCGCCGGCAAGGGCAGGGGCGAGGAGGCGGGCGAACATGGGCGGTCCTTTCGGTAAAGCTGCGAAATAGGGGCCAAGGGTTGACGCCCGGCATCAGGCGCGGTGAAAGCACATGCCGACAGTAGGAGCAAGCCCATGCGCAATTCAACCAGGTCCGCCGTTGATCCCTTTATCGTGATGGACGTGATGCAGGCCGCCAGCGCCGCCGAAGAGGCGGGCCGTCACATCATTCATATGGAGGTTGGCCAGCCCGGCACGGGCGCGCCGAAAGGGGCGGCGGCCGCGCTGGCCAAGGCGATGGGTGAGGGGGCCCTGGGCTATACTGTGGCGCTTGGCCTCCCTGCTTTGCGGGCGCGGATCGCGCAGATGTATGGCGAATGGTATAACGTCGATCTCGATCCGGCGCGGATGGTGATCACCCCCGGGTCCTCCGGCGGGTTTTTGCTCGCCTTCACTGCGCTCTTCGATTCAGGGGATCGGGTGGGCATCGGCGCGCCGGGCTATCCCAGCTACCGTCAGATCCTGCGCGCCTTGGGGATGCAGCCCGTCGATCTGCCCGCCGCGCCCGAGAACAGATATCAGCCGGTCGCGGCGGATTTCGCGGGGCAAGACCTGCGCGGTTTGCTCGTGGCCTCCCCTGCCAATCCTTCGGGCACGATGCTCGACCGACCCGCCTTGACGGCGCTGACGGAGGCTTGTGCGGCCAATGACATGTCCTTCATCTCGGATGAGATTTACCATGGCATCGAATATGATAAGAAGGCCGTGACCGCGCTGGAGGTTACCGATGACTGCTATGTGATCAACTCCTTCTCGAAGTATTTCTCGATGACTGGCTGGCGCGTGGGTTGGATGGTGGTGCCCGAGGATCAGGTGCGCGTGGTCGAGCGGATCGCACAGAACATGTTCATCTGCGCACCCCATGCCAGCCAGATTGCGGCGCTAGCAGCGATGGACTGTGACGACGAATTGCAGGCCAATCTCGCGGTTTATCGGCGCAACCGCGACCTCATGATCACCGGTTTGCAAGAGGCGGGGTTTACCGACATCGCCCCGCCCGATGGGGCGTTTTACGTCTATGCCGATGTTTCGCGCTTTACCGATGACAGCCGCGCCTTTGCGGCGGAAATTCTGGAGAAGGCTGGGGTCGCCGTGACCCCCGGACTCGATTTCGACCCGGCGCGGGGGCATAAGACGCTGCGCTTTTCCTATGCGCGCAGCACGGCGGATATGGAGGAGGGCATCGCCCGGCTCAAAGCCTTCATGGCGGCGCGCTGAATGCTGGTTTGGCCGCGCGGCAGGTGATAGAAGGGCGAAAACGGGCAGGGTGATCGATCATGCGGGCAATCTTTAGGGGACTGGCAGTCTTGTTGGCCTGCGCGGGGCCGGTCACCGTCGCGGCGCAGGAGTTGACGGCGCTGGCGCGGGTCGATCCGGTTGAGAGCACAGTGAGTGATCGCTGGTTCGGCAAGACCGATTTGACCGTGACGCTGAGCCAGGGCGTGCCTTTCCGGGTTTTTCTGCTGGATGATCCCGCCCGCCTGATCGTCGATTTCCGCGAGGCGGATTGGTCGAATGTCGCCCGGGGAGATCTATTGGAAGAACCGGGCCGTATCTCGGCACTGCGGTTTGGTGCGTTTCAGCCCGGTTGGTCGCGTCTGGTGGCCGATTTGGCCGAGCCGATGGTTCCCGCTGAGATTGGCATGCCGGTGGACGCAAGCAGCGGCAAGGCGCGGCTTGAGATTACCTTGGAGACGGTCGAGCCTGCGATCTTTGCCAAGGCCGCGGGCGCGCCGGTGGACCCTGATTGGACCACCGCGCTCACCGCGCCGCCAAAGCCTGCGGTGGCTGACAAGGACAGTTTCACCGTCGTTCTGGACCCTGGTCACGGCGGCATCGACCCCGGTGCGCAGCGCGAGGGGTTGGACGAGAAAGACCTGATGCTCAACTTCGCCCGCGACCTGCGCGATGCGCTGCGGCGCAAGGGCGTGGATGTCTTGCTGACCCGCAACGAGGATATTTTCGTCGCCTTGGAGCACCGGGTCGCCATCGCCCATCAGGCCGAAGCGGACCTTTTCATCTCGCTCCATGCCGACAGCCTGTCGCAGGGCGGGGCGAGCGGGGCGACGGTCTATACCCTTTCCGATGATGCCAGCGATGTGGCGACCGAACATCTGGCGGCGCGGCATGACCGGTCGGACATCATCGCGGGGGCGGATTTGACCGGCTCGGATGATCAGGTGGCGGGCATCCTGCTGGATCTTGCCCGGCAAGAGACCGAGCCGCGCTCAGATGCGCTGGCCGAGATTTTGGTCGATGGCATGCGCGCGGCGGGCGGGCCGTTGAACAGCCGGCCTCTGCGGCGGGCGGGTTTCTCGGTCTTGAAGTCTGCCGATATTCCTTCGGTTTTGGTCGAAGTGGGGTTCCTGAGTTCCAAGCGCGATCTGACCAATCTGCGCGATCCGGTGTGGCGCGCGTCGATGGTGAGCGCGATGGCGGATGCGATCGTGACGTGGCGTGATCAGGATGCTGCGCTCAAATCATTGATCCGAAAGTAAAATGAAAAGATCTGGCTGCTTTCGCGATGGGCGAAGATTCGCCCCCGCTGGCGGCCATGTGTTTTGACCCGCGCCAGCGCATCCTGTATAGGCTCGGAACTGTCCCTAGCCAATGGTGGTCCGCGCGCGTGTTTCGATTTGTTCTGTCCTTTTTCGGGGGGATCTTTACCACCCTGACCCTGAGCGTCGGCATGGTGGCTTTGACCATCGGGGCGGTGTTCTGGATGTATGGCCGAGATTTGCCCAGCCACGAGTCGCTGGCGCAATACACGCCGCCGACGATCAGCCGTATTTACTCGGGCCAAGGCCGTTTGATCGACGAATTCGCCAAGGAGCGTCGTCTTTTCGCCCCGGCCAATACCATTCCGGATCTGGTGAAACAGGCCTTCATCTCGGCAGAGGACAAGAACTTCTACACCCATGAGGGCTATGACCTGCGCGGCATCGGTGCGGCGGCGGTGGATGCGGTCAAATCGCGCGGGCGCGACGTGCGCGGTGCTTCGACGATCACCCAGCAGGTGATGAAGAACTTCCTCTTGTCGGGTGACCGGCGGGCCGAGCGCAAGATCAAGGAGATCATCCTTGCCTCGCGTCTGGAAGAAACCCTGAGCAAGGAGAAGATCCTTGAGCTCTATCTGAACGAGATTTTCCTCGGTCAGAACTCCTATGGCGTAGCCGCGGCCAGCCAGACCTATTTCAACAAAACGCTGAGCGAACTGGCCCCGCATGAGGCGGCCTTTCTCGCCTCGCTGCCCAAGGCGCCCTCAGATTACCACCCGGTACGCCGCAAGGACCGGCTGCTGGCGCGGCGGAACTTCGTGCTGCGGGAGATGAAAGAGAACGGCTATATCTCGGAAGCGGTCTATGAAACCGAAGTGGCGCAGCCGCTGCGCTCGGTCCAGAACGGTGATTTCGAGAGCTTCAAGGCCGAACTGCCGCCGCGGGATTACTTCACCGACGAAATTCGCCGCCAGTTGAGCGAGGATTTCGGCGAGGGGGAGTTCTTTACCGGCGGTCTGACCGTGCGCGCGACCATCGACAATGAGATGCAACCCATCGCCGCCAACGCCCTGCGCCGTCAGCTAGAGCAATATGATCGCGGGCAGGGCATCTGGCGCGGGACACGCTTCGAGATCCCCGCCGATCAACTGGACAGCGAAGAGAAATGGCGTGCAGCGCTAGCGGATCTGCGGGTGCCGCGTGACATCGATCTGGAGAACCAGTGGTATCCGGCGGTGGTGCTTGAGGTCGGCAGCAATGACGCCCGCATCGGGATCGAAGGCGTCGAGGATGACGAAGACGGCCACTGGATCCCGGCCAAAGACGTGCAATGGGCGCGCAAACGGCTGGATGACGGTTCTCTCGGGCGCAAGGCTCAGGTGGCGGGCGACCTGCTTGAGGTGGGTGAGGTCGTCTTGGTCCGGCGCATGACCTCGGACAGCGACGGATCTTTCATCCGCTGGACTTTGCGGCAGGTGCCAGAGGTGCAGGGCGGTTTCGTCGCGATGGACGTGCACACGGGCCGCGTGATCGCGATGCAGGGCGGCTTTTCCTATCAGGCGAGCGTGTTCAACCGTGCCACACAGGCCAAGCGCCAGCCGGGGTCGAGCTTCAAGCCCTTCGTTTATGCCTCCGCGCTCGACAGCGGCTATAGCCCCGCGACCATCGTGGTCGACGCTCCGATTGAGATCAACACGCCGCAGGGCGTTTGGCGCCCGCAGAACGCTTCGCATAAATTCTATGGTCCGACGCCCCTACGCACCGGGATCGAACAGTCGCGCAACCTGATGACCATCCGTCTGGCTCAGGAAGTCGGCATGGATGTGGTCGGCAGCTATGCGGAGCGTTTCGGCGTTTACGACGACCTCGCGCCCTTGCTGTCGAACGCGCTCGGCAGTCAGGAAACCACGCTGTACCAAATGGTTTCGGCCTATGCGATGTTCGCCAATGGCGGTGAGCGGGTGCAGCCCACTTTGGTCGACCGGGTGCAAGACCGCTATGGTCGCACGGTCTACAAACATGATGAGCGCAAATGCTACGATTGTGAGCAGATCAACCTCGCCCCCGGTGAGGCGCCGCGGATCATTTCCAACCGCGAGCGGGTGATGGACCCGGTGACCGCCTATCAGTTGACCTCCATGATGCGCGGCGTGGTCGAGCGCGGCACGGCGCGCAATGCGGTGAACCTGCCGGTGCCCATCGCGGGCAAGACAGGCACCACCAACGATGAAAAAGACGCGTGGTTCGTAGGCTTTTCGTCCAACGTCGTGGCGGGCTGCTACATCGGTTTTGACACCCCGCGCCCGATGGGCCGGGGCGCGGGGGGCGGGCGGCTCTGCGCGCCCGTGTTCCAACGCTTCATGAGCCAAGCGATCAAGAAATACGGCGGCGGTGACTTCACAGTCCCCGAGCAGTGCCGCTTTATCAAGATCGACCGTTTCACCGGCGCGAGGCTAAGCGACAGCGCCACGGGCGCCAATGTCGTGTCGGAATGTTTCCGCGATGGCGAAGAGCCGCTCTTTGGCATCTCTTTCGATGGCGGTTTTGCCATGGGGGCGGACCTGCCGCTGGTCGAAGAATTGGGTGGCTCCTCCTCGCGTGAGGTCACCACATCGACCGGCAAGAAAGCCACCGTCGGCCCCAAGGCGAGCTTTGGCACGCTGAGCTCGGGCGGTCTTTACTAATCAGGCCAAAGGGGGCAGGGCAAAGCTGCGCTTTGCCGCCCCCCACTTGCCGCCGCTGGCGGGCTGGTCTATCTCTCGTGCGGCTCCGGTTTTCGGGGCCGCATTACTTATCAAAGGCAGGCACACATGCGCGCAGAGGCACAGAATACCGCGGACCAGATCAGCAAATCGCTGGAATTGCTGGCCCAGCGACTGGATGTGGAGACCGCGCCCTACCGGCTGGAAGAATTCAACGCCCGCGTCGAAGACCCGAACCTTTGGGACAACCCCGATGCGGCGCAAAAGCTGATGCGTGAGCGTCAGTCGCTGGTCGATGCCATCGACACCTATGAGGGCATCAAACAAGAGTTGGCCGACAATCTCGAACTGATCGAACTGGGCGAGATGGAAGAGGACGAAGAGGTCATCTCGGACGCCGAGGCGGCGCTGAAGGCGCTGGCCGAAAAGGCCGCGCAGAAGGAACTCGAAGCGCTGCTGAACGGTGAGGCCGACAGCAATGACACTTTTCTTGAGATCAATGCAGGCGCGGGCGGCACGGAAAGCTGCGATTGGGCCAGCATGCTGGCGCGGATGTATGTCCGCTGGGCCGAGAAGAAGGGCTATAAGGTCGATCTTCAGGCCGAAAGCCCCGGTGACGAGGCGGGCATCAAATCCGCGACCTATAAGATTGAAGGCCATAACGCCTATGGCTGGCTGAAATCCGAAAGCGGCGTGCACCGTCTGGTGCGCATCTCGCCCTTCGACTCGGCAGCCAAGCGGCACACCTCCTTCACCTCCGTGAAGGTTTACCCGGTGGTCGACGACAATATCGAGATCGAGGTGAACCCCTCCGATATCCGCATAGATACCTACCGGTCCTCCGGCGCGGGCGGTCAGCACGTAAACACCACCGACTCGGCGGTGCGGATCACCCACCACCCCACGGGCATCGTCGTGACCTCTTCGGAGAAGTCTCAGCACCAGAACCGCGACATCGCTATGAAAGCGCTGAAATCGCGGCTCTATCAAATGGAGTTGGACAAGCGCTCGGCACTGGTGAACGAGGCGCATGAGAACGCAGGTGACGCGGGCTGGGGCAACCAGATCCGCTCCTACGTTCTGCAGCCCTACCAGATGGTCAAAGACCTGCGCACCAATTACGAGACCTCGGACACCAAAGGCGTGCTCGACGGCGATCTTGATGGGTTGATGGGGGCGACGTTGGCGCTGGCGGTCTCGGGCAAAAGCCGGGCCGAGGCGCAGGGCGACTGAGCCCATGCCGTCCCCTTCTTGGAATGACAGTGACCAATAGGGGGACATGATGGAATTGCTAAATTGGGACGCCTCAGAAATGTCCGAGGCGCTGGCCGCGCGAAAGATTTCCGCGGTCGAGTTGATGCAGGCGACCTTGGACCGGATCGAGGCGGTGAACGGCAAGGTGAATGCCGTCGTCTCCCTCCGCGATCGCGACGCTTTGCTGGCCGAGGCTGAGGCCGCCGACGCGGGCCCGCGCAAGGGCTGGCTGCACGGCATTCCCATGGCGATCAAGGATTTGGCGGATGCGGAAGGACTGCCCACCTCGCAGGGCTCGCCGCTGTTCGGGGCGGCACCGGCCAAACGGGATCACCCGGCGGTGGCCCGTCTGCGTGCCGCCGGGGCCATTGTGATCGGCAAGACCAACACCCCGGAATTCGGCCTTGGCAGCCATACCTTCAACCCGGTGCATGGGGCGACCTGCAACCCCTATGACCTTGGCCGCTCGGCTGGCGGCTCCTCTGGCGGGGCGGCGGCGGCGCTGGCGGCGCGGATGGTGGCCGTGGCCGATGGCTCCGACATGATGGGCTCCCTGCGCAATCCGGCGGGGTGGAACAATGTTTACGGCATGCGGCCCAGCTGGGGCACGGTGCCTTCGGGCAATGACGGCGATCTGTTTCTGCACCAGCTTTCGACCTTGGGGCCGATGGCGCGCAGCCCGCGCGACCTTGCCGCCCTGCTGGACGTGATGACAGGCCACGACCCGCGCGAACCGCTGACCCGCACCACCCCCGATGCAGCACCGCAGATCGACGCGGCGCTGACCCCCCAGCGGATCGGCTGGCTGGGCGACTGGTGCGGTGCCTTCCCCTGTGCGCCGGGGATCATCGACCATAGCGAAGCTGCACTGAAGCGCTTGGCCGACCTTGGCCATACGGTCACGCCCTTGGCGGCACCCTTTGATGCGGAGACCATGTGGGAAAGCTGGATCACCCTGCGGTCCTTTGCCGTGGCGGCCTCCCTCGGGGCGCTCTATGATGACCCCGCTCGGCGCGAGGGGCTGAAACCGGCCGCGCAATGGGAGGTCGCGCGGGGGCAGGGGTTCTCGGCCTCTGACATCCAGCGTGCCAGTAGCATCCGATCTGATTGGTTCCGCGCGGCGGATGCTCTCTTTGAGGAAGTCGATGTGTTGGTGCTGCCCTCGGCGCAGGTCTGGCCCTTTGCAGTCGAACAGGTGCACCCGACTGAGATCGACGGCCAGCCGTTGGACACCTATCACCGTTGGATGCAGGTGGTGGTCCCGGCCAGCCTGATCGGCCTGCCGGTGGTCAACATCCCCGCGGGTTTTGATGCGCGCGGTCTGCCCTTGGGGCTGCAACTGATCGGCAGGCGCGGCAGCGACGCGCGTCTTCTCCAATTGGCCCAAGGTTGGCATGAGGCGACGGGCTATCCGCAGGCGCAGCCGCCCCAGCTCTAGCGGGGCTCAGTTAAAGGGCGCGTCGGGCTGAAGCAGGCGGCGGTGGTAGGGCATCAGCGCGTCGATGTCGGTGAACCCCGCCTGCCGCGCGGCGGGCAGAACGGTTTTGGGGTCTCTGCCGATATACTCATAGGTCAGCCGGGTCACCCGCGTGCCCGCGGCGCTTTCGGGGGCGGTGCGGGTGACGTAGCCCACCCAAAAGTTATTCTCGAAAGAGGCGACGCGGTTGAGGTAGTTGAACGACCCGGTCAGCGTGCGACGCCGCGAAACGACGATGGAAACCCCATTCTCCTGCCGTGAGACGATGCCGCGATATTCCCGCGCCATCGGGTTGGTCGGCAGCTCTTGTGCGCGCAGCGATGGCGCACTCTCATAGCCGCGCAGGAAGGTGCTGCTGCCATGGCGCGTGATAAAAACCACGCCGGTCACGAATCTGTCCTGATCCAGAAAAGACCGCCGCGCGAAACGGTAAAAACCGCTTGGGAAATCCGCCTCGGGCACGTTCTGAACCCCGGTGCCCAGAAAGTCGCGCAAGAAGCTGTTGTTGATCGGATCTTGGTTCAGGGAAATCTCGGTTACCGGCTCCAGCAGCACCCGCGCGTCGATCTCGAAAAAGCGGCAGATCCGGGCCAGTACATCGGGCCGGGGGAAGCTTTCGCCCGAGAGGTAGCGGTTGAATTGCGTGCGATTGATGCCAAGCTGCCGGGCAAGGTCAGAGATCGAGGGGTAATCCGCTGCCAACTGGCGCAGATTGGCGCCGAACATGCTACGAAGTTCAGAGGGGGAGCGGTTGGGAGCGGACATGCAGCCTCGTTCTGATTTGCGTCGCGGCCTTAGAATAAAAGCCGTTATGGCCAGATGGTTAACAGACTGACGCGAAGGCGCGTCAAAGCTGACGCTGATTTGTAGCTGACCCTACTGGAACCGACACAAAATGCAAGCGGACGTTGCATTTTAATCTATGTTGCACCCCTTTCGATTGTCGCAGAATGGAGAACAAACATCGAAAGCGGGGTTAACTATGATCGGTGTAGTTCTGTGGAGCGATAATAGCGCCGGAAAAGCGGTTTTCTGGTGCGAAGATCAAGGCGATCTTGCCTATTACGAAGAGCCGGCGATCCGTGTCGGGCAGGGGGCGGGGTTTGACACGGGCGATATGGTGCAGTTCGACGTCTCAGTACATCGCAAGCTGCGTATCGCGGACAACCCCCGGCTGGTGCAGGAGAAAGCGGCTTCGCATCTGCCCGAGGCGCTGCGGCAAGATAACCCCGTGGCGGCAGAGCCGGAGGCAGAGGGAAAGCGCCAGCGAGGCGCCCAGATCATCCCCTTTACCGCCAAGCCCGGACCGCGCCAATTCCGCGCGGCCCAACTGAAAGCCTAAACGCCCCGCTTGTCAGACACCACGGGCGAGCGCGGCCACGCCCGTGCGGGCGACATCGGCCAACCCCAACGGGCGCATCAACTCGGCGAAAGCGTCGATCTTGTCGGGCGCGCCAGTGATCTCGAACACAAAGCTTTCGAGCGTGCTGTCGACCACATTGGCGCGGAAGATATCCGCCAGCCGCAGCGCTTCGACCCGATGTTCGCCCTTGCCGACGACTTTGAAAATCGCCAGTTCCCGCTCCACGCTCGGCCCTTCGACGGTGAGGTCATGCACCTCATGCACCGGCACGATGCGACCGACCTGCGCCTTGATCTGCTCGATCACCTGCGGCGTGCCGCTGGTGACGATGGTGATGCGCGACAGATGCCCGGTGTGGTCCACCTCGGCCACGGTCAGACTGTCGATGTTATACCCCCGGCCCGAGAACAGGCCGATCACCCGCGCCAGCGCGCCGGGCTCGTTCTCGACCAGCACGGCCAGCGTGTGTTTTTCAACCACATCCGAGAAGTTGGGCCGTAGGTTATAGGCGGAATGCGAGGTCGCACCTTTTTTGATTTTTAGGGCAGCCATGTCTTCGTCCTTCTTCATCTTCGTCGGAAATTTGAAAAATTACCGGGACGTTTTCTTTTAAAGAAAACGGGTTACACCAGCACCGAGCCTTTTGCGTCGATCACGCCTTGGGTCTCATGATCGCCCGGCAACAGCATTTCGTTATGCGCCTTACCGCTTGGGATCATGGGGAAGCAGTTTTCATGCTTCTCGACCAGACAGTCAAAGATCACCGGCCCGTCGTGGTTGATCATCTCCATGATCGCATCATCAAGGTCATCGGGGTCCGAGCAGATGATCCCCTTGGCGCCAAAGGCTTCGGCCAGTTTGACGAAATCGGGCAGGGCTTCGGACCAGCTTTGCGAATAGCGCTCACCATGCAGCAGTTCCTGCCACTGGCGCACCATGCCGAGCCGCTCGTTGTTGAGGATGAACTGTTTCACCGGCAGGCCAAATTGCATCGCCGTGCCCATTTCCTGCATGTTCATCAGCCACGAAGCTTCACCCGCCACATTGATCACCAGTGCCTCGGGGTGGGCCATCTGCACGCCGATGGAGGCGGGGAAACCGTAGCCCATGGTGCCAAGGCCGCCCGAGGTCATCCAGTGGTTCGGCTCCTCAAAGCCGAGGTATTGCGCGGCCCACATCTGGTGTTGGCCCACTTCGGTGGTGATATAACGGTCGTGATCTTTGGTCAGCGCTTCAAGCCGCGCCAGCGCGTGCTGAGGTTTGATCACCTTGCCGGATTGGTTGAACTTGAGGCAATCGATGCTGCGCCATTCTTCGATCTGTTGCCACCATTTCGCCACCGCCTCGCTATTGGTTTTGCGGCCGCGCGATTTCCAGACCTTCAGCAGATCTTCGAGCACATGGGCCACATCGCCGACGATCGGAATGTCGATGCGGATCACCTTGTTGATCGACGAGGGGTCGATGTCGATATGCGCCTTGGTGGATTTCGGGCTGAAACTGTCGATGACACCGGTGATCCGGTCGTCGAACCGCGCGCCGATGTTGATCATCAGATCGCAGTCATGCATCGCCATATTGGCCTCGTAAAGCCCGTGCATCCCGAGCATCCCAAGCCATTTCTCACCCGACGCCGGGTAGGCGCCGAGGCCCATCAGGGTCGAGGTGATGGGAAAGCCGGTGGCATCAACCAATTCGCGCAGCAACTGGCTCGCCGCCGGGCCGGAGTTGATGACCCCGCCACCGGTGTAGAAGATCGGCCGCTTCGCCGTCTCCATAGCCGCGACCAGTTCGGTGATCTCGGCCATGTCGCCCTTAACCTGCGGCTGATAGCGCGAGGTCGAGGGTTTGGGGGACTCGTAGTGGCCAGTGGCGAATTGCACGTCCTTGGGGATGTCGATCAGCACCGGGCCAGGGCGGCCATGTGTGGCGACATGGAAGGCCTCGTGCAGAGTGGCGCCAAGGGTGTCGGTCTCTTTCACCAGCCAGTTGTGCTTGGTGCAGGGGCGGGTGATGCCCACGGTGTCGGCCTCTTGAAAGGCGTCCGAGCCGATCATGAAAGTAGGCACCTGACCGGTCAGCACCACAAGCGGAATGGAATCGAGCAGCGCATCCGTGAGGCCCGTGACCGCATTCGTGGCACCGGGGCCGGAGGTGACCAGCACAACACCCGGCTTCCCGGTGGAGCGGGCATAGCCTTCGGCGGCGTGCACCGCCCCTTGCTCATGGCGCACCAGAACGTGTTTGATCGAATTCTGCTGAAAGACCTCGTCATAGATCGGTAGCACCGCGCCACCGGGATATCCAAAGACGGTGTCCACACCCTGGTCAATCAGGGCTTGGACGATCATTTTCGCTCCGGTCATCTGGCGTTTCATCTTGGGTGCTCCGTAAGGCAGGTTATTGCGATTGGCATAAAAAAACCCCCGGTCTGACGGGGGCGCATGGGAAGGATTATGGTCTACCGTTACCGGCCCATGCGCGTGTGTCTTACAATAATGACTAGGTCGGTCATCTTAAGGGTCCTCTAAGCGTGGCGTGAGATTAGGAGGGGGAAAGAGGGGCGTCAACAGCGAAATGGCGAAAATCTTGTGCGTCCGGCGGGATTATTTGTAGGTTTATTTCGCAGCACGCCTTATATGCGTTATTTTCGGAAAGATTTGATCGGCATAGCGTACTTTCCTGCATTTCCGGCGCGGTATCACACAAAACAAAACGGGCAGCCCAAGGGGCCGCCCGGTAATAGTGCCAAAATCAATAGGCTTCCTCAGCGCGGGCTGACATCCGGCAGGGTGATATTGGCCACCTGTTCGGCGATGGGATCGTTGCTGAGCGGATGCCGGTCGGGCACGAAACCCTCAGGATCACGCATCTTTTGCCACTGGCCCCCCATATAGACCTCAAGCCCTGAGAATTTGGCCTTATATCCCATCTTCTGGCTGCCGGGCACCCAATAGCCAAGATAGACATAAGGCAGCCCCGCCGCGCGGGCGATTTCGATATGGTCGAGGATAATGTAATTGCCCAGTCCGTTGCGGGGCCGGTCGGGGGTGTAGAAGGAATAGACCATGCTCACCCCGTCGCTCAGCACATCGGTCAGGCAGACACCGACGAGGGCATTGTCGGCCTCGGGGTCGGTATACTCGATCACCCGGCTGCGGATCGGCGTTTCCTCAATCATGGCAGCGAATTCGAACACATCCATATCCGCCATGCCCCCATCCGCATGGCGACTGTCGAGGTAGCTGCGGAAAAGGTCATATTGCTCTTCCGTGGCCCAAGGCGATGTCGCGCGGCGCTCAAGCCCTGCGTTGCGCTTCAGGATGCGGCGCTGACTTTTGCTGGGGCGAAAGGCGGCCACGTCAATCCGCGCGGAAAGACAAGCGGCGCAATCGGCGCAGGACGGGCGGTACAGGACGTTTTGCGAGCGGCGGAAGCCTTGGCTTGACAGGCTGTCATTCAGGCGTGCGGCATTATCGCCCTGAAGGGCGGTGAACAGCTTGCGCTCCATCCGGCCCTCCAGATAGGGGCAGGGTTGCGGCGCTGTGACATAGAATTGCGGTGTCAAAGGCAGTGTATGTCGCATGGGCTTCCAGCATTTATCGGGGGATGCTATCAACCACCCCCCGCGCCGCCAAGGGCAAATTTGCGTGATGCCCTAGCGGCTGAGCCGCCGGTTCACCGGCACGGTGCCAAGCGCCATGTCCGTGAGGCTCTGACGGCGGGCGGTGGTGCAGATCAACACGGCCGAGACGACCTGAATGATCGTGACCGTCATCGACAGCGAATAGCCGATGGTATGCAAAAGCGCGGTCATGAAATCGAAGGGTCGGTCGCGGTGGTCGCGCAGCTCCATCGCCATCAGGCGCATCCCCCATGTGGCCGAGCCGCCGCTCAGCGTGGCCACCCGGTAGGCAAAGCCCACCACCAGCGTCAGAAAGGGGAAAAAGAACAGCCCCGTAAAGGCCGTGAAGGGCAGGATCAGCACGCAAAAGAGCAGGACAAGGGTCACATCGATGACCCAAGCCAGCAGCCGCTTGCCAGCGATGCCGTCATAGAATTGCGGGTGTAGGTCGGGGTCTGGGGTCTGGGTCATGTCTTGTCCTGCGAAAGGCCCCCCGGGCCGGATGCCGGGAGGCGGGGGTCGGGGTGCGATCAGGCGTTTGTAGCCGTTTCGTCCCGCTTGGCACGCTCGTCCATGAACTGGTCGAACTCGGCCTTGTCCTTGGCTTCGCGCAGACGCTCAAGGAAGGCTTCGAAGTTGTCCTGCTCTTCCTCCAAACGGCGCAGGGTGTCGGCCTTATAGGCGTCGAAGGCGCGGTTGCCGGTGCTGCGCGACATCATCGCGCGGCTGGATTTGCGGCTGCAGGATTTCGAAGAGAACATGCGTTTGCTCCAAGTCATATAGGCAAGAAGGGCGAGGCCGAGGGGCCAGAAGAAGATGAAGCCGAGCACCATGGCGGCGATCCATGCGCCTTTGCCACGCGCGTCCATCCAGGCTTCGGTCCGGGCCAGCCAGCTGCTGCGGGGGGAATAGGTCGGGTCGGTGGTCACTGTCGTCATTGTTGAGCCTTTCGGTCGTGACGGGCCTGTCGCCGGCCCGGGCGTTTCGGATAATGTGAATGTCTTTCACATTGAATAGATCGGAACGCCGAACCCGTTTCGCAAGGGGCTATGTGAATGTTTTTTACATTATTTAGGAAGCGACAGTGAAATCAGCGACTTGCGCACCGGAAAGCTGCGCCATCTTCTGGGGTTCAAGACAGAAAACGTGATGGGGCGTGCCCGCAGCGGCCCAGACCAGCGGGAATTGCAGCAGATTGCGGTCAAACCAAGCGCGCGGCGGCGTGATATGCCCCAAAGGCGCGACGCCGCCGATGGCAAAGCCGGTCTGCGCCCGGATCAGCGCGGCATCGGCCTTGCCCAAAGGCTCCCCGGCCAATGCCGCGGCACGCTCCAGATCGACCTGCTGTGCGCCCGCGGTGATGAAGAGCAGCGCCGCCCCGCTGTCTTCGCCGCGCAGAACGATTGATTTCGCGATCTGGTCAACCGCGCAATCAAGCGCCGTGGCCGCATCCACCGCCGTCCGCGCCAAAGCCGTCTCGCGGATTTCCGGCGTCACCCTCGCGGCCTCCAGCGTGGCGCGGACCCGTTTCAAACTCTTGCTCATTTCCTGCCCCTTTTCGCATCGCGCCCCCTCAGGGCGCGCGCCAAAGTCGTAGCAAGCCAGTGCCCTGCCGCAACCCCCATTGACGCCGCTTGGATCAGCCCGCAAAGCTGGCCCCATGACAGACCCATCTCTCGCCGCCCGGATCACCCGTTCCCCCCGTGTCTATCACCGCGAACGCGCGCAGGATGCGGCGGCGCTAATGCCCGATCTTGCGCCAGAGTTGCGCGAAATGATCTCGGCTGCGGCCTCTACCGCGCCCTATCTGATGGCGCTTCTGGAGAAAGAGGCGGGCTGGCTGAGCGCGGCGGTGGCAAACCCCGAAGCCGCTCTGGCCGAGAATTGCGCGGCAGCGGCGGAACTGGCCCCCGACCGGCTTGCCGATGGGCTGCGGCAGGGCAAGCGGCGTATGGCGCTGCTGACCGCGCTGGCCGATCTGGGTGGGGCATGGTCGCTGGAAGAGGTGACCGGGGCGCTGACGGAATATGCCGATGCCGCCTGCGGCGCGGCCCTGCGCGTGGGGCTCGCGGCACAGATCAAACGCGGCAAGCTGCCGGGCATGACGATGGACGATTTTTCCGATTGCGCCGGCATGGTCGTCTTTGCCATGGGCAAGATGGGCGCGGGGGAGCTGAACTATTCCTCCGACATCGACCTCATCTGCCTTTTCGACGAAAGCCGTTTTGCGCCTGATGATTTCCACGCCGCCCGCAGCGTCTTCGTCAAAGCCACGCGCGCCATGTCTGCCACGCTGAGCGAGAACACCGCCCAAGGCTATGTCTTCCGCACGGACCTGCGTCTGCGCCCCGACCCGGCGGTCACCCCCGTCTGCATCGCGATGGAGGCGGCGGAGCGCTACTACGAAAGCCTTGGCCGCACATGGGAGCGCGCGGCCTATATCAAGGCCCGCCCCGCAGTGGGCGACATCGCGGCAGGCGAGGCGTTTTTGCAATCCCTGCGCCCTTTCGTCTGGCGCCGCCACTTGGATTTCGCCGCGATCCAAGACGCGCATGACATGCGGCTGGCGATCCGTGAGCACAAGGGCTTGGGCGGCCCAATCACCCTGCCGGGCCATGACATGAAACTGGGCCGGGGCGGCATCCGCGAGATCGAGTTTTTCACCCAGACCCGGCAGCTCATCGCCGGGGGCCGCGATGCGGAGCTGCGGCCCCGTGGCACGCTGGCGGGATTGCGCGTGCTGGCCGACAAGGGCTGGGTGCCCGAGGAGGTGGCCGCGACGCTTGGCGATCACTACCGCGCGCACCGCACGGTCGAACACCGGTTGCAGATGGTGCAAGACGCCCAGACCCACACGCTGCCGCGCAATGATGCCGATTTCGACCGGCTGGCCGCCATGATGGATATGGATGTCAAAGACTTGCAGGCTGATCTTCATGCGCGACTTCAAGCTGTGCACGACCTGATCGAAAGCTTTTTCGCCGCCACGAGGGAAGAGCCGGAAGCCGCGCGCCCTGCGCATCAATTCGACACTTCGGTGCTGGACCGTTGGCCCAGCTACCCCGCGCTGCGCTCGGAGCGGGGTGCGGATATCTTCGGGCGGCTCAAACCGCTTCTGCTGGACCGTCTGGCGCAATCGGCCAAGCCGGATGAGGGGCTTTTGGCCTTTGACGGTTTTCTCGCGGGATTGCCTGCCGGGGTGCAGCTCTTCTCGCTTTTGCGGGCCAATCCGCAACTGGGCGATCTCTTGGTGGATATCGTCGCCACCTCGCCCGCACTGGCCACGCATCTGTCGCGCAACTCCGGCGTCTTCGATGCGGTGATCGGCGGGGATTTCTTCTCGGACTGGCCGGGGCAGGCCAAGCTGACGGAGATGTTGCAGGAACATCTCGCGGCGGAGGCGGATTATGAGTTGCGCCTTGATGGCACCCGCCGTTGGGCGCGCGAATGGCATTTTCGGATCGGCGTGCATCTGCTACGCGGGTTGATCGACGCGGCCACAGCCGGACGGCAATATGCCGAACTGGCTCAGGCCGTCTTGCAAGCGCTTTGGCCTGTGGTCGTCGATCAATTCGCAACACGCCATGGCCCGCCCCCGGGACGCGGGGCGGTGATCCTCGGCATGGGATCGCTCGGGGCCGGGCGGCTCACGCCGACCTCTGACCTTGATATGCTGGTGATCTATGATGCCGATGGGGTGGACAGTTCCGATGGCCCCAAACCGCTTGCCACACGCAGCTATTACGCGCGGCTGACCCAAGCGATGATCACCGCGATGACCGCGCCGATGGCCCAAGGCAAGCTTTATGACATCGACATGCGCCTGCGCCCTTCGGGAAATCAGGGACCGGTGGCGACCAGTCTCGCCAGTTTTGAAAGCTATCAGAAAGAGCAGGCGTGGGTGTGGGAGCATCTGGCCCTCACCCGCGCGCGGGTGATCGCGGGGGCCGAGGATCTGGGCCGTGATGTCGAAGCGCTCTGCAAAGATATCCTTGGCCGTGCCGCCCCGCGCGACAAGGTGCTGAGCGAGGTCGCCAAGATGCGCCGCCGCATTGCCGCCGCCCGAAGCCCCAGCGGGCCGCTCGACGCCAAGACCGGCGCGGGCCGTTTGCAAGACATCGAACTCTTCGCACAAGCCGGCGCGCTCATCGGGGGCACCGGCGCGCGTGAGATCGACGCGGGGCTTGCAGCTGCGCAAAGTGAAGGCGTGATCGATGCCGAAGGAGAGGTCGCGCTTTCTTCGGCCTATACCGACGCTTGGACCCTGAACTGCGCCGCGCGGCTGCTCTCGGCCAATCCTATCGACGCTGGGGCCATGGGGCAGGCGGGGGCGAGTTTCCTCTGCCGGGTGCTGGAATGTGACGACCTCTCGGCGTTGGAGCGCAAGATGCAGGAGGATTACGCGACGGCTGCCGAGATCATCGACGCAGCGCTGCCAGCGGCGGGGCAGGAGGAAGCATGAGCGATCCCGATGACCCAAAGGGCCTGATCCGCGAATCCTACCGGATGGAGGGGATCGGCCCCGCCGAATGCCGCAGCATCTTCCTTGATTGGGCCCTGAGCCTGCCCGACGGACACGACAGCGCCGCCGCCATCAGCCGATTGCTGGAACGGCACCGCGCCGCCGCAGATCACCCGATGACCCAAGTGCTGCGCGAGGGGCAGACGACGCTGACCACCCCGCGCCGTCGGGGCGGCTGGCGGGGCAGGGCGCGCAACTGACCGCCGATCGGGGCTTGCGAAACCTCTTTCCCCAGCCGCGCGAACGCAGTACGAGGGGCGCTATGACAACGCCCCAAACCCCCTCCGCCCCGCAGCCTGCCACACGTCCCGTGGTGCGCCTATTGCCCAAGGCCAACGCCCGCGCCATCCGCCACGGCTTTCCTTGGGTCTATGCCAATGAATTGGTCACCGACCGCCGCACGCGGGGCCTTGCCCCCGGCACGCTGGCGCTGTTGGAGGATGCCGAGCGCAAGCCCATGGGGCTGGTCGCGGTCAATCCGAATTCCAAGATCATCGCCCGGATGATCGACCAAGATGCCGAGGTGCAGGTTGATCAAGCATGGTTCGAGGCCCGCCTCAATCGTGCACTAGCCCTGCGCAGCCAACTCTACGATCAGCCCTATTACCGCCTGATCCACGCCGAAGCCGACGGCCTGCCGGGTGTCATTATCGACCGTTTTGGCGATACCTGCGTGATCCAGCCCAACGCCGCTTGGGCCGATGCGCTGCTTGAGCCGCTCGTCGCCGCGCTGCAATCGGTGACCGGTGTGACCAATGTGCTGAAAAACGCCTCTGGCCGGACCCGCAAGCTTGAAGGGCTCGACGATGCCTCGGCCACGCTTGCGGGCGATACGCCCGAAGGCCCGCTGCCCGTGCCGATGAATGGCGCGACTTATATGGCCGACCTTACCGGCGGGCAGAAAACCGGTCTGTTCTATGACCAACGACCCAACCACGCCTTTGCCGCCAACCTCGCGCGGAATGGCGCGCGGGTGTTGGATGTCTTCTCCCACGTTGGCGGCTTCTCCCTCGCAGCACTTGCGAATGGCGCGTCCTCTGCGTTCGCCGTCGACGGTTCCGCCCCCGCGCTGGAACTGGCCGAGGCCGGGGCCGCCGCGATGAACATGCAAGACCGTTTCGCCACCCGCCAAGGCGATGCTTTCGATGTGCTCACCGCCCTGCGGGACGAGGGCGAGACTTTCGACGTGGTGATCTGCGACCCGCCCGCCTTTGCCCCCTCGCGCCAAGCGGTCGACGCAGGGCTTCGTGCCTATGAACGCGTCGCGCGGCTCTCTGCGCAGCTGGTGGCAGAGAATGGCATTCTGGGGCTCTGCTCTTGCTCCCATGCCGCTGATCTGAACCAATTCCGCACCGCCTCCGTCCGCGGCATCGGTCGGGCCGGACGCCGCGCCATGCTGCTGCACACCGGTTTCGCCGGGGCGGACCACCCGCAACTGCCCCAGCTTGCGGAAAGCGGCTACCTCAAATCGCTGTTCTTCCGCCTGTGATGAAAGCGCGCCCCCGCGTGCTGATCGACACCTGCGTGCTTTACCCCACGGTGATGCGCGAAATGGTGCTCGGCGTGGCCGCAGGGGGCGCGTTCGAGCCGATTTGGTCGGCGCGTATCTTAGAGGAATGGGCCCGAGCGGCGGTCAAGCTTGGCCCCGAGGGCGAAGCGCAGGCACGGGCCGAGATCGCGCTGCTGCGCGGCAACTGGCCCGGGGCCGAACGCGAGGCTTCCCCCGGTCTGCAAGCGCGGCTTTGGCTGCCGGATGAGAATGACATCCATGTGTTGGCCGTCGCCGTGGCCAGCAGCGCCGATATGATCCTGACGCTGAACGCCAAGGACTTCCCGCGCCAAATCCTCGCCGAAGAGGGGCTGAGCCGGGCCGATCCCGACAGCTACCTACACGGCATCTGGCAGGCGACGCCGGAGATGGTCGCCCCCGTGGCCGAAGCCGTTCTGCAAGAGGCGCGGCGGCTTTCGGGGGCGCCATGGGAAATGCGCGCGCTGTTGAAAAAGGCGCGGCTGCCCCGGCTGGCAAAGGCTTTGGGCTAGATCAGCCGTCCCACCGCAACTGCATCTGGCGCAGCTTGTCGATCCGCTCTTCCGTCTTTGGATGGCTCAGCAACCACGCAGGCGGACGGTTGCCGCCGGATTGGCTGAGCGCGTCGAGCTTTTCAAACAGGGAGATTTGCGGGCCAATGCCGATCCCGGCTTTGGTGAGCAGCGCGGCGGCATAGGCGTCGGCCTCATATTCATCGTTACGCGACAGCCGCGCGGCAAGCAGGCTGGTCAGCCCGCTGGCGATCCAGACGCCGATGCCGGGAATGAGCCGCCCCAGCACCATCGCAAGGGCAGTGCGCAGGGCGTTCTGGCCCGAGAAATCAATCATCCGGCGACGCGAATGGCCAAGCGCGACATGGCCCAATTCATGGGCGATGACGCTTGCCAATTCTTCAGCCGTTACAGCACCTTGGCGGAATTTGTTATAGAAGCCGCGGGTAATGAAAATCCGCCCATCGGGGGCCGCTAGCCCGTTGACGGGTTCGATCTCATAGAGATGCACCTTGATGCGCGGCAGGTCGAGCGCGCGGGCCATGCGGTTGCTGATCTCGTTCAACTTCGGATCGACCAGCGGCGTCGATTTCGCATCCAACTCCCGCGCCGTGCGCCAAGCCGAAAAACGGTACATCGCCAGCGCATAGAGGATGGCGAGGAGGATGGGGATAACGCGGATCATGCGCCCAATATGGGGAGCGGGGGGACCGGGGGCAAGCGGCCATGGCCTGCGCCCCGGTCGTATTCTTGGCGATCAGACGAGTTTCGCGTCCATCGTGATCTCAGCCGTCAGCAGTTTGGAGATCGGGCAGTTCTCCTTGGCGGTTTTGGCCGCCTCATCGAAATCTTCCTGCGACGCGCCGGGGATGCTGGCCTCGACCGTCAGATGCACTTTCGGCACATGAAAGCCGCCGTCTTTCTCTTCGAGATGCACCTCGGCCTTGGTCTCGATGCTGTCAGGCGTCAGGTCGCTTTGGCCAAGGATCATCGACAGGGCCATGGAAAAGCAAGAGGCATGGGCCGCACCGATCAACTCTTCGGGGTTGGTGCCTTGCTTGCCCTCGAAACGGGTGTTGAAGCCATAGGGCTGGTCGGACAGCACGCCGCTTTCGGTCGAGACATGGCCATTGCCCTCTTTAAGCGAGCCTTCCCATTTCGCGCTGCCGGATTTGATGATCGGGGACATTCTATTTCCTTCCACATTGCTTGCCTTCGTCCCCTGAGGTGGCGCGGCGCGGCAGGCTGTCAAGGAAGGGGTTAGCGCGTCATGGTCTTGATGCCCCGGCTCAACCCTTCGAGCGTCATGGGCACCATGGCCTCGGGGCCGAAAATCTCTTGGATCATCGCGATGGATTGGGTGTAGCCCCACTGCCGTTCGGGGACGGGGTTGATCCACAGGTGGTTTGGCCATTGGTCGCGCGCACGCGCCAGCCATGTGGCTCCGGCCTCGGCGTTCCAATGTTCATTCGCGCCGCCCGGATAGGCGATCTCATAGGGTGACATAGAGGCATCGCCCACGAAAATGCATTTGTAGTCAGACCCATAGCTGCGCAGCACCTCATGGGTGGGGATCTGCGCGTCCCAGCGGCGGCGGTTGTCGCGCCACACGCCTTCGTAGAGGCAGTTGTGGAAGTAGAAATGTTCGAGATGTTTGAACTCGCCCTTCGCGGCGCTGAAGAGTTCTTCGACCACCTTTACATGCGGGTCCATCGAGCCTCCGATGTCGAGAAACAGCAGCACTTTCACCGCATTGCGCCGCTCGGGCCGGGTCTTGACGTCGAGATAGCCGTGTTCCGCCGTGGCGCGGATCGTGCCGTTCAGGTCAAACTCTTCCGCCGCGCCATCGCGCGCCCAACGGCGCAGGCGTTTCAGCGCCAGTTTGATGTTGCGTGTGCCGATCTCGACATTGTCGTCGAGGTTGCGAAACTCGCGCTTGTCCCAGACCTTGACCGCGCGTTGGTGGCGGCTTTCCTTTTGGCCAATGCGCACGCCTTCGGGGTTGTAGCCATAGGCGCCGAAGGGCGATGTGCCCGCCGTGCCGACCCATTTGGAGCCGCCCTGATGCCGGCCTTTCTGTTCCTCAAGCCGCTTTTTCAGCGTCTCCATCAGCTTGTCGAAACCGCCCATGGCTTCGATCTCGGCCTTTTCCTCGGGCGTGAGGTGCTTTTCGGCCATCTTGCGCAGCCAGTCTTCGGGCAGGTCCACGGCGTCGAGCACATCGTCGAGGCTGATCTTCTCCAACCCTTTGAAGGCGGCGGCGAAGGCGCGGTCGAACTTGTCGATGTTGCGCTCATCTTTGACCATCGACACGCGGGCGAGATAGTAAAACGCCTCCACGTCATAGGTCGCAAGCCCCGCGTTCATACCTTCGAGAAAGGCCAGAAACTCCCGCAAGGAGACCGGGACATTGTGGCGGCGCAGCTGATCGAAGAAGGGCAGAAACATCAGACGCTCAATGCGCGGTCCAGCAGAACCGTGGCGATCATGCCGACGATGAGAAAGGCCATGCCATAGCCCGCGGCATATTGCGCGATGTCCTTGCGGTTGCCGCCGCGTTTGCGCGCGGTCAGCCCGCCGATAATCGCGCCGATCAATGCCAATCCGAGTGCTATCATAACCTATTGCCCGTTTGTTTCGCGGGCCTATCCATTGCGCGGGTTCAGGCTTGCGATCTCGCGCAGCTTGGCCCGCACGGCCCAGTCAGGGCCAAAGCCGTATCGCGCCCAGCCGATGCTGTCCAGCCTGACGCGGCGCGCCTCAATGCCGCGGCCTTCGATCTCAAGCGCTTCGGCCCTAAGCAGCATGAGCGTGGCCAGAAGGGCGGCGTTTTCGCTGGCTTTTGCCACGGGCAGATGCGGCTCGATCAGGGCCAGCGCGCCCGCGCCGTCGCCGATGGTCACCGCATAGCCCGCCCGCTGGGTGGCAACATAGGCGCGGTGCAGCGTGGTGCCGGGGGTGCGGGCATAGAGGGCGTCAGCGGTATGATAATGCGCTTGTGCCGCGGCCGGGTCGGTCATTTGCGTGACGCGGCCCATGGCGTAATGCGAAAAGGCGTGGCGGTTGTCCTGCCAGCCCTGCGTCTCGGCAATGCGCAGCGCGTCACGGGCGGCCTTCAACCGGGCGTTGCGGCCCACGTCGCGGCCAAGCGCGGTCTGGATCGCACGGCTCCAGACCTGCGGCGTGGCGCGGGCGGGGCGGGGGGCGACGGTGCCGCCTGCGGGGTTCACCCGCGCCAGAATGCCCGGCAGACGGGCGGCGACCTCTTCGCGGCTCATGCCCGAGCGCAGCGCGGGGTCATAATAGATGCGCAGTACCAGCATGTCGAAACCGGTCAGCACCGTATGCACATTGTCGTCGTTAAAGACCGAATCCGGCAGGCGGTAGAGGTCGTTCAGGGGCCCAAGCGCTTGGGCCAGTTCCTCATGCAGGCAGTCGCGGCTTTCTTGCGGGCTCACATCATTGGGCAGGAAGATCGCTAGCTTGCGCCGCTCGGTCAGGCGGGTCCAATCGGTGGCGGGCGAGCGGCGTGCGCGGCGGTATTCCTCAAGCGTGCTGACGTTTGGCACCACGAAACAGGCCGCCTGCGGCAAGAGCCGCCGGATTTGGGCGCGCTGCACCGCTTGAATGGTGATGCTGGCCTCTCCGCCCGTGACCTCACGCAGTTCGATCCCGGCCTCGCGGCGCAGACGGGCCAGCAGACGCGCAAGGTCCGGCCCCAGTGTGGCAGGCGGTTGGCCCAGAACGCGCAGGGTGATCGGCCCCTCGAAACGGGTCAGAACGGGCAGGGCGCGGCCACTTTCCATCCGGAAGGACAGGTCGAGGAAATCCTCCGCCAGCGCGGCATTCGACACATGCGGCTGAGCGGGGCGGGCTTGGGTGAACTGCTTCATCGGGGGCAGGGTGCTGTCGGCGATGACCGCACGGGTTGCCACCTCGGAATGCGAGGCGGGCACGCAGGCGTTCAGCAGCAGCATCAGCGGCAGGATCAGCCGCGCCTTCACGCTGCGCCTCATGCGCCGGGGCCTCATGCGCGGGGGCCTCTCTGCTTCCCTGCGTGGGCTGGTCTATCCCAATATGCGCGTGGCGCGGTTGTTGATTGTCCTTGCATCTGCCTGCCCCATCGGTCGTTTGAACCCGGGTCTTTGCGCCCGTGATTGACCTCAGCCTAGGCAGGCGAAAAATCAAAAGCGAGGAAAATACCCGCTTTTGACGTAAAGTCGCATTTGTGTTGCCGCCCTACCGCTGGCGACGCGCCATGAAGGCCAGCCGCTCGAACAGATGCACGTCTTGTTCGTTCTTCAGCAGCGCGCCGTGCAGCTTGGGCAGGGCGTTGGGGCCGTCCTTGGCAAGATCTTCGGCGTCCATATCCTCGGCCAGCAAAAGCTTCAGCCAGTCCAGCACTTCGGAGGTCGAGGGTTTCTTTTTCAGCCCCTGCTGTTCGCGGATCTCGTAGAACTGCGTCAGCGCGGTGGTCAGAAGCTGTTGCTTGATGCCCGGATGGTGCACTTCGACGATCTGTTTCAGCGTCTCCATGTCGGGGAATTGGATGTAGTGGAAGAAACAGCGGCGCAGGAAGGCGTCGGGCAGTTCCTTTTCGTTGTTCGAGGTGATGATGACGATGGGGCGCTGACGCGCGCGGATCGTCTCGCCCGTCTCATAGACGAAGAATTCCATCTTATCGAGTTCCTGCAACAGGTCGTTGGGAAACTCGATATCGGCCTTGTCGATCTCGTCGATCAAGAGCACGACCTTCTCGTCCGCCTCGAATGCCTGCCAAAGCTTGCCCTTGCGGATGTAGTTCTTCACGTCATGCACGCGCTCGTCGCCCAACTGGCTGTCGCGCAGACGGTTCACGGCGTCATACTCGTACAGGCCCTGCTGTGCGCGGGTGGTCGATTTGATGTTCCATTCGATCATCCGCAGGCCCAAAGCGTCGCTGACCTGCCGCGCCAACTCGGTCTTGCCGGTGCCGGGCTCGCCCTTCACCAGCAATGGCCGCTCCAGCGTCACCGCCGCATTTACGGCAATTTTCAGGTCCTCGGTGGCGACGTAGTCTTTGGTGCCTTGGAATTTCATCTTGTTTTCAACCTCGTGTGACGGGCGCTTGATCCTTGGCCTTTAACCAAAAATCAAAGGGATTGTGTAGTGACAATTGTTACCCGCTCAGATAGACGCTGCGGCAGGGGACGATGTCGGGAGACAGGCCTTTTTAATGTCTGAGTTGAAAAACGCCGGGGAAAAACAAATGAAGCAGGAAATCTTCCTGCCGGACGACTATCGTCCGGCCGAGGACGAGCCATTCATGAATGACCGTCAGCTTGAGTACTTTCGGCGCAAGCTGATCAACTGGAAAGCGGAACTTTTGGCAGGCAGCCGCGACACCATCGAAACACTGCAAGACGGCACCCGGAACATCCCGGATGTGACCGACCGCGCCTCGGAAGAGACCGACCGCGCCTTGGAACTGCGCACCCGGGATCGGGCGCGTAAACTGGTCGGCAAAATCGACGCGGCGCTGCGGCGGATCGACGAGGGAGAGTTCGGTTACTGCATGGTCACCGGCGATCCGATCTCGCTCAAACGGCTGGACGCGCGGCCCATCGCCACTATGACCCTTGAGGCGCAAGAGCGTCACGAGCGGCGCGAGAAAGTCCACCGCGACGACTGACATTACCTGAAACACCACACGCCGGGGCAAATGCTTCGGCGTTTGTGGTTGGGGCGCGAATGAAACCTTCCAATGCGATTGTCGTGGGCGGCGGGATCGGCGGGCTGGCGCTGGCCACAGCGCTGGCGCGGCGTGGCGTGGCCGTGACCCTGCTCGAACAGGCCGCGCGCTTTTCCGAGATCGGTGCCGGGTTGCAGATCAGCCCCAATGGCCTTGCCGTGCTGCGCGGGCTGGGGCTTGAGCGCGGGTTGGCGGCGCGCGGTGCGGTGCGCGGGCAGGCGGTACGGCTTTGCGATTATGCCAAAGGCGGCCAAGTGGCCCGGCTGGACCTGACCCGCCTGCCGGAGGATCAGCGTTATTATTTCCTCCACCGTGCCGATTTGGTCGATCTGCTGCGCGAGGCCGCGCAGCGCGCCAACGTCAGCTTTGAGACCGATGCGCAGGTCGCCTCCATCCATCCCGGCGCGCTGCCACAGGTGCAGATGGCCCGCGGCGGGCGGCGGCGGGCGGAACTGGTGGTGGCCGCCGATGGCATCCACTCGGTCGGGCGGGTGCAGTTGAACGGGGCGGATCAGGCCCGTTTCTCGGGGCAGGTCGCGTGGCGGGCGCTTATTCCCAACGTGGTCAATCATCCGCCCGAGGCGCGGGTCACCATGGGGCCGGGGAAACATCTGGTCAGCTATCCGCTGCGCGAGGGGCGCATGGTCAACCTCGTCGCCGTGGAAGAGCGTGACGATTGGGCCGCCGAAGGCTGGCACCACAGCGACGATCCTGCCAACCTGCGCCGCGCCTTTGCCGGTTTCGGCGGTGAGGCCGCGCAGATGTTGGAGGCGGTAGAGGAGGTCACCCTCTGGGGGCTGCACCATCACCCCGTTGCCGCCAATTGGCAGGCAGAGGGCGTCGCGCTTTTGGGCGACGCGGCCCATCCGACACTGCCCTTTCTGGCGCAGGGCGCCAATATGGCGTTGGAGGATGCATGGGTCTTGGCCGATTGCCTGACCCGCCATCCGCGCGACGCGGCGCTCACCGCCTATCAGGCCGCGCGCATCGACCGGGCGCGGCGCATCGTGAAAACCTCCGAAGGCAACGCCACCCGCTATCACCTGCGCTCAGGTCCGATACGCTTTGCGGCCCATACCGGGCTGCGCATCGCCTCAACGCTGGCGCCCGGCGCGATGCTGCGGGCCTTCGATTGGCTCTATGCCCATGACGTGACGAAAGGGTAGAGGCCGCCGCGGAAGAACGGCGGCCCCAAACACTCAACCCGCGCGTTGCAGCATGCCAAACAGGTCGCGCGGATCATCCGGGTCGGCCAGCAGGTCGAGCGGTTGGAACAGCCCGGTCTCAGCAATCTGGTCGCGGACATAGCGCAGGGCCGAGAAATCTTCGATCGCGAAGCCCACGGAGTCGAACAGGGTGATCTGTTGCGCATCGCGGCGGCCCTCGGCCTGACCGGACAGCACCTGCCAGATCTCGGTGACCGCGTGATCAGGTTCCAACTGCTGAATCTCGCCCTCGATCCGTGTTTGCTCGGGGAATTCGACGAAGATGTCCGAGCGGTGCAGGATGGCGGGCGCGAGTTCCGTCTTGCCCGGACAGTCGCCGCCGATCGCGTTGATATGCACGCCGGAGCCGACCATATTGTCGGTCAGGATCGTGGCATATTGCTTGTCCGCGGTGCAGGTCGTGATGATCTGCGCGCCCATGATCGCCTCCTCGGCACTGTCGCATTCCACGACCTTCAGCCCCGAGCCCGCCAGATTGCGCGCGCATTTCGCGGTCGCCGCGCGGTCGATGTCGTAGAGCCGCACCTCGTCCACGCCGCAGATCGCCTTCATGGCGAGGCTCTGGAACTCGGACTGCGCGCCGTTGCCGATCATCGCCATGACCCGGCTGCCCTTGGGCGCCAGCAGCCGCGCCACCACCGCCGAAGTCGCCGCCGTGCGCAGGGCGGTGAGGATCGTCATCTCGGTCAGTAGCACCGGATAGCCGTTGGCCACATTGGCCAAAAGGCCAAAGGCGGTCACGGTCTGGAAGCCGGTCTTGGTATTGTCGGGGTGGCCGTTGACGTATTTGAAACCGTAGACATCGCCGTCCGAGGTCGGCATCAATTCGATCACGCCCTTCTCGGAATGGCTCGCCACGCGGGGTGTCTTGTCGAAAAGCTCCCAACGTTTGAAATCGGCTTCGATGTAGTCGGCCAGGCCGCGCAGCATCTCTTCGACGCCGACATGGTGGATCAGCTTCATCATCTGGTCGACGGAAACAAAAGGCACCAGCGCCTTGTCGGAGGGTTTGAGGTTGGTCATCTTGGGGTCTCCAATCAATATGCGCGTGTGGGGCGGTCAAAGACGCGGCGGCCAAAGGCCGAGGCGGTGAGGTCGACCATCAGCTGCGCGGTGCGCCCGCGTTCATCGAGGAAGGGGTTCAGCTCCACCAGATCGAGCGAGGTCATCAGACCGCTGTCCGAAAGCATCTCCATCACCAGATGCCCCTCGCGCACGGTGGCGCCGCCCGGCACGGTGGTGCCCACGGCGGGCGCGACGGAAGGATCGAGGAAATCAACGTCGAGCGAGACATGCAGCATCCCGCCCGCCGCCGCGACCTTGTCGAGGAAGCGTTGCAGCGGCTTGGCAATGCCGCTCTCGTCGATCTCGCGCATGTCGACGTAAGTAACGGTGGTTTCCTGCAAGGCGCCACGTTCGGCGGCATCGACGGAGCGCAGCCCGATCATGGCGATATTGTCATGGGGCAGGGGGCTGTCGATCACGGGGAAGCCGTCAAAGCCCTCGCGCCCGGTGACATAGCCCAAAGGCGTGCCATGCAGATTGCCGCTGTCGCTGGTCTGGGGCGTGTGGAAATCCGTATGCGCATCGAGCCAGAGCACGAAGAGCGGGCGGCCCGCCTTCTCGGCGTGGCGCATCGCGCCCAGCACGGTGCCAAGCGCCAGCGCGTGGTCGCCACCCATGAAGATCGGCAGCCCGTCGTCCATCGCCGCATCGGCGGCGGCGGCGAGGCTCTCGGTCCAGGCGATGGTCTCTTCCAGCGCATGCAGTTTGTCGTGCTCCTTGGCGTGGAAGGGGGCAGGGGCCACGTTGCCGCGGTCGGTCACGCTATGGCCAAGGTCGCGCAGCGCCCGCTCCAGCCCCGCGGTGCGGTAGGCGTCCGGCCCCATCAGGCAGCCGCGACGGCGCTTGCCGCTGTCCAGCGGAACGCCCAGCAAAATACAGTTCTGTTGGTTCGACATGGGGGACTCCTGAGATGTTTGATCTCAGATAATCCGCGTATCTGTCGAACGACAAGCCGTCAAACTGTCCGTTTCGGGGGTGTTTTTGGCAAACTGTAAGGTCGTCTGTCCAGTTTGTCAGGCTCTCGTCTTTCAGGCCGTCTTCCGCGCGGCGGCGACCCAAAGGCCGACCAAGATGAAAGAGAAAATCGCGTTCCACCCGGCCATCGACAGGCCCAGAAACTGCCAGACGATCTCATCGCACATCACCAAGCCGCTGGGGCCTTCGGTCGACAGCAGCGACCCGCCATCGAGGCTTCCCAGATCCATGCCGCCGCCGGTGCAGGAACTTGGCCCGGGCCACCAGCCCCATTCCACACCGGCATGAAAGACGCCAATCAACGCGGTCACCGCCGCCGCCAAGGCGCCGAGCCAAGCCAGCACGCGCGGCCCGCCAAGCAGTACGATTGCCCCGATCAGCACCGCCGCCGCATGGGGCCAGCGCTGCCAAAGGCACATCTGACAGGGCGCGTAGCCGCCCAGATGCTGAAACCCGAAGGCCCCCAGCAACAGCGCGGCCGAACCGAGCATCGCCAGCAAAGTCAATGTCTTACCCGTCATAGAACCTTCACCACCATGAAGCCGCCGATCAGCAGGGCGACGGCCAATGTGAACATCAAACCCAAGCGCCGTTCAATGAAGTCTCGGATCGGTGCGCCAAAGCGCCACAGCAGCCCCGCGACGACAAAGAACCGCAGCCCGCGGGCGAGAATCGAGGTCATGATAAAGGTGCCAAGCGGCATACCCGTCCAGCCCGACATGATGGTGATGACCTTGTAAGGGAAGGGGGTGACCCCGGCGACCAGCACCGCCCAAAAGCCCATGTCATTGAACCGGGTCGAGAATTCCGCCATCGCATCGGTCTTGCCCAGACTTGCAAGGATCGGCTGGCCGAGGTTCTCAAAGGCCAGCGCGCCGATGGCATAGCCCAAAAGCCCGCCCAAGACCGACGCGAGCAGCGCCACCCCGGCGATCAGCCAAGCGCGATTTGGCCGCGCGATGATCATCGGGATCATCAGGATGTCAGGGGGGATCGGAAAAAAGGAGCTTTCGACAAAAGCGACAACGGCAAGCGCCCAAAGGGCATGGCGGTGTTGGGCCAGGCCCAGGGTCCAGTCATAAAGGCGGCGGATCATTATCGGGGGCTCCGGCTGTTTTGAATGCCTCACCATGTCGCGCGTCCAAGGTCAAGCAACTGGGCGCGCAGCGCGGGTGAAAATCCACTTGCTCCTGCCGCTTTTGCAGGCTACATCGCCCTACGTGCCCAAGTGGCGGAATGGTAGACGCAGGGGATTCAAAATCCCCCGCCGCGAGGCGTGCCGGTTCGAGTCCGGCCTTGGGTACCACCTTTTCCAAAAGGTTTTCCGCATAGTCGTATGAATGATCCCGGTGCTTTGCGCCTCTTAAGCCCGTTCATCCTTCGCGCCAAAACCCTGCGATCACCTCCTGCGCCACCTTATTCTGCACCGTAAAATCAGTGTCCCCTGCGCCGCCGCCTTCGGGGTCGGTGAACCAACGCCAGATCCAGACGTCTTGAATCCCGCGGGCCTTGAGGGCGCGGAGCCAGCGACCCAGCACCTCCGCCTGAAGCGCCGTATCGGCGGGGGCGGCGCGTTCTTCGGCGCTTTCCCATGGGCGCGCGGTCGCGCCTTCGGCGGAGCGGAGGCCGATTTCCGCGATCCAGATGGGTTTTGCGTGTTTTCGCGCCACGGCGGCGACACGGTCCAATTCTGCGGTAATGGCGCGGTCCCAATCGGTCGGCGCGTCCGGGGCGCCTAGAACGGGGTAGAGGGATACCGCTACGGCATCCAGTTCGGGCCAGAAGGTGATCTTCTCGGCCTCATCGGCGCCATGGGCGACATAGGTGAGTTTTCCGCTGAAAAGCGCGCGTATCTCGGCGATGGTCTCGCCCCAACGCGCCGCCCCCGATACGCCGCGCAATTCGGTGCCGAGGACAAGCACGTCGGCGCCGTTACGCTCTGCCGCGTCCGCGATGGCGCGTAAAACCTCTGCATAGGCGGCGTGCCATGCGTCTGCGCTGTCCGGCTCGGGGGCAATCGCGCCGGCCCAGCTTTCGGGCACCCAGACATGGGGTTTGACGATGGCCGCGAGCCCCGCGGCGTGCAGCTGCGCGATCCCGGCGGCGATCCTGTCATGGGGCAGCGCATCCCCCATGACGATGGCGCTGGAACTGGGCGAAGGCTGCCATAGGAAGGGGATCACCGTCGCCGCCGTCGCGCCCGTGTCTCGCAGCCGCGCGATGCTTTGGGCGGCGGCGGGGCTGCCGAAGGGGGCGTTCGGCGTCTCGATCAGGTTGAACCCGCGTAGGGCGCCACCCGCCTCTCGCGAAAACGCCACTGTCGCAGTCAAAGCGGTAGAGCCGAGGGCCCAGAGAAGCGTGCGACGGTCGATCATGGGGCTAGGGTAGGGCGACTTTCCCTGTCGCACAACGGCATGATGGCGAAGATGGGCAGCCTTTTGGGCGCTGCCGCGGGCTGAATAACGCCAATTTCGCGCAAAGTTGGCGGGCTTTCATCTGCCGGACCCGCGCAGAGCCCAGTGACAATTCCCTTTCCCCGGTCGGCCCAAGCGCGTAGGCAGCGCCTACCTTGGAAATCGAGACATATTATGGCGCAGAATGCCACCATCTACAAAGTCGAGCTTTCGGTCTCGGACATGGACCGTCATTATTACGAGACCCATAAGCTGACCATCGCCAAACACCCTTCGGAAACCGATGAGCGCCTGATGGTGCGGCTGGTGGCCTTTGCCCTTAACGCCCATGAGCATCTGGAGATGACCAAGGGCCTCTCTACGGATGATGAGCCGGACATCTGGCAGAAGAGTCTGAGCGGCGAGTTGGACGTTTGGATCACGCTCGGCTTGCCGAGTGAGAAGGTCCTGCGCCAGTCCTGCAACAAGGCGGCCAAGGTCGTGGTCTACCCCTACGGCGGCAAAACGGCGGAGGTCTGGTGGGATAAGGTCAAGAACAGCACAACCCGTTTTGACAATCTGGACGTGGTGAACCTGGCCGAGGGTGACACCAAGGCGCTGGCGGAACTGGCCAGCCGGGCGATGAAGCTTCAGGTGATGATCCAAGACGGCGAGGTGACGGTCAATCTGGAAGAGGCGCTGGTCACACTAACGCTTAATCGATGGAAAAGCGCCGCCTGATTCATACCGCGGGCGCGGCAGGGAGCAATTCACCTGCCGCGCTCGATTTACGCCGTTTGTTTGCGTTGCAGGGCCGCGATGACATAGCCGATCACCATGGCCATCCCGACATGTCCGACAAAGGATGACTGCGTGTAAGCCCCAAATCCCATCATAAAGCTACGCCCGATCAGTGGTGCCAGAAGCCCCTGTGCGACAAACCAAAGCACAAGACCCGACAGCGCCCCTGACAGCACTAGCCCCAGCCGCGTCAAGCGATGCGCGAGCCAGACCGTGGCTGAAAAGGCTGCGATGCCAATGGCGATATGCAGCACAAACCCAAGCCAATAGGGCAGGGTAACCCCGATAAGCTTAGCAATTGCTACGACAAGGTTCGCCGGGGCGAGTGCGACGCCAAAAAGGAGAGGGGACAACAGCCAAGCATAAAGCTCAAAGGCGATTTCACCGGCAAGCCCTGCCAGTGCGAGGGTGCGAAGGGTCTGAGTGAGGGGCATGGTGGCGGTTCTCTTGAAGAAGGACAGCACATTTGGACCACCCGCAGCCAATCAGGCGATGGGGCAGATATCTGTCGGCCATGGAAGGGAGAATGGGCGCGCTACGTCCGCGCGAAGGCGAAAAAAGGCGCGCCCCTCTGGGCGCGCCTTTCAAATTATACGTCGAGCTTCTTGTCGCCGCGCTTCCATGCCAGCGGCTGGAAAACCTCATCCACCGGGGTTTCGGCAACGTGGTTGACGTAGTTGGAGATGGTTTTCTGCGCCATGCCGAGGATCACGTCCAGCACCGCGCGGTGGCCATAGCCTGCGTCGAAAAACGCCTGCATCTGCGCGTCGGAAACGAAGCCGCGGTTGCGCACCATCTGCACGGTGAAGGTCCGCAGCGCTTCGAGTTTGGGCGTCGGCAGGGCCGTTTCATTGCGCAGCGCGTCGCTGATCTCGTCCGAGACCTTCATCATCTTGGCGATGCCGGTGTGGGCGGGCACGCAGTAATGGCACTCGTTCTCGACGTTGATCGACTGCCAAACAACGGTCAGCTCTTCGGCGTCGAACTCGGTTTCGGTGAAGAGCTTGTGCAGCACCTGATAGCCTTCATAGGCCTGCGGGCTTTCGGCCAGCACCTTGTGCAGACCCGGCAGGCGGCCAAAGGCCTTTTGCGATTCTTCCAGCAGCGGCTTGGAGGCTTCGGGCGCGGTGTCTTGGTCGTGGGACGGGAAAGTCATGATGTCTACCTTTGTAAATCGTTGATATCCGTCATTTAGGCTTTCTTGAACGATCACTCAAGTATATATTTGAGTGATCGTTCAACATATGGTGATCACATGCCCCGCAAACCGAACCACGACCGAGCCGAGTTGATCGACCGCGCCCGCGATCTGTTCTGGCGTCAGGGCTGGGCGGGCACGTCGCTGAAAGACCTCGAAGCGGTGCTGAAGATGAAGCCCGGCAGTTTCTACGCGGCCTTCGGGTCAAAAGAGTCGCTGTTTGAAATCGCTTTGGACAAATATGCCGAGGATGGGGCCGGGCGCTTGGCCGAATTGGTCGCGGAACATGGTCCGATGGCGGCGCTGAAACGCTATCCCGAATTGGCGATCTGCCGCGAGGAAGCTCCGGCCAAAGCCTGCATGCTCTCCAAAACCTTGTTGGAGCTACAGGCTCATGGCCACCCGTTGGCGAAACGGGCCAGCGCGCATCTTATGGGGATGGAAGAGCAATTCGCAGCGCTTTTCGCGCAGATGCAGCGAGACGGGGAAATCGGCGCCGCGCATGATCCAAAGGCGCTGGCCCGGCGCTATCAGAGCGATCTTTTGGGCCTGCGCGTCTCGGCCGAGCGGGAGGGGATCGACGCCCATGCCATTGCCCGTGAAATCGCCGAAGGTCTGGAGCGGTTGTAGCCTGAGGCCGCGCTATTCGATCTGCTCTTCCAGCATGGCCGTGATCTTGCGGCGTTGAAAGATATTGCGGATCTGATGCGCCATAATCCGCTCCGGTACGAAATAGGGTTTGCCGTCTTTCCATTCCGCCCGGAACTCATGCCGCGCGGCGATCAGCTTGGTGGTATGGCCATCCGCTGCAGCAACGGTGAGGTCCATCTGCCGGACTTTGTCGAACAGCCCCTCGGTCCCGATCCGCGTCTCGGCGCGGCGGAGCAGGTCGAGAAAACTGCCGATGTCGATGAAATCACCGCTTTTGATCGGCCCCTGATTGGTGCGGGTCAGGGGGTTCTCCACATCGTTCAACGCCACCTCTTCGCGTTCGGTGACCTTGACGTGATAGGTTTTCTCCTCCGTCACGACCCGCGCCATGACTTCGAGCAGGTAAATCGGCTCGGCTCCCATATTCGTCACGAAGCAATGGGCATTCTCATCCCGCGCGATCGAGCGGTTGATCAGGATCACCGGCTGCCGCTGCCGCCGGAAGTTGAGCCATAGGATATGCAGATAGGCCAGCCAGACCACCGCCGTAAAAAGACTGACCGCCACTTGTAACGTGCCGGAATTCTCTGCGATCCAATCGAGCATTCTGTCTCTTCCTTACCAAGCCTGCGGGAGTCGCGAGATTAACGCGCAGGGCGGCGCTTCGTTGCACAGAGATTGGCGGGGCGGGGTTGACCGGGCGGTATTATATCAATAATTCGCGATATATGGATAATGAAAACGCCCTCCAAGCCTTCGCCGCCTTGGGTCAGTCGACCCGGCTGGATGTCTTTCGCCTGCTGATCAAAGCGGGCGGTAAAGGCATGTCGGCGGGCGAGATCGGCACCGCGCTTGATGTGCGGCAAAACACGATGTCGGCCAACCTCTCGGTGCTGGCCCGCGCAGGGCTGATCCGCAGCAAGCGCGAAGGGCGCAGCATCCGATATTTCGCCGATATGAACGGGCTGCGCGCGCTGCTGGGCTTTCTCTTGGAAGACTGCTGCGGCGGCCAGCCTGAACTGTGCCAACCGCTGCTGGATGAGTTGACCTGCTGCTAACCCCATAGATACAAACGAAAGACCGCCATGACCGATACCGCCGATCCCGTAACCGCTGGCCTTGGTGCTTTTGAACGCTGGCTCTCGCTCTGGGTGGCGCTGGCCATCGGGGCGGGGCTTTTGCTGGGCAATCTCTTTCCCGGCATCTTTGGCGCGTTGGCGGCGCTTGAGGTCGCCTCGGTCAACCTGCCGGTAGCCGTGCTGATCTGGGCCATGGTCTATCCGATGATGGTCGGCGTCGATTTCGGCGCACTGCGGCAGGTGGGGGACAAGCCGAAAGGGCTGGTGGTGACGCTGGTGGTCAACTGGCTGATCAAACCCTTCACCATGGCCGCCCTCGGGGTGCTGTTCTTTAACCATGTCTTCGCCGGGCTGATCCCACCCGATGATGCGCAGGCCTATCTGGCGGGGGTGATCCTCTTGGGGGCCGCACCCTGTACCGCCATGGTCTTTGTCTGGTCCAACCTCACCCGCGGCGACGCGACCTATACGCTGGTGCAGGTCAGCGTGAACGATGTGATCATGGTCTTCGCCTTCGCGCCGATCGTGGCTTTCCTCTTGGGCGTGACCGACATCACCGTGCCTTGGGACACGCTGCTGATCTCGGTCGGCCTTTACGTCATGCTGCCGCTGCTGGCCGGCTACCTCACCCGCGGGCGGTTGGTAGCTAAGGGCGGTGAGGCGGCGGTCGACGCTTTCAAGGCTCGGGTGCAGCCCTTTGCCATTATGGGGCTTCTGCTGACGGTCGTGTTGCTCTTTGGCTTTCAGGGCGAGGTGATCCTCGACCGTCCGCTCGTCATCGCGCTGATCGCCGTGCCGCTGTTGCTGCAATCCTACGGCATCTTCTTCATCGCCTATGGTGCTGCGCGGGCGTGGGGCATTCCCTTCAACGTGGCCGCCCCCTGCGCCTTGATCGGCACGTCGAACTTCTTTGAACTGGCCGTCGCCGTGGCGATCAGCCTTTTTGGGTTGGGGTCGGGTGCTGCCTTGGCCACCGTTGTAGGCGTCTTGGTCGAAGTGCCGGTCATGCTCTCCCTCGTGGGCTTTGCCAACCGCACGCAGCATTGGTTCCCCGCCGCCAAATGAACCTCGCCCGATAACACTCTGCCGCCTAAGGAAATTCCCGTGACCGATACGCCAAACATCGAAGAAGACCACTTCAATTCCATCGACGAGAGCTGCCTCCTGTCGCCTCAGCGCGCCACCCACGGCCCGCGCATTCTGCTGCTCTACGGCTCGCTTCGCCCGCGGTCCTTCAGCCGCCTGATGACCGAAGACGCCGCCCGCATCCTCACCCGTCTCGGGGCCGAGACGCGGACTTTCAACCCCACGGGCCTGCCGCTGCCCGACGATGCCGCGCCCGAGCATCCCAAGGTGCAGGAACTGCGCGATCTGGTGTCATGGTCCGAAGGCATGGTCTGGTGCTCGCCCGAACGCCACGGCGCGATGACGGGGATCATGAAAACCCAGATTGACTGGATCCCCCTGTCGCTCGGCGGGGTGCGCCCGACCCAAGGCAAGACCTTGGCCGTGATGCAGGTTAGCGGCGGGTCGCAAAGTTTCAACGCGGTGAACCAACTCCGCATTTTGGGCCGCTGGATGCGGCTGCTGACCATCCCCAACCAATCCTCGACCCCCAAAGCTTTCTTGGAGTTTGACGAGGATGACCGGATGAAACCCTCGCCCTTCTATGACCGCGTGGTCGATGTGATGGAGGAGTTGGTGAAATTCACCCTGCTGACCCGCGACAATAAGGATTATCTGCTCGACCGTTATAGCGAGCGTAAGGAAAGCGCCGAGGAGCTTTCCAAACGGGTAAACCAAAAGGCGATCTGACCGCCAAATGCAAACGGCAGGGACAATCTTGGCCCTGCCGCATCATACTCGCGCTAAAAAGCGATCAGTCGTTGGACCAGCCGGAAACCGCTTTGATTTCGCAGAAGTCCTCGATCCCCCAAACGCCGCCTTCGCGCCCGTTGCCCGAACGTTTCATGCCGCCGAAGGGCGCACCTGCGCCACGGCTCTCGCCGTTCATCTCAACCATGCCCGAACGCAGCTTGGTCGCCAGACGGTTGCGGCGGGTGCCATCGCTGGATTGAACATAGTTGGTCAGGCCATAGACCGTGTCATTGGCCATCTCGACGGCTTGATCCTCGCTCTCAAACTTCATGATCGACAGCACGGGGCCAAAGATCTCTTCGCGGGCGATGGTCATATCGGGCGTCACATCGGCGAAAACGGTGGGTTTGACATAGAAACCCCGGTTCAGATGCTCGGGCCGACCGGTGCCACCGGCCACCAGACGCGCGCCTTCGTCGATGCCTTTCTGGATCAGGTCTTGGATCTTGCCCCATTGCGCCTCGTTCACGACCGGGCCGATGTGGCGGCCCTCTTCGCTGGCGGGGCCGACTTCGACCTTATTGGCCACTTCGGCTGCCGTCTCGACCGCTTGGTCATAGACGCTGGCCTCGACCATCATCCGGCTGGGGGCGTTACAGCTTTGGCCGGTGTTGTTCATCATATGCAGCACGCCGCGTTTGACGGCCTTGTCATCGGCATCGGCGAAGACAAGGTTCGCGCCCTTGCCGCCAAGCTCCAGATGGACCTTCTTCAGCGTATCCGCCGCGTTCTTGGAAATCGCGATGCCGGCGCGGGTGGAGCCGGTGAAGCTCACCATATCCACATCCTCATGGCCGGTCAGGGCGGTGCCCACGGTCGCGCCGTCGCCGTTCACAAGGTTGAAGACACCGGCGGGGAAGCCTGCTTCATCCATCATCTCGGCAAAGATCACCGCGCTCAGCGGGCTTTCCTCAGACGGTTTCAGCACCATGGTGCAGCCCGCGGCAACAGCGGCGCCGACTTTCAGCATCACTTGGTTCATCGGCCAGTTCCATGGCGTGATCATCGCCACGACGCCAACCGCCTCGTGAATGATCCGGTCGTTCGGCGCGTGATCCCCCAAGGGCTTTACGAATTTGAAATCTTTCGCCGCTTTGATGAAATTCTTCAGGTGGCTGTAACCCGCCCCCCATTGGGAGCTGCGCGCCATCTCGATGGGTGCGCCCATCTCGGTGCTGATCGCTTGGGCCATAT
The DNA here is from genome assembly GCF_043558125.1 of Sulfitobacter sp. 1A12056. NCBI lineage: Bacteria > Pseudomonadati > Pseudomonadota > Alphaproteobacteria > Rhodobacterales > Roseobacteraceae > Sulfitobacter > Sulfitobacter sp. 1A12056. Next base: position 816,741 of record NZ_JBIFFY010000001.1, on the reverse strand, counting down.
CCTCGGTCCGGGATTTATAGACCTCGGCCAGTTTCTCCATCAGCGCGATGCGCTCTTCGGGGGCGGTGGCCATCCATGCAGGCAGGGCGGCCTTGGCCGCAGCCACGGCGGCGTCCACATCCTTCGGCCCGCCGAGCGAGATCACGGTGCAGGGTTCTTCGGTCGACGGGTTGATGACCTTATGTTCACTGCCCTCAAGCGGGGCGACCCATTTGCCGTCGATATAGAAATCACGTTTTTCGATCATGCTCTGTCTCCGTTATTGGCCAGGCGCGCGTCTTTCTTGCCGCCTAGAAGTGTCCGGGAATCGCCGGCTCCCGATATGCCTAGGACAATTTTACGGGGCGGAAAAGTTCAGAGGTGATTTTTGATCAAAAAGACGGGCGCGGCGGCTTGAAACCTGCGGGCGGGTAGGGGGCGCTCAGCCCTGCGCCGGGAAGCTGATTTCGACACAAAGCCCGTCTTGGCCTTCGACCTTCAGCGTCGCTTCGTGTTGGAAGGTCAGCGTGCGGATCATGCGCCAGCCCAGCGAATCCGACCGCTCGGGCCGTTTGGCGTCATCGGGCAGGCCGACGCCATCGTCATAGACCTTGAGCGTGAGCCCTTCGTCATCTTCTTGCGTGACTTCGATGGTGATCACCCCTTTGTCGCGCCCTTTGAAAGCGTGTTTATAGGCGTTGGTGATCAGCTCACCCACGATCAGCCCGATGTCGACGGCCAGTTTGTTGTCCATCTTCAGGCTGGGGCAAATCAGCTTGATGCCGATGTTCTGACGATCTCCGGTAAAGGCGCGTTCGGCGTTTTTGGCGACTTCATCCAGCATATCCTCCAGATCAAGGTCGGTGCTGTCGGTTGAGCGTTGCATCAGCTCATGCGCCTTGGAGAGCGAACCCACCCGGGTCTCCAACTCGCGCAACACTTGGCGGGTCTCATCCTCTTTGGCTTGGGTCTTGCTCATCCGGATCAGCGCCACGATCAGGGCAAGGTTGTTGCCCGTGCGGTGATGAAGCTCCTGCATCAAGAGGTCGCGGTCGGCGATGCCTTCGCTGAGTTCGCGGTTCTGTTCGGTCAGCGCGGCGGTCGGGTCTTTGGCATTATAGGCTTCCAGCGCCGCGAGGGCATCGGCCTTGATCTGCTCAACCGCGCTTTGCGGCTCGGGCAGCAGGAACTCCGCATGAACCCGCGTGCCTTCTTGCCCGGTGTCCACATCGAAACGCGCCGCGATACGCTGCACGCCGCGCAGGCCGAGGCCCAGACCGGTCTCCGACACGATGTCGCGCGTGGGGTCGAGCTTGTCTTCCTCGATCCCGCGGCCTTGATCGATTACCGTTAGGCCAAGGGCGGGCTTGCCGTTGATATCCGTCAGTGAAAAGCGCGCACGGCCTTTCTGGCCGTGCTCTATCGCATTGCGGCCCAGTTCCACGGCGGCGGTCACGGTGCGCGTCCGCTCGAATGAGGTAAAGCGCATGGCTTCGGTGAGGGTCAGGGCGATCTGGCGCAGGGCTGCGATATCACCGCCCTTTTCAAGGTTCACCGATGTGAGGTTCGTTGCTTTCATCAGTCCGCGTCCCGTGCAATGCGTATGACCACGATGGAGGCGTCATCACGCCCGCGAAATGCCCGGTCGAGCAGGTAGCCAGCGATCAAAAGCGGAGATTTCCACAATAGACCCTGGGGGAGATAGCTGTCGCGCAGGGTTTTCAACCCGTCGCTGTGCAGGATCATCAGATCCCCCGGTTCAAGGTCAAAGGTGTCTTCATAGCCTCGCGTGGCGCGGGCACCGATCCGCCCGTCACGCACCGGCAGGCGTTTGACCGCACCGTCGCGGACCCGCAGCGTGGCGATATTGCCCAAGGCAGCATAGCGCAGGACCATCTGCGGCTGCGCGATATGTACAAGGGCCGCCACCGCGCCGCGCTTGCCGATCAACTGCTCGGTCACCTCATACATCACCGCGCCCGGCTCGCTGTTGAAGCTGCGCGTGGCTTTGACGGCGTCGGTGACCTCCAGCGATGCGGCTGCGGCTTCGGGGCCATGGCCCAACCCGTCGCACAGCAGGATGTCGGTGGCTTTCGGCGTCTGCCGCAGCAGGTAATCGTCGCCACACTCCTCTTCGTTCGGATGGCAGACCCGTAGGCCCACGGCCTCGACCCCATGGGTCGGGCAGGGGGCGCTGTTTTGGACGAAGCTGCAAACGATGGTGGTGCCCACCTCCGGCCCGCTGAAAATGTCGAAATCATTCGACAGGCGGCGGATCGCCCCGAGGCCCAGCCCAGCAGAGCCGCCGCTGCTCATGCCGTCCTGAAACATGTGATCCATATCGCTGATGCCGGGGCCGCGGTCGGTGAAGATCATCACGATCTTGTCGCCCTTGGCCTCGGCCGGGGCATTGATCAGCGCGCGGCCCTTTTCGGCGTAGCGCAGGATGTTGGTGGTGGCTTCGGTGGCGACGATGGCCAATTCGTCGGTCCGGTGTTTGGGCCAGCCGTGTTCAGCGGCCAGACGACGCGCGGCGCGGCGCACCACGGCGATGGCGCTTTGGTCCTGAACTTCGACCCACTGTATCATAGGTTCACACTCATCAACACGCTGGTGCCCCCGCCAACGGCGGTGCGGATTTCAAATTTCTGGGCAAGCCGCTGTGCGCCGCCCAAACCCCGGCCAAGCCCGCCGCCCGAGGTATAGCCGTCCGTTAGGGCCAATGCCACGTCCTCGATCCCCGGTCCCTTGTCCCAACAGACCACGCTCAACCGCTTGGCCTTCGGGTCGACATAGATGGAAAATTCGCCGCCGCCAGCATGAACGATCGCATTGCGCGCGATTTCACTGACGGCGGTGGCGAAACGTGTGATATTCAGCGCCGAGGCGCCATGTTCTTTCATGTAGCGCGCCACGGCTTGGCGCACTGTAACCGCGTCGCCGCTGGTCTTTAGTTTGAACTGAGAGAGAAGAACCTGCGCCCCAAGGTCCTTTTCATCAAACGCGACGTAGCTGGGTGAGGGCATGGGTCAGGCTCAAGGCGGTGCGGATTTCTGGCAAGTACATGCCAAGCTCAACCAGCGTGACCGCCACCGTGGGTCGCATGCCAACCACATAGGTATCCGCCGCCAGTAGGCGAGAGATCCCCGCCAACTGCGCAATCACCCGCCCAACGAAAGTGTCCACGATCTCAAGCGCCGAGATATCTAGGATCACCCCATCGATGCGATTCTGGGATATCTTGTTCGACAGCCGATCCTGAAGCTCCAAAATCTCCGTGTCCGTGATGTCATCCTGTATCGAAACGAGGAGCGCATGTTCGACCAGATTAATCGACGTGACACCGGCCACCTTATTGACCCTCGGTCTTCTTGATCACATAGCCGACGGTCATCAGCGCATCCGACAGGGCGGTGCGAATGCTGGACCGGGTCGAGACAGTGCCCACGTCGATGCCAAGCTGCACCATGGTCTGGGCGATCATCGGGCTGATGCCGCTGATGATACATTCAGCCCCCATCAGACGCACGGCGGCGGCGGCGCGCAGCAAGTGTTGCGCCACCTGCGTATCGACAGTGCCGACGCCGGTGATGTCCATGATGACCACTTCGGCCTGGCGCTCAAGAATGGTCTGAAGCAGGTTCTCCATCACCTCTTGGGCGCGGGCGGAATCCAGCGTGCCGATCAGCGGCAGGGTCAAAACGCGGTCCCAAAGCTCGACCACAGGAGTCGACAGTTCCAGCATCTCTTGGCGCTGGCGATCAATGATCTGCTCACGCTCGAGAATAAAGATTTCGTTGGTGAAGATGGCAAAGGCATCGACCAAACGGGTGACCAGCATCACGTCGCGGATCAGCATCGCGTGGTCGCTGTCCAGCATCGTCTCAAGCCGTTTGAACAGCGGCGTTTTCAACGCCAGCACAAAGGTCGCCATCTCGGTCGGGGTCACGCCCCGGTTGACCCGCTCGCGGCTGACATCGGTCAGAACGGCGCGCAGATCGTCCCATTGGGTATCGTCAAAGTCGAAATCCTCGCCGGTGACCCCATCGCGCACACCTTTGGAGAAGGCTTTGAGCAATTCGCGGTTCTGGTTACGGCTCTCCGCATCGGAGAACAGGTCAGAACGCTTTACGCCTTCTTTGACCTGCGTTCCCAGCCACTCCTCGATGATACCTTTGAAATCGGTGTCGAGAACAGTCAGAATATTGGCCGTAGCAGATTGCGGCATCTTGAACCCCAGTATTTATTTCACCCCCCATAGGCCAATCGTGGGCGTGAGTGTCAATAGGACGCAGGGAGTTTGATCGGCGGTAAAGCGCCGTTTTGCAGAATGAAATGGCGCGTAAGTAGCTGTTTTTAAGCAGGCTCTCGCGACGAAACGTAAGGGTCGCCTGCAAAAAGGGCAGCAACGGCGCTTTGGCCGGGTGCTGCCCCTTTCTTGATCTTGTCTTGCGGCTGTCAGGTTGCCGCGAGGTTATTACGCCGCCTCGCCGGGGTGACGCGGCACCAGCGCGCGCACCAGATCGCGCATATGCAGCACGCCGACCTGTTTGCCTTCGCGCATGACGCGGTAGTTGTTGGTGGTATCCCCGCCGGAAACGGCAATGATGCTTTCCAGCGTGTCGTCGAAATCAACCTCACCGGCCACATCCGTGGGGGGCACATCGGTCTTTTCCATGACCGAACGCACGCGCAGCACGCGGGCGCGGTTGATGTCGCTGACGAAGGCTTCGATATAGGGATCGTTGGGGTTCAGCAGGATATGCTGCGGCTCGCCCTGTTGGACGATGAACCCGTCTTTGAGGATCACCAGATGGTCCGCCAGTTTCAACGCCTCGTCCAGATCGTGGGTGATGAAGATCACCGTTTTATGCAGTTCTTCCTGCAATTCGATTAGCAGGTCCTGCATGTCGGTGCGGATCAACGGGTCAAGCGCGGAAAACGCCTCATCCATCAGCATCACGTCGGAGTTTGAGGTCAGCGCCCGGGCAATGCCCACACGTTGCTGCATCCCGCCCGAAAGCTGCGCGGGATACTGCTCTCCTTGGCCTTCCAGCCCGACGCGGTTGAGCCATTTGGTGGCCTCATCCGCGTATTTGCTGCGGCTTTTGCCTTCAATCTCCCAACTCAGTCCGGTGTTTTCCAGCACCGTGCGGTGGGGCAGCAGGGCGAACTTTTGGAACACCATCGACATGTCATGCTTGCGCAACTGGCGCAGGCGACGCTCGTTATAGTCGAGGATGTTCTCACCGTTCACGATGACCTCGCCCGCCGTGGGGTCGATCAGCCGGTTGAGGTGTCGGATCAGCGTTGATTTGCCCGAGCCCGAGAGCCCCATGATCACCGTCGTCTTGCCCGCAGGCATGTCCACGTTAATGTCATTAAGGCCCAGCACATGGCCCGTCTCGGCCTGAAGGTCGGCTTTGCTCATCCCCCCGCGGACCTTCTCCAGCGCGGTTTTGGGATCGTCGCCGAAGATCTTGTAGAGGTTGCGGACGGAAATCTTGATGTCGTCTGTCATGTCTGGCCTCACTTCTGCGCCGCGTTGATCCGCGCAAGCGCGGCTTTGGTGACCCGGTCAAGGATGATCGCAAGCAGCACGATCCCCAGACCCGACAGGAGGCCCACGCCCAACTCAAGGCTGCGAATGCCGCGCAGCACTAGCACGCCAAGGCCGGGGGCGGACACCAGCGAGGCGATCACGACCATGGCAAGGCTCATCATGATGGTTTGGTTCACACCGGCCATGATGTTGGGCAGCGCCAGCGGGATCTGCACCTTGTAGAGCTTTTGGCGGTTGGTCATGCCAAAGGCATCCGCGGCCTCGATCACGTCCTTGTCGACCAGACGGATGCCGAGGTCAGTCAGGCGCACCACCGGCACAATGGCATAGAGGATGATGGCGATGCCGTAGAGCTTGGGCTCGGTCACCGAGAAGAGGAAGATCAGCGGGATCAGGTAGACGAAGGGCGGCAGGGTTTGCAGCATATCCAAAACCGGGATCATCGAGCGCTGCACCCTGTCACTGCGCGACATGGCGATGCCGATAGGCACGCCAAGAAGTACGCAGATGAATGCGCAGACAAAGATGATCGCCAGCGTCTGCATGGTGTGTTCGTAAAAGTCGATGAAGGCGAGGAAACCAAAGACCAACGCCACGAGACCCACCAGCTTCAGCGAACGGCCCACGGCATAGGTGATTGCCATCAAAAGCGGGATCATCACGAACCACGGCACCGATTGCATCAGCCAAAGCGCGTTCTCCAACGCCCAGCTCAGCGGTTGGGTGAGGGGGTCGACAACAACTTTGAGACTGTCCTTAATGGCAAGGAAGCCTTGCTCCAGCCCTTGGGTCAGGTCGCGCGATTGTGGGATGGCGTCGCAACTGTCGTGCAGCGCATCCAGAGAGGGGAAGGGCATGTCCCAAAGCGTGGTGTCGGTATCACCGCCCGCTTGGCCCATGAGGTCGGCCATGGAGCTTAGCCCGCCGCCTTGATCGTCGCCGCACCAGTCCCGCAGGCCGAGCGTGTCAAAGAGATTGTCGTAGGTTGCCATCTGTCGCTTTCCCGGCCTGCATCAGACCGTTTGCTTTCGGGGAGGGGGCCGAGGCGCCGCGCAGGCCGCGCGGCGTCGGCTGCCCCATGCAGTGGCGGCAATTCAAACCTATGTCCTTACAAAGGAACTGCGCTTCGGGCCAAAGGGGCCAAGGCGCAGTCGGTATGAAAAGACGTAAGTCTTGCCGCCGGTCATCGAAACGAACGGGCGGGAAACCCGGTTGAGTTCCCCGCCCGTCGTTTTGGTCAGTCTGTCTTACTGCTCAAGCAGCTTGGACAGGTTGCCACGGGCGTCATCGCTCAGCCATTCGGCCCAGACGTCCTTGTTGTTTTGCAGGAAATACACCGCCGCTTCCTCGTTGGAGGCGTTGTTTTCACCCTGCCATGCCAGCAGCTTGCTCATCTCGTCGGTCTTGAAGGTCACATTGCCGATGAACTCCGCGATCTCGGGGTTCTCGTCGTGGAAATCCTTGGTCATGACGGTCAGCACCGGCGCGGTCGGGAAGGCCGAAGGCTTGGGGTCCGGCGTGTCGGCATTTTGGTTGGCGTTATGCGCGGTTTCGTCATATTCGCCCAGATCGACGCTGGTCATGTCGTATTTACCCAGCGGGGTGGTCGGCGCCCAGTAGTAGCCGAACCAAGGCTCTTGGCTCTCATAAGCCGAGGCCATCGAGGTCACCATCGTCTCACCCGAGCCGTGGTTAAAGACTTCGATGCCGTTGCCTTCGAGGTCATAGGCCCGCGCGAGGTTGTCGCTTACCACGCGGCAGCCCCAGCCATCGGGGCAGTTGTTGAACATGCCGCCGACCAGTTCGGGGTTTTCCAAGATGCCTTCGATGGTCTTCAGCTCGGGGTGCTCTTCGGCCAGATAGGTGGGGATCCACCAGCCTTCGACGCCACCGGGGTCGAGCACGGAAGTCAGCTCAACAATCTTACCGTCCGCTTTCAGCTTTTTGTAAGCGTCACCGGCGGAGTTCGGCCACAGTTCGGGCACGATGTCCGGCTCGTTGTTCTCGGACAGCGATGTCACGGCGGGGGTGGTGTCCGACGGCACCACGGTCACGTCGCAGGAATAGCCCTGTGTCAGCAGGAATTCGGTGACGGCGGTGACGATCTGTGCCGAAGCCCAGTTCATTTCCGCGATCGAGACTTCGCCACAGTCCTGTGCGGCGGCGGCCATCGGGGTTGCAACGGCAAAGGCCGTGCCAAGCAAATAGCGTTTCATAGTGATATCTCCTCTATTGTATCCGCAGTGTCGCGCAGTCGCGCACCGCTGATCTTTGCCCCTTTCCATCAAGAAGGAGCCGGTCGCGCGATAGGCGCGGCAGCTTTCGATGGGCGGGTTTGCTGGAGATATGAAAACAAATCATGCGCCCCTGTGCAACACGATTGCCGGGCGCAAGACGCAAGAACGGGCACCGCGCCGGGCCTGACGCGATGCCGCTATATGCGGCGTTCCCATGCAGAACGCCATATTTTTAAGGGTCGGCACGGCCCCTCACGCGGGGCACGGGCCAGAGCATTCAGCGGCGGGAAAAACTTTCCATGTCGCGGATGTGCTGGGGGATGTCCTTGCGGTTCAGGCCGATATCCTGAAGCAGACGGTCGTCCATCGCGTTCAAGGTCGACAGCGTGCGGTTACGCTCCCAACGGCGCGCGGTGTCGCGCAGCGCACGGCGCAGCATGGCGACAAGGGCCAGCCCTTCGGCATTGGCGACTTGACCGATAGTGCCGTTAAAGGCGGTTCCGGGCATCCCGGCGATCTGGTTGGTGTTTTTCAGCAGGCGGAAATGCATGGCATGCTCCATATCAAGAAGGTCGAAGTGGGAAGGATCCGCAAGAGACGACGGTCAGTGCCAGAAGGCCGGGCCGGGTCGGTCTCATCCCGAGTGTGATCCGGTAAGTCAGTTGGAACCCCGATGGTCTAAACAGGCGGATCGGCCTGTCCGACCGGGGTTACCGGCGGTTCAGCAGCGTGCCCGGTTTGCGCGGGCGCCTCTTATGAACAGCATACATCAACATGCCGCGCATTTGGTCCACCCGAGCGGTCTTTGCAATAGGGTGAAATAGGGGTGCGACACCCTGCCGCATGTGCGAGGCGCAGAGCCCACTATGGCTGAGGTTTCCGCCCGCCCGGCGTGGTGTCGTTTGTGGCATCTGAAATGTCGTTTTGAGAGTCGGATTTGGCGCATTTTGGCGCGGTCGATCGAACGGAAAGGGGCCGTTGTTTGGGTGGCCTTCGCGGGTGGCAATTGCATTTTCTCCGCGGTCAATCTCGGCGCGGAGTGAGGGGCGGAGCGCTCACCATGACTCGCCCGTAACCCGCGCGGCTTTCGCCCCCGCGCGGGCTCAATGCCGTGAGGAATCGATTCGGCGGGAATAAGGCGGGTCGCCCGTGGTTTCGTCACCAGTTCCGCAGGTTTGCGGGCGATTGGTTCCAGCCGGTGAACAAGCAATCAAAAAGAATGACGAAAACAAGGCGGCGTAGATGCGGCTGATTTGCGGCGGCATTGTCGCGCAATGCGAAACAGTCTTGACCGAGGGATCGGCGCAGCCGTCCTGCGCAGGCGTTAATTCACCTTAATCCTATGGCGATTCGCGATACCGACGCGGAGTGCGCCGGAAACAATTGCGCCCAAAAGTCGCGCTAAACCACCTGAATTGCGGCAAAACTTCATTTGGTTCCGGCTATTTTCAAACATTTTTTGCTTTGTCCATTCGTATAGGAGGGCTATTCCTATAGGTGCCCAACTGGGGGGCATAGAAGTCTGTAGGTCACGGGGGCGGCCGCATTAAGCGCATCAGGGATGCGGGAAATGTGGATACGCCGCAAGTTTGCGACCGTAAGCACAACATACCGAAGTGCACCGCGCCTCGGCTGTGGGCCATGTTCCGGCTCTTCCCCTTCGTTGCGCAGGATGCGTGCCGCTCGATCTGGATTTCTGCCAGCGGGGCGCGTGTGAACGGAGGGAGAGACGAGATGATACACAAGCGACAGGCCCTGCCACTGGCCTTCTGCGGGGCAAGAAATGCCCGGTTCGACCGCTCTGCCGTTCGGCGCTCCATTCCTCAAATTGAAAAAGCATCCACTTCCAAGACGGCCGCGTTGCGCGCCGCGTGCAACACCGCTCAGGAGATTTCACAATGATTAGAACACTTGATTTCAATGCGTTCAGCGCAGGCACCATCATTGACGACGAATATGCGGATCTGGGCGTTACGGTTTCGGCCAGCGGCGGCTCCGGCGATGCGATGGTCTTTGACAGCAGCAACCCCACGGGCGGCGACAGCGATCTGGCCTCCGACACGCTTGAGGGGCTGTTGATCGTCTCCGAAGACGGCGACCAGAGCGACCCGGACGACAACGCCGGCGGCGGCAGCCTGTTTTTTGACTTCGATGACATGGTGCGCATGAAGGGCGTGACCTTCAAAGACATCGAAGAGACCGGCGGGGAAGGCACCCGTGTCATCTTTTACGATGACAATGGCGATGTGATCCAAAACCATTATGTGCAGCCCACCGGCGATGGCGGTGAGCGTTTCGTTCAGTTCAACATTGATGGCGTGTCGCGTTTCGAAGTGCGTTTCGAAGGCTCGGGCGCGATCGACAATCTGGTTTTCGACGATGGCCAACCGCAGGGCGGCGGCAATGACGCGCCCGTGGCCGAAGACGATGTGCTTGAGATCGACGAAGACACCTCTGGCACCGTCGACGTGCTGGGCAATGACAGCGACAGCGATGGCGACACGCTGACCATCACCATGGCAACCTGCCCGGCAGGCCCGGTCGTCATCAATGACGATGGCACGCTGACCTTCACGCCGGACGCGGATTTCAACGGCGACACCACAATCACCTATACCGTGGATGACGGCAATGGCGGCACCGACACCGGTACCGTGAATGTCACCGTGAACCCGGTGAACGACGCGCCTGTCGCCAATGACGACACCGCCGACACCACCGGTACCGATCCGGTCGTGATCCCGGTTCTGGACAATGACACCGATGTCGACGGCGACACCCTGAGCGTGACAGATGCGTCGAGTGATGATGGCACCGTGACCATCAACGACGATGGCACCATCACCTTTGTCGCCAATGACGATTTCACCGGCGATGCGACGATCACCTATACCGTGTCCGACCCCGACGGCCTAACCGACGAAGGCTCGGTGACCGTGACGGTGGGCGACGGCGGTTCGACCCGTGACGGCTATGTCGACGGCACAGCGGGCGCAGACTTGATCGACACCGCCTATACCGGCGACCCCGATGGCGACATGATCGACAATGACGACGCGATCCTGCCCGATGCGGAAGGCGACGACGACTATGTTCGCGCTGGCGACGGTGACGACACCATTCTGGCAGGCGACGGCGATGATATTGTCGAGGCGGGCGCAGGCTCCGACGTGGTCGAGGGCGGTGAGGGTGATGACATGATCACCACCGGCAACGACGATCTCGCCCCCGATCTGGGCTACCCGGAAAGCGACAGCGACGATCTGGGCTTTGACCCCGACGCCGACCCCGAGAATGACCGCGACTCTGTCGATGGCGGGGCGGGCAATGACACGATCAGCACAGGCGACGACCGCGACACCATCACCGGCGGCACCGGCGATGACGTGATCAACGCAGGCATCGACGACGATATCGTCGACGGCGGTGACGGCGACGACCGGATCGTCGGCGGCGAGGGCAACGACAGCCTGCTCGGCGGCGCTGGCAACGATACGATCTATGCGGGCAACGACCCCGATCTGGGTCTCGACGTGCTCGACATCCCCGACGAAGAGGATGCGTCCAACCCCTTCACCCCTGACCGCAACCCGAACAACGGGATGGACACGGTCGACGGTGGCGCGGGCAATGACGTGATCTATGGCGCCGACGATGCGGATATGCTGCGCGGCGGCTCGGGCGATGACTATATCGACGGCCAGATCGACGATGACGTCATCTCGGGCAACACCGGCGACGACACGCTGCTGGGCGGTCAGGGCGATGACAGCCTGTCGGGCGGTCAGGGCAATGACGAGCTTGACGGCGGCACCGGCGACGACACCCTGCGCGGCAACCGGGACGACGACCTGCTGGTCGGCGGCGAAGGCGATGACCTGCTCGACGGTGGCGGTGAGAATGACACTCTGATGGGCGGCGACGGCGACGACGAACTGCAAGGCGGTCGGGGCGACGATCTGCTCGACGGTGGCGCAGGGGTCGACGTGATGACCGGCGGTGCCGATCAGGACAGCTTCGTCAACGTCAACGCAGGCGACGATGTCGACGGTGGCAGCGCGGGCGTGGATTACGACACACTTGACCTGCGCGGCTCCGCCCCCGAGGGTGGCCGTCTGGAGATCACCTATACCTCCGACGACCGCGAAGACGGTTTTGTTGACTACTTCAACCAAGATGGCAGCGATGCCGGGCGTTTGAACTTCATCGAGATCGAGAATGTGATCCCCTGTTTCACACCGGGGACCAAGATCGCCACGCCGCGCGGTGAGGTGCCGGTCGAGGCGCTTCAGGTCGGTGACCGGGTCATCACCCGCGACAACGGCATCCAGACGATCCGCTGGGTCGGCGCGCGTGAGATGACCGGGGCCGAGTTCGAAATGGCCGCTCATCTCAAGCCGGTGCTGATCCGCAAAGGCGCGCTTGGCAACGACCTGCCCGAGCGTGACATGATGGTCAGCCCCAACCACCGCGTCTTGGTCGCCAATGAAAAGACCGCGCTCTACTTCGAAGAGCGTGAGGTGCTCGTCGCGGCGAAACACCTGACCGGGATGGAGGGCATCGACGTGGTCGACGTGTCGGGCACCAGCTACATCCATGTGATGTTCGACCGTCACGAGGTGATCCTCTCCGACGGGACATGGACCGAGAGCTTCCAGCCCGGTGACATGTCGCTGGCCGGTATCGGTGAAGAGCAGCGTCAGGAAATTTTTGAACTGTTCCCCGAACTGGCGACGAAGGACGGGATCGAAGGCTACACCGCCGCGCGTCGTTCGCTGAAAAAGCACGAGGCCAGCCTGCTGGTGAAGTAATTCGGCAGGAGCCGAGCGTGACACAGTTTGAAAACGGGGCGGGCGACCGCCCCGTTTTTTCATGCGCGGGCTATTCCTGCTCTGCGCGCCACGCCGCCCAGTCCTCGGGCGTGTCGAGGTCGCGGCGCGCGCGCTGGCCGGGCAGGGGCACAAGCTGCATCCGGTCTGCGGCAGCGCGCACAACCGCGCGGCCCCCATCATCGCCGCGCAGCTGTTTCAGCTGATCGAAAAGCGCGGCGGCAAAGACGATGGGGTGCCCGGGCTTGCCGTCCTCTGTGGTCGCGCGCCAGATCAGGGTCTCGCCCGTCAGGTCCACCGCAGCCGCGAGGCGGGCAAGATCGCTGGCCTCAAGCGCGGGCATATCGGCCAGCAGCACCATGGCGGCGGGCGTGTCCAACGGCAGGGCAGCAAAGGCGCGGCGCAGGCTGGCGCCCATGCCCTCTGCGGCCTCGGGAACGGGCAGCGGCGTGATGTCCAACCCGCTAAGCGTCGTGTAACGCGGGTGCGGCGCGGGCGGCAGGGCGACGGTGACGGGGCCAATGCCCTGCGCCAGCCGCGCCTGACGGCGCAACAAGGGCTCACCGCCGATGTCTTCCATCAATTTGTCACGCCCCCGCATCCGAGTTGAGGCACCGGCGGCGAGGAGGATCACGGGCAAAGGGGCTATCGTCATGCCGCCCAACCTACCGGGCACGGGGGGCGAGGATAAGGGCTTTCTTGCCCCCGCGCCGTGGGGCGGCGTTTCGCGCCGGGCCAGCGTGCAGATTCCGTTGAACCGCCGTTGGCAGGGCGCTTTTTCGTGCTACCCTTTCCCCATGAATATCAAGGACCTGATCCCGCACACGCTGTTTCGCAAAGCCCGCGAATATTCTCGCAAACTTTGGGTGCGGGTGGTTTTCATGGGGTTGCTGGCCTTTGTCGCCCTCGGGTTGACCCAGCTTTTTGAGCCCTTGGTGCCCAAGGAAGTAGCCACGAGGTTGACCGGCGAAGCGGCGGATCGCCTGTTGCAGATCATCGCGGATGCGATGTTGGCGGTCACGATCTTTTCCATCACCATCATGGTCACGGTCTACCGGTCCTCGTCATCGCAGTTCACGCCACGGGCGCATCGTCTGATCATTCAGGACCGCACCACGCAGAACACGCTGGCGGTCTTTATCGGCGCCTATGTCTATGCGCTGGTGGCGATCATCATGCGCGAGTTGGGCATCTATATCGACGAACGCTCTTTCGTGCTGTTCCTGACCACGGTACTGGTGCTGGCGATCATCGTGATCTTCCTGATCCGCTGGGTGCTGCATCTGCAAAGCTTTGGCAGCCTGATCGACACGACCCGCCAGATCGAGGCGGTGACCACTTCATTGTTCAAGGAGCGTCTAAAGACGCCCTGCATGGGCGGCCACCCCCTGACCGGTCCGGTGCCCGATGACGCCCGCCCGATTTTTGCCCCTGAGAGCGGCTATATCCAACATATCTACCCCGAGGCGCTGGACCAGCAGGCGCGCGACCATGGGGTCGCGATCTATATGCCCCGGCGGATTGGTGACTTCGTCTTTGTCGGTGAGCCTCTGGTCATGGTCACCCGGCGGGGCGGCCCGCAGGACGCGGAACATGATTGGGACATTCTAGAGCAAAAGGTTTTGGAGACCGTGCAACTGGGCGATCTGCGCACCTTTGACCAAGACCCGCGTTTCGGCTTGCGGGTGCTGGGCGAGGTTGCCTCCAAGGCGCTGTCGCCGGGGATCAACGATGGCGGCACGGCGATTGACGTGATCACCCGCATCGGGCGCGTGCTGTCCTATTATTCAGATGAGGCCAAGCCGGGCGGCAAGGTCGCGCTGCCGAACCTGCATATCCCGCCCATTCCGGCGGACGCGCTGATCGAAGACGGGTTTGGCGCACTGGCCCGCGATGGCGCCTCGGTCGTCGATGTGCAGATGGTCTTGCAGGAGGTGCTGACAGGGCTGATGCAGCACCCCGATCCCGGCCTCTCGGCCGCCGCCCGTGACGCGGCAGAAGATCATCTGCGCCGGGCTTTTGAAGAGGTGCCTTTCGGCCCCGACCGGGCGCGCATCTGGTCCGCCGCCTGCAAAGACGTGCAGGCAGCGGTAGAGACCCCGGCCTGAGCCGGATCATAGGGGGCGGATCTTGAGCTGGGTGATCCGGTTGCCGTCCCGTTCGATCACCTCAAAGCGGAAGTTGTGGAAGGAGAAGACCTGCCCCACGGTGGGGATCATCTGCGCCTCATGGATCACCAGCCCGGCCACGGTATTGGCCTCATCATCGGGCAGGGACCAATCGGTCGCGCGGTTGAGGTCGCGGATCGTCATCGCGCCTTCGACCATCAAATGCCCGTCGTCCGACTGTTTCAGCGGGTGATCCGCATCGGGGTCAAACTCATCCGTGATCTCGCCCACAATCTCTTCGAGGATGTCTTCGAGCGTGATCAGCCCTTGGAGCGAGCCATACTCGTCCACCACCAGCGCAAAATGCGTGCGACGGCGCAGGAACTGGCGCATCTGTTCGTCCAGGGTTGAGGTTTCGGGCACGAAATAGGGTTTCATCACCACATCGGCCACGTTGAACCCGTTGAGCGCTGCGGCATCGCCGTTGGGGCCGCCGATCAGCTTGTACATGGCGCGCAACAGGTCTTTGGCGTGGATCACGCCGATGATGTTTTCAGGGTCATCGCGAAAGACCGGCAGGCGGGTGTGGTTCGATTGCAGGCATTTCTCCATGATGTCGGTCGGGTCTGAATCCGCGTCGATCATCTCGATCCCCGAGCGGTGCAGCATGACCTCTTCGACCGCGCGTTCGCGCAGGTCGAGCGCGCCCAGAATACGGTCGCGGTCTTCCTTTTCGACGACGCCTTCGGAATGGCCCAATTGCAGCGCTCCGGCGATTTCCTCGCGCACCGCCAGAATGTTGCTGTCGGGGTCGATTTGCACGCCGAAAAGCCGCAGCACGCCGCGCACGAAATAACGCACCGCCGTCACCACGGGCGAGAAGATAAGCACCACGATGCTAATCGGGCGCGAGACCAGCGCCGCCGCCGTTTCGGCATTGGTGATGGCATAGGTCTTTGGCAGCACCTCGGCAAAGACGAGCACCAGAAGCGTCATCACCAGCGTCGCCAGCGCCACGCCGCTTTCACCGAAGAGCCGGGTGAAGAGCGCAGTCGCCATAGAGGCGGCAAGGATGTTGACCAAGTTGTTGCCCAAAAGGACCGAGCCGATCAGCCGCTCGTTATCCTCGGTGATCTTGAGCGCCCGGATCGCGCCGCTTGCGCCCTTGTCGGCCTGCGCGCGCAGTTTGCCGCGCGAGGCGGCGGTCAGGGCGGTTTCGGAGCCTGAGAAGAAGCCCGAGAGGACAAGGAGGAACAGGATAATTCCGGTGCTGATCCAGAAAGCGGTGTCAAAGAGGGCGGGGCCCGTTTCCATGAGGTCTAAATCCATCCATTATGTGTTGCGAATGTTATGGGCGCAGGGGCTGCGTCATTCAAGGGTTGCAACGGGGCAGGGTGGCGTGATGCAGGCGAAAATCAACTGCGCGGAGCTTGGGATTTTGGACGGGCCGTTGCTGCTTTTTGGCGGGCCCTATTCCAACCTTCAGGCGGTCGAGGCGCTGGCGGCTTTCGCCGTGGCGCGGGGCATCGACGGGGGGCAGATGATCTGCACCGGCGACATTGTTGCCTATTGCGGCGCGCCGCGCGAATGTGTGGCAGCAATGCGGGCGCTTGGCTGTGCCGTGGTGGCAGGGAATTGCGAAGTGCAACTGGCCAGCGGGGCCGAGGATTGCGGCTGCGGCTTCGCGCCGGGCAGCAGTTGCGACATGCTCTCGGGCGCCTGGTACGCCCATGCGGCACAGCAGTTGGACGCGGGCGCGAAAGACTGGATGGGCCGCCTGCCGGATGTGGCGGTGTTCCGCCATCAGGGCCAGCGCTATGGCGTGATCCACGGCGGGGTGCGCGATGTGGCGCGGTTCATCTGGTCCGAGAGTGCGGCGGCGGTGTTCGAAGAAGAATGGCAGGCGCTGGAAGACATCGCAGGCCCCGTCGATCACATCATCGCGGGCCACTCCGGTCTGCCCTTCATCCGCGAGACAGCGCGCGGGCGTTGGATCAACGCAGGCGTGATCGGCATGCCGCCCCATGACGGCGGCCAGCAGACGCGGCTGGCGCTGCTCGACGGGGGTGAAGTGGGCTTTCACCGGCTGAGTTACGATGTGGCCGGGGCCGTGGCCGATATGGCCAAGGCAGGCTTGCCGCGCGCCTATGCAGACGCGCTACAAAGCGGTTACTGGCCTTCGGAAGACGTGTTGCCGCCGGAATTGCGGGTGCCGTCCTTGGCGAGGGGGTGACGCTCCAGCACGAGATCTGACAGCCGCTCATCCAGCACATGGGTGTAGATCTCGGTCGTGGCGACGTCGGCGTGGCCCAGCATGGTCTGGATCGCCCGCAGGTCCGCGCCGTTGGCCAGCAGATGCGTGGCAAAGGCATGGCGTAGTGTGTGGGGCGTGACTTTTTCGGGCGGCACGCCGCCGGTCACGGCGAATTCCTTGATCAGCAGATAGAAGCGATGCCGCGTCAGATGCCCCGTCGCCCCGCGGGACGGGAAGAGGTGCCGCGCGGGCGGTTTGCCCTTGGCTTGGGCCGCCTCATCCGCCTTGTCGCGCACCACCAGCCATGCCGCCAGCGCGTCGCGGGCGGGTTCTGACAGGGGCACCAGCCGCTCGCGGCCCCCTTTGCCTGCGATCAGCAGCAGGCGCGGATCGCCCCGCGCGGCGCTGACCGGCAGGCTGACCAATTCACTGACCCGCATGCCGGTGGCATAGAGCAGCTCCATCAGGCAGGTGTTGCGCAGCTGATCGGCCAGCGACCGGCCAGAGTTGCGCGCGGCATCGAGCAGCCGGTCGACCTCTTCCTCGGACAGGATCTTGGGCAAGCGTTTGTCCTGCCCCGGCCCGGCGATTTGCACCGCAGGGTTGTCTTCGCGCAGCCCTTCCTCAAAGGCGAAACGGTAAAGCTGTTTGATCGCCGAGAGCCGCCGTGCGCGGGTGGATTTGGCCAGCCCCTGCGCGTCGCAATAGACAAGGTAATCTTCGACCTCGCCGCGGCTGGCGGTCAGGAAGTCATGGTTGCGCTGCGCCAGAAAGGAATCGAAATCCTTCAGGTCGCGGCCATAGGCCAGCTGCGTGTTGGTGGCGGCACCCTGTTCGGCGGCGGCGGCCTCCAGAAAGCTGGAGATCCAATGGAAAGTCGGGGTCTGGGACATCATCATTGCTGGAGCAATACAATCTGCAAGGCGGCACGTCGGGCGGTGTCTTCCAATCCGAGGGCGCGTAGGGTGGCTAGGGCGTCGCGGAGCGCCGATGTGTCACCACTCGCCCCGTCATGCAAGAGCGACAATAGGCGCAAAATCGCCATGCCCAATTCCTTGTCCCGTGCCAGCGCCATCAGGTCGGCGCGGGGGGTGGGATTGGCGAAAGCGTCATGCACCGCGGCGGCCAATGGCGCATCGGGCGCGGGGCCTTTGGGCGCGTCGCCCACGGCCACGGCGCGCAGCAATTCGTCCTCGGGGGACTTGCCGATCACCCGCGCCGCGGCGGCCTCATACTCAGGCGACAGCAGCGCCACATCCCGCGCCAGACGCGCGGCATGGCCCGCCAGCGGAATGGTCGAGAGCGGTTCGGCAAAGAGCGCGGCAAAGGCCACTTCGAGAGAGGCTTCGCGCATCGCCTCCCAAGCGGGCGGCAGGGTCTTGGCCACCGCCTCGGCGCTGCCGGTGCGCAGGGCCGTCTCAAACCGTTGCAGCGCCGCGACCCGGTCCCAGACCCCGCCAGAGGCGGCGGGCTGACGATCAGTATAAAGCCCCAGCAGCAGGTTGTCGGGCAGGGCGCCCGCGCGGGTCAGCCGCTCGGCGGCCTCAAGCTGGGCCTTCCATCCGGCGATGTCGCGCAGATCGGCCACCGCATAAGCACGCGGCAGGATGTTGGAGGGCAAGGGCTCGCCAATGGTTTCAAACAGGCGGAAGGTCATCGGGTCCATCTGGCGCGGCACGCGCAGCGGTTCGGCCCCTTCGTAGAAATCCGGGTTCAGGAAACGGTCAAAGAGTTCAAGCTGCGCCTCGGGCAGCAGACCAAGCGCTTGGGCCGAGCCAAAGGTCAGGGCCGCGTTCTCCCAATTGCCAGCGCGGGCGTTGCAGAAAATCCGGGTGCCATAGTCCCGGGTCAGATGCGGCGATTTCACCAACCGCTCGCAGACGCGATGCTCGGTCCCGGTGAGCAGGGAAAGCTGCATCCACAGGTCGAAATGCGCGGTCGAGGTGGTCACCCCGGCCTGTTCGATCAGTGACAGCGCCGGGTCGAGGGCGCCAAGCTCCATCAGCTTTTCGCCCCGCGCCAGCGCCAAAAGATCGCCGTTGCGCGCCTCGCCCTGCGGGGCCTGCGCCTCGGCCAGAAGCACGGTGTAGAGCAGCGCCTGGGCGGCGGGCAGATGCAGGTCCGGCAAATCGCGGATGCGGTCGATCAGGGCGGTCGTGTCGCTGCCCAGCCAGATGTCCCCGCGCAGCCCGGTGACAGAGCTGGGCACCAGCCCGATGCGGCGCGGCGCGCCATCGCCCAAGGGCGTGACCTGCACGGGCGGCGGCAGGGCGCTGTCGGCCACGGGCGGTTCCGGCACCCGGCCCGGGTTGGGCGGGCGTTTGGGCCGGTTTTCGGGCGGCGATTGCGCGCCCAGCCAGTCAATCACCGACAGCGGCTGATCATTGGCCGCGGGGGGCTGGTCTTGCCGTTCAGACGCCTGACGCGATTCGCGACCCAGATTGCGGTCTTCTTCGGATTCGGCCAGCAGGGCTGTGGCGCTGACCGAGCAGATCAATGCAGCGCAAAGGGCCCGTTTGCCTTTGGACAGGGCGTTGGCCACGCCGCTCAATCCGCTGTCAGCGTGACAGGCTGGCGCGTCTCAATCTGTTCGGGCGAAAAATCCACGCCAAAGAAAGGCCCGACATAGGCATAGCCTACGAGACCGATGAAGCCGACAATCAATAGAAATATCAAAAGCTTGAAAAGTTTACCCATGATTTATGCCTGCCCGGAATTCTGCTATTTTGCCAAACTATATATGGCCTTTTCGGCAAGATCACGTCATTCAGAGAAAAATGAGCGGAATTAAGCACAGCATGACCAATGGCGAAGAAACGCCGCCCCGCTACCGTCTGAACAAGACGGTGGCGCTGGTTGGCATGATGGGGGCGGGCAAGACGGCGGTGGGGCGTGCGGTCTCGGCCAAACTGGGCGCGCCTTTTCTGGACAGCGATGCGGAGATCGAAGCGGCGGCCAATCTCAGCGTGCCTGAGATTTTCACCCGCGACGGGGAGCCGTTCTTTCGCAAGCGCGAGACCGAGGTGATCGCGCGGCTTTTGGCCGAGGAACGCTGCATTCTGTCGACCGGCGGCGGCGCCTTTCTGGCCGAGGTGAACCGCGACAATATCGCAGCTTACGGTGTGGCGCTTTGGCTCGATGCGGATTTGGACCTGCTGTGGAACCGGGTGCGCTACAAAGACAGCCGTCCGCTGCTCCGCACGGCTGATCCCAAGGCCACGCTGGCCGCGCTTTATCGCGACCGGGTGCCGCTTTACCGGTTGGCGGATCTTTCGGTGCGCTGCGACCCGCGCCTGTCGATTGACGCCATGGCCAAGCGGGTGATCGACAAGCTGCTGACAAGGCCCGATGTTTTGGAGAGATTGGATGCGTGAGACAGTTTCCGTCGCCCTGCCGGGGCGGGAGTATGACGTGGTTATCGGGGCGGGCTTGCTGGGGGATGCCGGCGCGCTGATCGCGCCGCTGCTGCGCCGCAAGCGGGTGGCCGTCATCACCGAAAGCCGCGTCGCCGCACTGCATCTGCAATCTCTGCGGGAGGGATTGGCCGCCGAGGGCATCGCGATGTCTGCGCTGGAACTCGCCCCCGGAGAGGGGACCAAGGATTGGGCCAATCTTCAACGCTGCGTGGACTGGCTGCTTGATGAGCAGGTGGAGCGCGGCGATATCGTTGTGGCCTTTGGTGGCGGGGTGATCGGTGATCTGGTGGGCTTTGCCGGCGCCGTGCTGCGGCGCGGGGTGCGTTTCGTGCAGATCCCCACCTCTCTTTTGGCGCAGGTCGACAGTTCGGTGGGCGGCAAGACCGGGATCAACGCGCGCCAAGGCAAGAACCTGATCGGGGCCTTCCACCAGCCCAGCCTCGTGTTGGCGGATACCGAGGTGTTGGGCACCATGCCCAAGCGGGATTTCCTCGCCGGTTACGGCGAAGTGGTAAAATACGGGCTGCTCGGCGACGCGGCGTTCTTTGATTGGCTGGAGGCGCAGGGCCCGGCCCTTGCGGCAGGCGATATGGCCGCCCGGATCGAAGCGGTGCGCCGGTCGGTTCAGATGAAAGCCGATATCGTGGAGCGGGACGAGACAGAGCAGGGCGACCGTGCGCTTTTGAACCTTGGCCATACATTCGGCCATGCGCTTGAGGCCGCGACGGGCTATTCCGACCGGCTGCTGCATGGCGAAGGGGTGGCGATTGGCTGTGCGCTGGCGTTTGAGCTTTCCGCGCGGCTGGGGCTGTGCCCGCAAGAAGACCCAAGCCGTCTGCGGGCTCATCTGGTGCAGATGGGGATGAAGACCGACTTGTGCGATATTTCGGGCGACCTGCCGGGTGCCGAGGAACTGCTACGTCTGATGGGGCAGGACAAGAAGGTCGTCGATGGGCGGTTGCGCTTCGTACTGGCACGCGGCATCGGGCAGGCTTTTGCCGGGGCCGAAGTCGACAATGCCGACGTGCTGACCCTCCTGCGCGACACATTGAGCGCACGGCAGTGAACCGCGGCGGGTGGGGCCCGGCGGTTTAACTTAATTCTCTAAGCTATTGTGGAGCCGTATAAAAAGGGCGGCGCCGCCAAATCGGATGTTTGAGACAGGCGTCACCCTGTATGTCTTGACGTCTTGACATGGCGCCCGCATGGGGCGCCTCTGATCCTGTTGCCGAACGGATGATTGCCCGGCGGGTATCGCGATGGGGAAAGGTCTACTGCGGCGCGGTTAAAGGTTTCTCATAGCCGCGTTCGCAAAGGTTGGGCAGGGCGCAACAGCGCCCCGCCCCAAGTCGCATAGGGTTTAGAACGGGATCTCGTCGTCCAGATCACGGCTGCCGCCGCCGCCACCGCCGCCCGAAGAGGACGGGCCGCTGTCATAGCCGCCGCCGTAGTCATTGCCGCCACCGCCGTAGCCGCCACCGCCGCCACCACCGTAGCCGCCGCCACCACCGCCGCCGCCGGAGCCGCCGCCGGGACCGTCGAGCATGGTCAGCGTGCCGCCGAAGCCTTGCAGCACGACTTCGGTGCTATAGCGGTCTGCGCCCGATTGGTCCTGCCATTTGCGGGTCTGCAACTGGCCCTCGATATACACTTTGGAGCCCTTCTTGAGGTATTGCTCGGCCACGCGGACGAGCCCTTCTTGAAAGATCGCCACCGAATGCCATTCGGTCTTCTCGCGGCGCTCGCCGGTGTTGCGGTCTTTCCATGTCTCCGAGGTGGCGATGCGCAGGTTGCACACTTTGCCGCCGTTCTGGAACGACCGCACCTCGGGGTCGCGCCCGAGGTTGCCGATAAGGATCACTTTGTTCACTGAGCCGGCCATCTTGCCCCCTCGTTTGTCATTGCTGTGTCATTGCGTCGGGCGCGAATCCGAGCGCGCCCAATTCGGCTGTTTATATCGTGCTTGTTCGCCGGATGACACCGGCTTTCCATCCCGCAGCCCATCGCCACGGCCCGCGAAGTGGCCGGGATTTCGGGGGCTGGTAGAAGGGGCGCAATTAAGTATACTGCGCGCAATGCAACGGCAGGGGGCAGATATGCGAAAGACGGGACTTTTGGCCGGTCTGGCTGCGGTGAGTTTGACGGCAGCCGGGATCATCGCGATGGGGGCGGCACCAGCGGCTGCCGATATGTTCGCCAGCAAGAACCGCGCGGAGCTCTTTGCCTCGCAGAAAAGCATCCTCGATAATCGGGCATCCAAACAATATTCCGCCTCCGTGCGGCTGCAACCGCCCAAGGTCGTCACCCCGACGAAATGGGACGTGCCGAAATACAACGGGTCTTACAAAGGGGCCTTTCTAACGCATGCCCGCGCCGCGGCCACGCGCCATGGCATCCCGGTCGATCTGTTTTTGCGGTTGGTGCAGCAGGAAAGCGGGTGGAACCCCAAGGCGCTGTCGCACAAGGGGGCGATGGGGCTGGCGCAGTTGATGCCGCAGACCGCGCGGGCGCTGCGTGTCGATCCCGCCGATCCGGTGCAAAACCTCGAAGGCGGGGCGCGTTACCTCAAGATGCAATACCGCGCTTTCGGCAGTTGGGAGCTGGCGCTGGCCGCCTATAACGCGGGGCCGGGGGCGGTGAAGAAATACGGGGGCATCCCGCCCTACAAGGAAACCCGCAATTACGTTAAAGTGATCACGGGCAGTTAAGTCATTGATATTTATGGGGTGAGCGCTGCGCTTGGGCGTTTGTCCGCCTATTTGCACCCCCGTAAGACCCTCTGGCATCGGCCCTCTTGGGAACCGCCGGGGCAATCGTGGTGTTCTCTGATCAGAAACTTTGCAGCGGGGCATTCTCGCCGCAGAGAGGAAAGATCAAAGGAGAACGACATGCTGACGAATATGAAAAACATCGCCCTTGCCGCTGGTGTAAGCGTTATCGCGCTGAGCGGCTCTGCCTTCGCCGATGACAAGATCATGGTCTCGAAAATCGACGTCGAATCCTCTGTCGCCGCCGCGGCTGACAGCAATGCCATGGATTTCTATCCTGATCTGGAAGAAGACCTGCGCGCCGAAGTGGCAGAGCGCGTGCCGATGAGCAGCGATGGGTCCGATCCGCAGATCAAGATCGACATCCGCAAAATCTCTTTGAACGGCGCGACAATGCTGCCCGACAGCAAGGAATTCAACGAGTTGGAAGGCGTTGTTGATATCACAAGCCCCACTGGTGACAACGCGGGCCTGAGCTTCCCGGTCATGATCTCTGCCTACAGCGGCGATGAGATCGCGCCCGAAGGCTATGTCAACGTGCAGCCGTCCGAAACTGAATTCTACGTGGCGCTCGTCTCTACCTTCGCTGACGTTGTCGCCGAAGGTTTGGCCAATGTGAATACTGCCGGTTCGCCCGTTGATCCCTAAATCCGGGTTTGATTTGGCCGTGCTGGCGGGATCGTCGTAACCTCAGGCCGTTCCCCCTTAGATAGCCTGAGGCATGAGGCGTGGTTCTTCGGAACCGCGCCTTTTTTCATTCGGCCGCCGTGCCTGTCTCAATCACCGGCTCCATCTCGGCGAATTGCTGGGCGGAAAGGTGGCATTTGATCTGAAGGCCGTCGGCCATGGTCACCATCGGCGGCACCTCGCGTTCGCACAGATCGCCGGGCACCTGCGACTTCCACCGGCAGCGCGTCTGGAAGGGGCAGCCCGGGGGCGGGTTCATCGCCGACGGCACGTCGCCTTCCAGCACGATGTGTTTCTTTTTCACCTTGGTATCGGCAATCGGCACCGCGCTCAGCAGCGCTTCGGTATAGGGGTGATAGGGCGGGGCGAAAACCTGATCGGTGTCGCCCAGTTCGACCACATGGCCCAGATACATCACCATCACCCGGTCCGAGAGATAGCGCACGAT
Source organism: Sulfitobacter sp. 1A12056 (assembly GCF_043558125.1). NCBI lineage: Bacteria > Pseudomonadati > Pseudomonadota > Alphaproteobacteria > Rhodobacterales > Roseobacteraceae > Sulfitobacter > Sulfitobacter sp. 1A12056. The sequence goes on along the minus strand of NZ_JBIFFY010000001.1, from coordinate 792,452 downwards.
GGACAGGTCGTGGGAGATGAACAAAAGCGTCGTCTTCTGCTCGCGTTGGATCTCCATCAGCAGGTCGGTGACGGCGGCCTGTACGCTCACATCAAGGGCCGAGACCGGCTCATCCGCCACCACGATCCGCGCATCCCCGGCAAAGGCGCGGGCGATGCCCACGCGCTGCTTTTGCCCGCCCGAGAGTTGGCGCGGCATCCGGCCTGCGAATTCGCGGGGCAGTTTCACCAGATCGAGCAGTTCGAGCATACGCTGGCGGCGCTCTTTCTCATTCTTGCCGATGCGGAAAATCTCCAAGGCGCGGATGATCTGCCGCCCCACTGTCATCGAAGGGTTGAGCGTGTCGAAGGGGTTTTGGAACACCATCTGCACATCGGCCACGTTCTTGGTCGTGCGGTCATCAATCGGCACGCCGCCGATGTCCCGCCCGTCGAGGTAGATATGCCCCTCGGTCGCCGTCTCGAGCCCCATCAGCACCTTGGCGAATGTGGACTTGCCGCAGCCCGACTCGCCCACGATGGCGAGGGTTTCGCTTTTATGGGCCTCGAAGCTGAGGGATTCATTGGCTTTGACCACTTTGGTATTGCCGCCGCCGAACATGGCATTGGCCGCGACTTGGTAGTATTTCTTGAGCTTGTCCATCTTGAGGACGACCTCGCCGACATCGCCCTTTTCCTTGACCTCGGCCAGCTCCAAGGGCGCTTGCCAGTCGATCTCTTGAAACCGGATGCAGCGGGTCTCATGCCGGTCGTTGCCGGGCACGCTCTCCATCGGGATCGGCGCGGCGTCGCAGCGGCCGGGGACGAAATAGTCGCAGCGCGGGCCGAAGTTGCAGCCCGGCGGGCGCTCGTGGGGCAGGGGGAAATTGCCCGGGATGGCCTTCAGGGGCCGCGCGTTCTTGTCGGCCCCCGGCAGCGGGATCGAGCGGAACAGCGCCTGCGTATAGGGATGCTGCATCTCGTCAAAGACATCCTCTATCGAGCCCTTCTCGACCGCTTCGCCCGAATACATCACGCAGATCCGGTCGCAGGTCTCCAGCACCAGCCCGAGGTTGTGCGAGATGAACAGCATCGAGGTGCCGTATTTCTTGCCCAGATCCTTCACCAGTTCGACGACCGCGGCCTCAACGGTAACATCGAGGGCGGTCGTCGGTTCATCGAGGATCAGCAGCGAGGGTTCGGACATCAGCGCCATGGCAATGACGATACGTTGCTGTTGCCCGCCCGAAAGCTGGTGCGGATAGGCCTTCAGGATGCGCTCGGGGTCGGGCAGTTTCACGTCCGTGACCACTTGCAGGGCCCGTGCATAGGCTTCCTTCTCGGACATGCCGGCGTGGATCATCGGCACTTCCATCAGCTGCTTGCCGATCCGCATGGCGGGATTGAGGCTCGCCATCGGCTCTTGGTAGATCATGGCGATCTCGCTGCCGCGAATGTCGCGTAGCTCTTCTGTGCTCATCTCGCTCAGGTCGCGGCCTTTGAATTTGATGGAGCCGCCGACGATCCGGCCATTGCGACCCAGATCCTGCATCACGCCCAGCGCCACGGTGGATTTGCCGCAGCCGCTTTCGCCGACCAGCCCCACGGCCTCCCCCGGTTGGACGTTGACGGAAAAGTCCATCACGGCGGGAATCTCCCGTAGGCGGGTGAAGAAGGAGATCGACAGGTTGTTGATCTCAAGAATGGGACCGTCGTAGTCAGTCTTTGGCATCTGGCTCTCCCAGTCGGGGGATCAAAAGGGGCCGGGAGGGCTGGCCCCCCGGAGGATGTTTCTTAGTCGCGCAGGGATTCTTCGCGCAGGCCATCGGCCAAGAGGTTCAGACCCAGCACGAGGCTCAGCAGCGCCAGCGCAGGCGCGATGGCGGCATGCGGGTAGAGCGACAGCAGGCGGCGGCCCGCGTTGATCGTGCTGCCCCAATCGGGGCTCTCGCTCTCTAGCCCCAGACCGAAGAAGCCCAGCGTGCCCAGAAGGATCGTGGTATAACCGATGCGCAGACAGAAATCGACGATCAGCGGGCCGCGTGCATTGGGCAGGATCTCCCACAGCATGATATACCACGGGCCTTCGCCACGGGTCTGTGCGGCCGCGACGTAGTCGCGGGTTTTGATGTCGAGGGCCAAGCCGCGCACGATGCGGAACACCGTGGGCGAGTTCACGAAGACCACCGAGACAAAGACCACCAGCACGCCGGGGTCGATGTCGAAAAGGTCGATCATGCTCGGCAGGCCCGGAATGCGGTAGCTGTCCGTCGCCACGATCGCCCCGTCGGTGGAGACCAGCGACAGGTAGAGCCAGCCGACCACCCCAAGCACCACAATCAGGAGCGGCGTGCGGAACGAAGGTTGCGTGTAGTAGCGCGCGTTCAGCAGCACGGCGAGGAAGATCAGCGGGAAGATGAATAGGAAGACCGCCATGTAGTTCGGGATCCCGGTCAGCACGATCTCGGGCGTGACCAGCAGGTAGAAGAGCAGGATCACCGGGAAGGCGAGGATCAGGTTTGCCAGAAAGCTCAGCACAGTATCCAACCGCCCGCCATAGTATCCCGCAGGCAGGCCCAGCGTGATCCCCACCATAAAGGCAAAAAGCGTCGCCATCGGCGCGATCTGCACCACGACCCAAGACCCTTTGATCAGCCGCGAGAAGACATCGCGGGCAAGGTTGTCACCGCCCAGAAGGAACCAAGGGTATTCGCCTTCATCCGGGCTGCGCAGGGGCGTGCCGGGCAGTTTGTTCTTCATCCCCGAGGTCTGGCTGAGGCTGTCATGCGTCACCAACAGATCGAACAGCCCGCCGAAGATGCCGGTGTAGACCCAGAACATTACGATAGCGAAACCGATCATGCCGACGGTGCTGTCAAACAGCTTGCCGTAAAGGCCGAGCCGTCGCTTGAAGTGGAGGGAGAGCGCAAAGGTCAGGATCAGCGCGATCCACACGGGCAGCATCTGCTGCGACATGCCGCCGATGATGCCCGCTTGCGGCCCCATGAAGGCGCCTGCGATGATATAGATCAGCAGCACGAGGATCAGCAGCTCAAAGAGCAGGATCACCGCCCGGTTCACCCCGCCCGCCAGCCCGCCTTGTCGGGCGACGGTGCCGTCCGGGTTGATCTGGCGTGCCTCACTGACGGGAAAGAAGGAAACGACGATCTGCACCGCTACGGCCAAGGCCAGAAGCACCGCGAGACCGAGGAAGATGATGTTGAGCCCCGCGAGCGACCCGGTCCATGTCAAAGGTTCCATGTCCAAGCTCCGTTAATAAATGCGAATGCGCGGGTTGAGGAAAACATAGCCGATGTCCGAGATCAGCTGAGTGACGAGGACGACGATCACCGACACGACCGACACCGCCAACAGCAGTTCGATGTCGTTATTGGCCGCGGCCTGCACCAGAAGCCAGCCAAAGCCCTTGTAGTTAAACAGGGTCTCGACGATCACCACGCCGTTCAAGAGCCACGGGATTTGCAGCATGATGACGGTGAAGGGCGCAATGAGTGCGTTGCGCAGCGCGTGTTTCAGCACGATCTCTGAGAACTTCACGCCCTTAAGCCTTGCGGTGCGGATATATTGCGCGGTCATCACCTCGGTCATCGAGGCCCGCGTCATCCGCGCGATATAGCCCATGCCGTAGAGCGAGATGGTTAGCACCGGCAGGAAGAAGTTCCAGAAGGTCGCATCTTTCATGGCCGAGGTGGCGGAGCCGAGGAATAGTGTCTTGCTGTCGATCCAGCCCCATTCAGCCAAAAGCGGGGAGAGGCCAAAGCGCGAGGAGGCGAGCACCGCAATGAAGATCACGCCAGAGACATATTCTGGCGTCGCCGTGGTGGCGATGGAGAAGGTCGAGAGCGAGCGGTCAAGCTTGGAGCCTTCGCGCATCCCCGCCAGCACGCCCACGATCAGGGCCGAGGGGACCATCAGCACCAGCACCCAGAACATCAGCTTGCCGGTAAGTGCCAGACGGGTGAGCACCGTCTCGCCCACGGGTTCTTTGAAGACGGTCGAGAAACCCCAATCGCCCTGCAGGATGCCGCAGCGGGTGGGGCGGTCCTCCACCGGAGTGCCGGGGGCGAAACAGCTGCCAAAGGTTTCCTCGGGCGTCTCGCCTTCGGTGACCCAGCCGGGTAGCACGCCCAGCCATTCGCCGAACTTGTCGACCGTGGGCTGCAGGTAGCCGCGGTCTTCGAGGTAGCTGGCCACGGCCTCGTCCGACATGCGGAAGTTGCCTTGGGTCTTGGCCAGCTTTTCGAGGTTCGGATAGAGATTGGTCAGCCAGAATACGATGAACGTCAGGCAGAGCGCCGTCAGCAACATCACACCCAGCCGGCGCAAAATGAATAGTCCCATGTGGTCCCCTGTAGCAGGGTCGGGCGGTGACTTGGCCCGACGATGCGGCCTTTTTGGCCTTTTTAATTCGTGCGGCGCCTTGGGGGCGCCGGTTCTGTCGTGGCAGGTTTTCTCTGCCTTGTGGCGCTGGGGTGCCGAAGACCTTTTGGCGGTCTTTCTGGCAGCCTGCGCTTGTTCATTGCCCCGCCCCTGTGCGGAGCGGTTCAGCCATGAGGCACGGAAATCACCCGCGCGTCAACATTCGGCTGAGGAGTTTGGAGGAGTTTTTGCGACATGCTGAGGGTCTGAAAGCGACATTTCGGCCCGGCTCTCAGCGCAGTTTGCTGGGGGGCAGGCCGCTGTGCTGTTGCATGAAACGGGTGAAATAGGCGGCAGAGCCGAAGCCCAAGGTGGCGGCGATCTCGGCAGCGGTGTGATCGGTCTCGGCCAGCAGGCGACGGGCGGCGTGGCAACTGCGTTCGGTCAGAAGGTCAGCGGCGGATTTGCCGGTGGCCGCCTTCACGGCGCGGGTCAGATGGGTTGGGGTCACGCCAAGAGCTGCGGCGTGTTCGGCCATGCTGGTGCCCTTGGGGGCGCCTTGAGTGACCAAGGCGCAGAACCGCGCGCTGAGCCTGTCGCCTGCCTTGGGCCGGGGGGCGGTATGCGCCTCTGCCATGATCTGGCGGCGCAGCCAGACCGACATCAGCGCCACCTGCGCTTTGAGCGCATCTTGGTGCAGGGGGCGGGCCTGTTGGACCTCCCGTTGGGTCTGTTCGATGAGGGTTGCGATCTCCGATTGCGCGGCCCCATCGCGGATCCGCAATTGGCGCGGGGTCTCGGGCAGGCTTTCGTCACTGTCTTCGGGGATCAGCACCGCATGGCCCAGACATTGATAGCCCAGCTCCAGCGCGAAGAGCGACCGCGCCGGTATCCAAAGCGCATTATGCGGGCTGATGCCGCGGCGTTGGCCATCGAGCAGCAGCCGCCCTTGGCCCCGGGTGATCCAGATCAAAAGATGGTGGTCGCGGTCGTGCGCGAGGGTCAGCCGCCAGTCTTGCCCCGCTGAAAGCTGGGCTAGGGACTGGGTCTGAATCTCTGTCTCGGGCACGCGGCGCTTTCGTTGAGAAATGGAAACCTTACGAGGGCAATTTTCAACGTCAGGCTAGCGGAGGGTTGGGATAACGCAAGAAATTCCGCCCGCTCGGCGGCTATTCAGGCGTCACCCGCTGCCAATCTGCCATCTTACTGCGCATCCAAGTGCGCTGCCGCTTGGCAAAGCGACGGGTAGCGACGACGGCGGCCTCGCGGGCGCGGTGCAGCGGCCAGTCGCCGTCGAGGTGGCGGATCAGTTCCGGCACGCCGATGGCGCGATGGGCGGGCAGCGACGGATCATAGCGCGGACGGAGGGCGGCGACTTCTTCCAAGGCGCCTTGCTCGAGCATCAGGTCAAAGCGCTGCGCGATGCGGGCGTTCAGCCAATCCCGCTCGACATCGAAGACGATCGGCAGACAATCCGCCAGCGGCAAAAGCGGCGCTCCGGTGTCGCGCTGCCAGTCCGACAGGCCGCGCCCGGTGGCCTGCCACACTTCCCAAGCGCGCTGCACCCGCGCGCGGTTGCGTTGGTCGAGGCTTGCGGCGGTCTCGGCATCCAGCCCCGCCAACAGGTCTTCGAGCGCCATCTCATCGCCTTGGGCGCGTACCTCTACCGGGGTGGCCGGAATCTCGGCCAGCCCCTGCGTCAGGGCAGAGAAGTAAAGCCCGGTGCCCCCGGTGATGATCACCCTCTGGTCGCCGCCCAGCAGCGGGGCCACCTCGCGCAGCCAATGGCCGGTGGAATAGGGCGCATCTTCGGCCAGATGGCCATAGAGCAGATGCGGCGCGCGGGCCTCTTCCTCGGGCGAGGGGCGGGCGCTGATGATGCGCAAGGGGGCGTAGACCTGACTGGCATCGGCATTGACGATCACGCCGCCCTGCGCCTCGGCAATGGCGAGGGCAAGGGCGGATTTGCCACTGGCGGTCGGCCCGGCGATCAACACCGGCCGTTCGGGCGGCAAGCCTTGCAACAGGGCGTCCATCTGGGCCTTGGAAATATCCGGCATTTCTTTGCGTCTTCCTTACGTCCCGCATTGAACCTTGGGCGTATTTGCGACATTTTGGCGCGAAATGAAAACCCTTCACCGCCGCAAGGCTTAAATCTCCCCCGGTTGGTGAAATAGTAAGGTGTGCCCGATGTCCCAAGACACCCCCCAAGTCTCCTTTAACCGCGTGATGCTAAAGATTTCCGGGGAGGCGCTGATGGGTGACCTCGGCTATGGTTTGCATCCGCCAACCGTCGAACGCATCGCCCGTGAGGTGCAATCGGTGCACAGTCTGGGCGTCGAGATTTGCATGGTGATCGGCGGCGGCAACATTTTTCGCGGGCTGCAAGGCTCGGCGCAGGGGATGGAGCGGACCACGGCGGATTACATGGGGATGCTCGCCACCGTGATGAACGCGCTGGCGATGCAATCGGCGCTCGAAGGCTTGGGCATCCACACCCGCGTGATCAGCGCCATCACCATGAACGAGGTGGCCGAGCCCTATATCCGCCGCCGCGCCGTGCGCCACCTTGAGAAGAAGCGGGTCTGCATCTTTGCCGCGGGCACCGGCAACCCCTATTTCACCACCGACACCGCCGCGACCCTGCGCGCCAATGAGATGTCCTGCGAGGCGATCTTCAAGGGCACCAAGGTCGATGGTGTTTATGACAAAGATCCGGCCAAGTTCGACGATGCGAAACGCTATGATCTGGTGAGCTATGACGACGTGCTGCAAAAGCGGCTCGGCGTGATGGACGCCTCTGCCATCGCGCTGGCGCGGGACAACAACCTGCCGATTATCGTCTTCTCGCTGGATGAACCGGGCGGCTTCCAAGGTATCTTGGCGGGGCAGGGCACCTATACCCGCGTCGGGTAAATCCGGCCTGCATTCCAAGGCATCGCCCCACGGCGGGGCGATTGACCTGATGCTGCCCGCGTCTCTCACAACAGGGGCGCGGGGCGCGTATGGTGGCGCAACAATGGGCAGTTGTGAAAGCGCCGCGCCACCGTTAGAAAGCCGTAACGCAAGGAAACAACAAGCAGGCTCGCCATGTCAGACGAATTTATGCTCGATACCGATGATCTTGAACGGCGGATGAACGGCGCGATTGCGTCGCTTCGGACCGAGTTCGCATCGCTGCGCACGGGGCGTGGCTCGGCCTCCATGCTGGAGCCGGTGATGGTCGAGGCTTATGGCCAAATGACCCCGGTGAACCAAGTCGGCACCGTCAACGTGCCAGAGCCGCGCATGGTCACGATCAACGTCTGGGACAAGGGTCTCGTAGGCAAGGTCGAGAAGGCCATCCGCGAAAGCGGACTGGGCATCAATCCGCAGCTTAACGGCACCATCATCATGCTGCCGATCCCCGAACTGAACGAAGAGCGCCGGACCCAGTTGACCAAGGTCGCAGGCCAATATGCCGAACACGCGCGCGTTTCGATCCGCAACATCCGCCGCGACGGGATGGACCAGATCAAGAAAGCCAAGAACGACGGCGCGATGTCAGAGGACGACCAGAAAATCTGGGAAGGCGAAGTGCAGGATCTGACCAACCGTTTCATTACGCTCATCGATGAACAGCTTGAGACGAAACAGGCCGAAATCATGCAAGTCTGACCCCGCCAAGACGCAGGGAAACAGAACTTGAAAGAAAAAGGTCGAGACATGAGCACCGCCGAAATTCAGCCCCAAACGATACCCGGCGGGCCACGCCATGTGGCGATCATCATGGACGGCAATGGCCGTTGGGCCACCCAACGCGGGCGGCCCCGGCTTTTTGGGCATCACGCCGGCGCCAAACGCGTGCGCGAGATCGTCGAATGCTGCCCCGATGTGGGGGTGGAGTATCTGACGATCTTTGCCTTCTCGACCGAGAATTGGAAGCGCACGCAGGTCGAAGTGGCGGGGCTTATGTCCCTGTTTCGGCGCTATATTTCTAAAGAAATGCGCAGCCTTAGCGACTATGGCGCGCGGGTGCGGTTCATTGGGGATCGTGACCGGCTGGATGACAAGCTGATCAAGCTCATGGGAGAGCTTGAGGCCCATACCGCCCATAACACCCGCATCAATCTGACGATCGCGCTCAATTATGGCGGCCGCGATGAGGTGGCCCGCGCCACGCATCGCTTGGCCCAAGATGTCGCCAGCGGCAAGCTCGACCCTGACTCGGTGGACGAAGAGACCCTGCCGCGCTACCTCGATACCCATGTGCTGCCCGACCCCGATCTGGTGATCCGCACCAGCGGCGAGGCGCGGATTTCGAACTTTCTGCTGTGGCAATCGGCCTATGCGGAATATGAGTTCATCGACACGCTGTGGCCGGATTTCACCCGCGAGGAATTCGCCCGGCTCTGCGCCGCCTATGGCGGGCGTGACAGGCGGTACGGTGCGGTCAAGACCTGAGGAGAGCTGCGATGAAATCACCTGAACAATGGTCCGACCTACGCGCCCGTATGCTATCGGCCAGTGCGATGATCCTGATCGGTCTGTTGGGCATCTGGTTGGGCGGCACCGTCTTTCATCTGCTGGTGGCGCTGATCTGCGGCATGATGGTCTGGGAATTGGTCGGCATGCTGCGCGGGCAGGGGCAGGCGGCGGCTTGGCAATTGGGGCTGGTGACCGCGGCGGCGGTGCTGGCCTCGGTTTATCTGCCGGTGGGCTTTGGTCTGCCGCTTTTGCTGGCTCCGGCGCTGGCGGGCTTTGCACTATTGAGCGCCAACCGCACGCTTTACATGAGTTTTACCGCGCTGATCCTGCTGGCGGGCTTTGGCCTGATCCAGCTGCGCGATGACATGGGCTTTGGCTGGTTGATGTGGCTGGTGCTGGTGGTCGTGGTGACCGATGTGGTGGGCTATTTCGCAGGCCGCGCCATCGGCGGGCCCAAATTCTGGCCCAAGGTCAGCCCCAAGAAAACATGGTCCGGCACTGCTTCGGGCTGGGTTGGGGCGGCCGTTGTCGGGCTGATTTTCTCGTTCAATACCGGCTTTGGCCTGCAACTTGTCGGCATTTCGGTGGCGCTGTCGATGGCCTCTCAGATGGGCGATATGGCGGAGTCGGGCATGAAGCGGAAGATGGGCGTCAAAGACAGCTCGGCCCTGATCCCCGGCCATGGCGGTCTGTTGGACCGTTTTGACGGGATGCTGGGCGCTGCCGTCTTTTTGCTGATCGTCGGGCCGCTGATCGGTTTCCCGCCGGGCGTGAACTGACCCGCTATGCCGCGTAAGATTTCGATACTGGGGGCGACCGGGTCCATCGGTCAGAACACGATTGACCTGATCCGCCGCGCGCCCGACGCCTATGAGGTCGTGGCCCTGACCGGCGCGGGCAATATCGCGCAATTGGCTAAGGACGCCGTTGCGCTCAAGGCCGATGTGGCCGTCACCGCCCGCGAAGACCTGCTGGATGATCTGCGCGACGCGCTCAGCGGCAGCGGTGTCGAAGCCGCAGCGGGGGCCGAGGCCATCACCGAGGCCGCATCGCGCCCGGCGGATTGGACCATGTCGGCGATCATCGGCGCGGCGGGGCTGGCACCGGGGCTGGCGGCGCTGCGCCAAGGTGGCACGCTGGCACTGGCCAACAAGGAATCGCTGGTCTGCGCCGGGGCGTTGATCATGGGCGAGGCCGCGCGCCACGGTGCCACGATCCTGCCCGTCGACAGCGAACATTCCGCCGTATTTCAGGCGCTGGTCGGCGAAGACATGACCGCGGTTGAGCGTGTTATCATCACCGCCAGCGGCGGCGCGTTTCGCGATTGGCCGCTCGAAGACCTGTCCCATGCGACGCTCGACCAAGCCTCAAGCCATCCCAATTGGGACATGGGGCAGCGCATCACCATCGACTCGGCGTCGATGTTTAACAAGGCGATGGAAGTCATTGAGACGCGTGAGTTTTTCGGCGTCTCCCCCGAGGCGATTGAGGTGCTGGTGCATCCGCAGTCAATGATCCATGCGCTGGTGGGCTTTTGCGACGGGGGGCTGATGGCCCATGTCGGCCCGGCGGATATGCGCCATGCCATCGGCTATGCGCTGAACCATCCCGCGCGCGGGCATGTTCCGGTCGAGCGGCTGGACCTGACCAAGATCGGGCGTTTCGATTTCACCGCCCCCGATGACGCCCGCTGGCCCGCGCTGCGGCTGGCGCGGGACGTCATGGCAGTGGGCGGTCTGATGGGCGCGGTCTTTAACGCGGCCAAGGAAGTGGCGCTTGACGGTTTCATCGACGGACGGCTGCGCTTTACGCAGATGGCCGAGATCGTCGAAGAGGTGTTGGAGCGCCGCGCCGAAGAGGCCGCGCAGGGCCGCGACGACATGACACTTGAACTGGTGGCGCAGGCGGACCATCTCGCACGCAAGGCGGCAGAGGCCGCAATTCAGAAAAGGGCAGGGTAGCACGTTGGACATCATGGGATTTTTGCCGGAGTTCGGCGGGCTGATCTGGACGATACTGGCCTTTGTCGTGGCGCTGTCGGTGATCGTGGCGATCCACGAATACGGGCATTACATCGTTGGCCGTTGGACCGGGATCAAGGCGGATGTCTTCAGTCTCGGCTTCGGCCCCGTGCTCTTTTCCCGCGTCGACAGGCGCGGCACGCGCTGGCAGTTCGCGCTGCTGCCCTTTGGCGGCTATGTGAAATTCGCAGGCGACTCCAACGCGGCCTCCGGCAAGGATGAGACCGCGATGGAAGCGCTGGCCGACGACCCCGAGGCGCTGCGCTACACGATGCACGGCGCGCCGCTCTATGCCCGCGCGCTGACCGTGGCGGCGGGGCCGGTGTTCAACTTTGCCCTGTCGATCATCATCTTCTTTGCCGTGGCGATGACGGCGGGCACCGCCCGTGATCCGCTGACCGTGGGCGAGCTGCGCGCGCTGCCGAGTGACGCCTATGAACTGGCTCCGGGCGATATTTTGCGCGCGGTCGAAGGCACCCCGGTGCCCTCGCTCTCTGCCGGGGAAGGCTATGGCGATTTCCTAACCAACCTGCCGCAGGAAGCGGTGCTGAGCTATGACATCACCCGCGATGGCGAAGAGCTGACCGTGCCCGGCCCCTATCTGATGCCGCCGCTGGTCAGCAACGTCGCCCCGCAATCGGCGGCGCAAGAAGCCGGTCTGCGCAGTGGCGATGTGATCACCGCGGTAAATGGGCAAGAGATCGTGGCCTTTTGGGAATTGAAAGAGGTGGTCGAAGCCTCCAAAGGGGCCCCCCAGGAATTGGCCGTCTGGCGCGATGGCGAGACCCTGCCTTTCACTCTTGTCCCCAAAGCCACGGATGAGCCGCAGCCCGATGGCAGTTTTAAACAGAACCTGCGCATCGGCATCGTGGGCGGCATGGCCTTCGTGCCCGCCACCGACACCCCCGGTGTGGGTGAGGCGCTCGGCACCGGTTTGGACAACACTTGGCGCATCATTACCGGCTCGATCTCGGGCCTGCGTGAGATGATCGTGGGCAATATCAGCACCTGCAACCTCAGCGGCCCGGTGGGCATCGCCCAGACCTCGGGCGCGATGGCGAGCCAAGGGGCGCAGTCCTTCATCTATTTCATCGCGGTGCTGAGCACGGCGGTCGGTCTGCTGAACCTCTTCCCGATCCCGGCCTTGGACGGCGGACATCTGGTGTTCTACGCCTATGAGGCGGTGACCGGCAAACCGCCCAGCGACGGCGCGCTGCGCTTTTTGATGAGCATTGGCATCGCCTTGGTGCTGACCCTGATGCTCTTTGCGCTCGGCAACGATCTGTTCTGCCCCTAAGCGGCGCAACGATAGCGAAAGACAGTCCTGCCTTGCCCTTCGGGGCAGGGCGCAATGCCTTCAAATGGCCACAATTGAACAAAATCGTGCCGCAATCTTTGGCTATGGTTCCCCTTCATTGAGAAGGAACCGAAAATGCACGTCTTGCAAGGAACATACCGCGGCCTGAGCCTGCTTTTGGACCTGAACTGGGACCGTGCGTTCTTTGGTGCGGCCATTGCCGCGGCGCTTTCTGCCGGGGCCTTTGTCGCCTCTCTCTGACCGCTGCGAGCTGCCGGATCGGGCAGTTTCACACGATCTTGTCCCATCATGTCATTCCGGCCCAACTTGCCGCATGATATGGACTATTTTTCCCGCCGTTGCTTTTGACAAACCCCGTTAACCTGCGTAGTCAGGTTGACAACAATGTCGTAAAAAACGGGTCGGTGTAATGGGACTGAGGAACGAGGGCAGAATGCCCGTCGAATGGGCGCAGCGCAGCAATGTCGGCAAGACCCTTCGGGGGGCATCGCTTTGTGTCATGTTGTCCGTCGCGTGGCTCGTGCCCGGCAGCCAAGCGCAGGCGCAGCAATATCAGTTCAACACAGTCGTCATTGACGGCAATGAGCGGATTGGCGACAGCGCTATCCTGCGCCGCGCGGGCATCGGGCGCGGGCAGGCGGTGACGGGCGGTCAGTTGAACGACGCCTATCAGAACCTGCAAAATTCGGGCCTGTTCCAATCCGTCTCGCTTGAGCCGCAGGGCGGCACGCTGGTGATCACGGTGGTCGAACTGCCGACGCTGAACCGCGTCAGCTTTGAAGGCAACCGCCGCATCAAGGATGAAATGCTGGCCGAACTCATCGGCTCGACCGAGCGGCGGGTGTTCAACCCCAGCCAAGCCGAGCAAGACGCCGCCGCCATCGCGGAGGCTTATAGCAACGAGGGGCGCCTGTCGGCCCGCGTGCAGCCGCGCATCATCCGCCGCGGTCAGAACCGCGTCGATCTGGTGTTCGAGATTTTCGAAGGCGACAATGTTGAGATCGAGCGTCTGAGCTTTGTCGGCAACCGCGTCTATTCCGACCGTCGCCTGCGCCGCGTGCTGGGCACCAAACAGGCGGGTCTCTTCCGCCGTTTGGTCAAGCGTGACACCTATGTCGAGGGCCGCGTCGAGGCCGACAAACAGTTGCTGCGGGATTTCTACCTGTCGCGCGGCTATGTCGACATGCGCACCGAGGCGGTGAATGCCGAGTTGACCGAAGAGCGTGATGGCGTCTTCGTGGCCTATAACATCACCGAAGGGCAGCAGTTCCGTTTCGGCGAGGTGACGCTGGAATCCGAAGTGCCCGGCCTGAATGCGGCGGCCTATCGCGACCTGCTCAAGATCCGCCCTGGCGTGATCTATTCCCCGACCCTGATCGAGAATGACATCGCCCGGATCGAGCGCCAAGCGATCCGTGATGGTGTCGATTTCCTGCGCGTCGAGCCGGTGATCGACCGCAATGACCGCGATCTGTCGCTCAACGTGACCTACAAGCTGTCCCGTGGGGAGCGTATCTTTGTTGAGCGCATCGACATCGAAGGCAACACCACCACGCTTGACCGTGTGATCCGGCGTGAGTTCGACAGCGTGGAGGGTGACCCCTTCAACCCGCGCGAAATCCGCCAAGCAGCGGAACGCATCCGCGCGTTGCAGTATTTCGAGACGGCAGAGGTTAACGCCCGCCAAGGCTCCAGCCCCGAACAGGTCGTGATCGACGTGGATGTGGAAGAACAGCCCACAGGCTCGCTGAACTTCGGCGGCTCCTTCTCGAACAACGACGGTTTCGGTGTGGCGGTCAGCTTCCAAGAGGAAAACTTCCTCGGGCGCGGTCAGCGGCTGAACCTGTCGATCTCCACCGCCGAGGATGCCACCCGCTATGGCGTGACCTTTGTCGAGCCGCGCTTCCTTGGCCGCGACGTGGCGCTTGGCCTCAAGCTGGATTACGCGGAAACCAATTCCTCCTACACTAGCTATGACACCGAACGTCTGGTCTTCCAGCCCAGCCTGACCTTCCCGGTCAGCGAGAATGGCCGTCTGTCGACGCGCTATACCCTCGAAGGGATCGAGATGCTGGAGCGGGACGACGAGGACAACAGCGCCACCATCGCGAATGAAATCGCCGAGGGCGCGCTCTTCTCCTCCTCCGTTGGCTATACCTATACCTACGACACCCGCCGTAGCGGGCTGGACCCGACACAGGGCGTTCTGTTCGAGTTCGGACAGGACTTTGCCGGGCTTGGCGGGGACAACGAATATATCAAGACCACGGCCAAAGTCGCGGGCGAGAAGCGTATCTTTAACGAGGAAGTCACCCTGCGTGCCACGCTCGAAGGCGGGGCGCTGACGTGGAACAGCGGTACCAACCGTGCGGTTGACCGTTTTATCCTCGGCCCGTCGATCATGCGCGGCTTTGAGCCGGGCGGCATCGGGCCGCGCGACCAGAGCAACGGGGTGGACGACGCACTTGGCGGTAACCTTTTTGCCGTGGCCCGTTTCGAGGCGGAGTTCCCGCTGGGCCTGCCTGAGGAATATGGCATCACCGGCGGCGTCTTCTACGACGTGGGCAACCTGTGGGACCTGAGCGATGTCGACACCTCTGGCGGCACCATCGTCGGCGAGAGCGGTTCGTTCCGTCATGTGATCGGCGTCTCGGTCTTCTGGGACACGCCGCTTGGCCCGCTTCAGTTCAACGTCTCCGACGCGCTGAAGAAAGAGAGCTTTGACAAAGAGCAAAGCTTTGAGGTCACCCTGCGGACCACGTTCTAAACCCATGCGCCGCGCCTTCATCCCCTTGGTGATGATGCTGGCCGGGGTCACCCCCGGCCTTGCGCAGCAGGCGCCTGCGGCGAAACCTCAGACAAATACAGCCGCCCCCACGGGGGGCGGTGTGATCAGCCCAGTGCTGACTATCGATTCCGAACGCCTGTTCCGCGACAGTGCCTTTGGCCAGCGCGTCAGCCGCGAAATCGAAGCCCAGAGCGAGGAGCTTGCCGCTGAGAACCGCGAGATCGAAGCGGCGCTTGAGGCGGAAGAACGCGAACTCACCGAAAAACGCTCTCAGCTGAAACCGGCGCAGTTCCGGCTTTTGGCCGATGCCTTTGACGAGAAGGTGCAGCGCACAAGGGCAGAGCAGGCGGCAAAGAACCGGGCGCTGAGCGAGGCGCTGGACCTTGAGCGCGAGCGGTTTCTGGCCGCTGCGGCTCCGGTGCTTGAGCAGTTGATGCGCAATTCCGATGCAGCGGTCATTCTGGAACGGCGGCGTGTCTTCGTCTCTTCCTCCGCGATCGAGGTCACGGATGAGGCGATCGCGCTTCTCAACGAGACGATCGGCAGCGGGCTGACGGACGCCGAGTAGGCGCTCTGCGCTGCCGGGATGCTTGCCCCCAGCCGCCCGAATTGGTAGCCCTTCAGCAACCTTCTGAGACAAAGGACAGTCCATGACCGAAGAGCTGCTGCGCGCCGATATCCAAATGATCCAGCGCATCCTGCCGCACCGCTATCCCTTTTTGCTGGTCGACAAGGTCGAAGAGATCGCGGGCACCGAGAGTGCTGTCGGCTATAAGAACGTCACCATGAACGAGCCGCATTTTCAGGGCCATTTCCCCGGCACGCCGATCATGCCGGGCGTGACGATTGTGGAGGCGATGGCCCAGACTGCGGGTGTGATGGTGGGCACGGCCCTTGGCATGCAGGACCGCGACATGCTGATCTATTTCATGTCCATCGACAAATGTAAGTTCCGCCGCAAGGTTGGCCCCGGCGATGTGCTGCGGATGGACCTCAAGACCCTGCGCGGCAAGCCGGGTGCGAAGATTTGGAAGTTCGGCGGCGTGGCCACTGTTGAGGGTGAAATGGCCGCCGAGGCCGAGTTCATGGCGATGTTGGATCTCCCGCAGGACGCGGCATGAGCAATATCCACCCCAGTGCCGTGATCGAAGAGGGCGCGCAGATCGACCCTTCGGCGCGCGTCGGCCCCTTCTGCGTGGTCGGGCCCGAGGTCGTGCTGAAGGCAGATGTGGAGTTGAAATCCCATGTCGTCGTCACCGGCCGGACCGAGGTCGGCGCAGGCACGGTGATCTTCTCTTTCGCGGTCATCGGTGAGATCCCGCAGGATCTGAAGTTCAAGGGCGAAGCCAGCCGACTGGTCATCGGGGAGCGGAACCGCATCCGCGAACATGTCACCATGAACTGCGGCACCGAAGGGGGCGGCGGGGTGACCCGCGTGGGCGATGACGGGCTCTTCATGGCCGGCTGCCACATCGCCCATGACGCTGTTGTTGGCAATCGCGTGATCGTGGTGAACAACGCGGCCGTCGCCGGGCATTGCGTGCTTGAAGATGACGTGATTATCGGCGGGCTGTCTGGCATTCATCAATTCGTTCGCGTCGGGCAAGGCGCGATCATCGGCGCGGTGACCATGGTGACGAATGACGTGATCCCCTACGGCCTTGTGCAAGCGCCGCGCGGTGATCTCGACGGGCTGAACCTCGTTGGCCTGAAACGCGCGGGCGTGGCGCGCAGCGACATCACGGCGCTCAGGGCCGCCTTCCAGATGCTGGCGCAGGGCGAGGGGACATTCTCGGACCGGGCGCGGCGTTTGGGGGACGAGACCCAAAGCGATTACGTCCGCCAGATCGTCGATTTCGTTATGGCCGACACGGGCCGCCATTTCCTGACGCCGAAATGAGCCTTGCGCTGATCGCCGGGCGCGGCGGCCTGCCCGCGCGGGTGGCGGCGGCGCAGGACGTGCCGCCTTTGGTCTGCGCCTATGAGGGCTGCGCGCCCGATGGGCTGAAGGCCGATCTGACCTTCCGGTTGGAGACTTTGGGTAGCCTGCTTGCGCATCTTCTGGGCCTTGGCATCCGCGAGGTTTGCCTCTGCGGTGCGATTGACCGGCCTACGCTCGATCCTGCCAAGCTCGACATGCGCACGGCGCCCTTGGTGCCGCAGTTCAAAGCCGCCCTTGGGGCGGGCGACAATGGCGCGCTTGAGGTGATCAAGACGATTTTCGAAGATCATGGCCTGCGGGTGGTTGGCGCTGACGAACTGGTCCCGGACCTGCTGGCCGACAGCGGTGTGCTGTCCCGCGAGCTGCCCGACGATCAGATACGCCGGGATGCGGCGCGCGGCACGGCGGTGCTGGACGGGTTGGCAAGCTTGGACATCGGGCAGGCCTGCGTGATCGGGCGCGAACAGGTCTATGGGGTCGAGACCATTGGGGGCACGGATCACCTGCTTGCGACCCTGCCAGAAGCGGTGCAGGGCGCGCGCGCAGTGCTCTGCAAAGGCCCGAAAACTGGCCAGATCCGTGAGATCGACCTGCCCACCATCGGCCCCGATACGCTGCGCGCCGCCCATGCGGCGGGGCTGGCGGGCGTGGTGGTCAAGGCGGGCGGGGTGATGCTGCTGGAGCGGGACGCTTGCGTGGCGCTGGCCGATGAATTGGGATTGGTACTTTGGGTCCGAGAGGGGGACGCGGGATGAAGGTGTTCATTCTGGCAGGTGAGCCTTCGGGCGACCGGTTGGGCGGCGCGCTCATGGCCGGGTTGAAAGAACTCAGCCCCGAGGTGACATTCGACGGCATCGGCGGGCCGCAGATGACGGCTGAGGGGCTGGAAAGCCGCTTTAACATGGATGAGCTTAGCGTCATGGGGCTGGCGGAGATCCTGCCCAAATACCGCGCGCTGATGGCCCGGATCAATGAGACGGCACAGGCGGTGATTGAAACCAAGCCAGATGTGCTCATCACCATCGACAGCCCCGATTTCTCGCTGCGCGTGGCGCGCAAGGTGAAAGAGAAATCCGACATCAGAACAGTGCATTACGTGGCCCCAACCGTCTGGGCATGGCGCCCCGGCAGGGCCGAGAAGATGGCCCGTTCCGTCGATCATGTCCTCGCCCTGTTCCCCTTCGAGCCGCCCTATATGGAAGCGGCGGGCATGGCCTGTGATTTCGTCGGCCACCCGGTGGTGGCCGAGCCTGTAGCCGATGACGCCGCCGCGGCGTCGTTCCGTGCCGAACACCGCCTCGCCGATGCGCCCTTGTTGCTTGCCTTGCCCGGTTCGCGTCGGGGGGAGGTCTCGCGGCTGGCGCCGGTGTTCCAGCAGGTCGTTGCGCGATTGGTCGAGGCCGAGCCGTCCTTGCGTGTCGTCGTCCCTGCGGCGGCCCCTGTGGCCGCCTTGGTCAAACAGGTCACGCGCAACTGGGCGGGCAACCCGCTGGTGCTGGATCCGCGCGACCAAAGCGTCGAGGCTTTCAACGCCAGCAAGCGCGCCGCCTTCCGCGCGGCGGATGTGGCGCTTGCGGCCTCGGGCACCGTATCGCTGGAGCTTGCCGCGGTGAACACGCCGATGGTCATCGCTTATGACATGAATTGGATCAGCCGCCAGATCATCGGTCGGATGCTGCGGGTGGATACGGTGACGCTGGTCAACCTCGTCTCGGAAACCCGCGTGGTGCCGGAATTCATCGGCGCGAACTGCCGTCCCGGTCCGATCGCCGAAGGTGTCTTGCAAGTGCTGCGCGCGCCCGGCGCCCAGAAGGACGCCATGGCGCTGACGATGGCGCGTTTGGGGCAGGGGGGTGAGGCACCCGGCTTGCGGGCCGCGCGGGCGGTGCTGGCGCGGCTTTAAGGGCTGTCAGCCGCGGTGAATCCAGCCGCCTCCAAAAATGCGCGTGCTTTCAGGATCATAGAAAACACAGGCCTGCCCGGGAGAGACGCCTTCCTCGGCGGTGAGTAGCTCGACCTCGGCCTCCGTCTCACTGATCGGGCGCAGGATCGCATCGCGTGGCGGACGGGTGGAGCGCACGCGAACGGCGATGTTCCATTCCGCCTGTGAGGCCAGGGGCGCATCGCCCAGCCAGTTGATCTTGCGCACCGGGATCTTGCGAGTGGCGAGCATGGATTTCGGACCGACGACAACTTCTTTCCGCTCGGGGTCGAGCTTCACGACATAAAGCGGATCGGCAAGACCGCCGATGCCGAGGCCGCGGCGCTGGCCGATGGTGTAATGGATCACGCCCTCGTGGCTGCCGAGCACATTACCCTCAGTGTCGACGATATTGCCCGGATCAGCGGCCTCGGGGCGCAGTTTGCGGATCACCGCGGCGTAGTCGCCGTTCGGGACAAAGCAGATGTCTTGGCTGTCGGGCTTGTCGGCGACCTCCAACCCGTATTTCGCGGCGAGCTTGCGGGTGTCGTCCTTGCTCGGAAGATGGCCCAGCGGGAAACGCAGGTAGGACAGCTGCTCTTCGGTGGTGGAGAAGAGGAAATAGCTCTGGTCGCGGTTGCCATCGGCAGCGGCATGCAGCTCTGGCCCGTTCTCACCCATCTTGCGCTGGATATAGTGACCGGTGGCCATGCAGTCGGCTTCCAGATCCTTGGCCGTCTCCAACAGGTCCTTGAACTTTACCCGCTCGTTGCAGCGGATGCAGGGCACGGGCGTGGCGCCGCCGAGGTAGCTGTCGGCGAACTCGTCGATCACGGCGTCCTTGAAGACGTTCTCATAGTCCAAGACGTAATGCGGGAAGCCCATCTCCTCGGCCACGCGGCGGGCATCTTGAATGTCGACCCCCGCGCAGCAGGCGCCTTTCTTGGCCAGCGCCGCGCCGTGGTCGTAAAGCTGTAGGGTGACGCCCACAACGTCATAGCCCTCGTCCTTGAGCATCGCCGCGACGACGGAACTGTCCACGCCGCCCGACATCGCCACGACGACGCGCGTATCGGCAGGCGCTTTGGCAAAGCCAAGCGAATTGAGCGGCGGGGTCTGATCAAGGGCCATGGGTCTCTCCGGAGTTTGTGCGCGAATATAGGAAAATCCTACCTAGTCACAAGGGCGGGCTTCACGCCGCGTTAAGGCAGGTGGGGGTTATTGGACGCCAAAACAATGGCGGATGATGCGATGTACCTGAAAAAAGTCGATGGGCCACGGTCTGTTACCCTCGCTGACGGGAGCGTGATGTCCCGCGCCGATTTGCCAAGCGCCGATACCCGCCGATGGGTTGCCTCGCGCAAGGCGGCGGTGGTGCGGGGGGTGGTCTATGGGCTGATCACCCAGTCCGAAGCGCTGGAGCGTTACGGCATCAGTGACGAAGAATTTATGGAGTGGTTACATGCGGTTACCGAACATGGGGAGGCGGCGCTGAAAGCCACGGCCTTGAAAAAATATAGACAACTTTAAGTTGTTAATCTATCCTGTCGAGTATCGGTAACGGGTAGTTAACCTTTTTTGCTCAGGGTGAGCCCATCGTCCAAGATGAGCCGGAGTAACCGAAATGCGTGTATTGTTAGTTGAAGACGACCCAACGACCTCTCGCAGTATCGAACTGATGCTGACCCATGCGAATCTCAACGTCTACGCCACCGACCTGGGCGAAGAGGGAATCGATCTGGCCAAGCTTTACGATTATGATTTGATCCTGCTCGACCTCGATCTGCCGGATATGAACGGCCATGACGTGCTGCGCCAGTTGCGGCTCGCCCGGATTGAGACGCCGATCCTGATCCTCTCAGGCTCCGACGATACGGAAAATAAGCTGAGGGGCTTCGGCTTCGGCGCCGACGATTATTTGACGAAACCCTTTCATCGGGAGGAATTGGTCGCCCGGATCCATGCCATTATTCGGCGGTCCAAGGGGCATTCGCAATCCATCATCAAGACGGGCCAAGTGGCGGTGAACCTTGATGCCAAGACCGTCAGCGTGAACGATACCCCCGTGCATTTGACCGGCAAGGAATATCAGATGCTCGAACTCCTGAGCCTGCGGAAGGGCACCACCCTGACCAAGGAAATGTTCCTCAACCACCTTTATGGCGGCATGGATGAGCCTGAGTTGAAGATCATCGATGTCTTTATCTGCAAACTCCGCAAGAAGCTAAGCCAGGCCACAGGTGGGGAGAGCTATATCGAAACGGTCTGGGGCCGGGGCTATGTGCTGCGCGATCCCGAACCGGCGCAGATGGATTTGGCCGCGAGCGCCTGATCGCCCGTCGGCCCAGCCCGGAAAGCATTAGACCTGAAATCGCTAGACCTGCCCCTGATCGCCACCTATCTAAGCGACAGATGACAATATCGGGGGCAGATCGTGACATCCCAGATCGAGGTTGAAGCGCTGACCAAAGCGCAGGCAGAGACGGAACTGGCCCGGCTGGCCGAAGTGCTGAGCGCGGCAAACACGGCCTATCATACGGAAAATTCACCAGATATTTCGGATACGGAATATGATGCGCTTAAGCGGCGCAACGCGGCAATCGAAATTTGTTTTCCTGACCTTAAACGCGCAGACAGCCCCTCGGAGCAAGTCGGCGCCCCGGTTGCCGAAGGTTTCGGCAAGGTGCGTCACGCGGTGCCGATGCTCTCGCTCGCCAATGCCTTTGATGCCGAGGAAGTCACCGAATTCGACGCGCGGATCCGCAAGTATCTCGGGATTGGGGCCGATGCGCCGCTGGCCTATACGGCTGAGCCCAAGATTGACGGGCTGTCGCTTTCGCTACGCTATGAACAAGGCGTGCTGGCACAGGCGGCCACCCGCGGCGACGGGGCCGTGGGGGAGAATGTCACCGCCAATGCCCGCACGATTGCAGACATTCCGCAAACGTTGAAAAACGCGCCGAACCTGCTGGAGGTGCGCGGCGAAGTCTATATGAGCCACGCCGATTTCGCGGCGCTGAACGAGCGGCAAACTGAAAGAGGCGGCAAGACCTTTGCCAACCCGCGCAATGCGGCCGCCGGATCGCTGCGCCAGTTGGACCCAGAGATCACCCGCGTCCGCCCACTTCGGTTTTTTGCCTATGCCTGGGGCGCGCTCTCTGCCCCTCTAGCGGAGACCCAGAAGGGGGCCATCGACCGCTTGGCGGAATTGGGGTTTTCGACCAACCCTTTGACCGCTCTTTGCGAAGGCCCTGGCGATATGGTCGCCCATTACGAGACGATTGAAGCGCAGCGGGCCACGCTGGGATATGATATCGACGGGGTGGTCTACAAGGTCGATGACCTCGCGCTTCAGGAACGGCTTGGCTTTCGGTCGACCACGCCGCGTTGGGCCGTGGCTCATAAATTTGCCGCCGAACTGGCATGGACCCGGCTTGAAAGCATCGACATTCAGGTCGGACGCACCGGCGCATTGTCCCCCGTGGCGCGGCTGCAACCGGTGACCGTGGGCGGTGTCGTCGTCTCCAACGCGACGCTGCACAATGAGGATTACATCAAAGGGCTCGACAGCAAGGGTGCTGAAATCCGCGGCGGCAAGGATGTGCGCGTCGGTGACTGGGTGCAAATTTACCGCGCGGGCGATGTGATCCCGAAAGTGGCAGATGTTGACCTGTCGAAACGCCCCGAGGATGCGGCGCCTTTCGTCTTTCCGACCACCTGCCCGGAATGCGGGTCGGATGCGATCCGCGAGCCGGGCGATGCGGTGCGGCGCTGCACGGGCGGGCTGATCTGTCCGGCCCAAGCCGTTGAAAAGCTGATCCATTTCGTCAGCCGCAAAGCCTTTGACATCGACGGTCTAGGGGCAAAACAGGTCGAACAGTTCTACCACGACGGCTGGATCGCAGAGCCTGCGGATATCTTCACCCTGAAAGAGCGTTACGGCAGCGGCGTGCAGCAGTTGAAGAACCGCGAAGGCTGGGGGCCGAAATCGGCCGAAAATCTGTTCCAAGCCATTGAAGATCGGCGTGAAATTCCCATGGCGCGGCTGATCTTTGCCCTCGGCATTCGCCATGTGGGCGAGGCGGCGTCGAACCTGATCGCGCTCCACTACGGCGATTGGCAGAGTTTCGAGGCCGCCATGGCCGAGGCCCGCGGGCTGGACGGCCCGGCGTGGGACGATCTGATCGGCGTCGATGGGGTGGGCAGCGTTATGGCGGGCTCGCTCGTCTCGGCCTTCGCGCAAGAGGCGGAGCGCGCCTCCATCGACCGGTTGGTGGCGCATCTGACCGTAGTCCCTGCCGAGCGGCCCGACACCGAAGGCAGCCCCGTGGCGGGCAAAACGGTCGTCTTCACCGGCACGTTGGAGAAGATGAGCCGTGCCGAGGCCAAGGCCCGGGCGGAGCGTTTGGGGGCCAAGGTTTCGGGCTCGGTCAGCGGCAAGACCGACATTCTGGTCGCGGGGCCGGGGGCGGGGTCCAAGGCCAAAAAGGCCGCCGAACTGGGGATCGAGACCTTGGATGAAGACGGCTGGCTGGCCCTGATCGACGGCCAATGAGCGGCAGACCGGAACAGCTTTTCCCGCTTTTCGCCGGGCTGGAAACGCTCGAAGGGGTGGGGCCTAAGACCGCGCAGGTGCTGGGGCAATTGGGCATCCAAGCGCCGCGCGATCTGATCTTTACCCTGCCGCATTCCGGCATCGACCGGCGTCTGCGCGACAGCGTGAAGGACGCGCATCTGCCCGCGACATTGACCGTCGCGGTCACCATCGGCGCGCATCGCCCGGCCCGCAACAAGGGCGGCGCCTATCGCATCATGGTCGAGGACGCGCAGACCAGTTTTCAACTGGTCTATTTCCACGCGCGGGGCGATTACTGGCAGCGGCAATTGCCCGAAGGCAGCCGCCGCATCGTCTCGGGCCGGGTGGAGTTTTTCGATGGGATGGCGCAGATGGTCCACCCTGATTTCGCGGTGCCGGAGGATCAGGCCAGCAGCATTCCCGATTTTGAGCCGGTTTATCCGCTGACCTCCGGACTGACACAAAAGCTGATGTACAAGGCCACCCGCGGCGCGTTGAAACGGCTGCCCGTGGTCGCCGAATGGGCTGATCCGGGGCAGGTGGCGCAGGCCGGCTGGCCCGATTTTGCCGCCGCCGCAGAGGCCGCGCATGATCCGCAGAAGGCCGAAGACCTGACCGCCACCGCGCCCGCGCGCGAGCGGCTGGCCTATGATGAGCTTTTCGCCCATCAGGTGACCTTGGCGCTGGCGCGACAGAATGAGCGGCGCAAGATCGGGCGGGCGAACCGGGGCGACGGGCGTCTGCAACAAAGGGTGCTGTCCTCCTTGCCCTATCGCCCCACCGGTGCGCAACAGCGCGCGATCGAAGAGATCACCGCCGACATGGGCCGCGAGACGCGGATGAACCGGCTGTTGCAGGGCGATGTGGGGGCGGGCAAGACGCTGGTGGCTTTTATGGCGCTCTTGCGCGCGGTTGAGGCGGGGGGACAAGCGGTGCTGATGGCGCCGACGGAAATCCTTGCCCGTCAGCACCTTATGGGGCTGCAACCGCTGGCGGAACAGGCGGGCGTTGTGCTGGAACTGCTCACCGGGCGCGACAAGGGGGGCGAGCGACGGGCCAAGCTCGCGGCGCTGGAGCGCGGTGATATCCAAATCCTCGTCGGCACTCATGCGGTTTTTCAGGCCGATGTCAGCTTTGCCGATCTGCGCCTCGCCGTGGTTGACGAACAGCACCGTTTCGGCGTGCGGCAGCGGTTGGAACTGGGCCGTAAGGGGAAGCTCCCTGATGTGCTCGTGATGACCGCCACGCCGATCCCGCGCAGTCTGGCGCTGGCGCAATACGGCGATATGGATGTCTCGATTTTGGATGAAAAGCCCCCCGGGCGGCAGCCCATTCGCACAGCGCTCGTCTCGACCTCACGGATGGATGAGGTCATCGACCGGATGCGCCATGCGATCAGCGAGGGGCGGCAGTGCTACTGGGTATGTCCGCTGGTTGAGGAAAGCGAAGTCAGCGATCTCACCGCGGCGGAGGACCGGTTTAAGCGGCTGCGTGCGGCCTTGGGCGAAGGGATCGTCGGGTTGGTCCACGGCCAGATGCCACCTGCCGAGAAGGACGCGGCAATGCGCGCCTTCCAAGCGGGGGAGACCAAGGTGCTGGTGGCCACGACAGTGATCGAAGTGGGTGTCGACGTGCCCAATGCAACAATCATGGTGGTCGAACGTGCCGAAATTTTCGGCCTCGCGCAGCTGCACCAGTTGCGGGGTCGCGTCGGGCGGGGCTTAGGCGCCTCGACCTGCCTTTTGATGTATCAAGCGCCGCTGAGTGAGACGGGCCGCCAGCGGCTTGAGGTGCTGCGCGAATCAGAGGACGGGTTTGTCATCGCCGAAACCGACCTGAAGATGCGCGGCACGGGGGATCTGATTGGCACGGCGCAGTCCGGCGTGCCGCGTTTCCGCGTGGCGGATTTGGAGCGTCAGGCGGGGCTGATGGCGGTGGCGCAATCAGACGCTCGCAAGCTTTTGGTCGATGACCCCAGCCTCGAAGGGCCGCGCGGCAAGGCCGTGAGACTGCTTTTGTGGCTCATGCGGCAGGATGAGGCGATCCGTTTGATAACAGTGGGTTAGCGATCGAAACCTCATTATGTTCGCGGATGTTCTCAAAAAGTTCTTTACTTGTGGGTGAGGAAATGAGAACAAAGAAGCAACACAGATAAGGAGGTATTGATGATTACTTACACTGCCCTGAAATCTATCGCCGTCAGATCACAGGCCACATTGCTGCAAGATGCAGCAGGGGCCGCCGCTTTGATCGTGATGCTGGTGGTGGGTCTGCATCTGCCCGCCTTTATCTGAGTTCTGCCAAGGCTCTCATGCCGCTTTGCCGCTGCATCCGTCCCAATTTGATGCTCCGACTTGCCTGTCCGCGTCGGGTTTCGGCAAAGTGGGTCCCACATGAGGCACGCCGACTGACGCCGCCATCCTTCGCAGGATGTGCGGCGTTTTTTTAGCTTTTCAGGGGGGGGGAGGCAGGCTGAGGTTGGCCGCGATCAGCGTTCGCCCGCTTCGGCAGGTGCTTCGGCCTCTTGCATCGCTTCCGTCAATGCTTCGATGCTGAGCATGATGGAGGCATGGCGGTTTTTATAGGCCGTGGCGGGGGTCAGCACTTCGAAACCGTCGAAAGGGGCATCCGGCACCGGGCCTTCGCCCTTGAGCATGGCGCGCAGTTGATCGCGTGCGGTTGTGATCTGCGCAAGCGACCTGCCGGGGGCGGCATCGCCCACCACGGCGGCGGCGGCTTGCCCCAAGGCGCAGGCTTTCACGTCCTGCTTCATCTCGGCCAGATGCCCATCCTCAACCCGCACATCGACCGTCACGGTGGAGCCGCAGAGCGGTGAGCGGCGTTTCACACTGGCCTGCGGGGCCTCCATGCGGCCCAAGTGGGGGATCTCGGCCGCGAGCGCGAGAATGCGCGCGGAGTAGAGCTTGATGAGGTCCGTCTCATCCGACATGGGCTGTTCCTTTTCGTGCTGAAACCCTACATAAGCGCCGCAGAGACAGATGCAAATATTTCCACGAGGTGCCCGATGACATTTGATCCTGCAAGCCTTCAGTTTAACGAAGCGGGTCTGATCCCGGCCATCGCGCAGGACGCCGAGACCCATGAGGTGCTCATGCTGGCGTGGATGAATGCGCAGAGCATCGCGCGCAGCCTCGAGACCGGCAAGGTCACCTATTGGAGCCGTTCGCGGCAGGCGTTCTGGGTGAAGGGCGAAACCAGCGGCAATGCGCAAAAGCTGGTCGAGATGCGCGTCGATTGTGACCGGGATTGCCTGTTGGTGATGGTGGATCAGACCGGGCCGGCCTGTCATACCGGGCGGCGGAGCTGCTTTTACACCGGCATTCAGGACGGTGAAGAGGTCGAACTGATGAAGCCGATGGATTAAGAGCGTGCGCTAAAGCCCGACGATTTCACGAATTTCGCCGGGGGTGGCGCCGTTTTCGCGATAGAGCGCGATGGCGCGGGCGTCATCACGTTTGGCCAGTCTCTTGCCGCTGTCATCGCGGATCAGCCGGTGATGATGATAGAGCGGCGTCGGCAGGTCCAGCAATGCCTGTGTCACCACATGAATATAGGTCGCCTCGAACAGATCGGCCCCGCGCGGGACCAGCGTCACCCCCTGCGCGGCGTCGTCGAGCACGACCGAAAGGTGATAGGACGTGCCCATGTCGCGGCGGGCCAAGACCACATCCCCGACCGTGCCGATCAACTCATCAGGGGAGAGGGTGATCTTCCCAGTTTCGGCATTCGGCCCCTGGCCGTTTTCGGTGAAGCTTAGCTTGGTATTGCCAAGGGTTTCCAGTGCCTTACGCATATCGAGGCGCAGCGCGCCGGAGCCTTTGGAGTGGCCTGCCGTGCGGCAGGTGCCGGGGTAGATGAGGCCATCGGGGCCGTAGACGGGTTCTGCCCCCTCTTGCGGCGCGCTGGTGGCAGCGGCAATGTCGCGGCGGTTGCAGGTGCAGGCATAGAGCAGACCGCGCGACCAGAGGACATCTATGGCGGCTTCATAGGCCGCCATTCGATCCGATTGCCGCATGACGGGTTGCGGCCAGTCGATGCCCAGCCACGTGAGGTCTTCGTAGATCTGCGCCTCCCAATGCGCACGCGCGCGGGATTGGTCTATGTCTTCGATCCGCAGCAGAAAATCGCCGCCTGCGGCCTTTGCCAGATCATAGGCCAAGAGTGCGGAATAGGCGTGGCCAAGGTGCAGTGGTCCGGTCGGAGATGGTGCGAATCTGATGGTAAGAGTCAATTCTTTTCAATCAGATAGACGGTAGACTTCATGTCGATCCCGGGCAGGTGCGGCCCTTCCTCGGCAAAGAGAAGGATCGCCGCGCCGCAATCGGTCCATTCGTGGATCATGCCTAAAGCACCGCGATCTTCCAGCGCCTTTTCATTAAGTGAAAATAGGAGCTTACCGCCCTTTTCTAACCCATGCATCAGCGTATCGAAGAGGCTGATGGGGGCCGCACCGGGGCCGATCACGCCGATGGCACTGATCGCTGCATAAGCCCCGGGCGCAAAGGGAAGTGGCGCGTCAACTTCGAGTTCTAATAGGTTGCGGTATATGTCTTTTTTGCGCGCTTGCTCCAGCATGGCGGCGGAAACGTCGCCGCCGTCGATGGTGGTGAAACCCGCCTGTTTTAGCGCCGCGCCGGACAGCCCGGTGCCGCAGCCGATGTCGAAGATCGGCTGCTCTTTGTCGCCGAGGAATTCTGCGAGCGTGGCAGCGGCGCGATCGGGCGTGGCATAGCCCTGCGCCTTGATGTCCTCGTCATAGCTGCTTGCCCATTCGTCATAGAGGCTGCGGATCACATTCGTGTCCCGCGCCGCATAGGCCTTGTCAAAAAAATGCTGTGTCATGCCCTTAGGATATGGGGGATGAGCAGGAGGATCCAGTGTTAACCCCCGCCGCGTTAACCTTGATTAAGCCACGTCTGCCAATCGGCCTTAGCGCGGTCGGTATAGGCTTTGTAGCGGTCCTTGCGGCCACGGCGGCCCGATTTCAGCCCTTCGACCGGGGGGAAAAGGCCGAAGTTCACGTTCATCGGTTGGAAGGTCTTTGCCTCGGCCCCGCCGGTGATATGGGTGATCAGCGCGCCCATGGCGGTGCTGTCGGGCGGGGTGGGCAGGCTGCCGCCCTTGATTTCGGCGGCGGCCATACGGCCCGCCAGCAGGCCCATGGCGGCGCTTTCGACATAGCCTTCGACACCGGTGATCTGACCCGCAAAGCGGATATTGTCGCGGCTGCGCAGGCGCATCTGGTCGTCAAGCAGTGTCGGCGAGTTGATGAAGGAGTTCCGGTGAATGCCGCCCAAACGGGCGAAGCGCGCGTTCTCCAGTCCCGGAATGCGTTTGAAAACATCTGTTTGCGCGCCGTACTTCATCTTGGTCTGGAAGCCGACGATATTGTAAAGCGTGCCCAGTTTGTTGTCGCGGCGCAATTGCACCACGGCATGGGCCTTGACCTCGGGCTGGTGCGGATTGGTCAGCCCCACGGGTTTCATCGGGCCGTGGCGCAGGGTTTCGCGGCCCCGTTCGGCCATCACTTCGATGGGCAGGCAGCCGTCAAAATAGCCTGCGGTTTCGCCCTCTCGGAACTCGGTCTTTTCGGCGGCCAAAAGCGCGTCGATGAAATCCTCGTATTGCTCCTTGTCCATCGGGCAGTTGAGGTAGGCGGTGCGCTCTTCCTCGGTCTCGCCCTTGTCATAGCGCGACTGCATCCAGGCTTTGGACATGTCGATGCTGTCGAAATAGACGATGGGCGCGATGGCGTCGAAAAAGGCCAGCGCCTCGGCGCCGGTTTCAGCCGCGATGGCTTCGGCCAGCTTGCCCGAGGTCAGCGGACCGGTGGCGATGATCCATTTGCCATCGCGCGGCAGTTCGGTGATCTCGCCATATTCGACGGTGATGTTGGGGTGTGCGAGCAGCGTGTCGGTGACGCTCTGCGCGAAGGGGTCGCGGTCCACCGCCAATGCGCCGCCTGCGGGCAGGCGGTTCTTGTCAGCGCAGGCCATGATCAGCCCGTTGGCGGCACGCATTTCCCAATGCAGCAGGCCGACGGCGTTCTGTTCGTCATCATCCGAGCGGAAGGAGTTGGAGCAGACCATCTCGCCCAGAAGTCCGGTTTGGTGGGCGAAGGTTTCGACTTTGGGGCGCATTTCGTGGATCACGACTTTCACGCCCGCGTTCGCCGCTTGCCAAGCCGCCTCTGATCCGGCCATGCCGCCGCCGATGATGTGCAATGTATCTGTCATGGGGGCGATGTAGGGCAGGGCAGCGCCGCACGCAACAGGCAAGAAGGCGCGATGAGGCTGCGGGAGAGGAATGGTTTTGGGGTCGCCGCGGCGGGAATGGTCGGTCAGTGAGAGGCTGACCCGGAGGGACCTTCCGCCTGCGGCGACCCAAAATCATCAGGGTTTCTGTGCCCTAACATAACTATGCCGTGATTTCGCCAGATTTGCCAGCCCGAGCGTGGCAACAAAGGCTGGCGGTTTTGGAAACAATCATTGGGGCCAATCGGGGCGGCGTTTTTCCAAGAAGGCGTCGATGCCCTCGCGTGTTTCCGTCTCGAGCATGTTGCGGACCATGACCTCGCCAGTAAAGGCGTAGGCCTGTTCGGTGGGCATCTGCATTTGTTGGTAGAAGGCGCCTTTGCCATGCGCGACGGCGGTGCCGAGTTTGGCGGCGATCTTCTCGGCCAGTGCCTCGGTTTCTTGGGTCAGTTGGTCCCCCGGCACGGCGCGGTTGATCAGGCCCAGTTCAGCAGCGCGGGGGGCGGAGATGAACTCGCCGGTGGTGAGCATCTCAAACGCCTGCTTGCGCGGGATGTTGCGGGTCAGGGCGACCATGGGGGTCGAGCAGAAGAGGCCGATGTTCACGCCGTTGACGCCAAAGCGGCAGTCATCCGCGGCGATGGCCAGATCGCAGGTGGCGACCAATTGGCAGCCCGCGGCGGTGGCGATGCCATGCACTTGGGCGATGACGGGCTGCGGCAGGCTTTGAGTGCGGGCCATGAGGGCGGCGCAGCGGTCAAAGAGGTCTTTGAAGCCCGCCGCTCCCCCGTCTTCGGCTTGGCGCATGGCGGTCATTTGGCGCAGGTCGTGGCCCGCGCAGAAGGCTTTGCCAGCGCCGGAAAGGACGATGACCCGCGTGGCGCGGTCTTGGGCCAATTGGTCGAAGCGCGCGTGCAGGGCGGCCAGCATTTCGTCCGACAGGGCGTTCAGCCGTTCGGGCGCGTTCATGCGCAGATGGGTCACCGGCCCGCGTGCCGTAACGTCAAGAATTGCCACCTTGCCCTCCCCGGTTGATCACGCCAACGTTACGCCGAGGACAGCAGGGAGGACAAGTATGGCCGTGGTGATGGATGCGGAGGCGTTGGAAGCCTTCATGCGGGAGGTGTTCGATCAGGTGGCGGATGATTTCGCCGTAGATCATGTGGCCGAGAACGAGATCACCATGCGTTTGCTGACCAGCCGCCGCCATTTGCGGCCCGGAGGGACCGTTTCGGGCCCGTCGATGTTCGCGCTGGCGGATGTCTCGGCCTATCTGGTGACGCTGGCGATGATCGGGCCCAAGGCGCTGGCGGTGACGACGAATTGCTCTATTGATTTCATGCGCAAACCGCTGGCGGATGTGCCGCTGGTGGCCCATGCCAAGCTGCTGAAGCTGGGGCGGCAGCTGTCGGTGACGGATGTGTTGATCTATTCCGAAGGGTCGGACAAGCCCGTGGCGCGGGCCGGGCTGACCTATGCGATTCCGCCAGCGTCGATGGGGTGAGGGGCAGAGTTTAGGGCCAGCGCCTGACCGTGGGGTGGCGATTGCGACGCCGGTCCATGCCACTTTATGGCGCAGCCGTGATGCGCCTTCTCGCAAATGCGCCCAACACCAAATCGCCAGCCCGCCGGGACGGGCAGGCGATGGCCCGGCGCCCGCGGCTTGATTCCGGGCCGAGGAATTCTCAGAGGCCACAAAAAAGGGCCGGGAAAACCCGGCCCGAGGAAGAGGTCTGGCAGTCGCCACAGGGAAGCTACGCCTGCCAGAACACGCGGGAAGCCTCGGCCGAGGCTTGTTCCGGTGTAAGTCCCGCATCTTCAAGCTCCCACGGTTCAAGCGCGGCAAGCGCGATCCGGGTGCGTCGGCGGGCCGCCCATGTGGTCACGACCGCCGCAAAGCGCAGCGCAATCACCGCAGGGACCGGCAGGGCGCGGTATGTCATCAATGTCATTGCATCAGCGGTAAGGGGGCGTGCCTGTGTCATGGGGGAACTCCTTGAAATTGTATTGGCGAAATTGTATTGACACAAAGTGTAGAATGCCTACAGATACAACGGTACAAAGCGCGATACAATTTGACCACAGGAATATTGTAATGGGTACAATTTGGCAGCCGGCACTGGCCGAGGGGCAGGGGCCGAAGTACAAGCTCGTCGCGCTGACCATCCGGCAGGGGATCGTCTCTGGGGCTCTGGCGGTGGGGGATAAGCTGCCGCCGGTACGGGAACTGGCGTGGCAATTGGGGATTACCCCCGGCACCGTGGCGCGGGCCTATACCATCCTCACGGATGAGGGTCTGTTGGAGGCCGAGGTGGGCCGTGGCACCTTTGTCGCCCCGCCGCAGGCGGCCATTCGCGAAGATGTCTGGAATCGCGAACAAGATAGTTGGATCAAGGAGTTGGAGGTTGCCGATACGGATGCGGTCAGCCTCTTCAGCCCACGACTGCCGGACATGGGGCAGGTGGCGCTGATCCGCAGCGCCCTGCGACAGGTGGCGGATGTGCCGGGCGAAGACCTGATGAACTATCCCACCCGCGACGCCTATGCCCCGGTGCGGCAAGCGGTGGTCGACTGGCTGTCGCATCTCGCCCTCGGGCCGCTGAGCGAGCGTGACGTCGTGCTGTCGCATGGCGGGCAGAGCGGGATTGTATTGGTACTGCAAGCGATCCTCTCGGGGCCGAAGCCGGTGATGCTGGTCGAAGACCTCTCCTACGCCGGGTTTCGCCGCGCGGCGGAAGTGCTGCGCGCCGAGGTGGTCGGCGTGGCGATGGACGCAGAGGGCGTGCTGCCAGAGGCGCTGGACAAGGCCGCGCGCGACAGCGGGGCGCAGGTCTTTTGCACAACGCCGGAGGTGCATAACCCCACGGGCAGCCACACCAGCCTTGAACGGCGGCGTGCGCTGTTGGAAGTCGCCAAACGGCATGGGTTGGAGATTTTGGAGGATGATTGCTACCGCATGGGCCACGCCCGCGCGCCGAGCTACCGCTCGCTTTGGCCCGAGCATGTCTGGCATGTCTCTTCGATCTCAAAGGAATTGACGCCCGCCCTGCGCGTCGGCTTTGCACTGGCCCCGGCGGGGCGCTCGGCGGATCTGCGGCGGGTGGCGGAATACGGGTATTTCGGCCTTGCCCGGCCCTTGGCCGAGGCGACGCGGATCCTCCTGACCGACCCGCGGCTCAAGGCGATCTGCGCGGATATTCGCGAAAGACTGGCGGAATATGTCGAAGTGGCGGTGAACCATCTGGGCGGCCATGCCTTGGAATGGTCGCGCGATGTGCCCTTCCTCTGGCTGCAACTGCCGCCGGGGTGGCGGGCCGCCGGGTTCTGCCGCGCGGCAGAGGCGCAGGGCGTGCAGATCCGCTCGGCCGATGAATTCGCCCTGCGCGATGGCCGCGCACCCCATGCGGTGCGCATCGCGGTGAACGCCCATGTCTCCCTGCGGTCCTTCGAGGCGGCGATGCAGCGGCTGCGCTGCCTTCTGGACAATCCACCGGAGCAGATCAGCGTGTAGAAATATGGGGTATTATTATACCTAAATCACAACGTATTGTTTTAGCTGATAAAATCAGGGATTGCTGCGCTTGACCCGGCGATGCAGGTGTTTATAACGCCTCCATCAGACACCGGGCGGGGATTCCTCGTTCCGACCAACCTCAAACGGGAATTCA
Organism: Sulfitobacter sp. 1A12056; assembly: GCF_043558125.1. NCBI lineage: Bacteria > Pseudomonadati > Pseudomonadota > Alphaproteobacteria > Rhodobacterales > Roseobacteraceae > Sulfitobacter > Sulfitobacter sp. 1A12056. The sequence goes on along the minus strand of NZ_JBIFFY010000001.1, from coordinate 759,118 downwards.
TCCATGAAAACCTTTTCTGCGACACCGGCAGATATCGACAAGAAATGGATCATCATCGACGCCGAAGGCGTCGTGCTGGGCCGTCTCGCCTCGATCGTTGCCATGCGCCTGCGCGGCAAGCACAAGCCGTCCTTCACGCCGCATATGGATTGCGGCGACAACGTGATCGTCATCAACGCCGACAAGGTGCAGATGACCGGCAAGAAGCGCGAAGAGCACTTCTACTGGCACACCGGCCACCCCGGTGGCATCAAATCGCGCACCAAGGCACAGATCCTCGAAGGCGCACATCCTGAGCGTGTTGTGACCCAAGCGGTCAAGCGCATGCTGCCCGGCAACCGCCTGAGCCGCCAGATCATGACCAACCTGCGCGTCTATGCAGGTAGCGAACACCCCCATGAGGCGCAGAGCCCCGAAGTTCTGGATGTCAAATCCCTGAACAAGAAAAACACGCGGAGTGCATGAGCATGGCTGACGAAATCAAATCCCTCGACGGTCTGGAAGCAGCCGTGACCGACAACATCGGCGGCGTGCAGGGCACCGAGACCGAAGTGACCCCCCGTGAGCCGGTTCGTGACGAACTGGGCCGCGCCTATGCCACCGGCAAGCGTAAAGACGCGGTCGCTCGCGTTTGGATCAAGCCCGGTTCCGGCAAGGTCATCGTGAACGGCAAGCCGCAGAACGAATACTTCGCGCGCCCCGTGCAGCAGCTGATCCTCGCGCAGCCGTTCGGCATCACCAACACCGAAGGCCAGTTCGACGTGATCGCGACTGTCAAAGGCGGCGGTCTGTCCGGTCAAGCGGGCGCGGTCAAGCACGGCATCTCCAAAGCCCTGCAACTCTACGATCCCTCCCTGCGCGGTGCGCTGAAAGCGGCAGGCTTCCTGACCCGCGACAGCCGTGTCGTCGAGCGTAAGAAATACGGTAAGGCCAAAGCGCGCCGGAGCTTCCAGTTCTCCAAGCGTTAAGCTTACCGATCAAGTTTGCGAAAGGGCTGCCCTCCGGGGTGGCCCTTTTTCGTTGCGGTGGGCAGGGCTGGCCGTGGCACATGAAAAAGGCCGCCGCGGTTTCCCGCAGCGGCCTTAGGTCCGGATCGCGATTGATCCTGAAACGGCTTAGCCGCCGATTTCGTAGCTCACGGTGAAGCCCAGCACGCCGTCGCCATCGTTGGTGTCTTCGTAAAGCGCTTCGAAAGTGACGCCGTCACCGAAGTCATAAACGGCACCGGCTTCGGCATAGATGTTGTCGTCGCGGTCGCTGTTGCCGATGAGGCCAACGGCGGTCCAACGCTCGGACAGGGGCGCTTCAAACGCGACTTCCTGATCGCTTTCGCCATTGTCGGGGTCGATGATCACGGCGAATGCGCCCGAGGCGTCACGCCCGATGGGGAAGCCCAGCGTCGCGGTGATCTCTTCGCTGTGGTCTTTGGAATCGTTCAGCCAGATGTAGCCATAGGTCAGATCCCAGCTCAGGCCCTGACCGAAGTCCGCGCCGTAGCCGAGGTTTGCTTCGAATTCGACGTCATCGCTGGGGTCTTGGTAAAGCGAAGTCGCGCTCAGCCCGGTGTGGAAGCCGCCGTAGGTCAGTTCGACAAAACCTTCGACTTCGTTTTCGAGGTGATCGAAATCATCCGACGTGTTGAACCGTGTCGCGGCAGAGACGCCGGCGGTCCAGCCAACCATGGAAGTCATGCTGCGGTCTTCGATGACCGGGTCGAAACCGGTGGTGACGTTTTCCTGCGCATAGGCAGCAGAGGAGAGCAGCCCGGCGGTGAGGCCGAACCCGATAAGATGTTTGATATTCATGGCATTTGCCTAGTTTTGGACCATAGCTTGTCTGCGACTGGCGAGGTCAGGTTGTGAAGGCCCCTCGGATAGGGCGCTCACCGGGGGGCGGCAAGGCCCGATTGCGCATATCTGGCATGCGTTAGAACATAACATTGTGATCGACGGAAATTTCGCCCAAGCCGTTGGTTTTTCTGGGGCGACGTGGTTCCGGGCGGGGCTGTGCCTGCCTATATCAGCCCCAACACAGGAGACAGTCATGCAGTATTCAGTTCTTGATCTTGCGCCCGTGCCCGAAGGGTCGGACACCACCACCGCCATCGCCAATTCGGTCGCTCTGGCGCAACTGGCCGAGGCCAAGGGCTATCACCGGTTTTGGATGGCGGAGCATCACAATATGCCCGGCATCGCCTCGGCGGCGACCTCGGTTCTGCTCGGGCATGTGGCGGATCACACGAAAGAAATTCGCGTCGGCGCGGGTGGGGTGATGCTGCCCAACCATGCGCCCTTGGCCATTGCCGAACAGTTCGGCACGCTGGCGGCGATTCATGGCGACCGGATCGATCTGGGGCTTGGCCGCGCGCCGGGTGGGGATCAGGCGGTGATGCGCGCCATGCGCCGCGGCATGAGCGCGGGCGATCAATTCCCCGATGACGTGGCCGAGTTGATGGCCTATCTGGGCGCGCCCGATCCCCGCGCGCCGGTGCGCGCCCATCCGGGTGAGGGGACGCATGTGCCGATCTGGATCCTCGGCTCATCGCTCTATGGTGCGCAATTGGCGGCGCATTTCGGGCTCCCCTATGCCTTTGCCTCGCATTTCGCGCCGGATGCCTTGGAAGAGGCCACGGCGATCTATCGCCGCGATTTCAAACCATCCGAAGCCTGCCCCGAACCGCGCTTCATGCTGGCAGTGAACGTCTTTGCCGCTGAGACGGATGAGGAAGGCGCCTATCTGCGGACCACCATGCAGCAGGCTTTCGCCCGTCTGCGTACAGGCCGCCCTGGCAAGCTTCCGGCCCCGGTGCGCGACATCGATGCCGAGATCGGCGCGGGGCTGCGTCAAGGTGTCGACCATGCGCTGCGCATCTCTGCCGTTGGCAGCCCAGAGACGGTGAAACGCCAGCTTGAGACGCTGATCGCGCAACATCGGCCTGATGAGTTGATCCTGACCGGACAAATCCACGATCACTCAGCGCGCCTGCGCTCGTTCGAGATTGCGGCGGATGTCTTGCAGGAGATGACAGTGGCGGCCTAAGGGCCGCCGCCCTCACTCGTCAGGGCTGACCAGCCCCAAGCCGCGCAGATAAATCCCGATCCCGGTTTCCAGCAGGTCATCGGGCGGGAAGGGCGAGGCGCGACCGGGCGAGTTGCGGGCAAATAGCTCAACCACCCCGTGGCTCATCGCCCAGATATGGGCCGAGAACATCGAAGCGGGCGGGCGTTTGTCCGCCGGGATATGTTGGCTGAGGTCGGTCGCCGCGCGTTCCAGCACCGCATTGGCGCGGTTGGCGGCATGGGCCAATTCCGGCGTGCGGTTGACCGAGATGCCGGATTCGAACATCGCGATGTAATGGCCGGGATGTTTGCGGGCGAAGGCAAGATAGGCGCGGCCCGTCGCCTCAAAGGCTTTGAGCGCCGAGGGCTGGCCGGATTGATAGGCGAATTCCATCAAATCGGCAAAGATATCATAGCCTTGATGCGCGGCCTCGGCGATGAGGTCTTCGCGGCCCTCAAAATGGCGATAGACCGCCGCCGGGGTGACGCCCGCGCGTTTGGCGGCTTCGGAAAGGGTGAAACCCGTGGGGCCGCGCTGCTCGATCAACTCAAGCGCCGCGTCGATCAGCGCTTGGCGCAGGTTGCCGTGATGGTAGCCGCGCTTAGGCATCCCAGATGTCCGGCCCGCCACAGATCTCATCGTCGATCTTGCCGATCGCCTTGGTGTCTTTCTGGGGATAGTCGAAACGGTGCAGCAGATGGCGCATGGCCGCCAGACGGGCGCGACGTTTGTCGTCAGAGCGGATCACCGTCCACGGGGTTTCATCCGTGTGGCTGCGCAGCAGTGTCTCGGCGATGGCGGCGGAATACTCCTCCCATTTCGCGAGACCTTTGACGTCGATGGGGCTGAGTTTCCACTGTTTCAACGGATCGGATTCGCGCGACAACATGCGGCGCAACTGCTCGGCCCGGCCCACGTTGAGCCAGAACTTGATCAGGTGAATGCCGTCTTCGACGAGCATCTGCTCAAACGGGGTGACCTGTTCAAAGAAATGGGCGCGCTGTTCGGGCGTGCAGAAGTCAAAGACCTTTTCCACCACCCCGCGATTGTACCAAGAGCGGTCATAAAAAACCATCTCGCCCGCTGTGGGCAAGTGTTTGATATAGCGTTGAAAATACCACTCGCCCTGCTCGGTTTCGGTGGGTTTCGACAGGGCCACCACACGGGCGGAACGGGGGCTCAGGTTTTCACGCATACGGCGGATCGTGCCGCCCTTGCCAGCGGCGTCGCGCCCCTCAAAAACCATGACGACGCGCTGCCCGGTTTCGCGCACCCAGGATTGCAGTTTGACCATTTCGATCTGCAACCGGTCATAGTCGCGCTCATAGGTCTTGCGCGACAGACGTTCGTCATGCGGGTAGCTGGGCGAAAGGATATCGTCCTTGTCGGCCCGCTGGATCGCTTGGCGGATGTCCTCGGGGGCGTCGTTCTCGTAAAAGGCGCTGATCGCGCCGTCAAAGGGCAGGTCCATGGGCGCTCCTTGCGGATTGTTCTTGTTTCAATATGGGATGTTAAGGCGGTTAACGCAAACCGGCACGGGCGGCGGCGCGGTCGATGGCATCGACCACTGCCTGCGGGTCGGCGTGATGGGGCATATGGCCCATGCCGGGCAGGCGGGTCAGGGCGCCGTTGGGGATGTCTTTGATCAGTTCCTCGGCATGGATATGCATGGGGACAATGGTATCAGCATCGCCGTGAATGATCTCGACCGGCATGGTCAGGCGGTCATATTGCGCCGCCATTTCAACCACATGCGGGCGAAGCTGGTGGACCTGTTGCGCATTGGCGCGGCTGGCGCTGCGGCGCAGGGTGAGGCCCGTGCCGATGTGATCGGCATAGCCTTCGGGCGCTTGCTGTGGCGCAAAGATCGCCGCTATGCTGCTTTGCACCACGCTGTCTGGCACAAAGGCGGTGACGGCGGGGATAAAGAGCGCACCGCCAAGCCGTGAGGCGCTGACGTTATAGAGCCAGCCCAGACCGCCGGGCCATGGCTCCGACACGGCAGAGACCAGCACCAGCGCTGCGGTCTCATCGGGGCGTTGCAGCCCCCAAGCCAGCGCCACGGCCCCGCCAAAGGAATGGCCCAGCACGATGGGGTTTTCGACGCCCAGTTGATCCGCCGCTTTCTGCAAAAGCGCGGCCTGTTCCTGCGGTGACTCGCCGCGCGGGTTCCAAGGCCCGCGCGCGCCGGGCAGGCGGGCGGTATAGCCCATGCCGGGACGGTCGAACATGATGACGCGGTAGCGGTCGCTCAACCGCTCAGCGAAGCCCAAAGTGAAATCGCGCAGGTTGCCGTTGGCCCCGTGGATCAACACCAGATCCGGCCCGCTGCCGATGATCTTGGCATGGACTGGCAGGCCGTCCACCGTGATGATCTCACCCTCAGGCGGATGGCTTGCCTCGGCCCGCGCCTCATGCCGCGCGGCGCGCCATTGGACGAGCGCGGTGAGCAGCGCCAGCCCGAGGAGGAGGGCAAGCAGCAGTTTAATGGCCGATCTCATTCATATCAAAGGGGGTGGTTTGGTATATCTCGTTGATCCAATTGCCATAAAGCAGATGCGCGTGGCTGCGCCAGCGGTTCACCGGCGTGCGCGCGGGGTCATCCTCGGGGTAGTAGTTGCAGGGCACGTTGATCGGCACGCCATTCTCGACATCGCGATCATACTCTTGCTTGAGCGTGTCGCGGTCGTATTCAAAATGGTTAAAGACATAGAGCGCGCGGTGCGCGGGGTCTTCGATCAGACAGGGGCCAACCTCATCACTGCCCAAAAGCGTGGTCAGGCCGGGGTGGGCGTCAACCTCGTCTTGGCGCATCTCGGTCCAGCGCGAGACGGGCACGGTGCAATCATCCGAAAAGCCGCGCAGATAGGGCGAGGCGGGCGCGAGATTGCGGTGCCGGAAACAGCCGAAAGCCTTTGCGCTCAGCATGTGTTTCTTGACGCCGTGGAAGTGGTTGATCATCGCCATGCCGCCCCAGCAGACGCCAAAGGTGGAGTGGATGTTGGTCTGGGTCCATTCCATCACCTCGCCCAACTCGTCCCAATAGGTCACCTCGTTAAACTCAAGATGCTCAATCGGCGCGCCGGTGATGATCAGCCCGTCGAACTTCTCGGCCTTCATTTCCTCGAAGGGGCGGTAGAAGCTTTCCATATGCTCGGCGGCGGTGTTGCGGGCCTGGTGATCGGACATGCGGATGAGGCTAAGCTCGATCTGCAGGGGTGTCGCGCCGATCAGCCGGGCAAATTGGTTTTCCGTCTGAATTTTCTTGGGCATCAGGTTCAGCAGGGCGATGCGCAGCGGGCGGATGTCTTGCCGCGAGGCCAGTTCCTCGTCCAGCACCATGACCCCTTCGTTGCGCAGAACGTCGAAGGCAGGCAGGCGGGAGGGGATCTTGATGGGCATGAGACAGGTCTTTCAGGGGTGGCCAGTGCAGTCAGATAATCTTGGGCGGGGCGGGTTCAACCGCCCGCGGGCAGGTGGCGGGCGATCAGATCGGTAAAGTCTTCGGGAGCGTTCAGTGCGTCGATGTCGGCGGGGGTGATGGTGACACCCCATTTCGACATCGCCGCATAGCGGGGTTGGCGGTGCGACAGGGCAGCAGCATAGGTCCAGCGGATGAAGTCGTCGGGGTTCACCGCGTCCTCTGTAATGTTCTTTTCCGCCAGATAATCGGCCCATGCCCGGGCGAGGAATTCTGGCTGATAGGCCATCGGTTTGGGCGCTTTGTCAAAGCGGCGGATGAGTTCCTCGGTATGGGCCTCGTCACCCTTGATCCAGACCAGCAGACATTCCTCGGCCAATTGCTGCAACAACGGGTCGTTCGGGTCTTCGGGGTCGAGCCATTCGCAGATCGAGCCACCGGTGTCGCAGATGAAATGCGGATAGCCATAGAGCGCCTCGGCGCGGGTGGCGAAATAGCTGGTATCCTCCAGCGCGTTGATCTCGGCCCGGCGGAAAGCCTCTTGACGTTTGGCGTATTCGGCCATCGGCAGCCCGCCGCGCTCCGGGTCGCCCGGTTTGCCCAGCCATGTCGCCACGGGCGAAAGATTGTCGAAGGTGATGTTCGATCCGATGTAGATGCTATCGCTCAGCAGCAGGTCGCGCAGGAAGGGCACTTTCATCGCCTCGGCCTTGGCGTTGTCGGCGATGAGTTCGCCCAAGTAGCGGGTGCCGATGCGGTAGTCGATGGAGTAGTGAAACCAATCCCCGCTGGCGCGCAGCAGGCTGGAGAGATGGGTCTTGCCCAAGCCCGACATGCCGAAGATCAGAACTTTGCGCCGCGGCGCCGCGCGCCAATCGTCAGCCGTGGGGTAGAGCATGTATCACCAAGGTTAAGTGCTTCGTTTCCCCTGACTACCCCAGTGTTTCACCAGACGCCAGATGCGGCCATCGAGCACCAGAAGCCCAAGTGCGAGAAGGGCGAAACCGCCATAGGCAGCGGGGCGCAGGGTCTCATCACGCAGCCAAGCGCCCAGCAGGATCGCCACGGGGGCGACCAGCAGTGTCACCAACATCAGGTTGCTGCTGCCCGCCATGCCGAGCACGCGGTAATAGAGCAGATAAGCCAGTGCCGTCGCGGCAAGCGCGTAATAGGCGATGGCGACGAGGGTGGCGGGGGCGAGGTCGAGCGTCAGCGGCCCTTCGACCACCCATGCCAACGGCAGCATGATCAGCGTGGCCCCTGTCAGCATCCCGGCGGCGGCCAATTGCGGCGGCTGGCCCGGCAGCAGTTTGCGCGCGCAGACCCCGGCCATCGCATAGGACATCGCCCCGCCCAGCACGGCCAGTTGTGCAAGGCTGCCGAGGTCGAAATTCGTGAGATTTTCCAGACCGATGGCGGTACTGACACCCGCGAAGCCAAGGCAGACGCCAATCGCCTTGCGCGGGGTGATCCGCTCATCCGCCAGAAAGGTCGCCGCGGCCAGAACGCCAAAGATCGCGGTGGCGGCATTGAGGATCGAGGTCAGCCCCGAGGGGATGTGCAGCTGCCCCCATGCCATCAGCGAAAAGGGGATCACATTGTTCAAAAGCCCCATCAGCAGGAAGGCCGCCCAGATGCGCGGGTCGCGCGGCAGTGGCAGGCGCATGGTGGCGACGGCGGCCCAAAGCACCAGCATCGCCCAGAACACCCGATGCGCGACCGAGGTCAGCGGTCCGATCTCATCCAAGGCCACCCGCACGGCGACAAAGGACGCGCCCCAGAGCAGGGCGAGAAAGCCCATTTCGATCCAAGCGCGCGGGGGGATGGTTTTCTGTGTGATCATGGCTTGGGTTTAGGCTGTTCCGTTGATCGGCACGACCCGAAAGATGCGCATGCATAAAAAACGCCGCCCGAGGACCTCGGGCGGCGTAATCTCGACGGGTCTGGTGTGGATCAGAACGTGAAGCCTACTTTCACGCCAAAGGCCAGAGCATCGTTGTCTTCGAAGTCCGCCGCCGGGGCGAAGCCCGGGATCGCGGTCTGCGCGTCGCCGATGTTGACGTAGCGCACGCCGGTAGTGATCTTCATGTTGTCGCGGGTATAGACGGCAGCCAGTGCAAGGCTCTTGTTGCCATCGGTCGGCCCGAGGTTGGAGGCGAACCCGCCGTTGGACTTCTCATAGCCGACGGAGGCCGAGACTGACCAGTTGTCGTTCAGGCGGCGGCCGACGCCGAGCGAGTAGGTGAAAACGTCGTCATCGTAGCTGACGAGGGCACCTGGGGGGTATTGATTAGGAGTGATATCGAAGGATGACCAATCTACCCAACGCACACCGCCGAACAGAAGTGTGTCAGCAGCAATGCCTGTCTGGAAATCAAGATTGATCGATTGCGGCGTTTCTACGTCGAATTCTTCCGTAGTCGTGGCTCGACCGGTGGCGGATGTACGGGAGGGGTAACTTTCCACGGCGGTAATATCGTGGTCAATTTTGGAATTATAGGTCAGTGCGACGCGAAGAGCGATATCAGGTCTTTCGTAGGCGACACCGGCCGAATAACCTACGCCTACGTCGCGGTCACTATCAATAGTATAACCACCTCCGGGAATGAACGGTATTGCAGCGCTGGCTTCAATGCTCTGCACGCGGACACCGCCGTGGACGCTGAAGTTGTCATTCATGCGGTAGCGCAGCAGGCCGGTCAAGGCGTGGCTATCTAAGTCGGCTTGCGAACCTCTTGCAAAATAACCCGTGGAAGTGGGATAGTCGACATCTGCTCCAAACGGCTGATCATAGATGATCGCATAGGACAGTTTGTCGTTGATGTCGGCTTTATATGCGGCGCCAAACTGCATGTAGCTGTCGGTGGCATTGCCAGAATCCTGGCTACCAAGAAGCGTGACCGATGTGCCCGAGGTATCGGGCGAGATATGCCCAAAGCTGAACTCCGCATAGCGGCCGCTTTCAAACAGGGCATTGATGGATTGGCCCGACCGATCGATGCCGCCAGCTTGAACGATTGCCGTAGATGCCAACAGTGCCGGAATTGCCAAGAAATAGGTTTTCATTTGCTTTCCTCCCAAGACTTCTGTGCGGTTCCTCCCCGGCACAGGTTAGAAACGATCTAAGCGGATTGCTGCCGTTTGCGTCAATCACTGACCTTGGGTCAGGTTAAAATCTGCGCAAACATTACCTTGGGTGTGCTTTGCGGGTCTCAAACCAGATGTTGAGGTAGTTGCCAGCAAAGATGATCGCGGCCCCGACGAAGACCCAGACATCCAATGCTTCGGCATAGAGCAGCATCCCGACCACGGCGATGGCCGGAAGGCGGACAAAATCGATCGGCACCACCACCGTCGCGGGGGCGAGGCTCAGCGCGTTGGTCAGGCAGTAATGCGCAAGCAGCCCGCAGGCGCCGACCAGTAGCAGAAAGGGCATCGTCTCAACCGTGGGTCCGGCGATGTCGCCGTCGTATCCCGCCGAGATCAGGCCAAAGATCAATTGCAGCGTGGTGAGGTAGAACAGGATCGTGGTAATCCCTTGTGTCCGCGTCAGCCGTTTGGTCAGCACATTGGTCAGGGCAAAGAAGAGGGCACAGCCCGCCGCCGCCAGAATGCCGGTGTTGAGGTTGCCGATATCGGGGCGCGCCACGATCAGGATGCCGATGAACCCCAGGACGGCGGCCAGCGCCCGTGTCGCGGTCAGCCGTTCGCCAAGCAGGAAAACCGACAGGGCGATGACCCATAGGGGCGATGTGAACTCCAACGCGAAGACCTGCGCCAGCGGGATCAGCGACACGGCGAGGAACCACAGGTTCTGCCCGGTGAAATGCGCAAGGTTGCGCAGCAGTTGAAGGCCGAAGTTGCGGGTGTTGATCTGCCGCCACGCGCCCGTGGCCCCGGCGAGCGACAGGACGATGATCACGCCAATCACGCTGCGGTAAAGCATCACCTCGAAAGTGTCGAACCGCGCCGAGAGTTCGCGCCCCGCCACGGCCATGGTGGAGAATGACCCGATGGAGCCGATCATCCAGAGTGCGGCGCGAAAGGTGGGGCTCATGTGGTTTCTGTGATCTGATAGTCGCGGGCGATCCCGGCGGTGAGCCGCGCCCAGTCCGATGCTACGGCACGGGCCTGATGCGCCTCAAAGGCCGCCCGGTCGGTAAAGAGCTCCGATACCTGCCAGACAAGGGGATCGTCGGTCGGGGTCACGTCGAAGCCAAGGCAGCCCGGCTCGGCCCGGGTGAGACGCAGATGCGCGTCAAGCCCTGCGCGCACCCGGTCCGCCTCGGCCCGGGTGGCGCAGCGAAGGTGGCCGGTCAGGGCCACCCGCATTTTTATTCCCACTCGATGGTGCCCGGAGGTTTCGAGGTGATGTCATAGGTCACGCGGTTGATGCCCGGCACCTCGTTGATGATCCGCGTGGCGGTTTCACCAAGGAAGTCATGGGTGAACGGGTAGTAGTCCGCTGTCATCCCGTCGACCGAGGTCACCGCGCGCAAGGCGCAGGCGAAGTCATAGGTGCGGCCATCGCCCATCACGCCCACGGTACGCACCGGCAGGATCGCCACGAAGGCTTGCCAGATATCGTCATAGAGGCCGTGACGGCGGATTTGGTCGATATAGACCGCATCGGCTTCGCGCAGGATGTCGAGCTTCTCGCGGGTGATCTCACCAGGACAGCGGATCGCAAGACCCGGCCCGGGGAAGGGGTGGCGACCGATGAAGGAGGGCGGCAGGCCCAGCTCACGGCCCAACTCGCGCACCTCGTCTTTGAAAAGCTCCCGCAGCGGCTCGACCAGTTTGAGGCCCATCTTCTCGGGGAGCCCGCCAACGTTGTGGTGGCTCTTGATGGTGACCGAGGGGCCACCGGAGAAGCTAACGCTCTCGATCACGTCCGGGTAGAGCGTGCCCTGGGCGAGGAAGGTGGCATCGCCCACTTCCTTGGCGTGTTTCTGGAACACGTCGATGAAGAGCTTGCCGATGATCTTGCGCTTGGTCTCGGGGTCCGAGACGCCGTCCAGCTCGCCCAAGAACAGCTCCTGCTCGTCGGCGTGGATCAGCGGCATGTTGTAGTGGTCGCGGAACATGGTGACGACCTCTTCGGCCTCACCCTTGCGCAGCAGACCGTGGTCAACGAAGACGCAAGTTAGCTGGTCGCCGATGGCCTCATGGATCAGCACGGCGGCCACGGAACTGTCGACGCCACCTGAAAGGCCGCAGATCACCTTTTGGTCGCCGACCTGCTCGCGGATCGCGGCAATGGCTTCTTCACGATAGGCGCTCATGGTCCAGTCGCCCTTGAAGCCCGCCAGACGCACGAAGTTCTCGTAAAGACGCGGGCCGTTGGGGGTGTGATGCACCTCGGGGTGGAACTGCACCGCGTAGAAGTGTCGCTCCACATCCGCGGTGATGGCGAAAGGCGCGTTGGGGGAGGTGCCATAGACCTCGAACCCCGGGGCGATTTTGCTGACGTGGTCACCATGGCTCATCCAGACCTGTTCGCGGTCGGTGGCGAACCAGCCTTCGAGCAGATCAAGCTGTTGGCCCGTGGGGGTGACAAAGGCCCGCCCGAACTCAGCGGTGCCATGGCCGCGCTCCACATGGCCGCCAAGGCAGTGCATCATCACCTGCTGGCCATAGCAGATGCCAAGGATCGGCACGCCCAGTTCAAAAACAGCCTGCGGCGGACGCGGCGCGCCTTCGGCAAACACCGAGGACGGGCCACCCGACAGGATCACCGCCTTAGGCGCGAATTCCTTGAGGAAGGCTTCGTCCACCGTGTTGAACGGGTGGATTTCGCAAAAGACATTCAGCTCCCGCAGGCGACGCGCGATAAGCTGCGTGACCTGGCTGCCGAAGTCGATGATGAGAAGGCGGTCATGGGTGATATCTGTCATGGGGCTGTGATTAGGCCCGTGCGCACGCTCTGGCAAGTCTCTAGCAGGCCGAAGACTGGTGCCGCCCGCGTTTAATTCGCGCAAGTGGCGCGACGGCGGCACGCGATGTCGCTTTTTGCCGCTAGGGGGCGTTATCCGCGCGAAGCCCCTGCCGGGAATGGGGTAGTGACGGGCCAAGACTTGCGGGAAGGATAGAGCAATGGCGGAATCAGCACGACGGGCACGCGGCGGTGGTGGTGCGGCAAGACGCGCGGCACGCACAGCCGTCTCTTTCGAGACAGCGCGCTATATCGAACGGAATATCCCGAACTTCGAAGTGCTGACCGAAGAGGCGCTGGAGATCATCGAACAGAACGCCGATGCGGTGCTGGAAGAGATCGGCGTGAACTTCCCCGACAACCCCGAGGCATTGGCGCTTTGGCGTGAGGCCGGGGCCGATGTTCAGGGAGAGCGGGTGCGTATCCCACGGGGGCTGGCACGCAAGCTTTGTTCCACCGCGCCTTCGACGATTACCCAAGTGGCACGCAACCGAGATCGGGATGTGGTAATCGGGGGGAGGAACCTTGTGCTCGCCCCCGTCTATGGCCCGCCCTTCGTGCGCGATGCCGCAGGGGGGCGGCGCTATGCCACGATGGCTGATTTCGAGAAGTTCGTGAAGCTGGGCTATATGTCCAAGTGGCTGCATCACTCGGGGGGGACGGTATGCGAGCCGACGGACATCCCGGTGAACAAACGCCACCTCGATATGCTGCATGCCCATATGACGCTGAGCGACAAACCCTTCATGGGATCGGTGACCGAACCCAGCCGGGCGCAGGATTCCGTCGATATGTGCGGTATTCTGTTCGGTAAGGACTTCGTGCAGGAAAACACGGTGATGACCTCGCTCATCAATATCAACTCGCCGATGACGTTTGACGATGTGATGATGGGCGCGCTCAAGGTCTATGCCGAGAACAATCAGGCCTGCATCATCTCGCCCTTCATCGTAGGCGGTGCCATGGCCCCGGTGAGCGTGGCGGGCACGCTGACACAGGTCTTGGCTGAGACGCTGGCGGGCATCGCCTATAGCCAACTGGTCCGCCCCGGGACGCCGGTGATCATGGGGGCTTTCGTCACCTCCATCGACATGAACTCGGGCGCGCCCACATTCGGCACACCCGAGGCTGCGCATATCACCTATGGCGCTGGGCAACTGGCCCGCCGGCTCAACCTTCCGTACCGCAGCGCTGGGTCTTTCACCGGCTCGAAACTGCCTGATGCGCAGGCGGCTTATGAGACCTCGAACAGCCTGAACATTGGGCTGCTTTCGGGGGTGAACTTCATGCTGCACGCCTGTGGCTGGTTGGAAGGGGGCCTTGTTTCCTCTTTCGAGAAGTTCGTCATGGATGCGGATCAACTGGGCACGTTGCATCACCTTGCCCGTGGGGTGGAGATCGACGTGAACGCGCAGGCCATGGACGCGATCCGCGAAGTGGGGCCGGGGGGGCATTACCTTGGCTGCGCCCATACGCAGAGCAATTTCCGCGATGCCTTTTGGAAGTCGGATCTGTTGGACTACAAACCCTTCGAGACTTGGTCGGACGAGGGCGCCCGCGACACGCAGAGCCTTGCCACCGCGCGGGTCGAAAAGATGCTGGCCGACTATCAGCAGCCTGCGCTGGATCCAGCCATTCGCGAAGCGCTCGATGGCTTTGTCGCGACCCGTAAGGCGGCGGAACCCGATAGCTTTAGCTAAAGCTTTGCGGCGGGGGCGATCCCCCGCATCGGAGATCAGGCGCTGGGCATCATAGCGGCCTTCAGGAACCGTGCCTCGCCAACCATGGCAATAAGAACATCTACATGGCGGATCAGGCTATAGCTTGCATCCGCCGTCTTGCGCTGGGTGTCCAACGCGGCCTCGATCTCGATCAGTTTGATCAGCGCGGTGCCGTGGCGTGGCAATATGCCAAAGCCCAGTATCCGTGGCAGATGGGTGCCGCGGCGGTAGTCTTCGGCCCCGATGCGGGCGGCCCGCATCAGCAGGCGCGGGCGGTGAAGTTTTTGCAACATGGTCAGTAGATCTTGCATCACACTCTCCAATTTCAGGGGGTGAATCACCCCGGATCGGCGAAGTGTTGCACAACCTTTCCGGGTGTTGCGTGTTGCGGGTTCCCGGCGCACGGCGCCTTTCGATGGCGTTTACCTTTTGGAAACAATCATTGCCAAATGCGACGATTTTAACGAACGGGTAACCAAAACATCCATAGGTTGTGAATAACTCTGGGGATAACTCACCCAGCTTGGGGACCCGCCAAAATGGAAGTGGCAGTCAATTGAAGGCGCATCACCAAATTCAACAGTCCGTCCTGCCGGGATGGGTGCCGCACGGAGCCCTGCATTACCTCGCACATACGGAGACCGGCGCCCCGATCCGGGCCTTGGCACGCCAAGCAGGCTGTCATGCCTCGACCATCATGCGCCAAATCCGCCGTATCGAGACACGGCGCGACGATCCGCTGGTGGATGCCGCCCTGCGCAGGCTCGGGGCGGTGCGGCGTGCCTTGGATTGTACTGCTGGCCCCCCAGCAGGAAAGACAGCGACAATGACCAAACCCGCCGCCCCCCTTCTTGACGAAGACACTTTCGCCGCCGAGGCGCTGCGCGTCCTGCGGCGCCTGCATGAGGCAGGCGCGATCCTTGCCGTGGCCGAAGGGATGGAAAAGGCCGTCGTCCTGCGCGAGACGGACACCGGCCCCGGCGCGCGCACTGCCGTGGTGGACAGCGCCGTGGCGCAGGCGATGGCATTGAAAGATTGGATCGCGCCGGGCAGCACAGGCCGGGTGACACGCTATCATATCACCAGCGCGGGGCGCGCGGCGCTGCGGCGGATGCTCGAAGAGCAGGGCGCGGCCGTAGACGGCTTTGCCGAAGATCAGGCCGCCTTTTTGGGCGGGTCCGATGCGCCCGCCGCAGACCTGAGCGCAGATGAAGATACGGCCCCGCGCCGTGGCCGCTATTGCTTGTCAGAAAGCCCGCTTTCGACCCTCGCAAGGCGGCGCGACAAATCCGGCGCGCCCTTCTTGAACGAGGGGCTGGTCCATGCGGGCGAAAGGCTGCGCGAAGATTTCGAACTGGCGCAGATGGGCGGTGAGGTTACGCAGAATTGGGACCATTTCCTGACCCCCGGCGCAAAGCCTAGCGGCGGGCGAGATGGGGCAGGCGCCATGGCCGCGGCGGAGGCGCGCAAGAGGGTGGCCTATGCCATGGCCGACCTCGGCCCCGGCCTGTCGGACGTGGTGCTGCGCTGTTGCTGCTATCTGGAGGGGTTGGAGACCACCGAGAAGCGGCTCGGTTGGTCCGCGCGTTCGGGCAAGATCGTGCTTCGGATCGCACTCATGCGGCTGAAACGGCATTACGATGAAACCGTGGGGCCGGGCGGCCCGATGATCGGGTAAATGCGGGTCGGGTAAAGAAGGGGCGGTAGGATGATAATCCTGCCGCCCCGGTTGTTTAGTCTGCGACCTTTACCGGTGTCTCATCTGTGACCGAGATCGCGACTTCGTCTTTCTCGCAAGCGGCACGCACACCGGCGGCATAGTCGGGGTGCACTTTCTCAAGCACCGCATACCAGCGTTCTTTCACCGATTGCGAACAGGGCGCCATGGCACCGGCCATGTTCTCGTGCAGACGGTCACGCTGCGCCTGATCGAACACTTCGGTATAGAGCTTGCGCGGCTGGACGTAATCGGCATCCGCCTCTTCCTGCACATAGCGGTCCGCATCGCCCGAGATGCGCAGCGGTGGTTCTTGCACCGATGGATCGGGACGGGCCGAGCCTTCGTATTGGTTCGGCTCGTAATAGGCATCCGGGTGGCCGGTCTGCTGCGGGAAGAACCGCATCGCGCCGTCCTTGTGGTAGTGATGCATCGGCGCGGCCTTGGGCGCGTTCACGGGCAGGGCCTCGTAATGCGTGCCAAGACGGTAGCGGTGCGCATCCGCATAGGAGAATACCCGCGCCTGCAACATCTTATCGGGCGAGAAGCCGATGCCGGGGATTTTGTTCGACGGCGAATAGGCAGCGTTCTCAATGCTCTGGAAGTAGTTGTCAGGGTTGCGGTTGAACTCCAACATGCCAACGGGGATCAGCGGGTAATCCGCATGCGGCCAAACCTTGGTCAGGTCGAAGGGGTTGAAGCCGCAGGTCTCGGCCTCTTCCTCGGGCATGACTTGGATGTTCAGCTCCCATTTCGGGTAGTCGCCGCCTTCGATCGCGTTAAAGAGATCCTCTTGGAAGTTCTCACGGGTGGACCCGATCAGCTTTTCCGCATCCTCATTGGTGCGGTTGCGGATTTCCTGCTGGCAGCGGAAGTGGAACTTCACCCAGTGACGCTCGCCCTTGGCGTTCCACATCGAATAGGTGTGGCTGCCGTAGCCGTGCATATGCATCGGGTTCACCGGAATGCCGCGGTCGGACATCAGGATGGTGACCTGGTGCACGCATTCGGGCTGCGCCGCCCAGAAGTCGAACATCGCCTCGGGCGAGCGCAGGTTGGTGCGCGGGTGGCGTTTCTGGGTGCGAATGAAATCCGGGAATTTATAGGCATCGCGTACAAAGAAGATCGGTGTGTTGTTGCCCACAACGTCCCAGTTGCCCTCTTCGGTGTAGAATTTCACCGAGAAGCCGCGCACGTCACGCTCACTGTCGGCGGCGCCAAGCTCCCCCGCCACGGTGGACCAGCGCGAGATGATCTCGCAGGTCTTGCCCACTTCGGAGAAGATCGCAGCACAGCTATATTGGCTGATGTCATGGGTGACGGTGAAGGTGCCCTCGGCACCCCAGCCCTTGGCGTGCACGGCACGCTCAGGAATGCGCTCGCGGTTCTGATGAGCGAGCTTCTCGATCAATTGGTAGTCGTCCAGCAGGACCGGGCCACGGGCGCCCGCGGTCTTGCTGGTGTCGTTTGTCGGCATCGGTGCGCCGGCGGTGGTGGTGAGACGCTTGCTCATCTTGGGTTCCCCTCGGTTACTGTCTGACAGCAAGATGATCGATTCCGCCCATAATTTCCAATTGCAGTTTTGTAAAATTGCGATAGGTAAAAGTTATGAACTTTACCCTGAAACAACTCGAATACTTTCGCGCGCTGGCGACCTTGGGCAACTTCGGGCGGGCGGCGGAGGCGAGCAATATCTCCCAGCCCGCGCTTTCGGTGCAGATCCGCACTTTGGAGGAAACGCTCGGCGGGCGGCTGATCGAACGGCAGAGCCGCGCTTCGGTGCTCACGCCCTTGGGCCGCGAGGTGCTGACCCGTGCCGAGGATATCCTGCGCCGCGCCAAGCTGTTGGAGGCCACGGCGCGGGAGCAGGTGGGGCTGGCGGGCACGTTGAATCTCGGTCTAATCCCGACCGTGGCGCCCTATCTGTTGCCCGGCGTGCTGGCCGCGTTGCGGGCGCAGGATATCTCGCTTCGAGTCGAGGTACGCGAGGCGCAGACGGATCAATTGCTGGCCGATCTGCGCGCCGGGGCGCTGGATGCGGCGGTGATGGCGGTGCCCTCGGGCGAAACGGGCCTGGCCGAGGTGCCGCTTTTCGAGGATCGGTTTCTGCTGGCCGGGTCCGCCGACCGGATGGCGGGGGCGGATGTCGCCCGCCCGACCGATTTGGCCCGCACGCCGCTGATGCTGTTGGAGGATGGTCATTGCCTCACCGATCAGGCGCTGGAGGTTTGCCAGCGCGACCGCACGCAGGCGGGCATTCACACCGGGGCGTCCTCCCTCGCCACGCTGTCGCGGCTGGTGGAGGCGGGGTTTGGCATGACCCTGATGCCCGAAATCGCCGCCAAGACCGAGCTTGATGCCGCGCCGGGCCTACGCCTGCACCGTTTCGGCGCGCCGGAACCTGCGCGGCAAATCGGGCTCGTCCGCCGGGCGGGCACGCCGGGCAGCGGTTGGGCGGCGCAACTGGCCGAGACGCTGAAGGAAGTGGGGGAGGGGCTGACCGGAGAGCTTCGCGCGAAATACTAGGCATGGGCGGGGCCGCGGGGTCAAAGGGACCGGGCCAAATGGCCCGATCCGGTCACATGAAAGGGCGCTTAGGCCGCTTCGGTTTGTTTCTGGTTCTCAAGGTATTCCAGCAGGGTCTCAGGGCTGGAAACGCCGTAGGGGTCTTCGTCGTGGTTGTCACGGATGCCGGGCTCTTCGAACCATGCTTCGATCTGACCATCGTTGATGATGGCCGCATAGCGCCAACTGCGCGGGCCGAAGCCAAGGTTGTCTTTGGCGACCAACATGCCCATGCGGCGGGTGAATTCGCCCGAACCGTCAGGGATCACGTCGATGTTCTGGACGCCCTGCATCTCTTTCCACTTGTTCATGACAAAGCTGTCGTTGACCGACAGGCAATAGATCGCGTCGATGCCATGCTCTTGGAAAGCGGCGAAATTGTTCTCGAACCCGGGCAGCTGGTAGGTGCTGCAGGTCGGGGTGAAGGCACCGGGGAGGGAGAACAGCACAACGCGCTTGCCTTTGAAGAAATCATCGCTGGTCTTGTCTTCCCAGCGGAAGGGGTTGGACCCTTCGATGCTTTCGTCGCGCACGCGCGTCTTGAAGGTGACGTTGGGGACATTGATACCGGGTTTCATCGCGTCTCTCTTTCTCGGATTGGAATCTTTGTGGCTTGGTAGCCCATATAGGAAGCCTCGGCAACTCTCGCAATGCTGCAACTGCATTGTAATTTTTCAGTTACATATCAACGTTCTAAATCAACGGTCTAGGGCGATGCCGCCTGTGCATGGCGGCCTTGTCGCGGGGGCGTATGCAGTAGGTGGCCATCGGGTCAAGGACTGTGATAAACAGGCCGCGACACAATGATCAGAGGCCCCCGATGCGCGATCTGAAGATACCCGAACAGCGCCACCCCGAAAAGGCGCGCAAGCCCGACAACGCCCAGCCGAAAAAACCGAGTTGGATCAGGGTCAAAGCGCCCGGCGGCAAAGGCTATGCCGAAACAGCGCGGATCATGCGCGACAACAAGCTGACTACGGTCTGCGAAGAGGCGGGCTGCCCCAATGTCGGGGAATGCTGGTCTCAGGGTCACGCCACGATGATGATCATGGGCGAGGTTTGCACCCGCGCCTGTACCTTCTGCAACATCGCCACCGGCAAGCCGCCCGAAGCGTTGGATGTGTTCGAGCCGGGGCGCGTGGCCGATGCGGTCGCCAAACTGGGGCTGAACCATGTGGTCATCACGAGCGTCGACCGTGACGATATCGAAGACGGCGGGGCGGAGCATTTCGCCCAGACCATCCGCGCCGTGCGTCACCGCAGCCCCGATACGACGATCGAAATCCTGACGCCGGATTTCATCCGCTGCGGCCCCGAAGCCCTTGAAAAGGTTGTCGAAGCGCGCCCCGATGTGTTCAATCACAACCTCGAAACCGTGCCGGGCCTTTACCCCGAAGTGCGCCCCGGCGCGCGTTACTTCCACTCCCTCCGCCTGCTTCAGCGGGTCAAGGAGTTGGACCCATCGATGTTTACCAAATCGGGCATCATGGTGGGCTTGGGCGAAGATCGCCAAGCGGTCATTCAGGTCATGGAAGACATGCGCGCTGCCGACATCGATTTCCTGACCATCGGTCAATATCTACAGCCGACGCCCAAGCACCACGCGCTGGACCGGTTCGTCACCCCCGAAGAGTTCACCTCTTACGAAAAGGCGGCCTACGGCAAGGGCTTCCTCATGGTCTCGGCCACGCCGCTGACCCGGTCAAGCTATCACGCGGGTGACGATTTCGCGCGTCTGCGCGAGGCGCGGAACCGCAAACTGGGTATCGCCTGATCGAAAAAGGCGCGCCCGGCGTTAACCGCCGGGCAGGGCCTTAAGGTAGGCTGCAATCGCTTCGCGGTCGCTTTCGGGTAGCTGGGCGAGGTTGCTGACCACCTCGGCCATCTCACCGCCCGCGCTGTCGTATTCCGGCGTGAAGCCGGAGGTGAAATAGGCCACGAGATCGGGTTTGGACCAATCAAGCTGATCCGGTGTGATGCCGGGAATACGCCCCTTGCCCGAAGGGTTCGGCGCGCCGGTCAGCCAAGCGCCCCGGTCGAGCGCGCCCAAGGCATTGCGCGGGGTGTGGCATTCGCCGCAATGGGCAAGCCCTTCGACCAGATAGCGCCCGCGTTCGACCTCAGCATCGGGCGCGTCGGCCATCACGAAATCATCATGTGAAGACAGCGCCTTCCATGCGCCAAGCCCGCGGCGGATGTTGAAGGGGAATCCCACCTCATGCGGCAGGCTCGGCGTATCCGAGGCGGGCAGGGTCTGCATATAGGCAAAGAGGTCCACCACATCCTGCGGGGCGAGGTGTTGATAGGCCGTGTATGGAAAGGCAGGGTAATAATGCTGCCCCTCGGGCGAGACGCCCCGCGTCACGGCACGGGCGAACTCCGGCAGGGTCCAGTCACCGATGCCCTGTCCGGGATCGGGGGAGATATTGGGCGCGTGGAAGGTGCCGAAATCACTGGCGAAGGGCAGCCCCCCGGCCAGCACCAGCCTCTCATCTTCTTCACTTTCGGGCGCGGCGTGGCAGGAAACGCAGCCGCCGGCGGCAAAGACCAACGCGCCCGCCTCCGGGTCCGGTGTCAGCCCGGCACCATAGGATGGCTCAAGCGGATCGGGCCGGGTGAGCGCCCAGCCAAGGGCCGCGCCGAGAGCGGCACAGCCCAGCAGTATAGGAATGACCCGTCGCAAGGATCAGTTCTTGGGGCCGCGGTAATCGTCATGGCAAGCGCCGCAAGCCTTGCCGATTGCGCCCATGCCCGCCCTCAGCGCATCCAGATCGGTGCCCGCGGCCTCGATCATATCCGCGCTGGCGGTTTCCAGCGCCATCAGCGCTTCGTTGAACCCTTCGGGATCGCTCCAGATTTCGGCCTTGGCGCGGGAACCTTCGACAGCGCCTTGCTCGGTCCCTTCGAGCCAGAGGGTGCCCGGCGCGAAACCGGCGGCGGCGTTCAGATTGGTCGCGGCAGCGGTGGCCGTCTCGGCGTTATACTCCGTCTCGCCCTTGGCCATGCCGCCCAGAATGCCGGTATGATAGGCAATCAGTTGCATCTGCGCGTGGCGCGCGTTCACCGCCGCACTGGCGGCTTTCTCACTATGGCTGGCGGCGAAGCCTGCGGTGGCAATCAGAGCGGCGCTGATACCAATGGCGGTAATGCTTTTGGTCAAATGCATGGTCATCTCCCTTTTCTTGCCGCAGCGTAACATGGCAAGGGCAGGTCGCAAAAAACAAAAATGTGATCAGCGGGATAAGGCTGCGGGCAGGGTCAGAACCGGCGGGGGATACGCTCTGCTGCGGCCCAGTCAGGCCAATAGCCCAGCCATTCGACAAGCCCCACGGCCAAAGCCGCCGCGATGATCGCGAAGACCACGATCACCCGTTTGCCCGAAGGTGGATGGCGCGCCCATTGGGACATGCGCAGCAGCCACCGCGGGTCCATCACGTAAAGCGGACCTTCCCGATGAAGGGCAGGTTGCGGTTGCGTTGGGCAAAGTCGATGCCATAGCCCACAACGAATTCATCGGGAATTTCAAAGCCGGTCCAATCCGCCTTCAGGTCGACCTCACGCCGGGTGGGTTTGTCGAGCAGGGCGATGGACTTCAACCGCGCAGGCTCACGCGAGCGCAGCAGGTTGGTGACATGATGCAGCGTGTGGCCAGTATCGACGATATCTTCGACGACCAGCACGTCGCGCCCTTCGATGGCACCGCGCAAGTCTTTGAGGATACGTACCTCTCGGCTGCTCTCCATGCCGTCGCCATAGCTGGAGGCTTCGAGGAAATCGACTTCGATCGGCAGGTCCAACTCGCGCACCAGATCGGCGATGAAGACGAAAGAGCCGCGCAGCAGGCCGACCACGACCAATTTATCGGTGCCGTTGAATTCACCGTGAATCTCACGGCAAAGATCTTCGATCCGCGCCGCGATGGCCTTGGCCGAGATCATTTCGTCGATGACATAAGGCCCGTGTGCCATGGTTTTGCCCTTGAATCTGCGGGGTTGAGACGTGAAATAGGGGGTTAACCCGCAACGCTACGGAACGCAATGCCTACGCACTCAGAGACCCGCCAACTGCCCTATAGCGCGCAACAGATGTATGATCTTGTCGCCGATGTGGGCCGCTACCCTGAATTCCTGCCTTGGACCGCCGCCGCGCGCATCCGCAGCGACGAGGACCGCGGCGATCATCGGGTGATGGACGCCGATCTGGTCATCTCGTTCAAAGTCTTTCGGGAGCGGTTCACCAGCCGCGTCGTGCTGTGGCCCGAGGCCAAGAAGATCGACACGGAATACCTCGACGGACCCTTCAAGTATATGAAATCAAACTGGCATTTCGAGGATAATCTCGAAGGCTGTCAGGTGCATTTCTTCGTCGATTTCGAATTCCGCAACGCCATCCTGCAAAAGGTCATCGGCGTGGTTTTCAACGAGGCGATGCAACGCATCGTGCGCGCCTTTGAGAACCGCGCGAAAGAGCTTTACGGTCCCAAGGGTTAAAGCGCCGCGTAGCCTCGCAGCAAAAGGCCGAGCGCATGGTCGCGGGCGGCCAAGCGCACGGCATCACGGCCCTGCGCGCCGAACTCCACCGTTTCGGTCTGAACCCCGGCTGCCGTGGCAAGGCCGAAACAGACGCGGCCCTCGGGCTTGTGCTCTGACCCGCCGGGGCCTGCGATGCCGGTGATCGAGACGGCGATCCGCGCCTCGGACCGCGCCAAAGCGCCCGCCGCCATTTCTTCGGCGACCTGCTCAGACACCGCGCCCCATTGTGTCAGCGTCTCCTCCGACACGCCCAGCATCGCCATCTTCGCCGCATTGGTGTAGGTGACGAAACCCCGGTCCAGCAGCGCCGATGACCCCGGCAGATCGGTAAGCGCGGCGGCGAGCATGCCGCCGGTGCAGCTTTCCGCACAGGCGACCATCGCGCCGGTTTCGCGGGCCTTTTCCAACAGTTGCGCGGCAAGGCTCATTTACAGCACCCCGTGATAAAGTGCGGCCAGCGCCATGACGCCGAGCGCTGCGAAAACCCCGGCAAAGATATCGTCGAGCATCACCCCCCAAGGCCCGCCCAAACGGTCGGCCCAGCCGATGATCAGCGGTTTGGTGATGTCGAACAGCCGGAACAGCGCGAAGGCGGCGATCCAACCGGGCCACATGGCAAGGATCGGGATTTGCATCGACCAAGCGGCATAGGACAGCGGCAAAAGCGCGATCCACTGGCCGACCAATTCGTCGACCACCACCTCTCCGGGGTCATGATCCGGCCCGCCCGCCGTATAGCGTCCGGTGGCCCACCAGCCCAAGGGAATGGCCACCAAAAGCCCGATCACCAGCAGCGGAAAGCCCCCCAACACATGCAAAAGCCAGGCATAGGGCAGGGCGATGAGCGACCCCCAAGTGCCCGGCGCGGGGCGGATATGACCAACGCCCAGAAGCGTCGCGATCAGATGTGCTGCACTCATGATTTCACCAATGTTGCCGTGGCCATACAGGCGATCCCTTCGCCCCGCCCGGTAAAGCCAAGGCGCTCGCTCGTGGTGGCTTTGACCGAAACGCGGTCCAATTCGATGCCCAGCATCTCGGCGATAGAGGCGCGCATGGGCTGCACATGGGGGCCTATCTTGGGCGTCTCGCAGATCAGGGTGCAATCGACATGGGTGAGGGTGAACCCCATATCACGGGCCATCTGCGCGGCATGGCGCAGGAAGATATCACTGCGCGCGCCTTTCCACTGCGGATCGCTCGGCGGGAAATGCTGGCCGATGTCGCCGCGCGCGAGCGCGCCGTAGATAGCGTCGGTCACCGTGTGCAGCGCCACATCGGCGTCGGAATGGCCAACCAGCCCGTGGGAATGTGGGATGTCGATCCCACAGAGGGTCACATGATCTCCGGGGCCGAAAGCGTGCACGTCAAATCCATTGCCGGTGCGAATGTCCATGCGGGTCTCCAATATGCGGGCGGCACGGGCAAAATCCTCGGGCCGGGTGATTTTCAGGTTATCGGCGCTGCCTTGGGTGATGGCAACGGTCAGGCCAGCGGCGCGGGCGACTTCGACATCATCCGCCGCTTGGCCGTCATAAGACGCATGCGCCGCACGGATCGCGGCGAGGTCAAAGCCCTGCGGTGTCTGCGCGGCGAAAAGGGCGCTGCGGTCTTGGGTGCCGGTGACGCGGCCTTCGTGCCCCTGCCAAAGCGCGTCACTCACCGGCAGCCCCGGCGCAGCGGCTTCATGTTGGTTAAGCGCGTCGATCACGCCTAAGATGATCTGAGCCGAAACACAGGGCCGCGCGGCGTCATGGATCAGCACCTTCGTCGCCTGCCGGATCGCCGCAAGCCCACGTTGAACCGAGGCCGCGCGGTCCGCCCCGCCGGTGGTCACGGTGATGCCGTCCGCCGTGAATGCCGCTGCCTGATCCATGTCGTCCGCGTTCAGCACCAACACGATCTCGGTGATCTGGGGCAGGGTGCGAAAGGCGGCGATCGTGTGGTCGATCACCCGCGCCCCCGCCAGCGCCTGCCATTGCTTCGGCTGCGGACCGCCGGCGCGGCTGCCGCGCCCTGCGGCAACGATCAGAGCTGCGATACTCATTTGTGCAATCCGGAAAAGCTGGCGAACATGGCCCTGTCTAGGCAATGCGGCGGCGGGGTGCAATCTGGGGTGGCTGCCTAAAAAATGGGCAGTGCCTTGGCGCATAGCTGCTTTTCAGGGTAGTTTTATTGAGGTCACCCCGTGGCAGAGCTACACAGCAAGGGACCGCACAAGGATTAAGCATGTGACCGCCGCCCCCCTGACATTCGACCCCCCGGTATTCCTCGCCCCGATGGCCGGGATCACCGATCTGCCCTATCGCAGCCTCGTGGCGCGATTCGGGGCCGGATTGGTCGTGTCCGAGATGGTCGCCAGCCAAGAATTGCTCAGCCGCCGCCCCGGCACGCGGGAGAAAGCGGAACTGGGGCTCGATGTCATCGGCACCTCCGTCCAGCTTGCGGGGCGCGAGGCCGAACCGATGGCCGAAGCCGCCCGCATGGTCGAGGCGATGGGCGCCCGGATCATCGACATCAATATGGGCTGTCCAGCCAAGAAGGTGACGCAGGGCGCCTCCGGCTCTGCGTTGATGAAGACCCCCGATCACGCGCTGCGGCTGATTGAGGCGGTGGTCGGCGCGGTCAAGGTGCCGGTGACGCTGAAAACCAGGCTGGGCTGGGACGACAATATGCTCAACGCCGCCCCGATCGCCAAACGCGCCGAAGAGGCGGGCGTGCAGATGATTACCATCCACGGACGCACGCGGTGTCAGTTCTACAAGGGTCGCGCCGATTGGGCTGCGATCCGCGCGGTGAAAGAAACGGTGCGCGTCCCCGTCATCGCCAATGGCGATATCATTGGCAGCGATGAGGCACGCCAAGCCCTGCGGCTGTCGGGGGCGGACGGTGTCATGGTGGGCCGCGGCGCGCAGGGCCGACCGTGGCTGCTGGCGCAGATCGCCCATGATCTGCACGGACGGCCCAAACCGGTGATCCCGCAAGGGCAGGCGATGGCCGAAATGGTGGCCGAGCACTACGACGAAATGCTGCGTTTCTATGGCGTCGAACTGGGTGCCAAGGTCGCGCGCAAACATCTGGGCTGGTATATGGATTACTGCGCCACCCCTGCCGATCTGCGCCGCGCTCTGCTCACGGCGCGCGAGGTCAAAACCACTTTCGATCTCATCGCGGAGGCCATGCAATATGACGCCGCCACCGCCCAACCCCGGGCCGCAGCATGAGAAGCGAGACCCCGGAACGGCAGGTTTGGACCTCTCTGCCGGTGCCCGCCTTCATCGTCGGTGCGGATGACACGGTCGTCGATCTGAACCCCTCTGCCGAAGGCTTCCTCAATGCCTCCGCCCGCGCCACCATCGGCCAGTCGATCTGGCAGTTGATCGCGGTGGATCACCCGCTTGAGGCTGCATTCGCCCGTGCACGGCTGCAAGGCACGCCGCTTTTCGTCAATGACGTTGATGTGGGCGCGATGCAGCGCGCGCCCTTGCAATGCGGCTTGCAGATCGCCCCGCTGGTGGGCGGCGCAGGCGAGATGGTCTTGATGATCACGCCGCGCGAATTGGCCGGGCGCATCACCCAAGATCACAGCGTGAAATCCGCCGCCAAATCCGCCATCGGCATGGCCGAGATGCTGGCCCATGAGATCAAAAACCCGCTGGCCGGGATCACCGGCGCGGCGCAGCTCTTGTCGATGAACCTGTCCAAGAATGATCTGGAACTGACCGATCTGATCGTCGCCGAAAGCCGCCGCATCGTGAAACTGCTGGAGCAGGTCGAACAATTCGGCAATCTGACCGCGCCTGAGCGCAAGCCCGTGAACCTGCATGACGTGTTGGACCGCGCCCGCCGGTCGGCCTTGCTGGGCTTCGGCTCGCACATGAAAATCACCGAGGATTATGACCCCTCTCTGCCGCCCGCGCTTGGCGACAAGGACCAGCTTTTGCAGGTCTTGCTCAACCTCATTCGCAACGCGGCTGAGGCAGCGGGCGAGGCGGGGGGAACCATCCGGCTGCGCAGTTTCTATGAACACGGCTTCCAACTGCGCCGCGCCGATGGGGATGGCCAGCCGCTGCCCCTCCAGATCGAAGTGATCGACGATGGCCCCGGCCTGCCGGATCATATCCGTGCCGATGTTTTCGATCCCTTCGTCTCGGGTCGGGAGAATGGCACCGGGCTGGGCCTCGCCTTGGTGAGCAAGATCATCTCAGACCACGGAGGCTGGATTTCTGTCAGTTCCGCCCCCGGTCGAACCGCATTCCGCATTTCGCTGCCGCGCGCAGGCGCCGCTGCCCTTAAGGAGAATTGACATGGATGGCACCATCCTCGTCGCCGATGACGACCGCACAATCCGCACCGTTCTGACCCAAGCGCTGACCCGCGCGGGCTGCAAGGTGCACGCCACTTCAAGCCTGACCACCCTGATGCGATGGGTCAGCGAGGGCAAGGGCGATGCGGTGATCTCTGACGTGGTCATGCCCGATGGCAACGGATTGGAAATGCTGCCGAAAATCGCGCAGGACCGGCCCGGCTTGCCGGTGATCGTGATCTCGGCGCAGAACACGATCATGACGGCGATCAAGGCGGCAGAGGCCGAAGCCTTTGACTATCTGCCCAAACCCTTCGACCTGCCGGATCTGATGAAACGCACGGCGCGCGCCTTGGAGCAGCGCACGTCGCTCAGCCGCAAAGCTGCCGCCGATGACAGTGCCGAGATCGACGCGGAACGTGATGATCTGCCGATGATTGGCCGCACCCCGGTCATGCAAGCGCTCTACCGCACCGTGGCGCGGGTGATGAACACCGATCTGCCGGTGCTGATTTGGGGCGAGAGCGGTTCGGGCAAGTCACTGATCGCGCGGGCGATTCACGACTTCTCTGATCGGCGCAGCCTGCCGTTTGTGACCGTGACGGACGCCGATCTTGCGGATATCGAAGGCCCCTCGCGGGTGCTTGCGCGGGTCGGCGGGGGCACCCTAATGATCGACGAGATCGCGGATTTCCCGCAAGACATTCAAGCCCGTCTGGTGCGGATGATGGACGCGCCGGGCGATGACGCGCCGCGCTTCATGGCCACCAGTCAAAGCGATCTGGATGCCGCGATGCAAGAGGGCAAGCTGCGCCGCGATCTCTATTACCGTCTGTCTGGGGCAACCCTCGAAGTGCCCGCCCTGCGGGATCGGGTCGAAGACATCCCGCTTCTGGCGGACCATTTTCTGGCCCGCGCCAATCCCGGCCCTGCCTCGCCGCGCAAACTGTCGGACAAGGCCGCGCAGATCTTGCTGAAATTCCCATGGCCCGGCAATGTGCGCCAGTTGGAGCATGCGATGCGGCAACTCGCGCTGGCCAGTCAAGCGGCTGAGATTACGGCCAGCGAGGCCGAGCAACTGCTGGGGGCGCAAAGCGGTCCGGCGCCGATGCAGACCGAGGCCGATACCGAACGGCTGGGCGCCTCGGTTGAGCGGCATTTGCAACGCTACTTTGATTTGCACGGCTCCATGCTGCCGCCTCCGGGGCTCTACGCCCGGATCCTGCGAGAAGTTGAACTGCCGATGATCGAAATCGCCCTTGCCGCGACGGCAGGGAACCAAGCGAAATGTGCCGCTTTGCTGGGAATTAACCGAAATACTTTGCGCAAGAAGATCACCGACCTCGATATTGAGGTGACACGGGGCCGCAAGATGATGTAAAAGAGCCACATAACAGTGGCCATCGGGGAACTCCTCCGTTCAGGACCACATAATATGGCGGTTGATGCAGCGATGCATCACAACATCGGTGAGGTATGCGGGTGGCAACCCGGTCACGCAGGTTCAAGCTCGAGCGGTTGGGGCGTCTCAGGCGGGTCAAGCGGCTGCGCAATTGGTCCACCTTCGGGCTGGTGGTGCTGGGGCCGGTCTTGGCGCTGGCGACCTATCTGGCGCTCGGGCCGCTAGGGCAGGGTGCGGATACGCTCAACCTGCGGCTCATTCTCTTGTCCGACCTCGTCTATGTGCTGCTGGTAGCGGCGCTGGTGCTGATCCAAGTCGGGCGGCTGATCTCGGCGCGGCGCGCCAAATCGGCGGGGTCGCGGTTGCACCTGCGGTTGACGGGGGTCTTTGCGCTGATGGCGCTGATCCCGACGGTTACCGTGGCGATTTTTGCGGGGCTTACGGTGAATGTCGGGCTTGAAGGCTGGTTTTCCGACCGGGTCAGCGGCGTGGTCGGCTCGTCTTTAGCAGCGGCAGAGGCTTACGAGGCCGAGCAGCGCGAGGCGCTTATCTTGGACGCGCAGACCCTTGCCCGCAGCATCGACAGCGCCCGCGCACAAGGCATTAACCTGAGCGACAGTGAGCTTTTGGGCGAGGGCCAGCGCCAAATCCAACGGGGCCTGCGCGAAGCCTTTCTGATCGACAGCACCGCGCAAATCCGGGCACGGGGAGATCGGTCCTATCTCTTTGATTTTGAGGCCCCCACCGAGGCGCAGCTGGAAACCGCCAGCGAAGAGGGGCTTTTGGTCGTCGAGGACTGGCCCAACAATGAATTTCGCGCGCTGGTGCCGATGGACGCCTATGTCGATCGTTTTCTCTATGTCTCCCGTGCGGTGGATGGTGAAATTCTCGCCCTGCTGGATGAAACCAAGGAAACGGTGCGCCTCTACCAACAGCTTGAATCCGAGCGCGGGCGGCTGTTGTTCGAATTCGCCCTTGTTTATCTGGGCTTTGCGGTGATCCTCATTCTGGCCGCCGTTTGGCTGGGCCTGTGGTTTGCCGAGCGGCTTTCCGGCCCGGTCGGGCGGCTCACGGGGGCTGCGCAGCAGGTGGGCGCGGGTGATTTGAACGTGCAGGTCCGCGAGGAAGAGGGCGATGACGAGATCGCCATGCTGGGCCGTTACTTCAACCAGATGACCCGGCAGTTGAAGGGCCAGCGGGAGACGCTGTTGGAGAATACCGACCAGATCGAACGCCGCCGCCGCCTTTTCGATTCCGTGCTAAGCTCGGTGACCTCGGGCGTGGTGGGGCTCGACCCCGAGGGGCGCGTGACCTTCGTCAACCGCTCGGCCATGCGGCTGCTGGATTGGTCCGAAGATCAGCAAAGCCTGCCGCTGACCCTTGCTGTTCCGGAGTTTGGCCCGCTGTTCGAGACGGTAAAGGCCGCCTCGGATGAGGTGGCGCAGGCCGAGGTTAAGGTCTCGCGCCAAGGGGCGATGGAGAACCTCTTGGTCCGCATGGCGACCCGCCGGTCCAAGGATGGCGATCTTGAGGGCTATGTGGTGGCCTTTGACGATGTGACCGATCTGGTCTCGGCACAGCGCATGGCCGCATGGGGTGACGTCGCACGCCGCATCGCGCATGAGATCAAGAACCCGCTGACGCCCATCCAGTTGAGTGCCGAGCGCATCCGCCGCAAGTTCGGCCCCAAGATGGCCGAGGGGGATGACGACGCGTTGGAGCAGATGACCGGCGTGATTATTCGCCAGACGGGCGACCTGCGGCGCATCGTCGACGAATTCTCGAAATTCGCGCGGATGCCCGAGCCGGAAACCAGCCGTCAGGACATCCGGCAGTTGCTGCGCGACGCGGTGATGCTTCAGCAGAGCAGACAGGAAGACGTGGCGATCAAACTCGACCTGCCCGCAGAGCCGGTGATGGCCAATATCGACGGCACGATGATTTCGCAGGCGCTGACCAATCTGATCAAGAACGCAGGCGAAGCCATTGAAAGCCTGAAGAAACAGGGTGCGCCCGAGGGGCACGAGCCGCAGATCCGCGTGACGCTCACGCCCGAGAACCGGCTTTTGCGGCTGACCATTGCCGACAATGGCATCGGCCTGCCCGAAGACCGCGCCCGGCTGTTCGAGCCCTATGTGACCACGCGCAGCGAAGGCACGGGGCTTGGCCTGCCGATCGTCAAAAAGATTATCGAGGAACACGGCGGCAGCCTGACGCTCGAAACCGCGCCCGCATTCGACGGGCAAGACCATCACGGTGCCATGGCAGTCATTTCGCTGCCCTTGGCCATCGACGCAACGACAGACCAAGGGGATAAGGCAGATGAGTGACATTCTGATTGTAGACGACGAACGCGACATCCGTGAGTTGATCTCGGATATCCTTGAGGATGAGGGCTTTGCCACGCGATTGGCCAGCAATTCGGATGAGACGATGGCCGAGATCAACACCGAGGCACCGGCGCTGATCATCCTCGATATCTGGCTGAAAGACAGCCGCATGGACGGGATCGACATCCTCAAGACGGTCAAACGCGACAACCCGGATGTGCCGGTGGTGATCATTTCGGGCCATGGCAATATCGAGATTGCCGTGGCAGCGATCAAACAGGGCGCTTACGATTTCATCGAAAAGCCGTTTAACATCGACCAGTTGCTGGTGGTGATCCGCCGCGCGATGGAAACCTCGCGCCTGCGCCGGGAGAACCAGAACCTCAAGCGCCGCGATGTGGCGACCTCCGAGATGATCGGCACCTCCGCGCCCTATCGTGCACTGTTGAGCCAACTCGACAAGGTGACCAAATCCAATGGCCGCGTGATGCTGACCGGCCCCGCTGGATCGGGCAAGGAAGTGGCTGCGCGCTATATTCACGCCCATTCCGTCCGCGCCTCCGCACCCTTCGTCACCGTCAACTGCGCCGGGGTTGCGCCCGACCGGATGGAAGAGGTGCTCTTTGGCCGCGAGACGCCGGACCGCGGGGTTGAGCCGGGGCTGTTGGAGCAGGCCCATGGCGGGGTGATCTACTTTGATGAGGTCGCCGACATGCCGCTTGGCACCCAGTCCAAAATCCTGCGCGTGCTGGTCGATCAACAATTCACCCGCGTTGGCGGGACGGATAAGGTCCGGGTCGATCTGCGGGTGATCTCTTCGACGAACCGCGATCTGGATCAGGCGATCAAGGCAGATACTTTCCGGCAGGAACTCTATCACCGTCTAAACGTCGTGCCGATCGCCGTGCCCTCGCTTGAAGAACGTCGCGAGGATATCCCGCTGCTGGCCGAACATTTCATCGCCGAATTCAACGCCTCCCAAGGGCTGCCGCAGCGTGCGTTGACCGAAGACGCCGTGGCGCTGATGCAGACGATGGTCTGGCCCGGCAACGTGCGCCAGCTGAAGAACCTTGTCGAACGGGTGCTGATCCTTGGCGAGGGCACCGGCCCGATCGAAGCGCGGGAACTGCCGGGCGAAGAAGAGAATGGCAGCGATGAGGGGCGTGTGGTGCTTTCAGGCGCCTTGGCGACGCTGCCGCTGCGCGAAGCGCGCGAGGCGTTTGAGCGGGAATATCTGCTGACCCAGATCAACCGTTTCGGCGGCAACATCAGCCGCACCGCGAATTTCGTGGGGATGGAGCGCAGCGC
This sequence comes from Sulfitobacter sp. 1A12056, assembly GCF_043558125.1. NCBI lineage: Bacteria > Pseudomonadati > Pseudomonadota > Alphaproteobacteria > Rhodobacterales > Roseobacteraceae > Sulfitobacter > Sulfitobacter sp. 1A12056. The sequence goes on along the minus strand of NZ_JBIFFY010000001.1, from coordinate 726,821 downwards.
CCTGCACCGCAAGCTGAAATCGCTCGGCGTCGTGACCTCGGCCAAAGCGGGCGTGCGCGTGGCCCATGTTGACGAGGAAGTCGAAGCGGCGGGTTAAACCCCGCCGGTTGCGCGCGGGGGGCTGCCCCGCGCGCGCTTGCGTTACCCTTGGGTGACGATCTGGAATGACCCATCGCTGTTGCGGATCACGCAGGACTTGGGGTTGAGCGCGGGCAGCGTGGTCGTCGCGCGCGTCGGTGCGGCGCGGGCGACGTTGCCGGGGCAGGCGGGGATCGACACGGGCGCGAAACCTTTGTCGGCCATACATTGCGCCTCGACCCGGTTGCGCAGGTCTTCGTTCGGGTCAAATGTCACCAATTCCCCCGGCACGTAAAAACCGCCCCGCGTGGTGCAATTGTTATCGGCATCGCAGTGGCGCCGCGCGGGCACATAGCGTGGCGGTTCGCGGCGTATTTGCGTCGAGATCGGCACGTCGCGCAGGGCCTGAACCTCGCAAGCGGTGGTGGCGCGATTGACCTGCGCGACACTCGCGCCCGGTTTGTAATAGGTGTTGAGCGGCGCACAGGCCGCCGCCGCCAAGCCGACAAAGGTCAAGGCAAAAGCGGCGCGGGAGGGGCGGGGAGATATCGGTTTCATGGCCCCATCATGCCGCCGTTGCGGGGCAAAGACAATTGATTTGACCCTTGCCAACCCATCTGTCATGCCCTCTAACCGACCCAAGACAACCCTCACACGATCTTTGCTCAGGGTAAGGAAGCCTTCATGAAAATCATCATTTGCGGCGCAGGGCAGGTGGGGTGGCAGATTGCCCGTCACCTCAGCGGAGAGCGCAACGATGTGACCGTGGTCGACAGCAATGCCGAATTGATCCGCCGGGCCACCGATACGCTGGATGTGCAGGGCATCGCCGGCTTCGCCAGCTACCCCGATGTGCTGGACCGTGCAGGCGCGCGCGACGCCGAGATGATCATCGCGGCGACCCATTCCGATGAGGTCAATATGGTGACCTGTCAGGTCGCGCATTCGGTCTTTGGCATCAACCGCAAGATCGCGCGGCTGCGCAGCCAGTCCTATCTCGACGCGATTTACTCTGATCTCTACCGCCGCGATCACATGCCGATCGACGTGGTGATTTCCCCCGAGAAGGAGGTCGCGACCGCCGCGCTTCAACGGCTCAGCGCGCCCGCCGCTTTCGACACCGAGATTTTCATGGAGGGGCAGGCGCAGCTTCTGGGCATTTCGATCGACAGCGATTGCCCGGTGGTGAACACGCCGCTGCGGCAGCTGACCGATCTCTTCTCGACCCTGCGCGCCGTGGTCGTGGGCGTGCGCCGCGATGGCACGCTTTTCGCGCCCGAGGCGAAGGACCAGCTTTTCGTCGGCGATGATTGCTATGTCTTCTCGCATCACGACGACATCGCCCGCACGATGGAGATTTTCGGCAAGCAAACCACCAAGCAAGAGCGTGTCGTGCTCGTGGGCGGGGGCAATGTCGGCCTGACCGTGGCGCAGCATCTGGAAAGCGGGCCATTGCGCGTGCGCACCAAGATGATCGAGAAGAACCGCAAATGCGCCGAACGCGCCGCCGAAGGGTTGGAACGGACCATCGTGCTCAATGGCGACGGGCTGGACGCCGCGCTGCTGGCCGAGGCGGGCATCAGCCGCGCCGATGCGATGCTGGCGGTGACCGACGACGACAAGACCAACATGCTGTCTTGCGTCCGGGCCAAGGCCGAGGGCTGCCCCTATGTCATCGCGCTGATCAACGACCCGACGCTGGTGCCGCTGATGACCCACCTTGGCATCGACGCCTATATCAACCCGCGCGCCACGACCGTGAGCTCGATCCTGCGTCACATCCGCCATGGCCGGGTGCGGGCGGTCTATTCCATCGGCGACGCCGAGGCTGAGGTGATTGAGGCCGAAGTGCTGTCAACCTCGCCCCTTGCGGGCAAGAAAGTCTCGGAAATCGACTTCCCCGAAGGGGTTTTGATCGGCATGCTGCGCAAAGAAGGCAAGGTCATTCGCCCCTTGGGCAGCACGCGGATCGACGAAGGCGATGTGGTCGCCCTCTTTGCTCTGGCCGAGGATGTGCCGCGGGTCGAACAGCTTTTGCAGGTCTCGATCGACTTTTTCTAAGCGCAGGAGCGCCTTTGTGACGCAACCGACCCGCATAGGCCCGACCGGCATCCGCCGGGAGATCGTGCAGCTGCCGCTGTTCTTGCAGCTGTTCGGCGTCTCCGCCCTGTCGATGATCCTGCCGTCGATCCACGGGTTGGTGATGAACGATCATCTGGCCAGCCGCGCCTTTCTCTATGCCGGGCTTCTAGGGCTTGTGGCCTTTACGCTCATCGCCATCGCCCATGCCGGGCGCAAACCTTTGGACGGGGCGCTCGGGCCGCTTTTGTCGCTGCTCTCGGCCTTTGTGTTGTTGCCGGTCTTTTTTGCGGTGCCTTTTCTTGAGGCGCTGCCGACGACGCGTTTCGTGAATGTCTATTTCGAGATGGTCAGCGCCCTGACCACCACCGGGGCCACCATGTTCAACCCCGAACGGCTGAGCGACACGCTGCATCTGTGGCGCGCGCAGGTTGGCTGGATGGGCGGGCTGCTGATGTGGGTCACGGCTTCGGCCATCCTTGCCCCGCTGCATTTGGGGGGCTTTGAGGTTACGGCGCAGGCCGAACCGGGGCGGCCCGACGACCGGATCAACACGCGGATGGGCCGGATCACCCCGCGCCAACGGCTGCTGCGCACCACCCAAGCGCTGCTGCCGATCTACTTCGGGCTGACACTTCTGCTGTGGCTCTTGCTCGTCATCGGGGGAGAGACGGCCTTGGTGGCGCTTTGCCATGCCATGTCGGTCATGGCAACTTCGGGCATTTCGCCCATCGGCGGCGTGGCCGAGGCGCAGGTCGGCGTCACCGGCGAGGCGGTGATGATGCTCTTCATGCTTTTCGCCCTGTCGCGGCTGACCTTTTCCAAGGATACCGTCACGGCGACCCAAGGCGGGCTGATGACCGACCCTGAGTTTCGCATCGGTCTTTTGGTGGTGATCGGCGTGCCGCTGCTGTTGTTCGCGCGCCATTGGATCGGCGCTTTTGAGGTAGAGGTCGAGGTTGACGGCACCCGCGCCTTGCACGCGCTTTGGGGCGGGCTGTTCACGGTGCTGTCCTTCCTGTCGACCACCGGTTTCGTCTCTGAGCATTGGGCCGATGCGCAGAATTGGTCGGGGCTGCGCACGCCGGGGCTGGTGCTCATGGGGCTTGCGCTGATCGGCGGCGGGGTGGCCACCACGGCGGGCGGGGTGAAACTGCTGCGGGTTTTTGCGCTTTACCAAAACGGCGTGCGCGAGATGGACCGGCTGGTCTATCCCAACTCCGTCAGCGGGGCGGGGGCGGCCGGGCGGCGTTTGCAAAGCAACGGGGCTTTCATCGCTTGGATTTTCTTCATGCTCTTCGCCATGTCACTGGCCGGGGTGACCCTGCTGCTGACCCTGACCGGCGCCTCCTTCGATGCGGCGGTGGTCATGTCGGTGGCTACGCTCTCCACCACGGGGCCGCTGATCGAACATGCCGCCGACAAGCCCATTCAACTGATCGAGCTGGGATTGGCGGCCAAAGTCATCCTCAGCGGCGCGATGGTGCTGGGGCGGCTGGAAACCTTGGCGATTATTGCGCTGATGACCCCGAATTTGTGGCGCGCTTGACACGTTTAGCGCTAGAACCGTCCTAGTCCTCTGATATTGGGGCTGGAAACTCACGCTTTCGCACTCCATACTTGAGGCAATGGGGGGGTCCGGTACGCGGACGCCAGCAAGAACAAAAGGCGAGACTACGATGGCGTCAGACAGACAGAACCTTCAGGATGCGTTCCTTAACCACGTTCGCAAGACCAAAGTACCGGTGACAATTTTCCTGATCAATGGCGTCAAATTGCAGGGTGTGATCACCTGGTTTGACAACTTCTGCGTTCTGCTGCGCCGCGACGGTCAATCGCAACTTGTGTACAAACATGCGATTTCGACCATCATGCCAAGCCAGCCGATCAGCCTTTATGAGGGCGAAGACGCTTCTTGAGCCGTCCAGCATTTCAGATCGACAACAGCGACGGGCCACGCGTAACGCGCGCTTGGGTGCTGCATCCTGATATCAAGTCCGACAACGACCGGCGCGCGCCTGAGCCCGCGCTGGCCGAAGCCGTGGCATTGGCCGAGGCGCTGCCAGAGTTGCAGGTCGTCGGCTCCGAAGTCGTGCCTCTGCGCACGGTGCATGCGGGTATGCTGTTCGGTAAGGGCAAGATCGAAGAGCTTGAGCAGCGCATGAAGGGGGCAGAGGTCGACCTCGTGCTGGTCGATGGCCCCGTGACCCCGGTGCAGCAGCGCAATCTAGAGAAGGCTTGGGGCGTCAAATTGCTCGACCGGACCGGGCTGATTCTCGAAATCTTCAGCGACCGTGCGGCGACTCGCGAGGGGGTGCTTCAGGTTGAGATGGCCGCGCTGAACTATCAGCGCACGCGGCTTGTCCGGGCATGGACCCACCTTGAGCGGCAGCGGGGCGGTTTGGGTTTTGTCGGCGGTCCGGGTGAGACCCAGATCGAGGCCGACCGCCGTGCCATTGACGACCAATTGGTGCGTTTGCGCCGCCAGTTGGAAAAGGTCGTGAAAACCCGCGCCCTGCACCGCGCCGCGCGGGCCAAGGTGCCGTTCCCGATCGTGGCCCTAGTGGGCTATACCAACGCCGGGAAATCCACGCTTTTCAACCGCTTGACCGGGGCCGAGGTTATGGCCAAAGACATGCTCTTTGCCACGCTCGACCCGACCATGCGCAGCCTCTTGCTGCCCGACGGGCCTGAGATCATCCTCAGCGACACGGTGGGGTTCATCAGCGATCTGCCCACGGAACTCGTCGCCGCCTTCCGCGCCACGCTGGAAGAGGTTTTGGCCGCCGATATCATTTGCCATGTGCGCGACGTCTCTCACGCCGAGACCGAGGAGCAGGCGCAGAACGTGCGCGATATTCTCGCCTCTCTCGGCGTCCCGAAAGAGACCCGCAGTTTCGAGGTATGGAACAAGCTCGACCTGCTGCCCGAAGACCGGGCCGAGGCCATGCGCGCCCGTGCCGCGCGCAACGATGATGTGCTGGCGATCTCGGCCATAACCGGCGAGGGGCTGGAGACGCTGCAAGAAACCATCGCCGAGGCGCTGCAAGGTGCAGTGCGCGAGGCTGTGCTGACCCTCGGTTTCGCCGACGGCAAGAAACGCGCTTGGCTGTTCGCGCAGGACGTGGTCGAGGGCGAGCGCCAGACCGACGACGGGTTCGAGATCACCGTGCGCTGGTCCGCGCGGCAAGAGGCGGAATTCCAGCAACTTTAACGGGTTGAGCGCAGGTGCTGCAGGGCCGGGTGGACCAGTGAAGATGCAGATTCGAAAACTCCACGCCAGTGATGCCGCGGGGTTTCATGCGCTCAGGCTCGAAGGACTACGCGCATGCCCCGAAGCCTTTGGCGCGTCCTTTGAGGAGGAATCCCGCCTGTCAGTTGCCGATGTGGCAAAGCGGCTGGCGGCAGGTTGCGTTTTCGGAGGATTCAGTGATGCCGGCCGTCTTGAGGGCGTCGTTGGTCTTGCGCAGTCTCAGACATCGAAGACCCGGCATATCGCGACAATCTGGGGTATGTATGTTCGACCTGAAGCGCGCGGAGGCGGGCTGGCGGGGGCATTGATGGAGGCGGCTATGGGGCAGGCTGATGGCGCCTGCACCTCGATCCGCCTATCTGTCGTTTCCACGAACCAAGCCGCGCTGCGTCTCTACAAGCGGATGGGGTTCACCCCGTGGGCCGTAGATAGAGAAGCGTTTTTGGTGGATGGCGTTTACTATGACGAGGTTTTGATGCGGCGGTCGCGCCCCTAGGCATCGGCGGAGGCTGCGGCGCCTGTGCGATATTCGCCGCTAATCGCTCGAATTCCGCGCCCCGCGCCGCATATGGTCCTATGACCAAAAACGGAGCGCGCCAAATGACCCTCGTCATCCTCTATATCTCAACCGTCGTCATCTTCCTCGGGCTGGACTACCTTGGCCTGACCTATCTCATCAAACCTGTGTTTGAACGTGATATCGGGGACTGGCTTTTGAATGAGTTCCGCGTCGCCCCGGCGCTGATCTTCTACGCCTTCTTCGTGGCGGTGGTGCTGTGGTTCGTCTCTTGGCCCGCGCTGGCGCAGGACCATTCGCTGCTGTGGGTCTTTGGCAATGCGCTGCTGATCGGTGCGATGGGTTATGGCACCTATGAGTTCACCAATCTGGCGACGCTCAAGGATTGGACATGGGCCATGGTCGCGCGCGACTTCACTTGGGGCTCGGTCCTGACCGGGACGGCGGCGACGGCGGGTGTGGCGATCACCCGCGCCTTCACCTAACGGCCCGTTTCGGTTGACCAGCGCCATGCGCCGGGTTGCAGCCCGGCCAGCGTCCAGTCGCCCACGCTTTCGCGGATCAGCCGCAGGGTGGGCAGGCCGACATGGGCCGTCATGCGCCGCACTTGCCGGTTGCGCCCCTCGCGGATGGTGATGCGCAGCCAAGCGTCGGGGACTGTCTTGCGAAAACGCACCGGCGGGTCGCGCGGCCAAAGCGGCTCGGGCGCGTCGATCTGATCCACTTGGGCGGGTTTCGTCAGACCGTCCTTCAGTTCGACACCTTTGCGCAGCGCGTCGAGCGCCGCGGCATCCGGCGTGCCTTCGACCTGCACCAAATAGCTTTTGGGCCGTTTGTATTTCGGATGCGCGATGCGGGCCTGCAGCGGGCCGTGGTCGGTCAGCACCAAAAGTCCTTCGCTGTCGCGGTCGAGCCGCCCTGCGGGATAAAAACCCTTTTCATCGACATAGGCCGAGAGGGTGGGCCGTGTGCTGCCTTCGGTGCCCTTGTCGGTGAATTGCGACAGCACACCATAGGGTTTGTTCAGCAAGATCACGCGGGCGGTCATTGGGCAGGCTCCAATCGGGTCACGCCCACGGCGGCGGCGCGGGCCAGTTCGGCGTCCAGCGACATTGGGATATATTCGCCCCGTCGCCAGAGTTGCGCCATATCATCGTAATGCCGCGACAGGAAATGCCCCGATTGCCCGGTGGAGGTGACAAAGACCGAACTGTCGGGATCGGCAAAATCGTAAACGCCGCGATAGCCCGCGCCGTGCACGTTAAAGAAGGGGTCTTTGCCGGTGCCGCGTGTCAGCCCGCGTTGCAGGGTGTTGTCCCCGCCCGAGGTCGACTGCCGGATGTTCACGAAGTAGCGCAAAAGCAGCACGTCGCCCAGCACGGGGTGGTCATGAGTCGCCTGATGCGCGTCGCCCCAGCGGAGGGATTCAAGCTGCGTGCCCCATGTCTCGTTGATCCACAAAAGCGCATCGTCGAGCGCCAGCCGCGCCATGTCGTGGCAGGTCTCCACCGGTGCGGATTGGCGCACGTCGCACCATTTCGCGGCCCCCTGCACATCGCGAAAGGCCCGTTCGATGAAGAGCGGCTGGATATGGGTGAACTCCTGGGCCAGCGGTCCCAACTCATCGCGGATCAGCCGGTCCTGTAGGGCGCGGATCCACGCGGCATAGATCAGCGGCTCGGGCAGGTGTTCGTTCATCTCACCCGACCAACCGGCGAGCAGGTCGAGCGCGCGCTGGCGCTGGCGCTCCGGCGTGCCGTCGGGGGCGGCCTCTCCGGTGAACCACAGCTCGGCACCCATGAGCGGCAGCAGCGACCGGGCCGTGGGGCTGACGGTATCAAGCTGCGCTTCGATGAAACTGTCGCGGGTGTGCACCTCGCGGTTCTGCATCAGCCGCTGCCAGCGCTGCACCCGCTGCGTGTCGCCCCAGACAAAGGAGACGTGGTTGGGGAAGGGGCGGTCGACCGTTTTGTTGTTGGTATTGCCAAGGATGCCGCCTGCGGGGGCGATAAATTCGGGGTTCGCGGTATAGGGCAACATCCCGTCCCAGCGGTTGGCGGCGATCCAGCCGGGGCTGGGCATGCGCCCTTCGCTTTGGTGATTGGCATCGCGGCGCGGCATGGCGCCGATGGTCTTCATCGCGATGGTATCGCGGTCGACCAGCGTGAGGTTCTGCGCGGGCGCCACATAGTCGGTCGCGGCATTGATCGCCTGCTGCACCGATTTCGCGCGCATCACTTTCATCGCGGCGGCCAGCGAGGTGTCTTCTTCGGTAAAGAGCGTTGAGGCGACAGAGGCCACATGCCCCGGCGGGGTGATGCTGCCAAGGTTGTAGTGGCTGCCGGGCAGCACCGGGCCATTGTCGGTCCAGCGCAGGGTGACGGTGATCGGGTCGGCATCGGCGATATTGATGATCGACGCGCGTTTGCGGAACTTCTTGAACCCGTCCGGGGTGCGGTATTCCTCGGCATTGTCGGGGTTCAACTCTTCGATATAGACGTCTTGATCGTCGACATAGGCGGTGGTCAGCCCCCAGCCCAGATCGGCGCTGCGGCCCGTAAGCACCACCGGCATCCCCGGAATGGTGCCACCGATTACGCCGCCGGTCTCAAGCTCCATCCGGGCGAGATACCAGATCGCAGGGGCGGTGAAGCCCAAATGCGGGTCATTGGCCAAAAGCGTGCCCCCCGCGGCAGAGCGCGAGGGCGCGGCGGCCCAAGCGTTGGAAGCCCCGGCGAAGGCCTGCCGTTTGAAGGGCGACAGCGGGTGGCGCGCCATCGGCGCTGCGGCGGCGTGACGGCGGGTGACCTCGGGGAAGAGGGCGGCATATTCGGGCAGGGCGGCGACCCCGCTGCCCGGCGCTTCGGGCAGGATGTCGCGCAGACGGTCCGGGTCGCTCAACTCTAGCGAGACCCGCGCGCGCAGCACCTCGGCCTCCAGATGGCCCGACATTTGCAGGCCCATGAGTTTTGTGATCGCGAGTGAATCCGCAGGCCGCCAGGGCGCCATGGGCGCATTGAAAAGCCACATCTCGGGCGCACCGCGGCCCAAGGCTTCGGTGTTGATCTGGTCGAGACGCGCGTTGATCCCGGCGGAATAAGCCTCAAGCGCCGCCTCGGTTTCGGGGTCGAGCTTATCCGCCGCCGCCACGGCAAGGCGGTAGATGTCATAGCGCCGCATCAGCTTGTCGGTGGTGATGGTGGCGGTGCCGAAGACCTCGGACAGCCGCCCCTGCGCGGTGCGGCGCAGGGTGATCAATTGCCACAGCCGGTCTTGGGCATGGGCGAAACCGAGGCCGAAAAAGACATCCTCATCGCTCTGCCCGAAGATATGCGGCACGTTGGCATTGTCGCGCACGATCTCGACCGGGGCGCTGACGCCCGCGACCTCGACCGTATCATCATAGTCGGGCAGGGACCGCGCGGCGAACCAATAGACCAGCACCAAAACCACGACGCTCAGCGCGACGAGAAACACCGCCAATCGGATAAGCCAGCGAAACATCAATGCCATCGGGGGATCCTCGACTGGCGCGCAGATTGACCGGAGCGCGCAGGGTGGTAGGTGTAATGACAGGGAATAACGCAACTGAATGACAAGGAAAAGCACATGGCAAAGCTCGCGTTTTTGGGACTGGGGGTCATGGGGGCTCCGATGGCGGGGCATCTGCAAAAGGCGGGCCACGATGTGACCGTCTACAACCGCACCGAAGCCAAGGCGGACGACTGGGTGAAAACCTATGGCGGCGCCATGGCCAAGACCCCGCGCGCGGCGGCAAAGGATGCGGATTTCGTGATCGCCTGCGTGGGCAATGACGACGATCTGCGCTCGGTCTGTTTGGGGGATGACGGGGCCTTTGGCGGCATGACGGCGGGGGCGATCTTTGTCGATCACACCACCGTTTCGGCGGCCGTAACGCGTGAGCTTTATGCCGCCGCCGATGAGGCGCAGGTGAGCTTTGTCGACGCGCCGATCTCAGGCGGTCAGGCGGGCGCGGAAAACGGCCAATTGTCGATCATGTGCGGCGGCGACGAAGGCGCTTTTGACCGGGCGCTGCCGATCATGGAGGTCTACGCGAAAATTTGCCGCCGCATTGGGGAAAGCGGCGCAGGCCAGATGACCAAGATGTGCAACCAGATCGCCATCGCCGGTCTGGTACAGGGCCTCTCTGAAGCGCTGCATTTCGCCGAGAAGGCGGGGCTTGATGGCCGCGCGGTGGTCGAGGTGATCAGCCAAGGTGCGGCAGGCTCATGGCAGATGGAAAACCGCTATGAGACCATGCTCGACGACAAGTTTGATCACGGCTTTGCAGTGGATTGGATGCGCAAGGATTTGGGCATCTGTCTGGACGCGGCGGATGAGACGGGGGCGAGCCTGCCGGTGACTGCGCTGGTCGACCAGTTCTACAAGGACGTGCAGAAGATGGGCGGCGGGCGTTGGGATACGTCGAGCCTGTTCAAACGGTTGCAGAACCTCGGGTGAAACGCGACGGGCACCTTTGACCTCTCGCCTCAAACAAAAACGCCCGGTCTAGAGCCGGGCGTTTGCCTTCCACAGCGGTCGATCCCTCTTAGGGGATGATCCGCGTGTATTTTGTGCCTTCCAGCGTCGCGCCGATGCGCAGGCCCGCGCGGCCAAAGACGGCGGCCAGAACCGGGGCCATGACGGTGGTGGTATCCGCGCTGACGCTGTCGCCCTTGTCCGAGATCACATATTCCAGACCGGCCCCCGCCGCCCAACCGGGCGAGCTGCGGAATTCGCGCAAGGCAGGTTCGGTCATGAAGAACAGCACATGCGCATATTGCTGCGCGCCGATCTGCAAGCCGCCCGAGGCTTTGGTCACCGAATAATAGTCCACCGTCACGTCGTTCACGCGCAGCGCGCCGCGCCCGTAGGCACCGCCAAAGCCGAGGCCCGCTTCCGTCACCAGCGGCATGACCAACATGCCATTGGCCTTTTCGGCCAATTGCCGGGTGTTGGGATAGCCGCGATACATCTCGGCCAGTGTCGCGTCCACGCGTGCGTCGATCATCGCGCTGCCGCGTCCGCCCACGCCATTGCCGCAGGCCGCCGTCGCGCCGAGCGCCGAAAGGGCGCCCAATGTCACGAAGCGCCGGTTATATGTCTGATTGGTCATCTTTTCTGCCTGTATATTCAAGATCGGTTGCCTGCTGCCGGTTTTCCCGACTTATGCGCGAGATTACGCATAATCACGCGGCTTGTCATGTTGATTGGCCCCTTTGCGCAGATTTACGCCCTTAGGTCACGCGCTTTTGAGCAAAAGCCGGGCGACGTCGGGGGCGAAATAGGTCAGCACGCCGTCGCAGCCCGCGCGTTTGAAGGCCAGAAGGCTCTCCATCATCGCGCGTTCGCCGTCGATCCAACCTTGGTCTGCCGCGCCCTTGATCATGCTGTATTCGCCCGAGACCTGATAGGCGAAGGTTGGCGCGCCAAAGGCGTCTTTCACGCGGCGGCAGATATCAAGGTAAGGCATGCCGGGTTTGACCATGACCATATCCGCCCCTTCCGAGAGGTCGCGTGCCACCAGCCGGAGCGCCTCGTCACTATTGGCGGGATCCATCTGATAGGTCTTCTTGTCGCCGGTCAGCGCCGAGGAGGCGCCGACCGCGTCCCGGAAGGGGCCGTAGAAGGCACTGGCGTATTTCGCGGCATAGCTCAGGATCATCATATCTTGATGCCCGGCCTCTTCGAGACCTGCGCGGATCGCGCCGATGCGCCCGTCCATCATATCCGAAGGGCCGATGATATCCGCCCCTGCTTCGGCTTGGGCCAGCGCCATCTTGACCAGCGCCTCGACCGTGCGGTCATTCACGATGATGCCGTCTTCGACGAAACCGTCATGGCCGTTGATGTTATAGGTATCGAGCGCCACATCCGTCATCACCACCATCTCCGGCACCGCCTCTTTGATCGCGGCGATGGCGCGGTTGGTGGCGTTCTGCGGATCCCATGCGCGGGCGCAATCTTCGGTCCGGTCCTCAGGCCCGGTATAGGGAAAGACGCAGACCGTGCCGATGCCCAGATCCGCGGCTGCGCGCACCGCCGGGACCAAGGTGTCGACCGAGCGGCGCATGACACCGGGCATGGAGGGGATCGGCTCTTCCACGCCTTCGCCTTCGCGCACGAAAACCGGCCAGATCAGATCGCCCAAGTGCAGGTCATTCTCGCGCACCAACGCGCGGATACCGGCATTGGCACGGGTACGGCGCAGGCGTGTGGCGGGGAAGGGGGCGTGGACGGGTTGCATCAATTATACCTCAGAATGGCTCGGCACGGGCTTGCCATGTATTTTTGAACGCCTCAACCCTATGAATTGTCGCGCCGGACCGCTAAGAGATCCGAACTCAATATTCGGACGAGCACGCCTTGGACTGGTATCAAACCCTTTTCGAAATGATCGACATGCGCTCTTTCTCGAACCTTTGGTTCTGGATCGCGCTGGCTGTGATGTGGTCAACGGCAAGCCACTGGGTGCTCGGCGTGCCCTTCGACATGGTCCTGCGCGCCCGCCGCTATGGCGGAGAGGCCGAGGCCGATCTGGAAGACATCGTGCGGATCAACGTGAACCGGATGCTCTATATCTCGCAGGTCTCGGGGCTGTGGCTCTTGGGGCTGGGGTTCTTCGCGTTGACCTCTCTGGTGCTCTTGGGGTTCGTCTATGGCATCGAGTTCGCCCAAGCCTTGCTGCTGTTGGGTTTTCCCATGTCGCTGGTGGGGCTTTTGAGCCTGTCGACCGCGCGGCTCATTCGCATCGAAGGGTCAACCGGTGAGGTGCTGCGGCGGCGATTGATGCGGCACCGGCTTTACACCCAGATCATCGGCATGGTCTCGATCTTCGTGACCGCGCTTTGGGGAATGTATCAAAATCTAAGCATCGGCCCGCTGGCGGGTTGACAGCCCCCCTCTGAGGGCCAATTGAGACCCGATGAACGATCCGCGCTATATCACCCTCTCCGGCGTTCCCGAAGGCTATGATGCCCGCGCCATCCTTGATGAAATCGCCAAGGGCGGCCAGCCGGTGGTCCATGTGGCGCGCGATGACAAACGCATGGCGGCGATGCAGGCCGCCTTGCGGTTCTACGCCCCCGACATGCCGGTCGTCACCTTCCCGGGGTGGGATTGTCTGCCCTATGACCGGGTGTCACCCAATGCCGATATCTCGGCCCGGCGGATGGCGACGCTGGCGGCGCTGGTGCATGGGATGCCCGATCAGTTCGTCCTGCTGACGACCTTGAACGCGGCCAGCCAACGCATTCCCGCCCGCGACACCCTGCGCGACGCGGCCTTTGCCGCCCGCGTCGGCAGCCGGATCGACGAAAAGGCGCTGCGCGCGTTTCTGGTGCGCATGGGCTTTGTGCAAAGCCCCACGGTGATGGAGCCGGGCGACTACGCCGTGCGCGGCGGGATCATCGACATTTACCCGCCCGGTGATCTTGGCCCGGTACGGCTTGATCTCTTCGGCGACGTGCTGGATGGTGCGCGGCGGTTTGATCCGGCGACGCAGCGGACGACCGAAAAGCTTGATCTGGTGGAACTTGCCCCGGTGAGCGAGGTCATTCTCGACGAGGCAGCGATCACCCGTTTCCGGCAGAACTACCGCATCGAGTTCGGCGCCGCGGGCACCGATGATCCGCTTTACGAGGCGATCAGCGCGGGCCGCAAACATCAGGGCGCGGAACATTGGCTGGCGTTCTTTCACGACGATCTGGAAACGCTTTTCGACTATCTGCCCAAGGCGACGGTCACTCTGGACGATCAACTGACCCCGATGCGGATTGCGCGGTGGGAAACCATCGAAGACCAGTATGAGACCCGCAAATTGGCGATGAAGACGCGCTCGAAGATGGACAGCGTGTACAAACCGGCCCCACCTGAGGGGCTGTACCTGACCGATGAGGCCTGGACCCAAGCGCTGCTGGAACATCGGGTGATCCAGTTCAATCCGCTGCCGCAGCCCACGGGGCCGGGGGTGCTGGATGCAGGCGCGCGGCTCGGGCGCAACTTCGCCCCTGAGCGTCAGCAGGAATCCGTTAGTCTTTTCGGTGCTTTGGCCGCGCATATTAAAGCAAAGCTTGAAGTTGGGCCGGTGCTAATCGCCAGCTACTCCGAAGGCGCGCGGGAGCGCCTGACCGGGCTGATCGAAGACGAAGGTCTGGCCGAGGCGATCCCGGTGATGGATGCCACCCGCATCGGAAAGCGCGGGCTGCATCTGGCGGTTTGGGCGCTGGAACATGGGTTCGAGGCGCCGGGGATGACGGTGATCTCCGAACAGGACGTGCTGGGCGACCGTCTGATCCGTGCGCCAAAACGCAAGCGCCGGGCCGAGAACTTCCTGACCGAGGCGCAAAGCCTCAGCCCCGGCGATCTGGTGGTCCATGTCGACCACGGCATCGGGCGCTATCACGGGATGGAGGTGGTTACCGCCGCCGGGGCCGCGCATGAATGCCTCGTGCTCGAATATGCCGAACAGTCAAAGCTTTACCTGCCGGTGGAGAATATCGAACTGCTCTCGCGCTACGGCCATGAGGAAGGGCTTCTCGACAAGCTCGGCGGCGGGGCATGGCAGTCGAAAAAGGCCAAGCTCAAAGAGCGCATTCGCGAGATGGCGGATAAGCTCATCCGCATCGCCGCCGAACGCAGCCTGCGCAAAGCGCCCGTGCTCGACCCGCCGCCGGGGATGTGGGACGCCTTCTCGGCCCGTTTTCCTTACACGGAAACCGACGACCAGCTTCGCGCCATCGGTGATGTGATCGACGATCTGACCTCCGGCAACCCGATGGACCGTCTGGTCTGCGGCGATGTGGGTTTCGGCAAGACCGAGGTGGCGATGCGCGCGGCCTTCGTCGCGGCCATGTCGGGCGTGCAGGTCGCGGTGATCGCGCCGACGACGCTGCTCGCGCGTCAGCACTACAAGAGCTTCGCGGAACGTTTCCGCGGCTTCCCGATCAACGTGCGGCAACTCAGCCGCTTCGTCTCGGCCAAGGAGGCGGCGGCGACGCGTGAGGGGATGGCCAAGGGCACGGTCGATATCGTGATCGGCACCCATGCGCTGCTGGCAAAGGGGATTCGTTTCAACGACCTCGGCCTTTTGATTATTGATGAAGAACAACACTTTGGCGTCACCCATAAGGAGCGGTTGAAGGCGCTGCGCACGGACATCCATGTGCTGACCCTCACCGCCACGCCGATCCCGCGCACCCTGCAACTGTCGCTGACGGGCGTGCGCGATCTGTCGATCATCGGCACGCCACCCGTGGACCGTCTGTCGATCCGCACCTATGTCAGCGAGTTCGACGCGGTAACCATCCGCGAGGCGCTCCTGCGCGAGCATTACCGCGGCGGGCAGAGCTTCTATGTCGTGCCGCGCGTCAGCGACCTGCGCGAGATCGAGGAGTTCCTGAAGGCGCAGCTGCCAGAGTTGACCTACGTCGTCGCCCACGGCCAGATGGCGCCGGGGGAGCTCGACGACCGGATGAACGCTTTCTACGACGGCAAGTTCGACATTCTGTTGGCCACGACCATCGTGGAATCCGGCCTCGACATCCCCACCGCCAACACGATGATCGTGCACCGCGCGGATATGTTCGGACTGGCGCAGCTTTATCAAATCCGGGGCCGCGTGGGGCGCTCGAAAACCCGCGCCTATGCCTATCTCACGACCAAGCCACGCGCGAAGCTGACCGACACGGCGCAGAAACGCCTGCGGGTGCTGGGCAGCCTCGACACGCTCGGCGCGGGCTTCACGCTGGCCTCCCAAGACCTCGACATTCGCGGCGCGGGCAACCTGCTGGGCGAAGAACAGTCCGGCCAGATGCGCGACGTGGGTTTCGAGCTTTATCAGTCCATGCTGGAAGAGGCGATCGCCAAGATCAAGGCGGGCGAACTTGAGGGGCTGTCGGAGGCCGACGAGCAATGGGCGCCGCAGATCAACCTTGGCGTGCCGGTGCTGATTCCCGAAGACTATGTGCCTGACCTCGACGTGCGGCTCGGCCTCTACCGTCGTCTCAGCGAGCTTTCGACCAAGGTTGAGCTGGAAGGCTTCGCCGCCGAGCTGATCGACCGTTTCGGCAAGCTGCCGAAGGAGGTCAACACGCTGATGCTGGTGGTGCGGATCAAGGCGATGTGCAAACGCGCCGGGATCGCTAAGCTCGACGGCGGGCCAAAGGGCGCGACGATCCAGTTCCACAACGACAAGTTCGCCTCGCCCGAGGGGTTGGTGAAGTTCATTCAAGACCAGCGCGGGCTGGCGAAGGTGAAGGACAACAAGATCGTCGTGCGCCGGGATTGGAAGACGGATGCCGATAAGATCAAAGGCGCCTTTGCCATCGCACGCGACTTGGCCGAACATGTAATCGCCAAGGAAAAGACCGCAAAAAAGGCCAAGGCGAAGGGCTAAGCCCTTCGAAAGGCGGCGGTTATTCCGCCGCCGCCGGCTGCCGGTTCTCGACCCGCCCCATGTAGAGCATCAGCGCATAGGCCGCGATTGCCATCAGCAGCATGGCCAACGCCAGCGGCTTGGTCGTGCCGTCGAACATCAACCCCACCGGAGAGGCGATCAGCGCCGCCAGCACGGTGGAAATTGCCCCCACGACCGAAGCCGCCATGCCTGCGATATGGCCCATCGGCTCCATCGCGATGGCGTTGAGGTTGCCCAATGTCAGCCCCGCTTGGAAGAACAGGCAGGTCTGGAAGAACACGAAGGCGGCGAAGCCGTAAGGGTCGGGCAGGGCGCCGAGGTTGAGGAAATACATGGCGCCCGACAGCAGGATTTGCACGCCCAAGGCAATGGTCACCAGCCGCCGCATGCCGTAGCGCACGACCAAAAGCGCGTTGATCAGGCTGGCGCTGGCCGCCACCACGGCGATGCCGCCGAACCACAACGGGAAGCTTTCGCCCCGGCCATAGACGGTGTCATAGATCGGCTGCACCAGCATCAGCATCGAAAAGAGCATCGCCATGGCAAGCGACTGCACAAGGATCGACAGGCGCACCGTGGGGTGGCCCACCAACTCGCGCACCGCGCCAATGATCAGCCGCGCCCGCAACGGGCGGCGGTCTTCGGGGGCGAGGGTTTCGGGCAGACGCAGGGCCATCCAGATGACCGAGATGAGCGAGAAGGCCATGAAGGCGATGAAGATCGCGCGCCAGCCCGCCGTGAGGATGATCCCCGCGCCCAGCATCGGGGCCAAGGCGGGCACCAGCGCGAAGACCATCATCACCACCGACATGATCCGCGCCATCTCGCGCCCCGCATAGAGGTCACGAATGATCGCCACGGCGACCACACGCGGGCCAGAAGCGCCAAGCCCTTGGAAGATGCGTGCCACGAGCATGACTTCGAGTGAGTTGCTCATCCAAGCGACGAAGGCCGAAAGACAATATAGCGCCGCCCCGCCGAAGACCACGTTGCGGCGGCCGAATGCATCCGACAGCGCGCCGCTAAAGAATGTGCCCAGCCCCATGCCCAGCACGAAGGCTGTCAGGATCAGCGGGGCACGGTGGGCCATCTCGGGCGAGAGTTCCGCCGCGATCTCGGGCAGGGCGGGCAGCATCGCGTCGATGGAAAAGGCGATGGTGGCGATCATCATCGCGATAAGGCCGACGAATTCGATCCGCCCCATGGAGAATTCTGGTTTTTCGGTGGTCACGAAGGCGCACTCCGGCGATTGTCCCGAACGGCGGATCCGTTTGGGCAGGATTCAGGGAATAACTTGTGGTTGCGCTCTCGATAGTCGAGAACGCTTAACTTGGCAATGATTGCCGCCTTGTTTAGTCCTGCTGATTGGTCAGATCGGCAATGACCTGCGCCCATAGCTCGGGCGGCTGCGCGCCGGGGACGGCATGGGTGTTGGCAACGATGAAGGTCGGCACCGAGTTCACGCCCATCTTGCGGCTATGGGCATCGCGGTCGCGGATGTCCTGCGCGTCGACATCGGATTTCAGCAGGCGGGTGACGACGCCGGCGTCCATCTCGATACTGTCGGCGATATCGGCCAGCACTTCGGCGTCACCAATGTCGCGGGCATCGACGAAATAGGCTTTGAAAAGGGCAGAGATGGCGGCGGTCTGGCGGCCTTCGATCCCGGCCCAATGGATCAGACGGTGCGCATCCAGCGTGTTGGGCGTGCGCTGCATGGCCTCGAAGTTGATATTCAGCCCGGCCTTCTCGGCATGTTCCACAACCGGTGCATAGGCGCGCACGGCGCCTTCCTTGCCGCCGAACTTACGTTCAAGATAGCTGCGCCGGTCCATGCCTTCGCGCGGCATGTCGGGGTTGAGCTGGAACGGGTGCCATTCGATGGCAAAGGGGTGGTCGGGATGGTCTTGCAAAGCGCGGTCCAGATGCGCCTTGCCGATATAGCACCACGGGCAGATCGGGTCTGACATGATATCGAGTTTGATCGCTTCGGCCATGATGCGCCCCATCTATTGCTGCGCAATGGGCATAGCGGGCCGGGGCCGGTATCGCAAGCGGGCAGCGTTGCAAGCGCCCCGGGGCGCGGCTATAGCAGGTCCATGACAGATACGTCGCCCCGTTCCCTGATCCAGATCGCCCGCGAAAGCGGCGCGAGCGAGACCGCCCCGCCGGTCGACCTTGGCGCAAGGGTGCGCGAGCTGCGCAAGGCGCGTAATTGGACGCTGGAACAGGCCGCGCGGCAGGCGGGGCTGGCGCGCTCGACCTTGAGCAAGATCGAGAACGGGCTGATGTCGCCCACCTATGACGCGCTGAAGAAGCTCGCCGTGGGGCTAGAGATCACCGTGCCGCAGCTTTTCACCCCGCCCGCGGGGGAGAAGATCACCGGCCGCATGGCCGTGACCCGCGCCGAGGAAGGCGCGCCCAAGGCCACCGGCACCTATGAGCATGTCCTACTGGCCGACGCGTTGCGCAAGAAGCAGATGCTGCCCTACCGCGCCCGCATCCGCGCCCGCCGGATGGAGGAGTTCGACGGCTGGGTGCGCCACGACGGGGAGGAGTTCCTCTATGTGCTGACTGGCATGGTGCGGCTCTTTACCGAGTTCTACGAGCCTGTCGACATGCGCCGCGGCGATAGCGCCTATTACGACGCTACCATGGGGCACAATGTCGTCTCGCTCAGTGATGAGGATGCGACGATCCTCTGGGTGACCTCACTGGTCTGACCCCTCCGCCGGTTGCCACCACCAGACCTCGGGCATGAAGTTCGGCCCATCGCCGTAAAGCGGGATCGTCTCGGGGTAGGCCATGCGCGCGTCATGGGCGATCAGCCCTTCGTCGAATTGCCAAAAGGGGATGACATAGCGCCCTGCAGTGAGGATACGGTCGAGCGCGCGGGTCGCGGCGACGAAATCCGCCGTTTCGCGGGCCTGCAACATCCTGTCGATCATCGCATCCACCGCCGGAGAGCGCACGCCCATGAGGTTGCGTGTGCCGGGCAGATCGGCGGCCTCCGACCCCCAGTAGAAACGCTGCTCTGTACCGGGGCTGAGCGACAGGGCGCGGCGGAAGGTTGTCATGTCGAAATCATAGCTGTTCTGCCGTGCGACGAATTGCGCATCATCCACGGTTTCGATCTCGGCGGTGATGCCAAGCCGCTTGAGGGCCTGCGTGTAAAGCTCTGCAATCGCTAGGTTTTCACGGCTTCCCTTGGACAGAAGGATGGTAAAGGTCAGCGGCGTGCCGTCGCCCCGGCGCATGACGCCGCCTTCGGCCTCGTAACCTGCGGCATTCAACTGCTGCATCGCGGCGCGGATGCCCGCGCGGTTGCGGGCAGAGCCGTCACCCACCGGCAGCCGATAGCCATCCACCGCGCCGGGCGGCAGCGTGTCGACGTAATCGGCCAGCAGATCGAAAACCCGCCCTGACGCCGGACCGTCGCGCATGGCAAGATCAGAGTTCGAGAAATAAGAGGTGATCCGGGGCAGGGTGCCGCCGGTAAGCGTCTCGTTGATATACTCGAAGTTGAAGGCCGAAATCAGCGCGTCGCGCACCCGCCAATCGTCGAAAGGCGCGCGGCGGGCGTTCATGACAAAACCGGTCATGCCCGACGGTTTGCTATGCGGGAAGGTCGATTTCACCACCTCGCCCCGGGTGATCGCGGGGAAGTCGTATTGCGTGGCCCAAGTCTCGGCGTTGAATTCGCGCACGGCAGAGATTTGACCGGCCTTGAAGGCTTCGAACAGCACATTGGCATCGCCGTAAAAGTCGATCTTTACCTCATCGTAGTTATGCGTGCCTTGGCGAAAGGGCACCTTTGCACCCCAGTAATCGGGGTTGCGCGTCAGCGTGACATGGCGGCCCGCCTGATAGTCGGTGATGGTATAGGGGCCGCTGCCCAAGGGGATTTCGGACAGGGGGGCATTGGCAAAGTCCTGCCCCTCCCATTGCGCCTTGCTCAGGATGGGGCGCATCCCGGCGAGCAGGGCAAGCTCGCGGTTGTCGCTGTTGAAAGTCATGCGCAGACTACGCGGGCCGGTCTGTTCGATACTGTCGATCTGTTGGCGCAGCCCGTGGTAGCGGGGGTGGCCTTCGGTGCCGAGCAGATCGAAGGAAAAGATCACATCCTCGACCGTGACCGGCGTGCCGTCGGAAAACCGCGCTTCCTCGCGCAGGGTGAATTCCACCCACGCGCGGTCTTCGGGCACCTCGATCGTCTCGGCCAGCAGGCCGTAAAGCGCGAAGGGTTCATCCCAGGACCTCCCCATCAAGGTCTCATGGGTGAAATGCGGCAACTGCCAAGGCGCGGTGCCCTTGCGGACGAAGGGGTTGAGGCTGTCGAATCCCCCGGTATTGCCCAGAACGATCTCACCCCCCTTGGGGGCTTCGCGGTTCACGTAAGGGAGGGCGTCAAAATCGGCCGGTAGAGCAGGCTCGCCATACATGGCGATTCCATGTTGCGGGGCAGCCCATGCCGCCCCCGAGAGCAGAATCAGTGAAGAAAGGGCCGCAACGCCCCGTGCTTTCGAGAAAAATTCCCAGCTCATTTTTGAAACAATCACGATCTGCCCTTATTTTGTTGGAGTTATTCCATACCCGCGGATTCTCGCCTTATCAAACTTTTAGCTTGGATTGTGAGCGTGAAAGGCGTATACAGAGGTCACTGCTCGATAGGTTTCTTGCCTGTATGAAACCTGCCTCAATAACTTACGCCCGCCTCGCGCGGGCGTTTTTTTTGGCCAATTTTCACCGACCCTTAAGCTCCTTCGCGCAAACCCTTTCCCTTTGGCGCGCGCGCAGTACATGATGCAGGCGCAGCATGAACAAGGAGACGCGCCATGGCTTTCACCATCGACCTGTCCGGCAAGACAGCCGTCATCACGGGATCGAACTCTGGAATCGGACTGGGCATCGCCTGGGAACTGGCGCGGGCCGGGGCCGATATCGTGTTGAACTCTTTTACCGATGACGAGGCGGATCATGCGCTGGCGCAGGAGATTGCGCAGACATGCAACGTAACGGCCCGCTACATCAAGGCCGACATGTCCAAGGGGGCGGACTGTCGGCGTTTGATTGCCGAAGCGGGGGCCTGTGACATTCTGGTGAACAACGCGGGCATCCAGCATGTCGCGCCAATCCCTGAGTTTCCGGCCGAGAAATGGGACGCGATCATCGCGATCAACCTGTCGTCGGCCTTTCACACCACCGCCGAGGCTTTGCCAATGATGCGCAAAGCGGGCTGGGGCCGTGTGATCAACATCGCCTCCGCCCATGGTCTGACCGCATCGCCCTATAAATCCGCCTATATCGCCGCGAAACACGGGATTGTCGGCCTCAGCAAGACCACAGCGCTTGAGACGGCGAAAGACCCGATCACCTGCAACGCGATTTGCCCCGGCTATGTGCTGACCCCGATTGTTGAGAAGCAGATCCCCGACACCATGAAGGAATACGACATGAGCCGCGAAGAGGTGATCGAACAGGTCATGCTCACCCGTCAGCCTTCGCGCGAATTCGCCACTGTTGAGCAGATGGGCGGCACGGCAACCTTCCTATGCTCGGATGCAGCGGCGCAGATCACCGGCACGACGATCAGTGTCGATGGCGGCTGGACGGCCTTGTAAGCGCCGTGGCGGTCAAGAAACGCATTAACCTCGCCCTCCAAGGTGGCGGCGCACATGGCGCTTTCACTTGGGGGGTGCTCGACCGGCTGTTGCAGCAGGACGATCTGGATATCTGCGGGATCTCGGGCACCTCGGCGGGGGCGCTGAACGGCGCGGCCTTGAAATCGGGGATGATCTCGGGCGGTCGCGAGGGCGCGCGGGAGAATCTCGATTGGCTTTGGGCGCAGGTCTCTGGCATTTCGGACCTGCGGCTGTCGCATTGGCTGGCGCCTTTCGGTTTGGACAAGCTCAGTCAGGCGATGGAATATTCGCTGCCCATGGCAATCTCGGATTCGCTGACGCGGGTCGTCTCGCCCTATGCTTACGGCCCGTTCTATCGCAACCCGCTCGAAGATGTCGTGGCCCGGTTCGATTACGGCAAAGTGGGCGCGCATAAGCCGCCGTTCTTTTTCGTCTGCGCCACACGGGTCCGCAACGGCAAGATCCGGGTGTTTGAGGGGGATGAGATCGGGCCTGATGCTTTGCTCGCCTCGGCCTGCCTGCCGACGATCTTCAAGGCGGTTGAGATTGACGACGCCCAGACCGGCCAGCGCGAGGCGTTTTGGGACGGCGGCTATACCGGTAACCCGGCGCTGTTTCCGCTGTTCCGCGATGACCTGCCCGAAGATATCGTGGTGGTGAACATCAACCCGCTCGACCGCGAAGACCTGCCGGTCACGCCGCAGCAAATCCAGAACCGCATCAATGAGATCAGCTTTAACTCCAGCCTCTTGCGCGAGATGCGGGCGATTGACTTCGTTCAGCGGCTGATTGCGGATGGCACCCTGCCGGAGGGACGGATGAAGCGGGTGCACATGCATATGATCGCCGATGACGCGCTGATGGCGCAGCTGTCGGTGGCGACGAAACTGATGCCCAACCCGGCGGTGATCCGGGCGCTGCATGAGGCAGGCGTGGCGGCGGCGGACCGGTTTCTAGAGGAGCACTTCGACGATCTGAACCAGCGCAGCAGCGTCGATCTACCCGCGATGTTCGGCTGAGTTTTCAGGGTCCGACAGCGCCAGCGCCTCGGGCAGATCGGCACCGGGGCGCGGCGGATAGACCAGCCCGGCAGAGATCACCAGCTTCGCCGCGTCTTCGACGCTCATGTCAAGTTCGATCACATCCTCGCGTGGCAGGAACAGCAAGAAGCCCGAAGTGGGGTTCGGCGTGGTCGGCAGGAAGACCGAGAGCATCTCGCCCCCCGCATTGGTGCGGGCCAAGACCTCTCCCTTCGCCTCGGTCGAGATGAAGCCAAGCGCCCAGATGCCGCGCCGGGGGTATTCGATCAGGCAGGCAGTCTCAAAGCTCCGCTCGGACTGGGCGAAGATCGTCTCGGAAATCTGTTTGATGCCGGAATAGATCGTCCGCACGACGGGGGTGCGTTCCACCAGACTTTCGGCGAAGCGGATCATCGAACGGCCAATCAGCCCTTTCGCGGCCCAGCCCACCATGACGGTGAAGATCAGAAAGATCACCACCCCAAGGCCGCGCACGTTGAACTGCATCGACGGGTCGAGGCCCAAGAAATCTTGGAGCAGCCGGTCGGGATGGTAGGCTTTGGGCACCAATGGCAGCACGAAACCGTCGATCCAGCCGACCACGCTCCAGATCAGCCAAATGGTCAGCCCGACAGGCGCAATCACGACCAGACCGGTCAGGAAAGACGCGCGCAGCCTTGCGACAAGGCTGCGCCGGACCTGCGTTGGGTCGGGATCAAAAGGTGTGTTCATCTGCGCCGTTTTCCGAAGAGTTAATCGCAACATAGCTAAGGCGTATGCCCCGGCCCGGCAATGGCTCCCCGGTGTTTTTCGCCTTTAACGCGGCAGGTTGACGAGGTTTGCGGCGATCTTGGCCCCCAGCCGGGCATTGTTGCGCACCAGCGCGATATTGGCGGTCAGCGAGCGGCCCTCGGTCAGCTCGAAGATGCGTTGCAGCAAGAAGGGGGTCACGCCCTTGCCGTGGACCCCTTGGGCATCGGCCTCGGACTGGGCCTGCGCGATGATCGGGGCGAGTTCGGCGGCGGGGATTTCCTCTGCCGCGGGGATCGGGTTGGCCACCAACTGGCCACCGGGCAGGCCCATGGCGGCGCGGGTGCGGTGGGCTTTGGCAAGGGCTGCGGCATCATCAAGGCGCAGCGGCGATTGCAGGTCCGAGCCTGCGCTCCAGAAGGCGGGGAAGCTGTCTTGGCCCACAGTGATGACCGGCACGCCTTGGGTTTCCAGCACTTCCAGCGTCTTCGGCACGTCGAGGATCGCCTTGGCGCCCGCCGCGATGACGGTGACGGGGGTTTGGGCCAGTTCCATGAGGTCGGCGGAGATGTCAAAGCTGTCTTCCGCGCCCTTATGCACGCCGCCGATGCCGCCGGTGGCGAAGACTTCGATGCCCGCTAGATTGGCGGCGATCATGGTGGCGGCGACGGTGGTGGCACCTGTCCCGCCCGAGGCGATGCAGACGGCCATATCGGCGCGCGACAGTTTGGCCACATCCTTGGCCTGGGCCAAATCGCTCAGTTGGTCATCGTCCAGACCGATGTGCAGCGCGCCACGGATCACGGCGATGGTGGCGGGAACGGCCCCTGCGTCGCGGATGTCCTGTTCGACCTGCCGCGCCACTTCGAGGTTTTGCGGATAGGGCATGCCATGAGTGATGATGGTGCTTTCCAAGGCCACGATCGGCGCGGCGTTTTCGCGGGCCTTGGCCACCTCGGCGCTGAAGGTCAGGGGCAGGGCGGATGTGGCGGTGGTCATATCTTGGTCTCTCCGGAAACGTAAAGGGCGGCGGCATCAAGTGCTGCCTTGAGGGCGGATTGCGCAACGGCACCGCCAAGTTCAGCGGCCACATGGGCCGCCATGAATGTATCGCCTGCACCCGTGACCCGGGCGACATGCACCTGCGGCGGGGTGAGGGTGATGATCTCGTCGCCTTGGCCCACGGTGGCGGGGTTGCCGCCGTCGGTCACCACGGCGCGGCGTGCGCCACGGGCCAGTAGGGCGCGGGCGGCGGTGGGGGAATCGTCAAAGCTCGACTGGCAGAGCAGCCCGGCCTCTTCAAGGTTCACATAAAGCGTACCGCGCCCGGCCTTGAGGAAAGGTGTGAGCCGCAGCGCCTTGCCGGGAGAGGCGGGCGCGACGCGCAGGTCGGCCTTTGCCAACAGCGGGCTTTGCGCCATGCGGGCCAGCAGTTCGACGGTCAGGTTGCCGTCCAGCGCCACGGCCCCTTCATAGGGGCTGGGCAGGCTGCCATCCTCCAGCGGGCGCAGGATCTTGTCGCCCGCAGCCTCCAGCGAATGGGCATCGGCAATCGCGGCGATCAACCCGTTGGACCCTTCGACGGCCATGTAACGGTCGGTTGGCAGATCGTCCGAGCGGTAGACGTGATCGGTGATCAGCCCGCGCAGGGCGCAGGCGGCGATCAACTCATCCCCTTCGGCATCGCGCCCCACGGCAGAGAGCAGCGCGGGCGTCAGCCCAAAGCGCGCCAGCGCCATGCCTATGTTCAGGGCCACGCCGCCGGGCAGGCGGCTGATCCGCCCCGGCATGTCAGAGCCTTGGCGCATGGCGTTTTCAGAGCGGCCGATCACGTCCCAAAGGACGGAGCCGATGCAAAGGATGTCAGCTGTCTTGGTCATGCGGCGCTTCTAGCCGCCAAATCTCCCCACGCGCAAGCGGCGTTATTGTGGCACCGCGAATGTCAGCGCCGCCCAGAGCGTTTCCCAGACCGGTTGATCGGGGTCGTAGCCCGCGCTCGCTTGCGCCTCTGCTGCCGCGCGCAGCACCACCGCGTCAAAGAGGTATTCATGCCCCGCCGTGACCGGAACCAGTGCTTCGCCCGCCGCATCGGTGCGGTGAAGGGTGATGGTCACGCTGTCATCTGGAGCGCGGTCGAACACTTCGATTTGCGCGTTGGCGCGAGGGGCGCCTTGATAGAGGAGTGCCACCTTCATCTCACCCGCGAAATCTGCGTCATAGGGATTCGTCAGCGCCACGAACTCCGTCGCCATGCCGGTGGGCGCATCCTGCCCCGTGCCCGCGCCGAGGGCGATCAGGGTTTTGACGTGGCGGGTGTAGCTTTCGACAACCTTATCGGTCGACCATCCGTTCGCGCGGTGATCGCTCTCAGCCTCGGGGAAATCCTTATGCTTGGCGAACCGGAGGAACTTGTCGAAGTCCTCATAGGTGACTTTGGAGGGCGTCGTTTCGGCCACCGCCACGACCAGCGCGTCACCCTCGGGCGCGGGGAGCGTCAGGGCAGGGCTGTCGCCCGCGCGCGGCGATAGCGGGACCTCTTTCCCGCCGATTTTGACCTCGAAATGTGTGAGCCGGTTGGGCAGATAGGGGAAAGTCGCGCCGGTAAATTCCTCACCATTGCGAAAATGCGCCGCGATCTTTTCACCGCTTTCCACTTGATAGTTCACCGGCGACAGCCAGTATTCATGTGCAAAGGCAGGCACTGCCGATAAGATACTGAAAATAATAGCGGACAACTGGGACAGTTTCATGAAGCGAACTTTCATTTTGTTAAGAACCAAGCTGGCGTTGCTGTGGCTGTTGTCAAGCGCGGTACTGCTTTCGGCAGGCGCGGGTGCACAGGCGCATGAGGTCAAACCTACCATCGCGGATCTGACCGTGGTCGACGGACGGGCGGTGCTGGCGCTGGAGGTCAACCTCGAAGCGCTCTTGGCGGGCATCGACCTCGATACCGTCGAAGACACCGACAATGCCGAGAATGCGGGCGATTACGATGCGCTGCGCAGCCTGCCCGCCGCGCGCATCGCCGACCGCGCGCCCGAGCTTTTGCTCAACTGGAACAGCCTGCCGCTGCTCAGCGTCGATGGCGCCGCCGTGCCGTTGGAGAGTGTGACACTCGAAGTGCCCGAAGGGGTCGACGCCGAACTGCCGCGCGACAGTCAATGGCGACTAGAGGGCGCGGTGCCGGCAGGCGCCGAAGAGGTGCAAGTGACATGGCCGGATGGCGCGGGCGCGCTGGTGCTGCGCCAGCAAGGGGTGGAGGCGCCCTATACCGGCTATCTGTCGGGCGGTGAGACCAGCCCCGAAATCGCCCTTGGGGGCGGCGATGCTGAAAGCGGCTGGCAGGTTTTCGTCAGCTACATCCCGGTTGGGTTCGACCACATCCTGCCCAAAGGGTTGGATCACATCCTATTCGTCTTGGGCCTGTTCTTTCTGTCGACCCGTCTGCGGCCTTTGATCTGGCAGGTCACCGCCTTCACGCTGGCCCATACGGTCACGCTGGCGCTTGGCGCTTTGGGCTGGGTTAACGTGCCCGGTGCCATCGTCGAGCCGCTGATCGCCGCCTCGATCACCTATGTCGCGGTCGAGAATATCTTTCACTCCGCGCTGAACCGTTGGCGGCCCTTGGTGATCTTTGGCTTCGGCCTGCTGCACGGGCTCGGCTTTGCCTCGGTGCTGGGGGACTTTGGCCTGCCTGCGGGGCAATTCGTTCCGGCGCTTATTGGCTTTAATATCGGGGTGGAACTGGGCCAGCTTGCGGTGATCGCCATCGCCTTCGTGCTGGTCGGCTGGGCGATGAAGCGCGATTGGTATCGCCGCGTCATCGCGGTCCCCGCCTCCTGCGTCATCGCGGCGGTCGGGGCCTATTGGTTCATCGAACGGGTGTTTCTGTAAGCGAGCGGGCAGCCCTTGACCGGGCTGCCCCAAGGGCCGCTTAGCCCTGCATGGCGGCGATCAGGGTTGCGAGTTCGGCCACCGGATCGTCCTTGTCCCAAATCTCGGTCCCGATGCCGAAAAAGTCAGTCCGGGGGGCGAGGTCGCGGATCATGTTGATGTCAAGCGCGCCTTCGGCGACGACAGGCACTTCGATGACTTCGGACCACCACTGGAACAGATCGGCCTCGGCAAAGCTTCCATCGCCGAGCGCACTGGCTTGGGTCGGGCCAAAGCTGATGTAGTCTGCCCCGGCTTCGCCTGCCGCCATCCCCTCATGCCGCGATGTGCCGCAGAAGGCGCCGACGATGGCATCATCGCCCAGCTCTTTGCGGGCATGGCGCACGGTGCGGGCGGCATCGCTAAGGTGCACACCGTCAAGGCCGAGCTTTTCGACCAGCAGCAGATGATCCGAGATCACCAAGGCCACGTCGCGCGCATGGGTCACTTCGCGCAGCGCATCACCGGCGCGGGCGAGGCGGTCTTCATCCCGGGTCGAAAGCGCCATGCGCACACAGGCGACCGGATGGGCGTCGAGCACGGCGGCGAGTTGCGCGGGGAATTGGCTCAGCTCAACTTCGGGCGGGGTAATAAGGTAAATCTGCGGCTGTTCTGGCGCGTCCATGGTCACTGTCCTTAATCGGGTCTGGGAGCCTGACTAGCGCAGGGCGTTGCAAAAGAAAACGGATATGCGTGCGTCGCGCGGGCTTTCTTGCGGTGCGCAGGCGCAGGGGCTATGAGGCGCGCATGACAGAGACATCATCCTCCCCCGTTCAGCCCGCGCCGATCCCGGCCATCGTGCTTGTCCGCCCCCAGATGGGCGAGAACATCGGCGCTGCGGCGCGCGCGATGTGGAATTTTGGCCTCGATCACATGCGGGTCGTGGCCCCACGCGACGGCTGGCCGAGCCAATCCGCCGTGGCCATGGCCTCGGGGGCGGGGCGGCTGTTGGACGAGGCACAGCATTGCGCCGATCTGCCCGACGCGCTTGGCGATTGCGATTTCACCTTTGCCACCACGGCGCGTAGTCGCGATCTGACGAAACCGGTCTGCAGCCCCGAAGCCGCGATGCGGCTGGCGGCAGAGAAAATCGCGGCGGGCCAACGGGTTGCGGTGCTGTTCGGACCCGAGCGGGCAGGGCTTGAGAATGAGGATATCGCGCAGGCCAATGCCATTGTCTCGGTCCCGGTGAATCCGAAGTTCGCCTCTCTCAATCTCGCGCAATGCGTGCTGTTGATGTCTTACGAATGGATGCGGGCGCAGGGCGAGGTGACCCATGAGGTCGTCGAGATGGCGGGCACCGATTGGGCCAAGGGCGCCGAGGTTGACCATTTGGCGCGGCATTACGAGGAACAGTTGACCGAGGCCGGGTTCTTCTTCCCCGAGCATAAGGTCGCCTCTATGAAGCTTAACCTTCGCAACATGTGGTCGCGGATGCCGTTGACGCGGGCGGATGTGCAGATGTTGCACGGCATCCTGCGGCAAATGGTCCGCTGGAAGGAGAAGGGCTGAGGAACTGAGGGCCATCGGCTGCCCGTGGGGTGGCGATCCTGAAGGTTTTTCTGCCACTTTATGGTGCAGCATCAATGCTTTGCCGCAGTGTCGCGCCTGTCCTTGCCAAATCGCCTACCCGTGGGGCGGGCAGGCGATGGCCCGGCGCCTTCGGCTTGATTCCGGGCCGGGGTTGGCGGCGCATGCGGCAACATAACCCACCCCGCTAGACCTTTCTCTGCCCATGTCATACCACTCTATCCAAACGGAAAAAGAGGCGCGCCATGGCGGAGAAACGCAAACTGTTCGAAGAGGTCGGCACCGACCAACCCAGCCGTGCACCGGTGCAAACCGGCACGATCGACAAGGGCCGGGGCGGCGCGCGCGGGCCGATCCGGGTCTGGCTGATGATCCTCTTTGCGCTGGTCTTTGTCATGATCGCCGTGGGTGGGCTGACGCGGCTCACTGACTCCGGCCTCAGCATCACGGAATGGCGCCCGGTGACCGGTGCCTTGCCGCCGATGAACGAGGCCGACTGGCAGTCAGAATTCGAGAAATACAAGCAGATCGACGAGTTTCAGGTCCAGAACTCCTGGATGGAACTCTCTGATTTCAAAAGCATCTACTGGTGGGAATGGGGGCATCGGCAGCTTGGCCGGGTGATCGGCCTCGTCTGGGTCTTGGGCTTTCTCTACTTCCTCCTGCGTCGACAAATCCCTGTCGGCTGGACCAAACGGCTGCTCTTTATCGGCGCTTTGGGCGGCGCGCAGGGGGCGATTGGCTGGTGGATGGTCGCCTCCGGCGTGACCAGCGGGCAGGGGGTGACGGATGTGGCCTCCTACCGTTTGGCGACGCATCTGGGGCTGGCCTTTGTCATCCTCGGTTTCATCACTTGGTATGTGCTCCTGCTGGGTCGCAGCGAACGCGATCTGATTCAGGCCCGCCGCGCCAAGGAGGCCAAGCAATTCGGCATGGCAACGGGTCTGTTGCATTTCGCCGCATTGCAGATCCTGCTGGGCGCCTTGGTCGCAGGAATCGACGCGGGGCGCTACTTCGTCGACTGGCCGCTGATGCAGGGGCAGTTCTTCCCGCCCGAGGCATTCGACATCACGCCGACATGGCGGAATTTTTTTGAGAATCCGGGGTTGGTGCAATTCATGCACCGGATGGCGGGCTATCTGCTCTTTGCTTTCGGGGTGGTCGTCTGGCTGCGCGGTCGCCGCTCGGCCCATGCCCGCACGCGTTTTGCTTTCAACGCCGTGATGGCGGCGCTGTCTTTGCAAGTGGTTCTGGGCATCACCACCGTGCTCTATGCCGCGCCCGTGCATCTGGCGCTCGCGCATCAGGCGCTGGCCGTGCTGCTTTGGGTGCTGATCCTGCGCGCGCGCTTCCTCGCGGCCTATCCCGTCGCCACATCGCTGAGAGGCTGAGACATGACTGCATATGATGATTTGATGGCTTTTCAGCGCGACACCGAGGCGCTGGCGCAGGTCGCAGGCCGTTTGGGCTGGGATCAGGAAACGGTCATGCCTCGGGGCGCGGCCCCGCAGCGGGCCGAGGAGATGGCGGCGATGGAAAGCGTCCTCCACGCCCGCCGCATCGACCCGCGCATCGCTGATTGGCTGGCCCAGATCGAGCCCGCGGCGTTGGACGCGGTCGGGCAGGCGAACCTGCGCCACATCAAACGCGATTTTGACCGCGCCACCCGCGTACCCGCCGATTTGGCGGCGCGTATCGCCCGCGTCACCTCCGCCGCCCAAGGCACTTGGGCCGAAGCCCGCGCCGCTGATGACTTCGCGGCCTTCGCCCCCACTCTGAAAGAAGTGATCGCGCTCAAACGCGAAGAGGGGGCCGCGCTGGCCGAAGGGCGCGGGATCGGGGTTTATGACGCGATGCTGGAGGATTACGAGCCCGGCACCACGGCGGCGGACCTCGAAGCTATGTTTGGCGCGCTGCGGCCAAAACTCTCCGAACTGCGCGCCGCCGTCCGCGAAGCCGAAGCGCCGCCGGTGTTGGAGGGTGCCTTTGACGAAGCGGCGCAGATGACGCTGACCGCCAAGCTGGCGCGGCGCTTTGGCTATGATCTGGCCACCGGGCGCATCGACAAGGCGGTGCATCCCTTTTCCTCCGGGTCGGGGCTGGACGTGCGGATCACCACGCGAACCAATGCCCTCGACCCGTTCAATTGCTTTTATTCCACCGTGCATGAGGTCGGCCATGCGGCCTATGAGCAGGGGATCGACAGCGCCTATCTGCTGACGCCTTTGGGCCGGGGCGTGTCGATGGGGGTGCATGAAAGCCAAAGCCGCATCTACGAAAACCAAATCGGCCGCAGCCGTGCCTTCACCGGGTGGCTCTTTGGTGAGATGACGGCGGTCTATGGCGAGTTCGGCGTACCGGATGCCGAGACCTTCTACCGGATCGTCAACCGCGTGTCCGACGGTTTCATACGGACCGAGGCGGATGAGCTTCAGTACAACCTCCATGTTCTGCTGCGTTTCGATCTAGAACGGGCGCTGATGTCGGGCGACTTGGAGGTCGACGGGTTGGAAGTGGCGTGGAACGATCGCTTCGAGGCTGATTTCGGCTATCCGGTCGACCGCCCGTCAAACGGCGTCTTGCAGGACGTGCATTGGTCGGTCGGGCTTCTGGGCTATTTCCCGACCTACAGCCTCGGCAACGTCTATGCGGGATGCCTGCACGAGGCACTGCGGGAGGCCGTACCCGATCTCGACGAAGCCTTGGAACGGGGAGATACGAGCACAGCCACCGGTTGGCTACGTGAAAACGTGCAAAAGCATGGGGGCCTTTACGAGCCGCGTGAGGTAATCACCCGCGCTTGCGGGAAGCCGCCGACCGAGGCACCGTTGCTGACCTACCTAGAAAACAAGTTCACGGAACTGTATGGAATTTAGGCATCCGAGATGGGGAACAATTCGCCATTTTGGATGTTGCTTAAACAACGGGCATCGCTATAAATCCTAACCATAGCTTAATATTTCGCCTTTGCGCCGGATAAGATTATATGCGATGCTGCGGTGAGTTTAATTTTTGACGAGATATAGGAGTACCTAGACATGAAAATTCTTGCAACGGTGGCGGCAACTATCGCTCTTTCGGGTGCTGCTTTCGCCCAAACCACTTCTCAAGCGGCTGTTCTTGGGGCGTCTGACGATGCGGTCTATTCGCTTCAGGTTCAAGGTGCCAATGGTGTGGTCTATAACTGTAAGCCTGATCCGGTCACCGTAGACGGCAACACTGCGCGCGTTTGCGTGCCTGCCGCTGCAGATGGTGCAGGGCTCTTTGCTGCTGGTGCTGGTCTTGGTGGCGGCGCGGCGGCAGCTGGTGCTGCTCTGGTTCTGGTTGCAGTCGCGGCATCCGGTTCCTCTTCTTCGACCACTACTACCAACTAATTTCCTAACGGAAGTTTAAGATTAGAAAATCCCCCGCGCTGATGGCGCGGGGGATTTTTTGTTGTTCGATGATGTTTTGGTAAAAAGCCCCCGCCCCAAAGCATATGCATGGGGCAGGGGGGGCGCCGATCATTCGGCGGCGCTGTCACCCTCGGCTTCGTCCTCTTCGTTGCCCTGATCGGCGATCCAAGCCACGCTGACGACTTCCTCGTTCTTGCCGGTGCTGAACACTTTGACACCACCTGCGCTGCGCGAGCGGAAGGAGATGCCTTCGACCGGCACGCGGATCGACTGGCCCTTGGAGGTCGCCAGCATCACCTGATCGGACATCTCGACCGGGAAGCAGGCGACGATGGGACCGTGGGCCATGGCCTTGGTCCAAGCCGTCACGCCCATGCCGCCGCGGCCCCGCACAGGGTAGTCATGGGCCGAGGAAACCTTGCCCGCGCCCTTGGCGGTGATCGTCAGGATCAGATCCTCGGCGGCGGACATTTCGGCATAGCGTTCGGTGCTGAGCTGTCCGGCTTGAACCTGCTCTTCCTCGTCATCGCTGCTGTCCTCATCGGTCAGCCCCGCCATCAGGCGGCGCTGTTTGAGGTAGGCGACACGCTCTTCCGAATTCGCTTCGAAATGCCGGATCACGGACATGGAGACGAGGTTGTCGCCTTCGCCCAGACGGATGCCGCGCACGCCGACGGAGTTGCGCGAGTTGAACACCCGCACGTCGGTCGCCGGGAAGCGGATCGCGCGGCCCGCGTCGGTGACCAGCATCACGTCATCGTCGTTCGAGGCGATGCGCGCGTTGATCAGCGTGGTGCCCTCATGCTCGCCCTCAAACTTCATGGCGATCTTGCCGTTGGACTTCACGTTGGTGAAATCCGACAGCTTGTTGCGCCGCACGGTGCCGGCGGAGGTGGCAAAGATCACCTGCAGGTCGTCCCATTCCTTCTCATCCCGGTCCACCGGCATGATCGCCGCGATGGAGACGCCGGTGGGGATGGGCAGGATATTCACGATGGCCTTGCCCTTGGCGGTGCGCGCGCCCTGCGGCAGGCGCCATGTCTTCAGCTTGTAGACCATGCCATCGGTGGTGAAGAAGAGAAGCTGGGTATGGGTGTTGGCGACGAAGAGGTTGGTGACGACATCCTCTTCCTTGGTCTGCATGCCTGAGACACCCTTGCCGCCGCGGCGCTGCGCGCGGAAGTCGGCCAAGGGCGTGCGCTTGATGTAGCCGCCGGAAGTCACAGTCACGACCATTTCCTCGCGGGCGATCAGGTCTTCGTCGTCCATGTCGCCCGACCAGTCGACGATCTCGGTCCGACGTGGCACGGCGAATTGCTCGCGCACCTCGCGCAACTCGTCCGAGATGATGCCGAGGATGCGCTCGCGACTGCCCAGAATCTCAAGGTATTCCTTGATCTTGCCTGCCAGCTCTTCCAGCTCGTCGGTCACTTCCTTGACGCCGATCTGCGTCAGACGCTGTAGGCGCAGTTCCAGAATGGCGCGGGCCTGCGCTTCGGAAAGGTTGTAGGTGCCGTCTTCGTTCGCCGTATGGGTCGGGTCGTCGATGAGCGCGATATAGGGCAGGATGTCCTCGGCGGGCCAGCGGCGGGTCATCAGCTTCTCGCGCGCCTCGGCGGCGTCGGCGGAGGAGCGGATGGTGGCGACGACTTCGTCGATATTGGTGACCGCGACCGCGAGACCACAAAGGATGTGGCTGCGCTCGCGCGCCTTGCGCAGCAAGTAGGCCGTGCGGCGCGCCACGACATCTTCGCGGAAGTCGATGAAGTAGCTCAGGAATTTGCGCAAAGTGAGCTGCTCAGGCCGGCCGCCGTTCAGCGCCAGCATGTTGCAGCCGAAATATGTCTGCATCGGGGTGAAGCGGTAAAGCTGGTTCATCACCACTTCGGCGGTGGCGTCGCGTTTGAGCTCGATCACCACACGCACGCCGTTGCGGTCGCTCTCATCCTGAACGTGGGCGATGCCCTCGATCTTCTTCTCGCGAACCTGTTCGGCGATCTTTTCGATCATCGTGGCTTTGTTGACCTGATAGGGGATCTCGTCGATGACGATGGCCCAGCGGTCTTTGCGGATTTCCTCGACCCGGGTCTTGGCGCGGATCACCACGCTGCCGCGGCCCTCAAGGTAGGCTTTGCGTGCGCCGGAGCGGCCCAGCATGATGCCGCCAGTGGGAAAGTCGGGGCCGGGGACGTATTCGATGAGCTGTTCCGAAGTCAGGTCCGGATCGTCGATCAGCGCGAGGCAGGCATCAACCACCTCGCCAAGGTTATGCGGCGGGATGTTTGTCGCCATACCGACGGCGATGCCGCCCGCGCCGTTGACCAACATGTTCGGGAAGCGCGCGGGCAGAACCGTGGGTTCCTGTTGCTTGCCGTCGTAGTTGTCTTGGAAATCGACGGTCTCTTTGTCGATATCGGCCAGAAGATAGGCGGCGGGCTTGTCCATGCGCACTTCGGTATAGCGCATGGCCGCCGGGTTATCGCCGTCCATCGAGCCGAAGTTGCCCTGACCGTCCAAGAGCGGCAGCGACATGGAGAAATCCTGCGCCATCCGAACCAGCGCGTCATAGATCGCGCTGTCGCCATGGGGGTGGTACTGGCCCATCACGTCGCCCACGGGACGGGCGGATTTGCGGTAGGGTTTGTCATGCGTGTTGCCGGTCTCATGCATCGCGTAGAGGATGCGGCGGTGCACCGGTTTCAGACCGTCGCGCAGGTCGGGAATCGCGCGGCTGACGATCACGCTCATTGCGTAGTCCAGATAGGACGTGCGCATCTCGTGTTCGATGGTCACCGACGGCCCGTGAAAGATGGGCTTTTCGTCTGCGTTTTCAGGGGTATCCGGCGTATCGGTCACGTATCTTGCCCACCATTTTTATGGTTCTATATCTTGGGGTTTTCTATAGCAGACGGGGCATATCAGGTGCAATGGCTGTGGCCGAAACGCACTAGCAGCACTTGGGGCGAAGTGCCAACACACTGTTTTCATTGAAAAGTAATTCTGACCGCGCAAACTTGTTCTACAGAGGCAGCAAGGGAGGCGCAACATGCCCCGCAGTGAAACCGAATTGATGCTGAAAGGTTACGGGCTGACCACGGCAGAGTTCTTTTACCACATGCCCGATTATAGCCATGTGCTGAACAGTTATATCTGGCAGGATTACGACATCGCACCGGACCATCCGCGCCTGTTCGAGTTCGTCGAATTCTGGCGCGCGGAGTTG
This sequence comes from Sulfitobacter sp. 1A12056, assembly GCF_043558125.1. Classification (NCBI taxonomy): domain Bacteria; kingdom Pseudomonadati; phylum Pseudomonadota; class Alphaproteobacteria; order Rhodobacterales; family Roseobacteraceae; genus Sulfitobacter; species Sulfitobacter sp. 1A12056. Next base: position 690,964 of record NZ_JBIFFY010000001.1, on the reverse strand, counting down.
GACGGGCCGCTGCATTCGGTCCGCTTCACCCACCGCAAGCTGATCGGCACCGGCGAATGGCAAAACCAAGTGGGGGAGTTCACGCTGCATTGAGCCCGCAGGGCAAAGGGCAGGGCGTCAGGCCGAACAGCTTGCCCCGCCCAACACGCAGAACTTCGCGCAATGCGGGTGATTCAGCGCCACGTCGCGCTCTGCCTCGGCCAATGTGGTGCCGAGTTCAAACTCAGGGTCGTAGGGCAAGAGCGTACAGGCCAGCACGGCGGGTTTCTCGGCCCCCTTGCGTTTGACCACCATACGGGAGGAGGCGCACATCACCGCGTCAGGGGACTTGTCCAAGATGCCCCAGCAGGCGGTGGTGATTTCGGGCACCTCCACGGCCTCGTCCATCTCGGGGAAGAGAACGGTCATGGCGGGGTCCTGCGCGTCGATGTCAAAGCCGTGTTCGGCATAGAAGGCGGCATAGCCCGCGCGGCTGTCGGCATCGCTGTCGGCAAAGATCGACCGCCCCGCCACGGCCATGCGAAAGCCGTTATCGCGGAGCCATTCCATGCCGGTCAGGGTCTTGTCGAAAGCGCCTTCGCCGCGTTCCGCGTCGTGCAGATCGCGGCGATAATGGTCGACGGAGATGCGGAAGGTCATCTTGCCGGGATAGGCATCGCGCAGCCGCAACAGCCCCTTTTGCACCGATTTGCGCATCATCGGACGCATGGCGTTGGTCAGGATCAACACCTCGTATCCGCGCTCTAGCGAGGCTTCGGTGATCTCGATCATCTGGGGGTTCATGAAGGGCTCGCCGCCGGTGAAGGCAATCTCGCGCACCGGCCAGCTACGCTCCTCGATTTGGTCGAGATAGTCGCGCACCTCATCCGCGGTGATATAGACCAGCGCGTCGTTCTTGGGGCTAGAGGCGATGTAGCAGTTCACGCATTCGATGTTGCACAGGGTGCCTGTGTTGAACCAAAGCGTTTCCGCCCCGCGCAGGGCCACGGTGGCGCGGGGTTCCCCCTTGGCGGTGACCGCCGGGTTCTGGAACTTGCCCTCGTTTGCTTGCGCAATATCTTTCATGATTGTTCCTTGCGTGATCCCGTGTGTTCCTGTTGTGGTAAGCTATTGCGGCGCACCCTAAAAGTCCAAGCACCGGGGCGCACAGTCTTGTGATGTAGGGAAAAATAAGTATGTTTGCGCTAACTCTGCCACTCTGCCCGGACAAGGATTAATCAATGGTTTCGCGTGTTATCCCTGTCGACCCCTTCGATCTTGTCATCTTTGGCGGCACCGGCGATCTGGCCCGGCGCAAGATTTTGCCGGGTCTTTATCGCCGTTACTGTGCGGGACAAATGCCCGAAGAGGCGCGGATCATCGGCGCTGCGCGCACCGAGATGGACGGCGCAGGCTACCGCGAGATGGTGGCCGAAGCGATTGAAGAGTTCGGCGGGAAAGACGCCTGTGACAACCTCGATGCCTTTCTGGCCAAGCTTGACTATGTCGCCATCGACGCACGCGGAGAGACCGGCTGGGCCGAGCTGCAGGGGCTGATGTCCGGCAAGGACCGGATCGAGGTCTATTATTTCTCTGTCGCGCCGGGGCTTTTCGGCGATCTGGCCGAACGGTTGCAGCAATGGGGCATGGCGGGCGAAGAATGTCGCATTGTCGTGGAAAAACCCTTTGGCCGCGATCTGGAGAGTGCGCGCGCCCTCAACGCGACGCTGGCCACCTATTTCAAAGAACAACAGATCTACCGGATCGATCACTATCTCGGCAAAGAGACGGTGCAGAACCTCATGGCGGTGCGCTTTGGCAATATGCTGTTCGAGCCGTTGTGGAACCGCCAATACGTCGACCACATCCAGATCACCGTGGCCGAGACGGTTGGCGTCGGCGGCCGTGGGGAGTATTACGACAAATCCGGCGCGATGCGGGACATGGTGCAGAACCACCTGATGCAACTCTTGTGCCTGATCGCGATGGAGCCTCCCGCGCGTTTTGATCCCGATGCGGTGCGCGATGAAAAGCTGAAAGTGATCCGCGCGATTGATCCGGTGCTGCCGCATCACCTCGTGCGCGGACAGTATGAGGCTGAAGGGGGCAATGAAGAAGATGCCCCCAGCTACCGCGATGCCGTCGGCAACCCACGGTCGCGGACCGAGAGTTTCGTGGCGCTGAAGGCCCATATCAGCAACTGGCGTTGGCATGGCACGCCGTTTTATCTGCGCACCGGCAAGCGCATGGTGGCGCGGTCGAGCGAGATCACGGTGGTTTTCAAAGACACGCCGCATTCCATCTTTGCCGAAGACGCTGGCCGTCATCGCAACGTGCTGTCGATCCGCTTGCAGCCGAACGAGGGCATCACCCTTGGCGTGACGATCAAGGAACCCGGGCCGGGGGGCATGCGTCTGGTCGATGTGCCGCTCGACATGACCTTTGCCGAAGCGCTTGGCCCCGATGGGGGCGATCAGGTCGATGCCTATGAGCGGCTTATCATGGACGTGATCCGGGGCAACCAGACATTGTTCATGCGCGACGACGAGGTCGAGGCCGCCTGGGCCTGGACCGATCCGATCATCCAAGGCTGGGAGGCGCGTCACGACGTGCCCAAACCCTATGACAGCGGCTCGGCGGGGCCGACGGATGCGACAGAAATGATGCGGCGCGATGGCCGTGAATGGCGAAAGGTATCCCCATGAACATCATCGAATATGCGGACCGCGAAATGCTGGTGATGAATGTCGCCAACAAACTGGCGGGCAAGTTGAAATCGGCACTTTCGGGCAATGACCGCGTGTCTTTCGCGGTGCCGGGCGGCTCTACCCCCGGGCCGATCTTTGAGATGCTCAGCGCGACCGATCTGGATTGGAGCCGGGTGGATGTGATGCTGACCGATGAGCGTTGGGTGGACGTGGATGACCCGCTGTCGAACGCGCGTCTGGTGCGCGAGCATTTGCTGAACGACCGTGCCGCAGCGGCGCAGTTCATCCCCTTTTTCCGCCCCGGGCTTTCTCCGGGCGAGGGGGCAGAGGTGGTGGCCCCCAGTCTGACGGATCATGTGCCGATCTCTGTCCTGCTGCTTGGCATGGGCGACGACATGCACACCGCCTCGCTTTTCCCCGGCGACCCCAGCCTGCCTGACGCTTTGGCCGCCGATGCCCCGCTTTTGTGCCCGGTCTATCCCGAGGGCCAGCCCACTGCGCGGGTCACGCTGCCGGCGCATGTGCTCGACGGGGCGCTGAACAAACATCTCGTGATTTTCGGGGATGAGAAACGCGCGGCCCTTGAGCGCGCGCAGGGGCTTTCCCCCGAAGAGGCGCCGATTGCAGCGGTGCTGGATGAAATCGAAGTTTACTGGGCGGCATGATGAACATTTGGCAAGACCTTCAAGAGCGGCAGAACACCGTGGCGGACCGCAAGATCACGGCACTGTTCGATGATCCCAATCGGGCCGAGGACTTCTCGCTGCGCACGCAACATATGCTGTTCGACTACGCCAAGACGAATATCGACGCCGAGACCCGCGCGGCGCTGCTGCAACTGGTCGAAAACGCCAAGGTCACCGAACGCCGCGATGCGATGTTCGCGGGCGCGCCGATCAATGAGACCGAAGGCCGCGCGGTGCTGCACACTGCGCTGCGCAATCTCGATGGCGGGCCGGTAGAAGTCGCGGGCGAGGATGTGATGCCGCAGGTGCGCGACACGCTGGCGCGGATGCGCAGCTTTGCCGATCAGGTGCGCGGCGGCGACATTACGGATGTGGTCAACATCGGCATCGGCGGCTCCGACCTTGGCCCCGCCATGGCGACCCGCGCGCTGACACCCTATCACGATGGGCCGCGCTGCCACTTCGTCTCCAACGTCGATGGGGCGCATATCGCGGATACGCTGCGGGGCCTAAATGCCGAGAAAACGCTGGTGATCGTCGCCTCCAAGACCTTCACCACCATCGAGACCATGACCAACGCGCGCACGGCGCGGGCGTGGATGCAGGAGCACGGCGGCGATCCGGCGACGCAATTCGCCGCGCTCAGCACCGCAGATGACAAGACCGCCGAGTTTGGGATCGACCCGGCTGGCGTCTTCGGTTTCGAGGATTGGGTCGGCGGGCGCTATTCCGTCTGGGGGCCGATTGGGCTCTCGCTGATGATCGCCATTGGCCCGAAGGCTTTCGACAGCTTCCTGCGCGGCGCGCAGGAGATGGACCGCCATTTCTGCGCCGCTGATCCGGCTGAGAATATGCCGATCCTTCTGGCGCTGGTGGGCATCTGGCACAACCAAATCTGCGGCCATGCCACCCGCGCGGTGCTGCCCTATGACCAACGGCTTGAGATGCTGCCCGATTACCTGCAACAGCTTGAGATGGAATCGAACGGCAAAGGCGTGCAGATGGACGGCACCGACAGCCCGCGCCACACTGGCCCGGTGGTCTGGGGCGCGGCGGGCACCAATGGGCAGCACGCTTTCTATCAGTTGATCCACCAAGGCACGCGGGTGATCCCTTGCGAGTTTCTGGTGGCGGCCAAGGGGCATGAGCCGGAGTTGCAGCATCACCACGATCTGCTGATCGCCAATTGCCTCGCCCAATCCGAGGCGCTGATGCGCGGGCGGTCTTTGGTCGAAGCGCGCGCCATCATGCGCGACGCGGGGCTTTCGGGCGACGCGCTTGAACGGCAAGCCCGCCACCGTGTCTTCCCCGGCAACCGGCCCTCGACCACGCTGGCCTATGAAACGCTTGATCCCTTCACGCTGGGCCAGATCATCGCGCTTTATGAGCATCGCGTTTTTGTCGAAGGGGTGATCCTCGGCATTAACTCTTTCGATCAATGGGGCGTGGAACTGGGCAAGGAACTGGCTAAATCGCTCCAACCGCTGGTCGAAGGCGAGGTTTCTGCCGAGGGGAAAGACGGCTCTACCGCAGGGCTGATCGGCTATATCCACCAGCATCGCGGCTAGGGGCTGCCCTTCGAACTGAACGAGGCACCGCGCGGGCGATAGCCGCCTGCGCGGTGCCGTCGTCCTGTCCGTGAGCGCTCTTACGACTTGCCGGAGGGGAAGGCTTGCAACTGCCCTGACCTTTGGACAGTCTCAAAGCAAATGATTGGAGGACCCCCTATGCTTGGCCAGATGATGACGCAGCCGCTGCTGATCTCATGCCTGATTTCTCATGCCGAACGCTATCACCCCGAGGGCGAGATTATCTCGGTCTCGACCACCGGCGGGGTCGAGGAAACCAATTGGGGACAGGTGGCCGAGAATGCGCGGCGTTTGGGCGCGGCCTTGACCGATCTGGGGCTGTCGCCGCAGGCGCGTTGCGGGACCATCGCATGGAACAATCGGCGGCATCTGGAAATCTATTTCGGCACCTCCGGCGCGGGCTTTGTCTGCCATACGATCAACCCGCGGCTTTTTGCCGATCAACTGGTCTATATCCTCAATCATGCCGCGGATGAGGTGCTCTTCATCGACAAGACCTTCGTCCCGCTCGTCGCCGCGATCCGCGACAAGCTTGAGCATCTCAAGCATCTCGTCCTGATGTCCGGCCCCGATGCCGAGGCAGCCGAGGCGCTGCCGGGGCTGATTTTCTACGACGAATTGGTGGCTTCGGGCGATGCCGGGTTCGACTGGCCCGATCTGGATGAGAACACGGCGTCGAGCCTTTGCTACACCTCTGGCACCACGGGCAATCCCAAGGGCGTGCTCTATTCCCACCGCTCGACCGTGTTGCATTCCTTTGGCATCAACATGGCCGACAGCATCGCGATCTCCGCGCGGGACATCGTGATGGCCGTGGTGCCGATGTTCCATGTCAATGCTTGGGGCTGCCCCTATGCCAGCGCCATGACCGGCGCGCGGATGGTGCTGCCGGGGCCGAACCTCGATGGTGCCTCGCTGGTGGGGCTGATCGACAATTACCGCGTTTCCTTGGCGCTTGGCGTGCCGACGATCTGGCAAGGGCTCTTGGCGGCGGCAAAGAAATCCGGCAGCGAACTGCCCAGCCTAGAGCGTACCGTGGTCGGCGGTTCGGCCTGTCCGCCGTCGATGATCAAGGCGTTCCGCGAAGACTATGGGGTGGAGACCATTCACGCTTGGGGCATGACCGAGATGTCGCCGGTGGGAAGCGTCAACAAGCCCTTGGCGAAACACGGTGAATTGCCCGAGGACGCCCAGCACAAGCTGCGCGAGAACCAAGGCCGCCCGGTCTTTGGTGTTGAGCTTGAGATCTGGGACGACGCAGGCAAGCCGCTGCCCCATGACGGCGAGACCCAAGGCGCGCTGGTCACCCGCGGGCATTGGATTTTGGATGCCTATTACCAATCCGACCGGGACAGCACCCTGCGCGATGGCTGGTTCGACACAGGCGATATCGCGACGATGGACGCCGACGGCTATATCACCATTCGGGACCGCGCAAAGGATATCATCAAGTCGGGTGGCGAATGGATCAGTTCGGTCGAGTTAGAGAATATCGCCATCGCCCATCCCGAACTGGCCGACGCCGCCGTCATCGGGGCCACCCATCCCAAATGGGATGAGCGCCCGGTCCTGGTCGCGGTGAAGGCCGAAGGGGCCGATCCGTCAGAGGCGGATATCCTTAAGGTTTTCGAGGATCAGATCGCCAAATGGCAGGTGCCCGACAGGGTGGTCTTCGCCGAGGCACTGCCGCGCAACGCGACGGGCAAAGTGCTGAAACGCGATCTGCGGGACCGTTTTGGCGATGTGCTGACGCAGGGCGAGAGCTAAGGTAATCCGCCCCGGTCCGCTTTGGGCCGGGGCGTTTTGCCATCAGGCCGAACGGCGCATCTCACTATCAGCCACGGGCCGGGGCAGGGTCAGCCGGAAGGTGCTGCCCACGTCGACTTTGCTTTCCAGCGACAGGCTGCCGCCATGCAGGCTGGCCAGTTGCTCGGCAATCGCAAGGCCCAATCCCAAGCCGCCATTCTCACGCGACATTGAGCCGTCAACCTGCTGAAACCGCAGGAAAACCCGCTCGAGATTGTCCTCGGAAATACCGCAGCCCGTGTCGGAGACCGAGAAGGTGATCTCTTCGTCATCCTGCTGCATCTGCAGATGAATATTGCCGCTGCGGGTGAATTTGATCGCGTTTGAAATCAGGTTGTAAAGGATCTGGCGCAGGCGCACCGGATCGGCATTGGCGAGGGCCGTGCCATTGTCCTCATAGGTCAGCGTCAGCCCCTTGGCCTCGGCATCCGGGCGCAGGTCATCGGCGACGGAAAGGGCGATCTCGCTGGTCTCAACCTCTTGAAGATCAAGCTCCATCTTGCCGCGCGCGACCTTGGTCCAATCCAACAGGTCTTCGACAAGGCGCAGCATATGTTTTGACGACCCCGCGATGCCGCCCGCTTGGTCAGAGACGAAGTTTTGGAACTCATCGACGCTGTGGCGAATGTCGGGCGTGGCATTGGCGCTGTTGTTCAGCGCGGTCTGCAAACGCCGGGCTTGGGGCAGCTTCTCGGCATGTTGCAAGAAGGTCGCCCGGCCCGAGATCACGGTCAACGGCGTGCGCAGCTCATGGCTGACGTTGTTCAGGAATTCGGTCTTTTCGCGGTCCGCCGCCTTGGCCGCGTCGAGCGCGCGTTTCTCGGCCGTCACATCGGTCCAGATGCCCACAGTATAGCCATGCGGCGTGCGCGATTCCGTGACTTTGAGCCAGAAGTTATCTGAGACTTCCAGAATGAAGGCGCCGGTCGGGTTGCGGAACCGGGCGAGGCGTTTGGCAATCCATGCCTCACGCTCCTCGACCTGCTCAGGGTGCTGATGGCGGCCGACCCAATGGCGCAAGAGCTCTTCGATGGTTTTGCCGGGGATCAGAAGGTCAGCGATTTCAGGGTGATACTCCAGAAACTTGCTGTTGACGGTGACAAGGCGTTCTTTCTCGTCAAAGGCGATGAACCCCTCTTGGATCGATCCAATGCCCTCAGCCAAAAGCGCATGGGCTTCCTGCTTTTTCAGCGTGACCCGGCGGAAGGCCCAGAGGCCCGCCATCAGCGCGATGGTCGCGATCAGGGCGAAGGCTACGAGGTAGGGGCTTTGCGGGGCATAGGGGGGCAGACCGTTGGCGGGGCTGGCCGTCGCCTCCCATGTCTTGCCCAAAAGCTCGAACCGGGTGCGCACAGGCGCTGTGGGGTCGACCGCCGCAGGCTCAATCTCAGGCGGCATGACGCCCGTGGGGAAGGCGCGGAGGCTATAGATGTAGTCGGCGGCCTGATGCGGGTTTTGATGCGGCTCGAACAGCCGGTCGGGCTGAAAGACGATGGACATCACCCCCCAAAAGCGCGGCGCGCCAAGGCCGATGGGGCGCTCGAACACCGGGTAGTGCATGATATAGCCCTTGCCGCCTTGAACAAGGTTCAGCGGCCCTTCGATGGTCGGGCTTTGGCGGCGGTAGGCATTGGCGACGCCGGAAAGCTGCGTCGGGATGTTCTTGTATTCCAGGCCAATCGTCTCGCCATTCTGGGTCTTGGGATAGCTATGGGTGATCTTGAGGTCCGGGGCGAGGGCGAAGGCCTGAATGCCGGGGTTCCGGTCGCGCAACTCCTTGACCAGCAGTTCGATCTTTTTGTCTTTGAAGGCTTCGCCGGAGAGCAGGATATTCTCGATGTTCTTAGTGACCAGAATGGTCTCTTGGAACTGATGCTGCACCTGATTGCTGACTTCATGCAGCGTCTGCCGCGCGTCCTGGCGGATGCTGGCGATATGCTGTTCGTAATCCAGTTTGACGATCGAATAGCTGATGCCGGCGACGCAGCACAGCACGATGAAATTGACGATGATATACGCCTTGGATGTCGCGTAGTCCCGAAACGCGTTTGCCACGCTTTTTTCCTTTGCCTCAATGCGCATCCGACATCGTTGGGCCATTTGCGCGTAAGTTACTTCCCTGTTGATTGCTACTTTTGCGGGCAATCATGGCGAAATTCGGACCAGATTAGGCTTTTCATGGGTGTGACATTGGGGAACCCTGCGCGGCCTGTGTGGGGCCATGTGGCGGGATCACAAAGGCGGAGGGGGGAGCGTGGAGCGGGTAACGAGAATCGAACTCGTAACTAAAGCTTGGGAAGCTGCCGTGATACCTTTTCACCATACCCGCGCGCTGAGGGTGAGATAATCGGCGCGCGGGGGAAGGTCAAGTCAGGGTTTCGTCGCGGTGACGAAATTGATTTCGGCAGGCAGGCGCAGGGGGCCGTCTTCCGCATAGGGACGCAGGGCTTCGGCGATGGTCTGCCGAAGTTCCGCGACCTGTGCTGGGTCCGCCTCGAAATGATTAATTGCGCCGCTGGCCGGGCCGATGTCGCACATCTGCTGGGCAAGGTCATCGACCGTGCCCGCGGGGGTGAGGTCAAGCCGTGTCACCTTGCAGGCGATATCGACAAAGCCTGCCTCGGCGAGGATCGATACCACGCGTTCAGGGTCGCGAAAGGCGAAAGGTCCGGGGCCGTCGGGATCGCTTTTCGGCATGGCGCCGATGGTGGCCCGGGCCGCGCGGGCGGGCAGGGTAAAGAAAGGGTTCTCGGGGATTTGGCCCCAAGCGGCAAAGCTGAGCTTCGCGCCGGGGCTGAGTTGCGCGGCCATGCGCGTGAAGCTGAGCACCGGATCGGCAAAGAACATCACGCCAAAGCGCGAGATCAGCCGATCATAGGGAGGGGAAAGCGCTAGCGTCGTTGCATCACCGTGGTGAAAGGCGACATGGGGCAGGGCGGCGGCCCGTTGCCGCGCGAGGTCGAGCAGCGGGGCAGAGACATCGACCCCCAGCACCGCGCCTGCATCGCCCACCGCCTCGGCGGCGGCGAGACAGCCCGCCCCCGCGCCGCAGCCGATGTCGAGCACCCTCAGCCCCGGCGCCAGTTCGGCGCGCGCCAGCACGCCATCCAGCACAGGCTGCATCAGAATGTCCAACTCAGCCTGCCGCGCGGCCCATCTCTGCCCCGCAGAGGCGCTCCAGAATTCGACCTGATCGCTGTTGCCCGAGGCAGTCATCACGTCGCCTTTCTTCTGCGCCGACGGCCGCCGCGTTCGCTTTCGCCGCTGCCGCCGGTGTTGAAGGTCACCTCCGGCAGGGCGACGAGGCTGTTGAGGATGGGGAAAGGCTCTACCGCGTTGGGGATGGCAGAAGCATTGACGAAATGCTCTTGAAAGCGCGGTTCGACGGCGGTTTCGATCTTGTGGATCGCGCCCACGGTCGCCTCGATCTCGGCCCGGGCCTCGGTATTGAGCAGGGCGATCCGGGCGCCGGTGCCTGCGGCATTGCCCGCGCTGGTGACTTTGTCGAGCGGCGCGTCGGGGATCATGCCCAGCACCATCGCGTGTTTGGGGCTGATATGCGCCCCAAAGGCCCCCGCCAACACCACGCGGTCAACCTTGTCGACGCCGAATTTGTCCATCAGCAGCCGCGCGCCGGAATAGAGCGCGGCCTTGGCCATCTGGATTTCGCGAATGTCGCGGTTGGTCACCGTGATCTTGGGCCCGCCCTTTTCGGTGCCGTCATAGACCAGATAGCTGTTGGTGCGCCCATCGGCAAAGACCGAGGCGGAGCCCGTCTGCGCAGCACTGCCAATCAGACCCGGCGCGTCGACGATGCCGTGAATGCGCATCTCGGCGACCATTTCGATAATGCCGGAGCCGCAGATGCCCGTGACGCCGGTGCTCGCCACCGCCTCTTCAAAGCCGTCCTCGTCGGACCAGAGATCACAGCCGATCACCTTGAACCGGGCCACCTTGGTTTCCGGGTCAATCTCGACCCGCTCGATCGCCCCCGGAGCCGCGCGCTGGCCCGAGCTGATCTGTGCACCCTCGAAAGCGGGCCCGGTGGGAGAGGAACAGGCCAGCACCTTTTCCTTGTTGCCCAGCAGGATTTCCGCATTAGTGCCCACATCGACCACCAGCATCAACTCGTCGGACTTCTCAGGCGTCTCCGACAGGGCGACGGCGGCGGCATCCGCGCCGACATGGCCCGCGATGCAGGGCAGCAGGTAGACGCGGGCGGAGGGGTGGATGTTCAGGTCCAAATCCTCGGCCCGCAGACGCAGCGCGCCGGAGGTTGCAAGCGCGAAGGGCGCTTGGCCCAACTCGAAGGGGTCGATGCCCAGCAGCAGGTGGTGCATCACCGGGTTGCAGACGAAGACCGCGTCGACGATCAGATCGGGCGCGACATTCCCCTCGGCGGCGATCTGGGTGAAAAGCGCAGCCATCCCCTCGCGCACCGCGCGGGTCATCTCCTGCGCGCCGTCTGGGTTCATCATGGAATAGCTGACGCGGCTCATCAGGTCTTCGCCGAAACGGATCTGCGGGTTCATCACACCGGAAGAGGCCATGACCTCACCGGTTTGCAGATCGCAAAGATGCGCCGCGATGGTGGTGGAGCCGAGGTCGACCGCCAGACCATAGACAGTGCCCTCGTAATACCCCGGCCAGATGTTCATGATCCGCGCGGCATTCTCCTGATCGCCCAGATGGACGGCGACCGTGACCTTCCAATCGCCCTTGCGCAGAACCGGCTGCATCATTTGCAGGATGTGCAGATCGGCGGTGACTTTCTCCAGCTTCCACTGCTCGGCGAGCGCAGCCCTGAGACGTTCCAGATCGCCCGAGGGTTCGTGCATGTCGGGCTCCGTCACTTCGACGTAGAAGAGTTTGACGGACGGGTTCAGCACGATCTCCCGCGCCTCGGCGCGTTTGCGCACGACCTGTTTGTGAACTTGGCTCTCCGGCGGCACGTCGATCACCACATCGCCCTCCACCGTGGCCTGACAGCCTAGACGGCGGCCCTCCTTCAAGCCGCGCTTCTCGTCATAGCGTTCTTCCACCGCGTTCCATGGGCTCAGCGCATCGGGCGCGACGGTCACCCCATGTTTCGAGAACTGCCCATAGCCCGGCGAGACCTGACATTTCGAACAGATGCCGCGCCCGCCGCAGACCGAGTCAAGATCGACACCCAACTGCCGCGCGGCGGTCAGCACCGGGGTGCCTTTGGGAAAGCGCCCTCTCTTGCCGGAGGGCGTGAAAATCACGAGGGGGTCACTGCTCATCGGGGCCGTCCTTTGTTTCTTTGTGTCACCATAGCGTTCCGCGCGGCGGGGGAAAGATGCGGGGCGGCAATTCATGCCGCGCGCGCGGCATTCCGTGTCCACGCCTTACGCGGGGGAATAGGTCTTTCCAATCCCGGCCATCCGTGAAATAGGAAACCGCCAAATGAACCCATCCAGACCCGAGGTGTTAAATGGAGATTCGTGAGGCCCTGACCTTTGATGACGTCCTGCTGGTTCCCGCAGCGTCTTCTGTGTTGCCGTCCACCGCAGATACGCGAACCCGCGTCACGCAGAGCATCGCGCTCAATATCCCGCTGCTCAGCTCGGCCATGGATACGGTGACCGAAAGCCGCATGGCCATCGCGCTGGCGCAGGCCGGGGGCATGGGGGTGGTGCACCGCAACCTCACGATCGAAGAACAGGCCCGCGAAGTGCGTCGGGTGAAACGCTTTGAATCCGGCATCGTTTACAACCCGATCACCCTGCGTCCCGACCAGACCCTGGCGGATGCCAAGGACCTGCAAGAACGCTACCGCGTGACCGGCTTCCCGGTTGTAGACGAAAATGGCCGCGTGCTGGGCATCGTCACCAACCGCGACATGCGTTTTGCCTCTGACGACCGCACGCCGGTGTCGGTGATGATGACTTCTGAACGGCTGGCGATCCTGCAAGAGCCTGCGGACCGGGACGAGGCGATTAGCCTGATGAAATCGCGCCGGATCGAGAAACTGTTGGTGACGGATGCCGAAGGCAAGCTCACCGGGCTGCTGACCCTGCGCGACACCGAACAGGCCGTGCTGAACCCCACCGCCTGCAAAGATGATCTGGGCCGCTTGCGTGTCGCCGCGGCGACGACAGTGGGCGACGCGGGCTTCGAGCGCTCCGAGGCGCTGGTCGATGCGGGCGTCGATATGATCGTGATCGACACCGCCCATGGCCATTCCGAAGGCGTGGCCCATGCGGTGACCCGGGCCAAGAAACAGTTCGGCGATGTGCAGGTCGTCGCGGGCAATGTGGCCACCGGCGATGCCACCCGGGCGCTCATCGACGCAGGCGCCGATGCGGTCAAGGTCGGCATCGGGCCGGGCTCCATCTGCACGACGCGGATGGTGGCGGGCGTGGGCGTGCCGCAACTGACCGCGATCATGGACTGCGTGGCCGCTGCGGGAGACGTGCCGATCATCGCCGATGGCGGCATCAAGTTCTCCGGCGATTTCGCCAAGGCGATTGCCGCCGGTGCCTCCTGCGCCATGGTCGGCAGCATGATCGCCGGGACGGACGAAAGCCCCGGCGAAGTCGTTCTTTATCAAGGGCGTAGCTTTAAGAGCTACCGTGGCATGGGCAGCATGGGCGCCATGGCGCGCGGCTCGGCAGACCGGTATTTTCAGAAAGACGCCGCCTCTGACAAACTGGTGCCCGAGGGGATCGAAGGTCAGGTGCCTTACAAGGGCAGCGCGGGCAATGTGCTGCACCAATTGGTCGGCGGTCTGCGCGCGGCCATGGGCTATACCGGTTGCGCCACCGTCGATGAGATGCGCCGCAACTGCAACTTCGTGAAGATCACCGGCGCGGGACTGAAGGAAAGCCATGTGCATGACGTGCAGATCACCCGCGAAAGCCCGAACTACCGTATCGGTTAACCCATAAAGCAACGGCCCGCGGCCCGTTCTTTGCAAAAGGAAAATGCCATGACCCCCGGCGCGCGCGTATCCGCTGCGATAGAAGTTCTGGACGCAATTGCCGGGGGGCTGGCCGCCGAACAAGCGCTGACCCGATGGGCGCGTCAGAGCCGTTTCGCGGGCTCCAAAGACCGTGCCGCCGTGCGCGATCACGTGTTCGACGTGCTGCGCCAGAAACGCAGCGCGGCGCATTATGGCAAGGGGGAGACGGGCCGCGCGCTGATGATCGGTGTGCTGCACGGGCAGGGGGGCGACCTTGACGCGCTCTTCTCAGGGGCGGGCCATGCGCCCGCGCCGCTGACCGAGGCTGAACGGGCCTTCCCGCCAGCGCCCGAGGATCGCGCAACGCGGCTGAACCTGCCCGACTGGCTGCTCCCCCTGTTCGATACGGCGCTTGGGGAGAATGCGGATGCCGCGGCCCTCGCGCTTCAAGAGCGCGGGCCGATCTGCCTGCGGGTCAACACGGCGCGGATCGCCGTGCCCGCCGCGCAAGAACTGCTGGCCGAAGAGGGTGTCCAAACCCGCGCAAACCCGCTTGCCGAAGCCGCGCTGACCGTGACCGAAGGCGCGCGCCGCATCCGAAATTCCGCCGCCTTCACCGACGGTTACGTCGAATTGCAAGACGCAGCGAGCCAAGCTGTCGTCGCCGCTCTGCCGCAAGGGGGCCGGGTGCTTGATTACTGCGCCGGCGGCGGCGGCAAAGCGCTTGCGCTGGCCATGGACTCCGCGCGTGAGATCACGGCACACGACATAGACCCCCGCAGAATGAGCGACCTTCCCCCCCGCGCCGATCGCGCGGGCGTCGCGATTTCCCTAGCCGATACAGAAGAGGCCAAAGCGGGCGCCCCCTATGATCTCGTCCTCTGCGATGCGCCCTGTTCCGGCTCGGGCGCATGGCGCCGCGCGGCGGAGGGGAAATGGACCCTGACCCCCGAGCGCTTGACCGAGCTGACCACCATTCAGGACCAGATTCTCGATACCGCAGCAGGACTTACAGCACGCGGCGGAGTCTTGGCCTATGCCACCTGCTCCCTGTTTCGCGAAGAGAACGAGGCGCGGGTCGAAGCCTTCTTGGCCCGCCATCCCGAGTGGCGAGTCGCCCGCATGGATCGCTATGAGGTAACTCCCGATGGCGACGGTTTCTTCTCAGCACAGTTGACGCGCGAGTAAATTTACCCATAATCAACCAATGCGTGCAAACCGATTTCGGTTAAAGCCTGCTTAACCTCTGTCGCACGTAATAGTCGTATGATTCGGTTGTTAGGGGATGTGCGTGCAGCAGGGCGTTGGGCATTCAGGGATTGGGGGGCAGGCGGGGCTCAGGCGGCTTTGGCTGCTTGTAGTGACGGCCATTGCCGCTGGCGCGCTTGCGCTGCGCAGCACCGATGCGACGTTGCAGCTTGCCCTTGCCGCCTCGTCGGCCACATTGGTTTTTATTTCAACTGGTTACATCGTCTTTCTTCTATGGGATAGGGGCCGGAATCGGGTCAGCGCGGATGGAGTCGCGGACTTCATCGCAAAAGACGCCGCACCCAGTTTCATCGCCACCTCCGATCGGCAAGTCATTTACCGCAATGAGGCGGCTCTGAAGCAGTTCGGCGAGGGCGGCGAAGAAACCCTCGCGCAGGCCTTACGAGCGCATTTCGCCAATCCCGTGGGCCTTCTCTACCGCCTGCAATCACGCGCCACCGCCAGCGGCAACGCGCGGGAAGAGGTGATTACCCGGTCCGGCCCCATGCGCCTATCGGTGCACCAGTTATCAGCCGACCGCCTGCTTTGGCGGATTGAAAGCGTGGCCACCCGCGAGGGCCCCCGCAGTACGCACGAAAGCATGGCCTTGCCAATGGTCATGCTGGGCCGCGGCGGGACGATCCTTTTCATGAATGAAGCAGCGCGCATGCTAGTCGGGGAACGGGTGAAGTCACTGGACCGATTGTTTAATTCCCTACCACTAACCCCCGGAACCGTGACTGAAATCGCCACCGCGGAAGGAAACCGGCAGGTACTGGTGGCCGAGGTTGAAGCCGGTGCGAACCGCCGCGCGCTCTATCTTCTGCCGCCGCCCGAAGGGGCTGCCTCTCCCAATGAATTAGGCTGGGAAACCTTTCAAGACCTCCCCGTGCCGATGATCAAACTGCGCCCCGATGGAACGGTATTGGCCTTCAACCGTATGGCGGGGAAATTGCTTGGCGTGTCGCTGCGGCGCGACAGTCATCTTTCGCATCTGATGGAGGGGCTCGGCCGCTCGATCTCGGACTGGCTGCAAGACAGTCTGGCGGGGCGGTTAGTTCAGAAGTCGGAATTCCTCAGGCTTACCCGAACGGATCAGGAGGTCTTCGTTCAGGTCTCACTCAACCGCATATCCGAAGCAGGCGAGGCGGCCCTCATCGCGGTGCTGCAGGACGCGACCGAACTCAAATCGCTCGAGGCACAATTCGTGCAGAGCCAGAAAATGCAAGCCATCGGGCAGTTGGCCAGGGGCGTCGCGCATGACTTCAACAACCTTTTGACGGCAATTTCTGGGCATTGTGACCTCCTCTTGCTGCGGCACGATCAGGGAGACCCGGATTTCAGCGATCTGGTGCAGATCAACCAGAACGCCAACCGGGCGGCCGCGCTTGTGGGGCAACTCCTCGCCTTTTCGCGCAAACAAACCCTCCGGCCAGAGACGCTCGACATGCGCGATACCCTCGCCGATCTCACGCATTTGCTGAACCGACTGGTGGGCGAAAAAGTAACGCTGACCCTCAGTCATGACCCGGTACTTGCGCCGATCCGGGCGGATAAACGCCAGTTGGAGCAGGTTTTGATGAACCTTGTCGTCAACGCCCGCGATGCCATGCCCGCCGGGGGCGAGATCCGTATCGTGACCGAGGTGACGGCCCTCGACCAACCACTTGAAAGAGATCGGGTCAGCGTGCCAGCAGGCCGCTACGTCACGGTGCAGGTGCATGACGATGGCACGGGCATTCCGAAGGATAAGCTGCAAAAGGTGTTCGAGCCGTTCTTCACCACCAAGCGAACCGGCGAGGGCACCGGCCTTGGCCTCTCCACTGCCTATGGTATCGTCAAACAAACGGGCGGTTTCATCTTTATCGACAGTGAGTTGGGCAGGGGCACATGTTTTACCCTCTACTTCCCCGTGCTGGAGGGCCAGCCCACTGCGGTCGCGAAAAAGCCCCCGGCATCGCCGGATCAAAGCCCGCTTCAGCGGTCCGACGGGGTGATCCTTCTGGTGGAGGATGAAGCGCCCGTGCGCGCCTTCGCAAGCCGCGCATTACGGCTCCGCGGCTACACGGTGCTCGAAGCCGAATCCGCCGAAGCCGCGTTAAAGATGCTCGAAGATAAGGATTTGGATATCGATGTATTCGTAACAGACGTCGTTATGCCCGGCATGGATGGGCCAAGCTGGGTGCGCCAAGCGCTCAAACAACGCCCGGATGTGCGGGTTGTTTTCGTCTCCGGCTATGCGGAGGATAACTTCGGTCAGGAACAGTCGAAAATTCCGAATTCTGTCTTCCTGCCCAAACCCTTCTCTCTCACCGACCTGACCACAACGGTCCACAATCAGCTACATTAAGCATCGCCTGGGGCAGGGTTATGTAATCGACTCGTAAAGCTCAAACTCCGCCGCGAACTTACGGCGAAAGCGTTTTTCCACATTCGGGGAAAGCGCCAGCTCCATCTTGGGAGAGACATTCTCCTGCCCCAAGGTCAGCGTCACGTCGAGCCGCTCTTCCAAAAAGCGACGGAGCCGCGTCTGATCTTCATAGCGGAAATGGTGAGTGATCCCGGTGCCGTTCGGTTGGGTCTCCATGAACTTCAGCTGGCTCCCCACATCGGCGAAGCCCGGCTTGTCGCCCTTCATATAGGCGAGAACGAATTCGTCGAAAGTGATCCCGAAGGTGTTGTTCGGCTTGCCCTTCATGAAGGGGCGCTGCCGATAGCGATACCAACTGCCCAGCCAAGAGATCGGTTCGCGCATCACTGCCATCAGCTCAAGCTCGGCATCGCAAACCTTTAGAAACATTGGCCGAATGAAACGATTATAGCGATAAACAGGCGCATGCTTCAGCATGGGCGGATCGGAAATCACCATGTCCGCCCGCGGCGCCAGTGCTTTCTCATAGGCCGTGGTTCCGGTCTTTGGGACCGACAGAAAAGCCAGCCGTTCTTTAAAAAAAACAATCAATTGCGTCTTACCTTGGGCTGCAGGCGGCCCTTTCTGGTTCGGGTAAACCATTTCTTTACCATTCTCGCCAAAACATAAAGGACAAACAAAGTCATTGAAATGTTCCACATTTACCCTCATATGGAACATTAGAGGAACATAAGCGGCGCAGCGCGCAGGCGATTGCCGCCGGGGCGCCACTGTGACACTAAGGAATGAACCTAATGGCAACGGCAGATCTTTTGACGATGGACAGCAAGAAAACCGCAGAAAAGCAAAAGGCGCTCGACAGCGCGCTGGCCCAGATCGAACGTCAGTTCGGCAAAGGGTCGATTATGAAACTGGGGGCCGAAGGGGCGATCCAGGATATCAAAGCCAGCTCCACAGGCTCGCTTGGCCTTGATATTGCGCTTGGCATCGGCGGCTTGCCGATGGGGCGTATCATTGAGATTTATGGCCCGGAATCCTCGGGTAAGACAACTCTGACCCTGCACTGCGTGGCAGAGCAGCAGAAGGCGGGGGGCGTTTGCGCCTTTGTCGACGCGGAACATGCACTTGATCCGCAATATGCGAAAAAGCTTGGCGTGGACATCGACGAGCTGTTGATCTCCCAGCCCGACACGGGTGAACAGGCGCTTGAGATCACCGATACGCTGGTACGCTCTGGCGCGGTCAATATGGTGATCGTCGACTCCGTCGCGGCCCTGACGCCGAAATCTGAGCTTGAAGGTGAGATGGGCGACAGCAATGTCGGTGTTCAGGCCCGTTTGATGAGCCAGGCGATGCGCAAACTCACCGGGTCAATCAGCCGGTCCAATTGTATGGTTATCTTTATCAACCAAATCCGGATGAAGATCGGCGTGATGTTCGGCTCTCCTGAGACCACCACTGGCGGTAACGCGCTGAAATTCTACTCCTCCGTCCGTCTCGACATCCGCCGGATCGGCGCCCTGAAGGACCGAGACGAGGTTGTTGGCAACGCGACGAAGGTCAAGATCGTCAAGAACAAGGTCGCGCCGCCTTTCAAACAGGTCGAATTCGATATCATGTATGGCGAAGGCATCTCCAAAATGGGCGAGTTGCTGGACCTTGGGGTGAAGGCCGGTGTGGTCGATAAATCCGGCTCGTGGTTCAGCTATGGGGATGAGCGGATCGGGCAGGGGCGTGAGAACGCTAAGAACTTCCTGAAACAGAACACTGCCATGGCGTCGGAGATCGAAGATAAGATCCGCGCGGCCCACGGGTTGGACTTCGAAGGCTCCGGCGGTGACGACGCGGATATTCTCGAAGCTTAACCTGCTTTGACAATTTGAATTTACGAAGGGGCGTGGCCAAAGGCTGCGCCCCTTTTTCATGAGCGGGAACGGTGGACAGCGCCGGGGCTGAGGGGTATTTGGGACCGATCAAATCTGCCCCGGAAGGCCTCGCCATGAAGACGCTGAATGAAATTCGCTCAACTTTTCTGAATTATTTCGATGCGCAGGGGCATCAGATCGTGCCCTCCAGCCCGCTGGTGCCGCGCAACGACCCGACATTGATGTTCACCGCGGCCGGTATGGTTCAGTTCAAGAACCTCTTCACCGGGGTCGAGACGCGCGATTACAGCCGTGCCACATCGGCGCAGAAATGTGTGCGGGCGGGCGGCAAGCACAATGACCTCGACAATGTCGGCTATACCGCGCGGCATCACACGTTTTTCGAGATGCTCGGAAATTTCAGCTTTGGCGATTACTTCAAGGCCGAAGCGATCCCCTTTGCTTGGGACCTGCTGACCAAGGAGTTCGGCATCGACCCGAACCGCCTTTTGGTCACAGTGTACCATACCGATGAAGAGGCGGTTAAGATCTGGAAGGCGCATACCGGACTGCCGGATGAGCGCATCATTCGCATCGCGACGGATGATAACTTCTGGTCCGCTGGACCCACCGGCCCCTGCGGGCCCTGTACCGAGATTTTCTATGATCACGGCGATCACATTTGGGGTGGCCCTCCGGGATCGCCCGAGGAAGACGGTGACCGTTTCGTCGAGATCTGGAACCTCGTTTTCATGCAATACGAGCAGTTCGAAGACGGCACGCGCCAGCCGCTGCCCAACCAGTCGATCGATACCGGGATGGGGATCGAACGGGTGGCCGCGTTGTTGCAGGGCACGAATGACAACTATGCCACCGACCTCATGCGCAACCTGATCGAGGCGAGCGCCCATGCGTCTTCGACCGATCCCGACGGGCCGGGCAAGACCCATCACCGGGTGATCGCGGATCACCTGCGGTCGACCTCCTTCCTGATTGCCGATGGGGTAATGCCTTCCAACGAGGGCCGTGGATATGTGCTGCGCCGGATCATGCGGCGCGCCATGCGCCATGCGCATCTGCTCGGCGTTAAGGATCCTTTAATGCATCAGCTGGTACCATCCTTGGTGCAGCAGATGGGCGCGGCTTACCCTGAGTTGGGGCAGGCGCAATCGCTTATCCGTGAGACTTTGCTGTTGGAGGAAACCCGTTTCCGCCAAACGCTGGATCGCGGTCTGAAGCTGCTGGATGATGAGTTGAGCGGTTTGCCCGAGGGGGCGACCCTGCCGGGGGAGGCGGCATTTAAACTTTATGATACATATGGCTTCCCACTTGATCTGACGCAGGATGCGCTGCGCGAGAAGGGCCGTGCGGTCGATACCGAGGGGTTCGACAAGGCGATGGCGGCGCAGAAGGCCAAGGCCCGTGCGGCTTGGGCCGGCTCCGGCGAGGCTGCGGATGCTACCGTTTGGTTCGATGTGGCCGACAAAAGCGGCGTGACCGAGTTTTTGGGCTATGACACCGAAAGTGCTGAGGGGCAGATCGTCGCCTTGGTGCAGGGCAGTGATCAGGTCGAAACAGCCGCAGTGGGCAGCGACGTGCAGGTCGCGCTGAACCAGACACCGTTTTATGCGGAAAGCGGCGGGCAGGTCGGCGATACCGGCGTGATCCGGACGCAGACCGGTATCGTGAACGTGACCGATACGCGGAAATCGGCGGGCGTTTTCGTGCATTTCGGCCATGTGGTCGAAGGCGAGGTGAAGCCGGGGCAGACCGCTGTTCTTGAGGTGGATCGTTTGCGGCGCAGTGCCATCCGCGCCAACCACTCGGCCACGCACTTGCTGCATGAGGCCCTGCGCAACGCGCTTGGGGACCATGTCTCGCAGCGCGGTTCGCTGAATGCGCATGATCGTCTGCGGTTTGACTTCTCCCATGCCAAGGGGTTGACGCAGGAAGAGTTGAGCCAAGTCGAGCGTGAGGTGAATGATTACATCCGCCAAAACACGCCGGTTGAGACCCGGATTATGACGCCGGACGATGCGCGCGCCATGGGGGCGCAGGCGCTCTTTGGTGAGAAATATGGCGACGAGGTGCGTGTCGTCTCGATGGGGCAGTTGGAAGGGTCCGGCAAGGGCAGCGACAAGTCAACCTATTCGCTGGAGCTTTGCGGCGGCACCCATGTGCGGCAGACAGGCGATATCGGCGCCTTCGTCCTTTTGGGAGATAGCGCGAGCAGCGCGGGCATCCGCCGGATCGAAGCGCTGACCGGGACCGAGGCTTTGGCATGGCTGCGCGAACAGGAGGCGGCGCTGAGCCGGGTCGCGGCGGAGTTGAAAACCTCGGCCAGTGACGTGCCGGAACGGGTGCGTGCATTGTTGGACGAACGTCGCAGCTTGACCAACGAAGTGGCGCAACTGCGTCGTGAATTAGCGATGTCGGGCGGCGGCGCGGCTGCGCCCGAAGCGCGCGAGGTGAGCGGCGTGAAATTCGTAGGCCAAGTGCTGAGCGGAATCACGGGCAAAGACCTGCCGGGTCTGGTGGATGAACATAAGGCCAAGCTCGGCTCAGGCGCGGTTTTGTTGATCGCCGACACCGGCGGCAAGGCCGCAGTCGCAGGCGGTGTGACGAAGGATTTGACAGATCGTCTCTCGGCGGTCGACATGGTGAAAGCGGCGGTGGCCGAACTGGGCGGTAAGGGCGGCGGTGGCCGTCCCGACATGGCGCAGGGGGGCGGCGCTTCGGCGGAGAATGCCGAGGCGGCGATTGCCGCGGCTGAGAACATCTTGAAAGGATAAGGCCCATGGGCGCACTTTGGATTGCACATGTTACCGTCACCGATGAGGAGGCGTATAAGAAATACGCCGCCGGCGCCACCGAGGCCATTGCGGCACATGGCGGTAAGTTCATCGCCCGCGGCGGGCGGTTCGTTCAGCTTGAGGGTAAAGAGCGACCGCGCAACGTGGTGGCGCGTTTCCCCGATGTCGAAACAGCCGAAAAATGTTACCATTCCGATGCTTATCAAGCGGCGTTGAGCCATGCGCGCGGAGCCTCCGAGCGTGAACTAATGATCGTCGAAACCGACGAATGATCCTGAAACGCCCCGCCTGAATGACAGGCGGGGCGTCTTGCATTGCCGGGGCGGAACCTTCTAAGGGGAGGGTGGTTGATCCCTCATGAACTTCGACCGACTATCCGCTTTCGCCCAATGGTGCCGCCGCCATGTGGAGGTGACGACATTGGCTCTGATGGGGCTTTCGATCACAGCCGTTTGGACATTGGCCGAACTGACTGAAGAGGTCGTCGAAGGCAGCACCAGCAGCCTTGACCGTGACATCCTGTTGTTCTTGCGCACGCCCGGCGACCTGTCCGATCCCATCGGCCCGTGGTGGGTGGAGGAAATTGGCCGCGATTTGACGGCGTTGGGCGGGGTCGCGGTGCTGGTACTGACGACCGTCGTCGTCTCGCTTTTTTTCCTGCTGCAACGGCGGTGGTCGACCGCGCTTTACATCCTCGCCACCGTTGGCGGGGGCATCGTGCTGAGCAGCATCGCCAAGGAGTTTTTCGACCGTCCGCGCCCTGACCTCGTGCCGCATGGCTCACTCGTGCATACGGCAAGCTTCCCCTCGGGGCATTCGATGATGGCGGCGGTGGCTTACCTTACCCTTGGCGCGATGGTGGCGCGGGCGCAGAAACGCTGGGCGCTCAAGGTCTATACGCTGGCGGTTGCCGTCCTGCTCACGCTGCTCGTTGGGATCAGCCGGGTCTATATGGGGGTGCATTGGCCGACGGATGTGGCGGCGGGCTGGCTTGGCGGCGGGGCTTGGGCCATCCTTTGCCTGATTGCGGCGTTGAGTTTGGCGAGGCGTGGGCATATCGATCGCGAGGAAAGCGATACTTAACGCCGCGAGGTCTCCGAGCCCCGGATATGAAAACGGCAGCGCATCGTAAAATGCGCTGCCGTTTTGTTTTGATTTACCGTAGCTTAGCTGGCTTTTGCCATCCGCTTGCGCTCATGCGGGTCGAGGTAACGCTTACGCAGGCGCACGGCGTTCGGGGTCACTTCGACCAGCTCGTCGTCGTCGATATAGGCAATCGCCTCTTCAAGGCTCAGCGTCATCGGCGGGGTCAGGCGCACCGCGTCATCGGTGCCCGAGGCTCGCACGTTGGTCAGCTTCTTGCCCTTCAGCGGGTTCACTTCCAGATCGTTGTCGCGGCTGTGCTCGCCGATGATCATGCCGGTGTAGACGTCCGCCTGCGCGCCGATCATCATCTTGCCGCGCTCTTCGAGGTTCCACAGCGCGTAAGCGACCGAGGTGCCGTTCTCCATCGAGATCAGCACGCCCGCGCGGCGGCCCGGGATCGGACCCTTGTGCGGCGCCCAGCCGTGGAAGACGCGGTTCAACACGCCGGTGCCGCGGGTATCGGTCAGGAATTCACCGTGATAGCCGATGAGCCCGCGCGAGGGGACATGGGCGATGATCCGGGTCTTGCCGGCGCCGGCTGGTTTCATCTCGACCAGTTCGCCCTTGCGGGTGCCGGTGATTTTCTCGATCACCGCGCCGGAGTATTCGTCATCCACGTCGATGGTGGCTTCTTCGATCGGCTCATGGCGCACGCCGTCGATCTCTTGGAACAGCACCTGCGGGCGGGAGATCGACAGCTCGAACCCCTCACGGCGCATGTTCTCGATCAGAACGCCCATCTGCAATTCGCCGCGGCCTGCGACTTCGAAAGCCTCACCGCCCGGCGTGTCGGAGATTTTGATCGCCACGTTGCTTTCCGCCTCTTTCAGCAGACGCTCGCGGATCACGCGGGATTGCACCTTCTTGCCGTCACGGCCTGCAAGTGGGCTGTCGTTGATGCCGAAGGTGACGGTGATGGTGGGCGGGTCGATCGGCTGCGCCGGGATCGCTTCGTTCACCGAAGGATCGGCCAGCGTATCGGCCACGGTGGCCTTGGCCATGCCCGCGATGGAGACGATGTCACCGGCTTCGGCCACGTCGATAGCGGTCTGTTCCAGCCCGCGGAAGGCAAGGATTTTGGTGGCGCGGAAAGTCTCGATCTGGGTGCCGTCGCGCGACATAGCCTTAACGGTTTGGCCCGCTTTCAGGGTGCCGGTTTCGACACGACCGGTCAGCAGGCGGCCCAGGAACGGGTCACCGCCGAGCGTCGTGGCCAGCATCGTGAAGGGCTTGTCGGCGTTTTCGATCTGCTTCGGCGCGGGGACGTGATCAAGGATCAGGTCGAACAGTGCAGAGAGGTCTTTGCGCGGCCCGTCAAGTTCGGCATCCGCCCAGCCGGAGCGGCCAGAGGCATACATATGCGGGAATTCGAGCTGTTCGTCGGTGGCGTCGAGGCTGGCGAAAAGGTCGAAACACTCATCCAGCGCGCGATCAGGTTCGGCATCCGGCTTGTCGACCTTGTTCAGCACGACGATCGGGCGCAGGCCCAGTTTTAACGCCTTGGAGGTCACGAATTTGGTCTGGGGCATCGGGCCTTCGGCGGCGTCCACCAGAAGCACCACACCGTCGACCATCGACAGGATGCGCTCGACCTCGCCGCCGAAGTCGGCGTGGCCCGGCGTGTCGACGATGTTGATGCGGGTGTCGTTCCAGACGACGGAGGTTGGCTTGGCGAAGATGGTGATGCCGCGCTCACGCTCCAGATCGTTGCTGTCCATGGCGCGCTCGGTGGTCGCCTGGTTTTCACGGTAGGTGCCGGATTGTTTCAGAAGCTCGTCCACCAGCGTCGTCTTGCCGTGGTCGACGTGGGCGATGATTGCGATGTTGCGCAGGTCCATTAAGTCAGCCTTTGGATAGGGGAGGGACGCGCCAACCTGAAGCTGCGCGTATAATTGCGCCGCCCATACCGCGCCCCGGCTACAATTGCTAGCCCTAATGCCGTGACGCCCCCCTTACTGCGCGAAGCTGTGCCACTGGTGCAGCCTTAGTGGGTGGCGCTGTTCGAAAAGAGGTGGATGACCAGAATGCCGCTGATGATCAGCAAAAGGCCGAGGACAGCGGGCAGGTCCAGCCGTTGGCCGAAAAGCACGAAACCGATAATCGCGATCAGCACGATGCCCAGACCGGCCCAAAAGGCATAGACGATCCCGACCGGCATGACCTTCAGCGCCAGCGACATGCAGTAGAAAGAGATCATGTAGAAGACCACCACCGCCACCGAAGGCCAGAGCCGGGTGAACTGATGCGAAGCCTGCACCGCGGTCGTGCCAAGGGTTTCCGCCACCACGGCGATGATGAGCCACAGGTAATGCATCTCGATCTTCCTCAGAGCGGGAGTTCGGTGGTTTCCTTGATCTCCTCCATCACGAAACTGGCCGAAACATCCGATAGCGGCACCCGGCGGATCAGGTCCTGATAGAGGCGATCATATCCCGCCATATCCCGAACGCGCGCCCGGATCAAATAATCCAGATCACCGGTCATTCGGTAGACGCCGAGGATTTCGGGCATGGCGGCGGTGGCGCGGGAGAACTTCTCAAGCCAGTCGGGCGCATGGGCGTTGGTGCGGACTTGGATAAAGACGCTAAGCCCAAGGCCGAGTTTCGCCGCGTCCAAGAGCGTGACCCGGTTCTTGATCACGCCGGCCTTTTCCAGCGCCCGGATGCGGCGCCAGCAGGCATTGCGCGACAGGTGGACCGCCGCGCCAAGCGCCTCAAGGGATTGGCTGGCGTCGCGTTGCAGTTCGACCAATATGCGGCGGTCTATCTCATCAAGTGTTGTCATGGTGCTAGTTTGGTGGGAAATTTTCTCACGCACAAGCGGTTGTCGGGCGTGATTTGAGACAACGTCACAAGCAGGCTCGGCTAGGGTGGGGGAAAGGCAGAGACAGGAGTTTCCCATGATCGCACGCATCTTCCTCGACCATCCCGCCAAGGTGGATGAGACGTTTCTGGAGCATATGGCCTTCGCGCTGAAGTTTTCGGGGCTGCTGTTTGCGGCAGCTGGCGCGGCGCTGGTGCATGCGCTGATCCCGTGCCTGTTCGAGAAGACGGCGAGTGGGATCATCGCGAAGCTTTACGCGCGGACGCATAATCGCGGGCAGTGAGGGCCAGCGCGGCTCCAGTTTCGCGATGAGGGCCGGCGCCTGCCCGCGGGTGGGCGATCTAAGGTGGCCTCGTGCCACTTTATGGCTCAGCAATGTTGTGCGTTCCGCGAGGTCACGCCCAGCCTAACCAAATCGCCTACCCGGTCGCACCGAAGGTGCGCCCCCTTTATAGCGGCACGCCTCCGGCGTGACGGGCGGGCAGGCGATGGCCCGGCGCCTACGGCTTGATTCCGGGCCGGGCGGCAAAAGCGAAAAAAGGCCGCATCGCTGCGGCCCTCTGTCATTCCACACATCCGACAGGCTTAGCCCGCCAGCGCCTTGTTCAGGTTCTCATCCACCTTCTCCAAGAACCCCATGGTCGTCAGCCAACCCTGATCCGGCCCCACCAGCAGGGCGAGGTCCTTGGTCATGAAACCCGATTCCACCGTATCCACCACGACCTTCTCCAGCGTCTCGGCGAAGTTGATCAGCGCGGTGTTCTCGTCCAGCTTGCCCCGGTGCTTCAACCCGCCGGTCCAAGCGTAGATCGAGGCGATGGAGTTGGTCGAGGTCTCCTCGCCCTTCTGGTGCTGGCGGTAATGGCGCGTGACGGTGCCATGGGCGGCCTCGGCCTCGACGATTTTGCCGTCCGGCGTCATCAGTTGCGAGGTCATCAGCCCCAGTGAGCCGAAACCCTGCGCCACGGTGTCCGACTGCACGTCGCCGTCGTAGTTCTTGCAGGCCCAGACATAGCCGCCCGACCATTTCATCGCCGAGGCGACCATGTCGTCGATCAGGCGGTGCTCGTACCAGATGTTCTTCTTCTTGAAGTCCTCGGCGAATTCCGCATCGAAAATCTCTTGGAACAGGTCTTTGAACCGCCCGTCATAGGCCTTCAGGATCGTGTTCTTGGTCGAGAGATAGACCGGCCAGCCACGGTTCAGACCGTAGTTGAAGGACGCGCGCGCGAAATCGCGGATCGAATCGTCGAGGTTGTACATCGCCATGGTGACGCCAGCCGACGGCGCGTCAAAGACCTCCTTCTCGATGGTCTCACCATCATCGCCGACGAATTTGATGGTCAGCTTGCCTTTGCCGGGGAAGCGGAAATCAGTGGCGCGGTATTGGTCGCCGAAGGCATGGCGGCCAACCACGATCGGTTGCGTCCAGCCCGGCACGAGGCGCGGCACGTTGCGGCAGATGATCGGTTCGCGGAAGATCACGCCGCCGAGGATGTTGCGGATGGTGCCGTTGGGGCTGCGGTACATGCGCTTGAGGCCGAACTCCTCAACCCGCGCCTCGTCAGGTGTGATCGTGGCGCATTTCACGCCGACGCCATGTTCGCGGATCGCATGGGCCGCGTCGACGGTGATCTGGTCGTCAGTCTCGTCCCGTACTTCGATGCCGAGGTCGTAATACTTCAGGTCAACGTCAAGATAGGGCGTGATTAACTTCTTTTTAATGAAATCCCAGATGATCCGGGTCATCTCATCGCCGTCGAGTTCGACGATGGGGTTTTCTACCTTGATCTTCGACATGACGAATTCCTCTGTTTAAGGGTGCGTTTGGCCGTGCTTTAGCCTATTCGGGGCCAAAGAGAAAGATCGTATACCATGGTATGCCGATGGTCGCGGTCAGGCGCCGACCCCGGCAAAAAAGCTGCCGATGCGGGCGCGGGCATAAGACCAAAGGGCAGGGGCGCCGATGGCGATCTTGCGGCCGACCTTCTCTTCGATCTGCGCTTCTGAGACGTTGTAATCGGTCCAGCTTCCGCCGCCGGAGGCGAGGTTCTGCATCGGCGGCTGGAACCGGTCGAGCGATTTGGCAAAGCGGGCAGAAGGGCTTTCGGCGGCCTCGAACTCTTCCCAAATACTGCGCAGGTCATCACGCAGATCGCCGGGCAGCAGGCCAAAGATGCGGTCGGCGGCGATTTGTTCCTGCGCTTCCATCTCTGCGGCGTCATAGTCGCCAAAGATCGGATTGTCGCCCGCGTCGATCTCGACAAGGTCGTGCAGGATCAGCATCTTGATGACGCGGTTGATGTCGACCTCTGGGCCTGCCTGATCGGCCAGCACCAGTGCATAGAGCGTTAGATGCCACGAATGTTCGGCAGAGTTTTCCGCCCGGCTGGCATCGCATAGGGTGGTGCCGCGCAGCACGGTTTTCAGCTTGTCGGCCTCGTTCAGAAAGGCGATCTGCTTGTCCAGCCGCTCTGTCATGCGCCGCCCTTACCGCGATGATCGCGCAGCTTGCGCGCCAGAAAGGCGCGGGCCTTGTCGTTCGCCATCCGGGTGCGAACGGCGGTGAGAAAGGCTTCTTCCAGTGTTTGCGACGAGGCGCCCAGCACCTCGCCGACTTCCATGAACAAGCGGTCTTCGCCCGTCTCGGCCTGTACGGCGAGACATTCCTCGGCCAATTTATTGGCCAGTTGGGTGACGACCGCGTCCGCCATCAGCGTGTGGATTCCGTCAGGCGGCGTTTGACATAGTCGCTGGTCGAGGTGATCAGCGTTTCCATATGCGGCTCTTCAAAGAAATGCCCGGCGCCTTCGATCTCTTGATGGGTGATCGTGATGCCCTTTTGCTCGTGCAGCTTGCTGACGAGGTTCGTGGTATCGGCGGGCGGCGCCACGCGGTCGGCGGTGCCGTTGATCACCAGACCCGAGGCCGGGCAGGGCGCGAGGAAGGAAAAGTCGTACATATTCGCAGGCGGAGAGACCGAGATGAAGCCCGTAATCTCAGGCCGGCGCATCAGCAGTTGCATCCCGATCCATGCGCCAAAGGAGAAACCCGCAACCCAGCAATGCTTGGAGTTGTTGTTCATCGATTGCAGGTAGTCGAGCGCCGAGGCCGCATCGGACAATTCGCCGATGCCCTGGTCGTACTCACCCTGACTGCGGCCCACGCCGCGGAAGTTGAACCGCAACACGGTGAAACCCATGTTGTAGAACGCATAGTGCAGGTTATAGACGACCTTGTGATTCATCGTCCCGCCGAACTGCGGATGCGGATGGAGCACGATGGCAATCGGGGCGTCACGTTCTTTTTGGGGGTGGTAGCGGCCTTCAAGGCGGCCTTCGGGTCCGGGAAAAATAACCTCGGGCATGGGTATCCCTGTCTAGGGGTTCAAAGATCGCCGCGAATAGTTGACGAATTCGCTAGGCCACCTTAGAACGGTTCTAATCTGGTTCCGCGCAGTGTCGCGTGGATCAGTCTTTGGACTTAGGCATTTAAGCCGCCCACGTCAATCAAATGGCGCGGCGGGTGAGGGTGAGACGATGAAGCTATCTACCAAAGGGCGCTACGCGATGGTCGCTTTGGCCGATATTGCCCTGCAACCCGACGGCACCTTGGTGTCTCTGGGCGACATTGCCGAGCGGCAGTCGGTCTCTTTGCCCTATCTGGAGCAGTTGTTCGTCAAGCTGCGCCGGGCCGAATTGGTGACCTCTGTCCGGGGTCCGGGCGGCGGGTATCGTTTGGCGCGTCCGGCGGCGGATATTCGCGTGGTCGATGTGCTGGCGGCGGTGGATGAGACGGTGGATGCGATGCACAAGGGGGCGGGCGCCTCGGGCGGTTTGTCGGGCAGCCGGGCGCAATCGCTGACCAACCGGCTCTGGCAGGGGCTGAGCGCGCATGTTTATGTTTTCCTGCACCAGACGCGCCTTTCGGATGTGGTTGAGAATGAGCTGGCCCCCTGTCCGGCGGTGCCGACCCTCTTTGCCGTGGTGGATGAGTCATGAGGGTGGTTTTGGGCAACGGGGGCGCTTTGGCGGCTGTGGTCTGTGCAGGTGGTGATGTGGAATTTCGGGGGCGCTGCCCCCGGACCCCCGCGGTATTTGGAAAAGGATGAAGGATGCGGGTCTACCTTGACCATAACGCGACCACGCCGCTGCGGGCGGAGGCGCGCGCGGCGATGATTGCGGCGATGGACCTGCCCGGCAACCCATCTTCGGTCCATGCCGAGGGGCGTGCGGCCAAGGCCGTGGTCGAGCGCGCGCGGGTGCAGGTGGCGGGGCTTGTGGGCTGTGATCCGGTCGATGTGATCTTTACCTCCGGTGCGACCGAGGCGGCGGCGCTTGCGGCTGCGATGGGGGCGCGGGTTGTGACCTCAGCGGTGGAACATGACGCGGTTCTGTCTTGGGGGCAGGCGGCGCGTTTGGGCGTCGACGCGGAGGGTGTTTGGGACGGTGACCTGACCGCTGCGGCGGGGGCCGATGTTGTGGCCCTACAGGCCGCGAACAGCGAGACGGGTGTGTTGCAGCAGACCATGCCTTTGGCGCAGCAATGTTGGGCGATGGAGCGCACGCCCTATGTGCTGGTCGATGCGGTCCAGGCGCTCGGCAAGACCCGGTTCAAAATGGCGACCTCGGGCGCGGATTTCATCCTTGTCTCGGCGCATAAGCTGGGCGGGCCCAAGGGGATCGGCGCCTTGATCGTCAAACGCGGCATTGATCTGGCCGAACATGCGCTGCTGCGCGGCGGCGGGCAGGAGATGGGCCGCCGTTCGGGAACCGAGAATATCCCCGCCATTGCAGGGTTCGGCGCGGCGGCTGAGGCGGCGGCGGCCGATCTGGCTGCGGGGCGTTGGGAAGAGGTGGCAGAACAGCGTGATTTGCTGGAAGCGACCCTTGCGGATGCCACAAGTCTGACTATTTTTGTAGGGAAAGGCGCTCAGCGCCTGCCCAACACCTCTTGTATCATCACGCCCGGCTGGAAGGGCGAGACCCAAGTGATGCAGATGGACCTTGCCGGTTTTGCCATTTCGGCGGGGTCGGCCTGTTCCAGCGGCAAGGTGCGCGCCAGTGCCGTATTGCGCGCCATGGGCTTTGATGAAACACAGGCCGCCAGCGCGATCCGGGTGTCGCTGGGCCTCGACACCACCCGGGAAGATATCCTGCGGTTCGCCACGAGCTGGACCGCCAAATTGAAAAAGCACGAAACGCGGGCCGCCTGAGCGCCGCCACGGAAAGGAACTGAAACCTTGGAAAATATGACCCTGAAAGAGAATGATGGCGTCAAGGAAGGCGTTGACCAGGAAACCGTGGATGCCGTGCGCGAAGTCGGCGGCAAGTATAAATACGGCTGGTCCACTGACATCGAGATGGAATACGCGCCCAAAGGGCTGACGCCGGAGATCGTGAAGCTGATCTCGGAGAAGAACGGCGAGCCTGAGTGGATGACCGAATGGCGGCTTGAAGCTTACAACCGTTGGCTCAGCAAGGAAGAGCCGGATTGGGCGATGGTGGATTATCCTGAAATCGACTTTCAGGAACAATATTACTATGCCCGTCCGAAGAGCATGGCCGAGAAGCCCAAGTCGCTCGACGAGGTCGATCCGAAGCTGCTGGCGACCTATGAGAAGCTCGGCATCCCGCTGAAGGAGCAGATGATCCTTGCCGGTGTCGAAGGCGCCGAGGATGCGCCTGCCGAGGGCCGCAAGGTGGCGGTGGACGCGGTGTTCGATTCAGTCTCCGTTGGCACAACCTTCCAGGAAGAGTTGAAGAAGGCCGGCGTGATCTTCTGCTCGATTTCCGAGGCGATCCGCGAATACCCTGATCTGGTGAAGAAGTACCTCGGCTCGGTCGTACCGGTGTCGGACAACTTCTACGCGACGCTGAACTCCGCCGTCTTCTCCGACGGGTCCTTCGTCTATGTCCCGCCGGGCGTGCGCTGCCCGATGGAACTGTCGACCTATTTCCGCATCAACGCCGAGAACACCGGCCAGTTCGAACGCACGCTGATCATCGCCGACAAGGGCTCTTACGTGAGCTACCTCGAAGGTTGCACCGCGCCGCAGCGCGACGAGAGTCAGTTGCACGCCGCCGTGGTCGAGATCATCGTCGAGGAAGACGCGGAAGTGAAATACTCCACCGTCCAGAACTGGTACCCCGGTGACGAGGACGGCAAGGGCGGTATCTACAACTTCGTGACTAAGCGCGCCGATTGCCGCGGCGACCGCGCGAAGGTGATGTGGACGCAGGTCGAGACCGGCTCGGCCGTGACTTGGAAATACCCGTCCTGCATCCTGCGCGGCGACGACAGCCAGGGCGAGTTCTACTCTATCGCCATCGCCAACAACATGCAGCAGGCCGACACCGGCACCAAGATGGTGCATCTCGGCAAGCGCACCAAGTCGCGGATTGTGTCCAAGGGCATCTCGGCCGGCAAGGCACAGAACACCTACCGTGGCCTCGTCTCGATGCACCCCAAGGCCAAGGAATCGCGCAACTATACCCAGTGTGACAGCCTGTTGATCGGCTCGGAATGCGGGGCGCATACAGTGCCCTATATCGAGGTGAAGAACAACTCGAGCCGCGTTGAGCACGAGGCGACCACCTCCAAGGTGGACGACGACCAGATGTTCTATTGCCGCTCGCGCGGCATGGACGAGGAAGAGGCCGTGGCGCTGGTGGTCAACGGTTTCTGCAAGGACGTGCTGCAAGCGCTGCCGATGGAGTTCGCCATGGAAGCCCAGGCGTTGGTCGCGATCTCGCTGGAAGGTTCCGTCGGCTGATGAGCCTTGACGCGGCGCATACCCCCCTCCGCCTGCATTGGTGGAAGGCGCAGCCGAATTTCGGCGATGCGCTGAGCCCGCTGATCTTGAGCCATGTCTCGGGGCGGCGGGTGGAGCATGCGTCGGTCGGTGAGGCGGATGTCTTTGGTCTCGGCTCGCTTTTGCAGATCGTGCGGCGGAACTACGACACGGCGCGTGCGGGAGCCAA
This sequence comes from Sulfitobacter sp. 1A12056, assembly GCF_043558125.1. Classification (NCBI taxonomy): domain Bacteria; kingdom Pseudomonadati; phylum Pseudomonadota; class Alphaproteobacteria; order Rhodobacterales; family Roseobacteraceae; genus Sulfitobacter; species Sulfitobacter sp. 1A12056. The sequence goes on along the minus strand of NZ_JBIFFY010000001.1, from coordinate 658,022 downwards.
GCCGGTGATCTGGGGCAGCGGGTTGCTGCGTCCCGCCGGGGGCCGTGCGTTCTTGAAGAACATCGAGATTGCCCTGCTGCGCGGGCCGGTGACGGCGGCGCTATTGGGGGTCGAGACCGAGGCTTTCGGTGATCCGGGGCTTTTGGTGAACGAGGTGCTGCCCGGCGAGGGATCACGCGGCGACAAGATCGGCATCGTGCCGCATCACACGCTGGCGGACGATCCCGACCTGCTGGACCTCGTCGCCTCCGACAGCGCCTATGTGCTGATCGACCCGCGCGATCCGGTGGAGCAGGTCTGTGCCGCCATCGCGGCCTGCGCCCATGTCTTTGCCTCGTCGCTGCACGGGCTGATCACGGCGGATGCTTACGGCGTGGCCAACACTTGGGTGGCGCCCGAGGGGCAGGGGCGGCTGAAGTTTCACGACTACGCCGCCTCCGTGGGGCGCGACATGCGCGCGCCGATTGCCTTGGCCGATATTCCGGCGGCACCCAAACCCGACGCGCCGCTGACCTACCAAGACGGCATCAATGCCTGCCGCGCCGCGCTGAAAGACAGCTTTCCCGCCGCGCTCTGCGCCCGTCAGGGGGCGGCATGAACTTTAACACGCAGGGGCAAGCCCCTGAGACAACACTGAAATAGCATGAATTGCGGCGCAAGGCGCGCCAGAAGGAGACCGAAATGCTGAGCATCAAGAACCTGCAGGTGAAACTGGAAGAAGAGGACAAGCAGATCCTCAAGGGCGTCGATCTGGAAGTCGAGGCCGGCAAGGTCCACGCCATCATGGGGCCGAACGGCTCGGGCAAGTCCACGCTGAGCTACGTGCTCTCGGGCAAGGACGGCTACGAGGTCACCGAAGGCTCCGCCACACTCGAAGGCGAAGACATCCTCGAACTGGAACCCGAAGAGCGCGCCGCGGCGGGCCTCTTCCTCGCCTTCCAGTACCCGGTGGAAATCCCCGGCGTCGGCAACATGACCTTCCTGCGCACCGCCGTGAACGCACAGCGCAAGGCGCGCGGCGAAGAGGAAATCTCGGCCGCCGACTTCCTCAAGGAAATCCGCGCCAAGGCGAAAGATCTGAAGATCGACGCCGAGATGCTGAAGCGCCCGGTGAACATGGGCTTTTCCGGCGGTGAGAAAAAGCGCAACGAAATTCTGCAGATGGCGATGCTCGAGCCCAAGATGTGCATCCTCGACGAGACCGACTCGGGCCTCGACGTTGACGCGATGAAACTGGTGGCCGAAGGCGTGAACGCCCTGCGCACCGAGGGCCGTGGTTTCCTCGTCATCACGCACTACCAGCGTCTTCTCGACCACATCAAACCCGACGTCGTGCACATCATGCACGATGGCCGCATCATCAAGACCGGTGGTCCTGAGCTCGCGCTCGAAGTCGAGAACAACGGTTACGCAGACATCCTTGCCGAGGTGGCATAATGGCCGAAGCACAACTGAAAGAAACCCCGACCGAGGCGATGATCGCAGCGCTCGACATGCCGCAGGGCGGCTGGAGCCAAGCGGCGCGCGAGGATGCGCTGGCGCGGGTCCGCGCCATGGGCCTGCCGCAGCGCCGGGATGAGTATTGGAAGTTCACCCGCCCCGACACGCTGACCCAGGCCGAGGCGCAGCCTGCCGCGATCTTTGATCACGGCGATGCGCCGCTGTTCGACGGCACCGAGCGTCTGCGCATCGTCTTCGTCGATGGCGTGTTCGATGCCGACGCCTCAGATGACCTCACGCTCGAAGGCATCAGCATTGAACGGTTGGCCGCGGCGGACAGCGATCTGCATTGGGCGCGCGACCTCTACGGGACGCTGGAAAAGAACGGCCAGACCCCGGTGCAACGCCCGCTGGCGGCGCTGAACACCGCCTTTGCGACCGATGGCGTCTTGATCCATGTCACCGGCACGCCGAGCAAGCCGATCAATCTGGTTTATCAACACAAATCAGAGACTTCTGATGCGATGTTGCACCATGTTGTGAAGCTCGACAAAGGTGCCGAAGTCACGCTTTTGGAAAACGGCCCCGCCGCCGCGCGCTTCAACACCGTGATGGAGGTCGAGGTGGCCGACACCGCGCGCTTCCACCATGTGCGCGCACAGGGCCGCGATCATGAGCGCCGCGCCGCGACCCATGTCTTTACCCGTTTGGGCACCGAGTCGCTGTTCAAGAGCTTCACCGTCACCGTGAACGGCGCGCTGACGCGCAACGAATGTGTGATCGAGCTCACTGGCGACGATGCCTCGGCTCATGTCGCGGGCGCCTGCGTCGGCGATGGTGATTTCCACCACGATGACACGGTCTTCATCACCCATGATGCCGAGAACTGCGAAAGCCGTCAGGTCTTCAAGAAGGTGCTGCGCAACGGCGCGACCGGCGTGTTCCAAGGCAAGATCCTCGTAAAGGAAGGCGCGCAGAAGACCGATGGCTACCAGATCAGCCAGTCGCTGCTGCTGGATGGCGACAGCCAGTTCCTCGCCAAGCCAGAGCTTGAGATTTACGCCGACGATGTGGCCTGTTCGCACGGCTCCACCTCCGGCGCGATCGACGAGGAGGCGCTGTTCTACCTGCGCGCCCGCGGTGTGTCCCATGCCGAGGCGACCGACCTGCTGACGCTCGCCTTCCTCGCCGAAGCGGTGGAGGAGATCGAGGCCGAGGAACTGCGCGAGGAAATCACCGCGCGTCTCAGCTCGTGGTTGGAGCGTCGTAGCGCCTGATGGCTGTTACCAGCGATATCGTTGCGACCTACCGCGGCCCCGGCAAAGTGATGGCGGGGCTGCTTGCGCAGGGACGCAACGAGGTGCGCGTGCTGATGTTCGCGCTGATGGCGGGGCTGCTGATCTTCGTGGCCCTGTCGCCGTATCAAGCCCGCGCGGCGCATCTCGATCCGGACGGGCCGCTCGCGGTGCGCCAGTATTGGAGCGCGTTTTTCTGGATCTTTTTGATGCCCTTGCTGCTCTATGGCTTGGCCGCGATGGTCTGGGGGATCAGCCGTCTCGCGGGGCAACGGCTCAGCGGTTATGCGGTGCGGCTGACCTTGGTTTGGTCGCTCCTCGCCTCTGCGCCGATCCTTCTGTTGCTGGGGCTCGCGCTTGGGTTCATCGGGCCGGGCCTACAGGCGCAGATCGTCGGGGTGGTCTGGTTGGCCGTGTTCTTTTGGTTCTGGATCGCGGGCCTTGTCGCCGCGCAGCGGGGCTGAGATGAGCAGCGCCCTGATCCAGCTTGCGCAGACCACCCTGCGCAGCCCCCGCGCGGCAGCGCGCCAGATTGCGGAACTGCCTTTAGGCAATGATGTCATCTGGACGTCGCTTGCCTTGGTGGCCGCGCTGAACGCGCTCGTCATCTCTGCCACCTTCGTGATCGCGCCGCCCGCCATGGCGCTGCCGAGCTATTTCCAATCGCCGCTTGTGCTCTTCGCGCTGCTGGCCGGGTTGATGGTGCTCTATGTGCATGCGCTGACTTGGGTTGGCCGGGCACTGGGCGGGCAGGGCGCGGTGACGCCGCTTCTGGCTGCCGTCGTATGGCTTCAGGCGCTTCGCCTCTGCGCGCAACTGGGCATCTTGCTGCTGACCTTGGCGCTGCCGCCGGTGGCGCTGCTGGCCTCTTTCGTCGCTACATTTTGGGGTCTTTGGATCCTTTTGAATTTCGTGGCCGAACTCTTGCATCTGCCGGGGCTGTTCCACGCCGCTGCAGTGCTCGCGGGCGCCGCGCTTGGGGTCTTGCTGGGGTTGGGCCTTTTGCTGTCTTTGATCGGGCTGACCGCCCAGGGAGTTTAAGTCATGTTCGACGTTGAAGCCGTCCGGGCGCAGTTTCCGATCCTTGATCGCGAGGTGAACGGCAAGCCGCTGGTCTACCTCGACAATGGCGCTTCGGCCCAGAAGCCGCAGGTGGTGATCGACGCGATTACCCAAGCCTATGCGAATGAATATTCCAACGTTCACAGAGGTTTGCACTATCTTTCTAATCTAGCGACCGACAAATACGAAAGCGTGCGCGGCACCGTGGCGCGCTTCCTCAACGCCGGGTCGGAAGATGAGATTGTGCTCAACACCGGGGCGACCATGGGGATCAACACCGTGGCCCATGGTTGGGCCATGCCGCGCATGCAGGCGGGCGATGAGATCGTCCTGTCGGTGATGGAGCATCACGCCAATATCGTGCCATGGCATTTCCTGCGCGAACGGCAGGGCGTGGTGCTGAAATGGGTCGATGTGGACGCCACCGGCGCGCTTGACCCGCAGGCGGTGATCGATGCCATCGGGCCCAAGACCAAGCTTGTTGCAATATCCCACCTTTCCAACGTCTTGGGCACGAAAGTTGATGTGAAACCCATCACCGAAGCCGCCCATGAGAAGGGCGTTCCGGTCTTGGTCGATGGCTCGCAGGCGGCGGTGCATATGCCGGTCGACGTGCAGGACCTCGGCTGTGATTTCTATGCCGTCACGGGACATAAACTCTACGGCCCCTCCGGTTCGGGCGCGATCTATATCAAGTCCGAGCGCATGGCCGAAATGCGCCCCTTCATCGGTGGCGGTGACATGATCCGCGAAGTCAGCGAGGACGCGGTGAGCTACAATGACCCGCCAATGATGTTCGAAGCCGGCACCCCTGGAATCGTCGGCACCATCGGCTTGGGCGTGGCGCTGGAGTTCATGATGGATCTGGGGATGGAGAATATCGCCGCCCATGAGGACGATCTGCGCGACTACGCGGTCTCGCGGCTCGGCGGTTTGAATTGGCTCAACCTGCAAGGCACGACGCCGGACAAAGCGGCGATCTTCAGCTTCACGCTGGACGGCGCCGCCCATGCGCATGACATCTCGACCGTGCTCGACAAGAAAGGCGTGGCCGTGCGGGCGGGGCACCATTGCGCAGCACCGCTGATGACACATCTCGGCGTTTCGGCCACCTGCCGCGCGTCCTTTGGCATGTATAACACCCGGGCCGAGGTCGACACATTGGTCGATGCCCTCGAATTGGCGCATGATCTTTTCGCCTAAGGTGAATTTCGCCGCCCTTGCCCCCGGATTTCCCATTGCAGGGGCGGCGCGCTCTGGCTATACCGCCCCTCAGTGGACCCTTAGCTCAGCTGGATAGAGCGCTGCCCTCCGAAGGCAGAGGCCAGAGGTTCGAATCCTCTAGGGTCCGCCATTTTTCCCATATGAATGTCGTTTGTCGCGTTGGGGGCTGTGCCTTCGCCTGCGGGGGGCTTTGCCGTGGGCTCGCCAAGCGTTTGGATTATACTCCGTATCTAAAAACTCTATCCGTCTCCGCCCCGGTTTATACAGCCCAGCGAGCTGATATCTTCTGCCCAACAGTAATATCCCTGCAGAAGGACAGACGAAATGAAAGCCATCGGCTATAACACCACCGGCCCGGCAGAGGTTTTGGAGATGCTCGAAATTGAGCGTCCCACACCCGGACCACATGATCTTTTGGTGGAGGTGAAGGGCATCTCGGTCAATCCGGTGGATGTGAAGCTGCGCGCGCTTTCGGGGCCTGAGGATGGCCCGAAAGTCTTGGGCTTTGATGCCGCGGGCGTGGTCGTGGAACTGGGCACAGAGGTAACCGATTTCGCGGTGGGTGATGAGGTGTTCTATGCCGGGGACGTGACCCGCGCGGGGACCAATGCCGCCTTCCACACGGTCGATTCCCGGATCGTCGGGCGAAAGCCTGAAACCCTTGATTTCGTGGAGGCCGCCGGTCTGCCGCTGACCGCGATCACGGCTTGGGAGATGCTGTTCGATTCCTTCCGGCTGGCCGAGAGCGCTGGCGAGGGGGAGGCGATTTTGGTCATCGGCGGGGCCGGGGGCGTGGGGTCGATCCTTATTCAACTGGCCAAGGCCCTGACCGGTTTGACCGTGATCGCGACCGCCTCGCGGCCAGAGACCCAAGATTGGGTGCGCAAGATGGGGGCGGATCATGTGGTGGACCACCGGGGCGATCTGGTGGCGCAGCTTGCCGCGCTCGACCTCACGCCAAGCTATGTCGCTGCGCTGACGGCCACCGATACGCATTGGCCCGCCATCATCCAAGCCATCGCGCCGCGCGGGCAGATCGCGCTGATCGACGACCCTGAGACGCTGGATATGAAAGCGGCGAAACCGAAAGCCCTAAGCGTGCATTGGGAGTTCATGTTCACACGCTCGATGTTCCAGACCGCGGACATGACTGCGCAGCGCGACCTGTTGAACCGGGTGTCGCAGATGATCGACGCAGGCATTTTGCGCTCTACCGTGACGGAACATGCGGGCGTGATAAATGTGGAAAACCTTCGCGCGGCCCATGAGCGTCAGGAAAGCGGGCGGGTGATCGGAAAGCAGGTTCTGGGCGGGTGGTGATCGCGCAGAGCCGCTTCCCATCCGCAGAGACAGAGCAAGGAGAGACAGATGACCAAGACGATCCTCATCACCGGCGCGACCGACGGTATCGGTCTGTTGACCGCCAAAAAGCTCAGCGCGCAGGGGCATAGCGTTTTGCTGCACGGGCGCAGTGCCGAGAAACTCAGCGCCGCCGCAGCGGAGGTGGGCGGCAATCCCCAGACCTACCGCGCGGACCTGTCGCGGCTGGAAGAGGTCGTGACGCTAGCAGAGGCGCTGCGCATCGATCACAGCCAGATCGACGTGGTGATCAACAATGCCGGTGTCTTGAAACTGCCTGAGCCGCGCACCGACGCCGGGTTGGACGCGCGTTTCGTGGTCAACACGCTGGCGCCCTATCTGCTGGTTCAACTGTTGCTGCCGGTGCTTCCGAAGGCGGGCAGGGTGGTGAACCTCTCCTCCGCCGCGCAGGCGCCGGTGGAGGTGGCCGCGCTTAGGGGCGATGTGGCGCTTGACGATATGGCGGCCTATGCGCAGAGCAAATTGGCGATCACGATCTGGACCCAAGAGATGGCCCGCGCGCATCAAGACGGGCCGCTCTTTATCGCGGTGAACCCCGGCTCTCTCTTGGCGTCGAAGATGGTGAAGGAAGGCTTTGGCGTCGCCGGGAACGACCTGAGCATCGGGGCCGACATCCTTGCCCGCGCCGCGCTTTCGGATGAGTTTGCAGGGGCCTCCGGCGCCTATTTCGACAATGACATGGGCGGGTTCAATGAGCCGCATAGCGCGGCAAAAGACCCCGATCATGTGGCCGCCGTCATGGCCGCGATCCAAGAATTGGTGAGCGGGAACCGGGCGGAGTAGCGCCGGAAAACGTCGTTTCAGACTTACACCTGCCCGTATAGAAAAGAAAAAGCCCCGCCGAGCGATGCTGGCGGGGCTTTTCGATCTTGTCAGGCGACCTTAGCGGCGGCGGCGCCCACCTGAGCGGCCCGCGCGGCCGCGGCCCTCTTGACCCGCTTTGGGCGCGCTTTTGTTGAACTCAATCCAAGCGCTGCCGTGAGGGTCACGGTCAAAGAGGAAGTTGGCGGCGCGGATGGCCTCCATCTCCTTGCCCGGGCGGGGTTTGGTCGAGCCGAGGTTGAAGAGCGTCGCAAAGGTCTCATCATCCATGTCTTCGGGCAGGATGATCCCCGCGGCGGCAATCTCAGCCCGCTTTTCGGCGATTTTGGTGGCGTTCAGCGGCACGGCCACCGGGTTCATGATCGCACTCGTCATGCCCGCACCCATCGCCATGGGCAAGAAGGCGTTGTTGATGCCATGACGGTTGGGCAGCCCGAAGGAGATGTTGGAGGCGCCGCAGGTGGTGTTCACGCCCAACTCTTCGCGCAAACGGCGGACGAGGGTAAAGACCTGATGGCCCGCCGTCGCCATGGCGCCAATCGGCATGACCAGCGGGTCGACGACGATGTCATGGGCGGGAATGCCAAAATCGGCGGCGCGTTCGACGATCTTTTTCGCCACGGCAAAGCGGACATCCGGGTCCTCGGAGATCCCTGTGTCGTCATTGGAGATTGCCACGACAGGCACGTTGTATTTCTTGACCAGTGGCAGCACGACCTCCAGCCGCTCTTCTTCGCCGGTGACGGAGTTCAGCAGCGGGCGACCTTCGCAGGCCTCAAGCCCCGCCTCAAGCGCGCCGGGGACCGAACTGTCGATGCAGATCGGCACGTCGACGGCGTTTTGCACGACCTTGATCAGCTCCGGCATCAGCATCGGCTCGACAAAGTTGTTGTCGGCATAGCGCGGGTCTTCGGCCATTTTGTTGGAGAAGACCGCGCCTGAGTTCACATCGAGCACCGTGGCGCCTGCGGCGACCTGCGCGATGGCATCCGCCTCGACCCGCGAAAAATCGCCTTGCTCCAGCTCTTGGCTGAGGATCTTGCGGCCCGTGGGGTTGATCCGCTCTCCGATCACGCAAAACGGCTCGTCAAAGCCGATGACGGCGGTCTTGGTCTTGGATTCGATGACGGTTCTGGTCATGTAACTTCCTTCAGGCTGCGTCGGCGGGCACCCCAGAGGCGCCGCCATTCTCTTGGACCCATGTGGCGCTGGTCTTGATCCCGCCCAGCGGGAAAAGATGCACATGGGTGATGTTGAAATCCGGGTGGGCCGCTTTGTGGGCGGCCAAGTCGCTGATCACATCTGTCGGCTCGTAGGGCAACAGCAGCTTGGTGACATCCATCGCCCGCTTTTGCAGCACCTTGAGCGAGGGGCCAACACCGCAGGCGATGGCGAATTTGATCAGCGTTTGCAGTTTGGCGGGGCCCGCGATGCCGATGTGGATCGGCAGGGTGATACCAGCGGCCTTAAGACTGTCAGCCCATTCGATAATCGGCTGCGCGTCAAAGGCGAATTGCGTGGCAATGGCCATTTCGGCATCGGTGCGGATCTGGAAATCATTCTTCCATTTCAGCGCTGCATCGACGTTGAGGCGGCCCCCGTCAGCGTCGATATCGCGGTTGCCCTCGGGGTGGCCGGCAACATGCAGGCGGGTAAAGCCTGCCTTGTCGAACAGCCCCGTTTCCATCAACTGCATCGAGTCGCTGAAATCCCCTGCCGGGGTGGTGACACCGCCCGCCAGGAGCAGCGCTTGGCGCACATCGGCCTCGCCCTGATAACGGGCGATCCAATCGGCCAGCGTGGCGCGGTCTTTGATGATGCGGGCCGGGAAATGCGGCATGACCTTGAAGCCATCCGCGTTCAACCGCGCGGCGGTGGCGACCATGTCTTCGATCGGGGTGCCGTCGATATGGGCGATATAGACACGGGTGCCCTCTGGCAGCAGGGCGCGGAAATCCTCGACCTTTTCGGCGGTGCGGGGCATCACCTCGATCGAGTAATCTTTCAACAGCGCCTCGACTTCGGCCACCGGCGCCTGCGGGGCCGGTGTTTCCTTTTTGCGGAAGTTCAAAAGTGCCATGAGCGTGTCCTTGATCATAGGGCTGGCAAGCTATGCCCAGCCGTCGTTGTCAATCAGTTGCTTAATCCGGTCGCGGTCGTATTCCGCGTCGATGCGGGCGGCTTCGGCATCGGCGATGCTGTCGGGATCACCCTCGACCTCAAAAGGCTCCGCCTTGCGCCATTCCGCCAAATAGGCGTCGGAATCTCCGGCGCCGATCTTCATCGCCGCGCGGTCGATGGCCTGCTCAAAGCGTTCGGGCAGGGGGCGTTTTGACCCGCGACGGCCCTTGCCGACGATCACCTGAGCGGGAATGTCGCGCCAGTAAACGATGGTGACTGCGGGCATGGGACGATTCCTCCGGTTTAAACCTGTCTAACGAGCGTCGCGGTCAGGACAGGGCCGTTTTTCGACAAAACACGACCCATCCGCGACTTGAGAGAGGTGATAGCGCATTGGCCCTGCCATCACGAGGGGGCGGCGCCCCCATTATTCTCAAGATGATTGTGAGGTGGCCCTGATGGCGGGGCGAGGGCGCCCCGCGGACGCCGCGGAAATTGGCCCAAGGCACCGCGACCACTTGCACCGGCAGGGCGCAGGGAATACCTTAGGGGCAACTCGATATGAAAGGCGCGTAACCATGGCGCCACAGCGTCCCAAAGGTGCGGGTGCGCTCGACAAAGACATTCCGGCTCTGAGCCCCGCGCCAGTTCCGCCCAGATCTAATGAGCTATATGCGGCCCTAGATCTGGGTACAAATAGCTGCCGCATGTTGATCGCACAGCCTCGGGGCAGCGGTTTCCATGTGGTGGACAGTTTTTCGAAATCGGTGCAATTGGGTGCCGGTTTGGAAAAGACCGGGCGGCTCTCGCGCGGATCGATGGCGCGCACCATTCAGGCATTGCGCATCTGTCAGCAAAAATTACGGCGCAACAAGGTTCAGAACATGCGTCTTGTCGCGACCGAAGCCTGCCGCCGTGCGCAGAACGGGGCGGAGTTCATGCGCCGTATCCAGCGCGAGACCGGTCTCAAGCTCGACATTATTCGCCCTGAGGAAGAAGCCCAGCTTGCCGTGATCTCCTGCGCGCCGCTGGTCAGTCGCAAGACGGAAAACCTGCTGGTGGTGGACATCGGCGGCGGCTCGACGGAGTTGGTCTGGATCGATATTTCCAAGGTTCCGCGGGCCGACCGCGCACGCTCGATCATGCGGCTTCAGGGCGGGTTCTATCAGGCGAAATCCGACGTGCCAGCCGCGCGGGTGGTCGACTGGATCAGCGTGCCGCTAGGCGTCGCGACGCTCCGCGACCAATTTTCGGATGTCGAAGACGACGCCGCGCGTTTCGCTTTGATGAGCTGGTTTTTCGAAGAAAACCTCACCGATTTCACGCCCTATCAGACGATCCAGTCGCAAAAGCGGTTCCAGATCGTCGGCACCTCGGGCACCGTGACCACCGTCGCGGCGAGCCACCTGAACCTGAAACGCTATGACCGGACAAAGGTCGATGGCCTCAGCATGACCAGCGCCCAGATCGACAAGGTGATCCACTCCTATATCGCCATGGGGCCGGGTGGGCGACGCGCGGATCCGCGCATTGGCCAAGACCGCGCCGCACTGATCATGTCGGGCGCTGCGATCCTGCAAGCCCTAATGCGCTGCTGGCCGACCGACAGGCTGTCAGTTGCGGATCGCGGTCTGCGCGAAGGCCTGCTATATGCACAGATGAGCGCCGATGGCGTATTAGAAGAAGGGGTCTTTTGATGGCCAAGACACCGGACGGAAAGAACACCTCGGGGCGCGGTCAGCGTGACCTCAAGGTCAAGGTGAAATCCGCACGCGGGCGCAAGCTCAGTTCCACCCGTTGGTTGCAGCGGCAGTTGAACGATCCTTATGTCAAACGCGCGCAGGCCGAAGGCTATCGCGGGCGGGCGGCTTATAAGATCATGGAGTTGGACGATAAATATCGTTTCCTCGTCCCCGGTGCGCGGGTGGTGGACCTTGGCGCCGCGCCGGGCGGTTGGTGTCAGGTCGCCGTCAAGCGCTGCAACGTATTGGGCGAAAAGAAGGGCAAAGCGCAGGGCACCATTCTGGGCGTCGACCTGCAAGAGATGGAGCCGATTGCGGGCTGCGAGTTGCACCAGCTCGACTTCATGGAGGACGACGCTGACCTCAAGGTCAAGGAATGGCTCGGCGGCAAGGCGGATGTGGTGATGTCGGATATGGCCGCGGCCTCATCGGGGCATAAACAGACCGACCATTTGCGCATCATCGCGCTTTGCGAGGCGGCGGCCTATTTCGCTTTCGATGTGTTGGAAGAGGGCGGCACATTCGTGGCCAAGGTGCTGGCAGGCGGCGCGGAAGGTGAGTTGCAAAAGCTGCTCAAGCGCCGTTTTGCCAAGGTCGCCAATATCAAACCACCTGCAAGCCGCCCGGATTCGTCGGAAAAATTCGTGGTGGCCACAGGGTTTAAGGGCGAAGAGGGTTAAGCCGCCATCGCCGTTCATGGGGCGTAAACCAGTCAAACGTTAGGGTGTAGCTCTCCCGCGGTATATGTGCCGCCTACCTCATGAGGGCTCCCGATGCTACGACACCTGCCACTTGTATCGCTCATCTTCATCCTGTGTTCCGGGCTCAAGGTTTCCGCCTCCGAAGTGCCTTGGGCGGTGAACGATTACATCGACCGCGAATTGCTGTCTTGGGTCAATGATGCCCGCATTGTCGATGCGATTGCACAGCAGAACGCGCGGCACCGCGAAATGAATGCGCTGGCGGTCACGCCGGCGGCAGTCACCGGGCCGGGCGCCGGGGTGCCCCAGCCGAAAGCCCCGATTGCTGCCGCCTTTCTCCAAACGCAGATCGCCCGGGCCGAGGGTCAGATTGCCGGGGTGACTTTGCTGGATGCCTTTGGGCTGACCGTGGTCTCCAGCGGCAGCGCCTCAGTCTATTTCAAGGGCGGCAAGCCCAAGAACAGCAACCGTTTTTCGCCGCCCTCGGGAATTTTTGTGATTGATCAGGTGGCCGTTGACGAGAGGTCGAAGGCCCATCAAAGCCGCGTCTCGATGCCGATCACGGAGCCGTCGAACGGCGCAATTATCGGGGTGATTACAGTTGAGTTGGAAGCGGCGGCTTTCTTCTGAGGCTGCCCTCGCAGACCGGCCCCGGCAGGCGGGGCCGGTCTGTTGCTCACCCCTAAGCGGGGTCGGGACTATCAAATATCCCCGAACAATCCTTCAGCGATAAAACCCTTGGCCTCGGGCTGGGAAGCGGCAATTCTGCAGTCCATTCCGACGGAGAGAGTTGATGACCCCCCCAAGCTATTTCGCACCCACCGGCGGCCACCCGGATCAAAAAACGCTTTTGTCAGATCGCGCGGTCTTTACAGAGGCCTATGCCGTTCTCCCGCGCGGTACGATGCGCGATATCGTGACCTCATTCCTGCCGTTCTGGGAAGGCACGCGGCTTTGGGTCATCGCCCGCCCGATGACCGGCTTTGCCGAGACGTTTTCGCAATATATTATGGAAGTGCAGCCCGGTGGCGGCTCGGACCGGCCTGAGCTTGATGCGCAGGCGCAGGGGGTGCTTTTCGTGGTCGAGGGCGGCTTCACCCTGACCGTTGAGGACCAGCAGCACGCGATGCGCGAGGGCAGCTATGCCTATATCCCCGCGGGGGCCGATTGGACGCTGAAAAACGACAGCGGCGCCGTGACGCGCTTTCACTGGATCCGCAAAGCCTATGAGGCGGTGGAGGGGCTGGACCGCCCCGATCCGCTGGTGCTGAACGAGCAGGACATCGAGCCGAACGTCATGCCCGACACCAATGGGGTTTGGGCGACCACGCGGTTCGTTGATCCCAATGATCTGCGTCATGACATGCATGTGACCATCGTCACGCTACAGCCCGGCGGGGTGATCCCCTTTTGCGAGACTCATGTGATGGAACACGGGCTCTATGCGTTGGAGGGCAAGGCGGTCTACCGGCTCAACCAGGATTGGGTCGAGGTCGAAGCTGGTGATTTCATGTGGCTCCGCGCCTTTTGCCCGCAGGCTTGCTACGCGGGCGGACCGGGGCCGTTCCGGTATCTGCTTTATAAGGACGTGAACCGGCATATGAAGCTCCGGTGAGGGCCTTTGCGGAACTCGAGGGCCAGCGCCTGCCCGCGGGTCGGCGAACATACCTTGGTTCGTGCCACTTTATGGTTCAGTCATGATGTGTGCTCGCTAGGTTACGCCCAGCCTCGCCAAATCGCCTACCCGGGGGGGGCGGGCAGGCGATGGCCCGGCGCCTTCGGCTTGATTCCGGGCCAAAATCGGTGGTCTTAAGCTACATGCGCTAGCCGGTTGGTTGTCGCATTGTATCGAGCCGAGTTGGTCACAACAAAGGGGCGCCGCATCGGGTGCCCCTTCATCATCAAACCCGCTTCTCCAACGACCCCGAACCATGCCCCGAAAGCCCGCCGGAGACCTCATCGGTCGCCTCATCCGACAATTGCTCAGGCAACACCAAGTTCAGCACAATCGCGATCAGCGCGGCGGGCAGCAGCCCGCTGGTCATCAACACCCGCAGCGTGTCGGGCAGGTATTGCACCGCCTTGGGGTCCAGTTGCAGCCCCAGACCGATCGAGAGCGAGATCGCAAAAATCACCATGTTGCGCCGGTTCCAGTTCACGTCCGACAGCATCGAGATGCCCGCCGCGACCACCATGCCGAACATCACGATCACCCCGCCGCCCAGCACTTCGATGGGAATCGTGCGGATCACCGCGCCGACCTTGGGCACCAGTCCGCAAAGGATCAGGAACAGCGCGCCCACGGTCACCACATGGCGGCTCATCACGCCGGTCATGGCGATGAGGCCGACGTTCTGGCTGAAAGAGGTATTGGGAAACCCTCCAAAGACCCCGGCCACCGCGCTGCCCAAACCGTCGGCATAGGTGGCACCTGTGATCTCGGCATCCGTCGCCTCACGCCCCGCGCCGCCCTTGGTGATGCCCGAGACATCGCCGACGGTCTCAACCGCCGAGACGAAGGCCATCAGGCAGAAACCGACGATGGCGGCGAAGCTGAACTCGAACCCATAAGCAAAGGGCACAGGCAGCGCCACGGCGGCGGCGCGGTTCCAACTTGTGGCGATGCCCTCGAAGGTGACCATCCCCATCGCCAGCGCATAAAGATAGCCCACGCCAATGCCGATCACCACGGCGGAGACCGATAGCATGCCCCGGGCGAAGAACTTCAGCCCCAGCGTCGCCACGATCACCACCAGCGCCGCCGACCAGTTCAGCAGGCTGCCGTATTCGGGGCTGTTGATCGCGGGCACGCCCCCGGCGGCATATTGGATGCCCACCTTGACCAGCGCGAGGCCGATCATCGTCACCACCAGCCCGGTCACCAGTGGCGGCAGGGCAAAGCGGATGCGTCCGATGAAAGTCCCCAACAGCACATGAAACAGCCCGCCGACCAGAACGCCGCCAAAGAGTGCGGGCAGCGCCTCGACCCCTTTGCCCGCGACAAGCGGGATCATGATGGGCAGGAACGCGAAACTCGTGCCCTGCACAATCGGCAGCCGCGCGCCCACCGGACCTATGCCAATGGTCTGAAACAGCGTGGCGATGCCCGCGAAGAGCATCGACATCTGGATCAGATAGGTCATGTCGGGAAACCCCTGCGCCCCTGCGTCCGAGCCAAAGCCAAAGCCCGCAGCCCCCGCCACGATGATCGCGGGCGTCACGTTGGAGACAAACATCGCCAAGACATGCTGAATGCCCAAGGCCACGGCCTTGGACAGGGCGGGGGTATAATTCGGGTCGCGCAGTTGCGCCGGCGTGCCCAGTGAAGCGTCAGTCATGTCATTCTCCCTATTGACCGATCCCGTCTGCCGCTTCTGATGAGGGCATGACGGTTATTCCTTGGCTGCGACCACCTTCCACGGCTGATCGAACCAATGTTCTTCCAAATTGTCGCCTTCGCCGATCCGGTCGACCACGGCGAAAAGACCGGGGGCGCTCAGCGGGCAGCAAACCGCGTGCCATGTATTGCGGCGGTAGTTCACGCCCTGACCGGGGCCTGCGAGAAACGCCTGCAGGGGGCCGGGCCGGCCCGCGCCATCGGGGGCGACGACCACGAGATAGGGGTTTTGGTGCATCGGCAGAAAAGCCTGCGCGCCAAGCGGATGCCGCTCGACCATCTCAAGGGTGAAGGGCAGGGCGCGCGGCTCTGCGTTAAAGACGCTGATGCCCGCGCGGCCCCCGCCAAAGTCGAGATCGGCCAGATCGTGGTGCCGCCCGCAAAGCCCTTGGTTGATGATTTTGTCAGGCGCCCCGCGCACTTCCAGCACCTCGCCGAAGGGGGCGAAAGCCTCGGCGGTGAGGGGCTGAAGCAGGATCTGCCTGCTCATGGCAGCAGGTCTTTCAGGCGCAGCTGCGCGATCCGTTCGACTTGGCGGCAGGCCTCGGCGAATTCGGTGTCGCGGTCATTGTCGATGCGGCGTTTGAAAGCGGCGAGGATGCCCGCCTTGTCGTGGTCGCGCACGGCGATGATGAAGGGGAAGCCGTGTTTCTCGACATAGCGGTCGTTCAATTGGGTAAAGGTTTCCCGCTCCTCATCCGTCAGCGCATCTAGACCCGCAGCGGCCTGTTCCGAGGTGCTCTCAGCCGTCAGCCGCTTGGCCTGCGCCAGTTTGCCCGCCAGATCGGGGTGGGCTTGCAGCACGCCGAGGCGCTGCGCATCTGAGGCGGAGCGGAAGATGCGGGCCAGAGCGTTGTGCAGGCCCACGGCGGTGTCATGGCCCGCGCCCAGTTCCAGTGCATGGGCGCCCTCGGCGATCCAAGGCGAATGCTCAAAAATGCTGCCGTATTTGGCGACGAAGGTCTCGCGGTCCATCTGGCTGGGACGCGCGCGGCGCTGGTGCGGATGGGTGGCGGCCCAGTGATCCGCAATCTGCTCACGGGTGGCGAACCAAACGCCCTCGTGGCTTTGGGCGTATTCGATGAACTGGCGCAGCGCCTCGACCCGACCGGGGCGGCCGATTAGGCGGCAATGCAACCCGACCGAGAGCATCTTCGGCGCGCCCTCGGCCCCTTCGCGGTAAAGCGCGTCGAAACTGGCTTTGAGGTAGTCAAAGAACTGCGCGCCCGCATTGAACCCCTGCGGCGTGGCGAAACGCATGTCGTTGGCGTCGAGCGTATAGGGCACGATCAACTGGTCGCGGTCACCGACCTCCATCCAATAGGGCAGGTCATCGGCATAGGCGTCGGCGACATAGGCGAACTGCCCGGTCTCTGCCGCAAGGCGCAGCGTGTTCTCGGACGAGCGCCCACAATAAAAGCCGCGCGGCGCTTGGCCGGTCACTTCGGTATGCAGGCGGATTGCCTCGGCGATGGCCGCGCGCTCTGCGTCTTCGGCCATGTCCTTGTGTTCGATCCATTTCAGACCGTGGGTCGCCATTTCCCAGCCTGCGTCGATCATCGCGGCGACCTGCACGGGCGAGCGCGCCAGCGCCGTGGCGACGCCATAGACCGTGACGGGCAGGTCTTTCATCAGACGGTGCAGCCGCCAGAACCCGGCGCGGGCGCCGTATTCATAGACCGATTCCATATTGGCATGACGCTGGCCCGGCCATTGCGCGGCGCCGACGATCTCGGACAGGAACGCTTCTGATGCCGCATCCCCATGCAGGATGTTGTTCTCACCGCCTTCTTCGTAGTTCAGCACTAGCTGCACGGCGATCTTCGCGCCACCGGGCCATTGTGCATCTGGGGGGGTGGGGCCGTAACCCTGCATGTCGCGGGGGTAGCGAGTCATGTCGTTCTCCTTCTGTCGTTCTCTGTCTAGACCGGAAGGTCTTGGATTGCTTTCAATTAATTCCTGAAAGACTATCGTGAAAAGGGCACTTTCGCTCGGGCGCGGCGCGGGCGATCAAGGGTTAGGCACGGAGGGTATGATGACAGGCTATCTGACAACACATGTATTGGACACCGCGCGCGGCTGCCCGGCGGCGGGGCTGAAGATCGACCTCTACCGTTTGGAGGGCGACAGCCGCACCCATCTGCGCTGCCTCACCACCAATGCCGATGGCCGCACCGATGAGCAGATCCTGCCCGCGGCGGAGTTCCAGACCGGCACCTATGAGCTGCTGTTTCACTGCGGCGATTACCTCGACGCGCAGGGCGTCCCGGCAGAGGAACCGCGCTTTCTGGATGTCGTCCCGCTGCGTTTCGGCATGTCGGAGGCCGCGCATTACCACGTGCCGCTGCTGCTCTCGCCCTTCGGCTATTCCACCTACCGGGGCAGCTAGACCTTTAGCGCGTCTTCCATCCGCGCGATCATGAAGTCCATGAAGAGCCGTGTTTTCGGGTCTTGATGGCGTCGATGGGTATAGAGGCAGGCCATCTGAACGGGCAGGGGCGGCGTGTCTTCCACGACCCGCACCAAAGCGCCGCTTTGCAGATGTTCGGCGATCTCGAAAATTGGTTTCAAGGCGATGCCCGCGCCGGCCAGCGCCCAATCGGTCAGCACGTCGCCATCGTCGCTCTCAAACCGCCCGCGCACGTCGTATTTCACCGCGCCTTCAGGGCCTTGTAGCTGCCATTGAAACTCGGTCGCGCCGGGAAAGCGCAGGTTAAGGCAATTGTGCTGGCCGCGGTCGATCTCGGCCCCCGAGCGGGGATGCCCATGCGCCGCGACATAGGCCGGGCTGGCGCAGAGCACGCGCTCGCAATCGGCCACCTTGCGGATCCGTAGTGTAGAATCCTGCGGACGGCCCAGAAAAAAGGCCACGTCCAACCCTTCGGCGGTGAGATCGAGCTTGCGGTCGCTGAGGCGCAGCCGCACATCGACCAGCGGATAAGCCTCTGAAAACGCAGGCACATGCGGCGCGATCAGCCGCCGCCCAACGCCCAAGGGGGCCGCCACATGCAGCGTGCCGCGCGGATTGTCAGTGACGTCCTCGATACCCGCCTCGGCCTCGGCCACGGAGGCGAGGATTTTGCAGGCCCCATCGTAGAAAATGCGCCCCTGTTCGGTGGCCGACAGGCTGCGCGTGGTGCGCTGGAACAATCGCACGCCCAGATGCCCCTCAAGCTGCGTGATCCGCGCCGAGGCCACGGCAGGCGAGACCCGCTGGTCGCGCGCCGCCGCCGACATGCTGCCAAGCTCGTAGACGCGCACGAAGGTGCGGATGTTGTCGAAATAGGACATTTATCGGGAACTTTTGATAGAGTTTAGGGAATGCCAAATCTAGCGGTAAAATCCGCGATTGAATAGTCTGCCCGGTGAATCATCCGGAGAGACCTCATGCACGACTTAGCCATCATCTGGGATTGGATCGGCTTTGCCATCCGCTGGGTGCATGTCATTACCGCCATGGCATGGATCGGCGCGTCCTTCTACTTCATCGCGCTCGACCTCGGCCTGCGCAAGGTGCCGCATCTGCCCGCGGGCGCATTTGGCGAGGAATGGCAGGTCCATGGCGGCGGGTTTTACCACATCCAGAAGTACCTCGTGGCGCCGGAAAACATGCCCGAGCATCTGATCTGGCACAAATGGCAGAGCTATTCGACATGGCTCTCGGGGGCCGCGCTCTTGATGGTCGTCTATTGGGCGGGGGCGGAGCTTTACCTGATCGATCCCTCCAAGGCGGACCTCTCGGTCTTCCAAGGCATCCTGATCTCGGCGGGGTCGCTGACTTTGGGCTGGCTGATCTACGACTTGCTGTGCAAATCGCAACTCGGCAACGGGCCCACGGTGCTGATGCTGCTCTTGTTCGTGCTGCTGGTGGCCATGGCCTGGGGCTACAACCAAGTCTTCACGGGCCGCGCGGCACTGCTGCATCTGGGGGCATTTACAGCGACGATCATGACGGCGAACGTGTTTTTCATCATCATGCCGAACCAGCGCATCGTGGTGAAGGACCTGCAAGAGGGTCGCACGCCGGACGCGAAATACGGCAAGATCGCCAAGCTGCGCTCGACCCACAACAATTACCTGACGCTGCCGGTCATCTTTCTGATGCTCAGCAACCACTACCCGCTGGCTTTCGCGACCGAGTACAACTGGCTGATTGCCGCGCTGGTCTTCCTGATGGGGGTGACGATCCGGCATTATTTCAACACGATGCACGCGACCGGAAAGGGCCCGCATTGGACATGGGGCGTGACCGCGCTTTTGTTCGTGGCGATCATGTGGCTCTCCACCGCGCCCCTGATGCAAGACGATATCGAAGCGGCAGAGGCCCGCGCGCTGACAGAAACAGAGCAGCTTTTCGCCAGCGCCGAGGGGTTTGACGAGGTGGCCAATATCGTGCCGGGGCGTTGCGCCATGTGCCATGCGCGCGAGCCGTTCTACGACGGTATCCACCGCGCGCCCAAGGGGTTGCTGCTTGAAACACCCGCGGACATTGCCCGGGCCGCGCGGCAGATCTATCTGCAAGCGGGGGTGACCAATGCCATGCCCCCCGCCAATGTGTCCTTCATGGAGGAAGAAGAGCGCCGCAAGATCATGCGTTGGTATCGCGACGGGGCCGCAGCACAGCCCTTCAGCCTCGCGGGGAAGTAGCGGGGCGCGCTACTCGAACTCCATCTGCTCAAAAACGCGGCCTGCGTTTTTCGTCGCCAATTCCTCAAAAGTATCAAGCCCGGCATAGGGCGATTGATCTACATAGTACGCCTCGGCCAGCCCGCCGCCCGCCTCCAGATGGGCGGCGATCTGGGCGCGGAGGTAGAGCAGATAATCCCGCGTGAAGCGACGGACCTGCGCCATATTGGTCGGATGCCCGTGACCGGGGATCACATAACGCGCTTCAAGCGGCTCAAATGCGGTTTCCCAAGTCTCGATCCATTCGGCGGTCATCGTGTCGGGAAAGATCGGCAGCATGCGCTCGTGAAAAGCCATGTCGCCCGAGATCACGAGGCTCTGCTTCGGCAGCCAGATCACGATATCGCCGGGGCTATGAGCCGGGCCGAGGTGGTGGGCCTCGATGCGGAAATCGCCCATCTCGACGATATATTCCTCCTCGAAGGTCTCGGTTGGCAGTTGCACCTCCGTCCCCTCGGCCCGGTCGCGGTTGTAGCGCTGCATGGCTTCCAGAATGCTGCCGCCAAAGCGCTCCACCTCATGCGCTGCGTCTACATGCGCGACGATCGGCACGCCTTGCTCGGCCCAGTAACCGTTGCCCAGAACCGCGTGACCCTGACCGTTCTCGTTAAAGACCAGTTTGACCGGCTCATCGGTCACGGCCTTAATCTCATCATGCAGTGCCGCGGCCAGCCCATAGGCCGCGCCGCCGTTAATTACGACAACGCCTTCGCCGGTCACGATGAAACTTAGGTTATTGTTATGGCCTGCGTTTTCATAGGTGGGCGGGGCCGTCGCTCCGATGGCCGAAAAGACGCCGGGAATGACTTCATAGGGTTTGTCGTAGAGCAGGGAGCCGGGGTATTTATCGGCGATATCCTCGCTGGCCATGGCGTGCGAGCCGAGCAGGAGGGCGGCGGCGCAAATCAGGTGTTTCATTGCGCGGCCCCCAGAAAACGATAGCCTTCGCCACTCCGTTCGACGCGGCCCAATCCGCCCTGCGGTAGGTGGAAGCCCATCAACCAGGTTTGCTCCTGCGCCAGCCGGTCCAACAAGCGCTGCCGGGTCCTCGCGCCTTGCTCGGGGTCTTGGTCCGATCCGCTGGCCCAGCCCGGGCGGGCAAAGGCAAGGTGGTGGTTGCCAATGGCATCGCCGCCGATCAGCAGCGCATCACCGCCCGTGCCCAGAAGGAAGGACATATGCCCGGGCGTATGGCCGAAACTCGCCTGCGCCGTGATGCCGGGCAGCACTTCGCCCCCGTCGGCAAAATGGCGCACCCGATCCTCAATCGCTTCCAGCCGCCGCGCGGCCCCCACGGCAAAGGCGGCGCGGGCCGGGCCAATCCGGTCCACCGTCGCCGGATCGCGCCAATAGTCCCATTCAACTTGGCCCATATGGTAGCGCGCATTGGGAAAGACCAGATCGTCGAAATCGTCCAGCACGCCCCACAGGTGGTCGGGGTGGCCATGGGTAAAGACCACATCGGTCACCGCCTCCGGCGCGACGCCTGCGGCATCAAGGCTGTCGAGCAGCGACCCGGCGGAGGGCATGAAGGCAGGGCCCGCGCCCGCGTCAAAGAGGATCACACGCTCGCCATTGCGCAAAAGCGTTAGGTTGCAGGGCGGCTCCAACTGGTCTTGCGGCAGGTCGAAGGGCGCCAAAGCCTCCGCCAGTGCGTCTTGCGGCAAACCTTCGAAGAAAAAGCTGCGCGGCAGCACCAGATTGCCGTCGCTTACGCTGATGAACTCATAGCCGCCGATCTGGGCCGAGGTCATCGCGAAGGCGCGCAGCGGCGTTTGGGCGAGGGCGGCAGCCCCCATTCCGGCCAGCACCATCCGTCTGTTAATCTTCATCTGCTCCCCTCCCATCATTCATTCCGATTCGTGAATATAATCATCCCCATCGGTTTGCGGCACAAGGGGCGAATGCGGCTGTGAGAGATAGGCCCGAGAAACAAGGCAGCTATGCATGATCATCCCTTGCATCGCCCGCAGGGGTTCTATCTACGGGGGCACCACTCGAAACCCACCCCGATCCGGACGGAAAATGACTGATATCACTACAGAAGGCGCCTCGATCGCCTTTGACAAGGTCGGCAAGGCCTTTACCAAAGCGGGCGGTGCGACCGTGAACGCGCTCGAAGGGATTTCCCTCGACGTGGCGCCCGGCTCCATCACGGGGATCATCGGGCGTTCGGGGGCGGGCAAGTCGACCCTGCTGCGTATGGTCAACGGGTTGGAGCGTCCGACGACCGGCAAAGTGCTGGTCGGGGGTGAGGATGTTGGCAGCGCCAAGGGCGGCAAGCTGCGCGCGATCCGCCGTGACGTTGGCATGATTTTTCAACACTTTAACCTGCTGTCTTCACGCACTGTGGCGGGCAATATCGCGCTGCCGCTCGAAGTGGCGGGAATGCCGAGCGCGCAGATCAAGCCGCGGGTGGCCGACCTGATCGACCGTGTCGGTCTCAGCGCGCAGGCGGGGCGCTATCCGGCGGAGCTTTCGGGCGGGCAGAAACAGCGTATCGGCATCGCGCGGGCCTTGGCCACCGGGCCGAAGGTGCTGCTTTCGGATGAGGCGACATCGGCGCTCGACCCCGAAACCACCCAAACGGTTCTGGCGCTTTTGAAGGACATTAACCGCGATCTGGGGCTGACGATCCTGCTGATCACCCATGAGATGGCCGTGGTGCGCGACATCGCGAGCCATGTGGCGGTGATCGACGCGGGCCGCATCGTGGAGCATGGGGAGACCTATGACATCTTCACCGCGCCGCAACATGCGACGACGCGGTCCTTCCTGTCGGGCGTGACGGGCGTCACCCTGCCTGCCTTCGTCAAAGACCGCCTGACCCAAACCCCGCCCGCGGCAGGGGGCGAAGAGGTCATCCGCGTCACCTTTGCGGGCACCCATGCCACCGATCCGATGCTGGCGCGATTGACGCAAGAGATGGGCATTCCGGTCAATATTCTTGCCGGTGCGGTGGAAGAGATCGGCACGCGGCCCTTCGGCAACCTGCTGGTGTCGATGCCCGTGGCGCAGGCCGCCCAAGCGCGGGCCTTTTTGGACCAACACGGGCTTCTGACGGAGGTGCTGGGCTATGTCGGCTAACCTGATTAACCTATTGATCGAAGCCACGGGGCAAACGCTTTATATGGTGGCGATTTCGGCCATCCTCGGCACGCTCTTCGGCCTGCCGCTGGGGCTGTTTCTGGCCACATCGCAACGTGGGGAACTGCTGTCGTCGCCATGGGTGAACAAGGTGCTGGGGCTGGTGGTGAACGCCACGCGCTCCGTGCCGTTCATCATTCTTGTCGTGGCCATCATTCCCTTCACCCGCATGATCGCCGGCACCTCGATTGGCACCACGGCGGCGATCGTGCCGCTGACAATTGCTACGGTGCCCTTCATCGCCCGGCTGGTGGAAAACGCCATTCGCGAGGTCGATTCCGGCCTGATCGAAGCCGCCCGCGCCATGGGTGCGACACCGCTGCAGATCATCCGCAAGGTGCTGCTGCCCGAGGCGCTGCCCGGCATCACACTGGGCCTCACCCTCGCCATCGTGAGCCTCATCGGTTACTCCGCCATGGTCGGCGCCGTGGGCGGCGAAGGTCTGGGCGATCTGGGTATCCGCTATGGATATCAGAGGTTTATGCCCGATGTCATGGCGATTGTCGTGATCATCCTCATCGTTCTGGTGCAGCTTGTGCAATCCATTGGCGAGCGTATCGCCAGCGCCGTGGATAAACGGGCCACCAAAAGTGGCGGTCAATAGGCCGCGCCTTACATCCGTTCTCTCAATCTAAGGAGACTACTATGCTTCGTCTTACAACACTCACCTCCGTTCTGGCGCTGATGGCCACCGGCCTTGCCGCCGAGGAAATCAAAGTCGGCGTTTCCCCCGGCGAACATGCCGAAATCATGGAAGAAGTCGCCCGCATCGCGGAGCCTATGGGCCTTGAAATCGACGTGGTCGAATTCTCTGACTATGTGGTGCCGAACCAAGCGCTCGCCGATGGCGACATTCAGGCGAACTCTTTCCAGCACGTGCCCTATCTCGAAGCGCAGATGAAAGACCGCGGCTTTGAGCTGAGCGTGGTCGGCAACACGATCACCACCCCGATGGGCGTCTATTCCGACAAGATCACCGATCTTGCTGATCTCGAAGAAGGCTCAACATTCGGCATCCCGAACGACCCCACGAACGGTGGCCGCGCGCTGTTGGTTCTGCAAGAACTCGGCTTGATCAAGGTCGATGAGGCCGCAGGTCTGGTGCCCACCGTCCTCGACATCACCGAGAACCCCAAAGACCTGTCTTTCAAGGAACTCGACGCCGCTCAACTGCCGCGTTCGCTGGCCGATCTGGATGCGGCTTTGATCAACACCAACTACGCGATTGCCTCGGGCCTCAGCCCCAAGGAAGATTCCATCGCGATGGAAAGCGCCGAGAACCCCTATGTGAACGTCATCGCCGTCCGCAAGGGCGACGAAGAAGCGGCATGGGTTGAGACATTGCTCAAGGCCTATCACTCCGGTGAGATCAAAACCTTTATCGATGAAAGCTATCAGGGCACCGTCATCACCTCCTGGTAAGCGCTTTTTCTAGAAGCGTATTGATAGACTTGACCCGCGCCCGCGCGGGTCAAGAGCGCCCCGGCCCGGGCCGGGGCATTCCGACTGGTCAAAACTCCCCTAATCATTGGGTCGAGGCTGACGGTCAGCTAAAACCATTAAATTTCTGTTTAGAAATTCCGCGTAGTTCTCGGAAATCACGCGCGCTCTGGCGTATTTTCTACGCATACTTCTTAACATTGAAATTATGTTGCGCTGCGGCGTGAGAAATTTGTTGAAAAGTTCAATTTCACTCGTATCGTGAAAAGGTGATGGATTTTTTCACATGACCCGGGGCTTGCCCTTCCTGATGTCTGACAGGGCCGATGGTCGCGATCCATGTGAACGGGAGTTCGACTGCAAGACGCGACCATAACAAACCAAGGGAGACTATCATGAAGACCGTGAAACTGATGGGCACCGCCGCCAGCCTGCTTGTGCTGGGGGTCAGTCAATCCGCCGCGCAGGATCTGACCGTTGGGTATTTCCTCGAATGGCCGATGCCGTTCCAATACGCCAAGGCGGAGGGGATGTATGATGAAGCGCTCGGCACGACGGTGAATTGGGTGAGCTTCGATTCCGGCACCGCCATGTCCGCGGCGATGGCTTCGGGGGATGTACAGTTGTCGCTCAGCCAAGGCGTGCCGCCCTTCGTGGTTGCCACTTCGGCGGGGCAAGATCTGCAAATTCTCGATGTCGCGGTCAGCTATTCCGAGAATGACAATTGCGTCGTGCGCGAGGCGCTGGAGATCGACAAATCCTCTGCCGAGGAACTGACGGGCAAGAAGGTGGCGGTGCCGCTCGGCACGGCTGCGCATTACGGTTTTCTCAAACAAATGAACCACTTCGGCGTCGATGTTGGATCGCTCGACGTGGTGGATATGGCGCCGCCAGATGGGGCCGCGGCCATCGCACAGGGATCGGTCGATATGGCCTGCGGCTGGGGTGGGTCGCTGCGCCGGATGATGGAACATGGCAATATCCTGTTGACCGGCGCGGAGAAGGAAGAGCTGGGCATTCTCGTCTTCGACGTCACCTCCGGCCCGGCCTCTTGGGTGGCCGAGAACTCTGACACGGTCGCCGCCTTTCTCAGCGTGACGGCTGAGGCAAACGCGATGTGGGCGGATGAGGCCAACCGCGAGAAAATGCTGCCCGTCATCGCCAAGGACGCCGGTATGGACGAAGACGCCACGATGGAAACCATCGCGACATTCTCTTTCCCGTCGGTTGGTGAGCAGATGAGTGAGAAATGGCTCGGCGGGGGCGCGCAGGAGTTCATGAAAGGCGTGGCCGATGTCTTTGTCGAAGCAGGCGCGATCGACGGAGCGCTCGACAGCTATGAAGACGCGGTGAACACCGGCCCGCTGCAAGCCGCGAGCAATATGTAAGCCAAGCGGCGCAAAAATAGGCCGCCCCGTTGCAGTCCGGTGCCTAATTGCGAGGGACCGGGCAGATGGGGCGCGCCGATAAACGAACAAGCAGCGGGGCGGCATGTCGGGATTGAAAATCGAAAACCTGTCGATGCGGTTTGATCTGCCCAATGGCAGTCATGTGCAGGCGCTTGAGGACGTATCGCTTGACCTTGCGGAGGGGGAGTTGATGTCGGTCCTCGGCCCCTCGGGCTGTGGCAAGACGACGTTGCTCAATATCGTGGCGGGTTTCCTTGCCCCGAGTTCGGGCGAGATCGTGATGAACGGCCATCGTGTCACGGGGCCGGATGCCGAGCGTGGCATGGTCTTTCAACAGGGCGCGCTCTTTGAGTGGATGTCAGTGCGTGAAAACGTGAGTTTTGGTCCGCGCATGAAGGGGCAGGGCGAAAAGCAATACGGGGCCGAGGTTGACCATTTGCTCGATATCGTCGGGCTGGGCGATTTCAAGGAAAAGGCGATCTATGAGCTCTCGGGTGGGATGCAGCAGCGGGTGGCGCTGGCGCGCTGTCTGGCGAATGACCCCGATGTGATCTTGATGGACGAACCCTTGGGCGCGCTGGATGCGCTGACCCGCGAAAAAATGCAAAGCCTCGTGCTGAAACTGTGGAAAGAGACCGGCAAGACCATCATCTTGATCACCCATTCGGTTGAAGAGGCGCTGCTGCTTGGCGAGCGGCTTTTGGTCATGGCGCCGCGCCCGGGGCGCATTCACCGCGAATACCGTCTGCCCTTTGCCGATCTGGGCGTGGGGCAAGACCTGCGTGAGGTCAAGAAACACCCGGAATTCGCCGAAAGGCGCGAGGAGATCCTCGGCATGATCTGGGACATGGAGGAAGAGATCATGGGCCGGACGGAGGAGGCATGATGTTGATCCTGCTTATTTATATCGTCATCTTCGCGCTTTCCTTTTTCCTTGTCCGTCTGGTTGTCGATCAGACCGCCAGCGGTTTCGCGGCGCGTAAAACGGTAACCTTTGGCGACGAAAGCGCGGTGACGTCGAACCGCACCGCCAGCGTGATCTCGATCTTGACGATCTTCTTGCTGTGGGGCGCGTTCACCGACTCGTCCCTGCTGCCCCGATTTTTACATGCGCCCGGCCCGTTCGAGGGGCTGGCCGAGCTGACCTATACTGCCGAGGCCGATGACGGCTCCCGCGATGACGGCACGATCACGGTGCTGGTGCATCCGGTGGGCGAAGACGCCGAGACGCCGCAGGTCGATCCCGGCGAAGGCTGGGCCAAGAATGACGCTTTCACCATCGGCGCTTGGCGCTCGGGGCTGTTGCGTGTTGATAAGAATGACGAGAAGGGCCGCGATCTCGGGCACCGGGTTGTTGCCGTGAACGGGCAGGAGATCGCGCCCGGTGGCGAGGTGCAGACCGAGTTTGGCCGTGTGGGCATGTCGCCCAAGGGCACGCTGAATTTCGAGCCCGCCAAGGGTTGGCAGATGGAGCCGATCTGGCTGCCGCCCCCCGAAGCCGTGGTCTCCCGCCTTGCTGAAATCTCAAGCCAAGGCTACCGCGACAGCACCCTGTGGGAGCATCTGGGCTATTCGCTGTTCCGCGTGGTGGTGGGGTTCGCTCTTGGGGCGCTGGTGGGCATTCCGCTGGGCTATGCCATGGGGCTGTCGGGCTGGTTTCGGGGCTGGTTCGATCCGATTGTCGAATTCATGCGCCCGGTGCCGCCGCTCGCGCTGATCCCGCTGGTGATCATCTGGGCGGGGATCGGGGAGGTGGGCAAGATCATCCTGCTGTTCCTCGCGGCGCTGTGGATCATGGCCATTGCTGCGCGGTCCGGCGTGTCGGGGGTGAATATCACCAAGGTCCATGCGGCTTATTCGCTGGGCGCCTCCAAGGCGCAGATCATGCGCCATGTCATCGTGCCGAACTCGCTGCCCGAGATTTTCACCGGCGCGCGGGTGGCGATGGGGGTCTGCTGGGGCACGGTGGTCGCCGCCGAACTGGTCGCGGCAGAGAAGGGGGCGGGGATGATGATCATGGTCGCCTCCAAATTCCAGCTGACCGACATCGTGCTTATGGGGATCATCCTGATCGGCATCATCGGGTTCGGCATCGACATGCTGATGCGCAAGGCTGAGCGGTTGCTGGTCCCTTGGAAAGGGCGGTCTTAACCCCGCCCGCCATCCCCTTCTGTTTGAAAGGAGCCCCCCTTGCCAGACGCCGAATTTCGCGCCACAGTGAAAAAATGGAGGAAAATTTCACATGACCCGAGCAAAAAGGCCCGGGGCGGAGGCCGTGGGGCCACGCTCTCTGGGGGCCGACCTACGGGCGATCCGCAAAGGGCGCAAACTGACTCTCACGGATCTGGCCGAGGCTTTGGGCCGGTCGGTCGGCTGGGTCAGTCAGATCGAACGCGACATCTCGACCCCCTCCATCGCCGACCTGCGCCGCATCGCCGAGATCTTGGACGTGCCGATCTCGCTGCTTTTTGGCGAAGCGACGGTAAGCCCCGAAGAACGTGGCTATGTCGTGCGGGCCGGGGCGCGGCGTGCCATGGGGAGTGCGGCCAATGGCTTGACGGAAGAACTGCTTTCGCCCGATCTCACCGACAGTTTCGAGGTGATCCACTCGACCTTCGCCGCCTATTCGGGGCTGGAAGCGCCCGTCAGGCGCGAAACGCAGGAGGTCGGCTTCGTCATCTCGGGCCGGTTGAACCTTACGATCGCGGAGCGCCGCTTTACCGTCGGCCCCGGCGACAGCTTTCGCATTCGGGGCGAATATTACACTTGGGACAACCCCTACGACACGCCAGTCGTGGTGGTCTGGGTGATTTCTCCCCCGGTTTACTGAACCGGATTTTCATCAATTCGAACAATTACAAACTGTCCAGGGGCGCCTCTGGCCAGCCCTTTGGCGGTGCATGGCGATAGGAGGTGCATGTGGCTGATTTTCCGACAACGGCACGGGTGGTGATCATCGGGGGCGGCGTGGTTGGGGTCTCGACCCTCTATCACCTCGCCCGCGCGGGGTGGACCGATTGCGTTCTGCTGGAAAAGAACGAACTCACCGCAGGCTCCACTTGGCATGCGGCGGGCAACTGTCCGAACTTCTCGAACTCATGGGCGGTGATGAACATGCAGCGCTACGGGCTTGAGATGTACCGCGGTTTGGGTGAGGCGGTGGGCTATCCGATCAATTACCATGTCACCGGCGCGCTGCGTCTGGCGCATAGCCGCGAGCGGATGCAGGAGTTTGAGCATGTCGCCTCCATGGCCCGCGCGCAGGGGCTGGGGATGGAGATGTGCACCCCTGCCGAATTGAAAGAACACAACCCGTTCATAGAGCTACATGACCTTGCGGGCGGGTTGTGGGACCCCTTGGATGGGGACATCGACCCGGCACAACTGACCCAAGCCCTTGCCAAAGGCGCGCGGGAGGCGGGGGGGCAAATTCACCGCTTTACCCCCGCCACCGGCATAGATCGCGATGGGGGCGAATGGTTCGTCCATACCGAAAAGGGCGATATCCGCTGCGAGAAGGTGGTCAACGCTGCCGGCTATTACGCGCAGCGGGTCGGCGAATGGTTCCGCCCCCATGGGGGCCGCCGCGTGCCTGCGGTGGTGATGAGCCATCAGTATTTCCTGACCGAAGAAATCCCCGAACTCGCCGCTTGGACCGCCGAGAAGGGTCATAAGATGCCGATGGTCCGCGATGTGGACAGCTCCTATTACCTGCGGCAGGACAAGAACGGTCTGAACCTTGGCCCCTATGAGCGCAACTGCAAGGCGCATTGGATCACCCCCGACGATCCGATGCCCGAGGATTTCAGTTTTCAGCTTTATCCCGACGATCTGGATCGGCTGGAATGGTATATCGAAGACGCCATGGCGCGGATGCCGCTGTTGGGCCAGAGCGGTGTGGGGCGGGTGATCAATGGGCCGATCCCCTATGCGCCCGATGGGCTGCCGATGCTGGGCCCGATGCCCGGCGTGCCAAACGCTTTCGAGGCGCATAGCTTTACCTTTGGCATCGCGCAGGGCGGCGGCGCGGGCAAGGTCATCGCCGAATGGATCACGCAAGGTGAAACGGAGTGGGACATGTGGGATGTCGACCCGCGCCGCTACACCGCCCATGCCGATCACGACTTTACCCTCGCCAAGGCGCTTGAGACCTATGGCCATGAATATGCGATGCATTTCCCGCATTACGCATGGCCCGCCGGGCGCGACAAGAAGCTGTCGCCGCTGCACGACCGGCTGCGCGACGCGGGCGGTCAGATGGGGGCCTACAACGGGTGGGAGCGGGCGAATTATTTCGCCAAACCCGGTGATGACACCGCCGAGGCCGCGACCCAGACATGGGACCGGGATGGCCCGTGGGCGGCGCGGGTTCGTGAGGAGGTCGTGGCGGTGCGCGACGATGTGGGCGTGCTCGATCTACCGGGGTTCTCGCGTTTCGCGCTTGCGGGGCCGGGGGCGGCGGAATGGCTGCGGGGCCGCATCGCGGGCGCGCTTCCCAAGGTCGGGCGGATGACGCTCGGCTATTTCCCCGACAGCCGGGGCCGGGTGCTGACCGAGATGTCGATCCTGCGCCATGCTGAGGATGACTTCACCCTGATCACCGCCGCCCCCGCGCAATGGCATGACTATGAATTGCTGCGCGATGCGCTGCCCCAAAACGGTTCGATCAGCCTGACGGATCGAACCGATGCGGTCTCGACCCTGATCCTATGCGGCCCGAAATCCCGCGCCCTGCTGGCGCCGCTGGCCCCGGAGGCCGATCTGGCTCTGCCGTGGCTCAGCCATCAAGAGGCGTCGGTAAAGGGCAAGCCAGCGCTGCTCGCCCGGGTCTGTTTCGCGGGCGAGTTGGGCTGGGAAATCCACGCGGCCCCCGAAGACATGCCGGCGATCTATGATGCGGTCATCGCGGGCGGGGCCACGCCCTTTGGGATGTTCGCGCTCAATTCCATGCGGCTGGAAAAAGGCTACCGGACGTGGAAGGGCGATCTGTCGCAGGAGTATACCTTGCTGGAGGCCGGCTTGGACCGTTTCCTGCGTCTCGACAAGCCGGAGGCATTTCCAGGAAAGGAGGCGCTGATCGCAGAACAGGCGCAAGGGCCGCAGCGCCGCTTTGTGACGCTGGTGGTCGAAGGCAACCCGCAAGACGCGCCGCCGATGGCCACGCTGCGCCTGAATGGAGATGCCGTGGGCGAGGTGACCAGCGGCGGCTATGGCTACCGGGTCGATGCCTCCATCGCCCTCGGCGTGGTGCGGGCCGAGGCTGCCGTGCCGGGCACCGAACTCACGGTCGAAATCTATGGTCAGAGCTACCGTGCCATGGTGCAGCCCGACGCCCCGCTTTGGGACCGGGAAAACGCGCGCATTCGCGCGCAGGAGGTCTGAGATGGGACACCTGCCTTCCAAGGCCCGCGCGGTGATCATCGGCGGTGGCGTGATCGGCTGTTCGGTCGCCTATCATCTGACGAAACTGGGCTGGACCGATGTGGTACTGCTGGAGCGCAAACAACTGACCTCCGGCACCACATGGCACGCGGCGGGGCTGATCGCGCAGCTGCGCGCGACGCAGAACATGACGCGGCTGGCGAAATACTCGCAAGAACTCTACGGCGCGTTGGAGGGGGAAACCGGGGTCGCCACCGGGTTCAAGCGGGTGGGCTCGATCACCGCCGCCCTGACGCCTGCGCGGCGTGAGGAGATCTTGCGGCAGGCCGCCATGGCCCGCGCCTTTGGCGTCGAGGTCGAAGAGATCACCCCCGAAGAGGTGCGCGCGAAATACCCCCATGTGGAGACCAAAGGCATGACCGGCGCGGTCTATCTGCCGAAAGACGGGCAGGGCGATCCGGCCAATATCGCGCTAGCCTTGGCCAAGGGCGCCCGGGCGCGTGGCGCGGTGGTGGCCGAGCGGGTCAAGGCGACGGGGGTCACCCGCGCGGGGCGTCGGATCATCGCGGTGGACTGGGCCGGGGAGGATGGCAACACGGGCCGGATCGAGGCCGAACATGTCATCAATTGCGCGGGCATGTGGGGGCGCGAGATGGGCCGAATGCTGGGCAGCAACGTGCCCCTGCAAGCCTGTGAGCATTTCTATATCGTTACCGAGGCCGTGCCGGGCTTGCACGAGTTGCCGGTGCTGCGCATCCCCGATGAATACGCCTATTACAAAGAGGATGCGGGGAAGATCCTGCTTGGCGCATTCGAACCCGTCGCCAAACCTTGGGCGCTGGACGGCATCCCCGATAGTTTCGAGTTCGATCAACTGCCCGAGGATTTCGACCATTTCGAGCCGATCCTCGAAATGGCGGTCAAACGGCTGCCGCTGCTGGCGGAGGCGGGGATTCATACCTTCTTCAACGGTCCCGAAAGTTTCACCCCCGACGATGCCTATCACCTCGGTCAAGCGCCCGAGATGGACAATGTCTGGGTCGCCGCCGGGTTCAACTCTATCGGCATTCAATCGGCGGGCGGCGCGGGGATGGCGCTGGCGCAGTGGATGGAGGACGGGCAGAAACCCTTTGATCTGGGTGACGTGGACATTGCGCGGATGCAGCCCTTTCAGGGCAACAAGACCTATCTGGCAACGCGCTCGACCGAGACGCTGGGACTGCTCTATGCCGATCACTTCCCCTACCGCCAGAAGGCCACCGCGCGGGGCATTCGGCGCAGCCCGCTTCATGCGCACCTCTTCGAACACGGCGCCGTCATGGGCGAATTCGCAGGCTGGGAACGGGCCAATTGGTTCGCCGATCCCGGGCAGCCGCGCGAATATCGCTATGGCTGGGGCCGGCAGAATTGGTTCGACAATCAAGCCGCCGAACATGCTGCCATCCGCGCGGGCGTGGGGCTTTATGATATGTCGTCTTTCGGAAAAATTCGCGTCGAGGGGCCAGAGGCCGAGGCTTTCATGAACCACGTCTGCGGCGCGCAGATGGCGGTGCCGGTGGGCAAGATCGTCTATACGCAATTCCTCAACCCTCGCGGCGGGATCGAGGCGGATGTCACCGTAACGCGGCTGAGCGAGACCGCCTATCTCGTCGTCACCCCGGCGGCGACGCGGCTGGCGGATGAGACATGGCTGCGCCGCCATGCTGGCGACCGGATGGTGGTGATCACCGATGTGACGGCGGGTGAGGCGGTGCTCGCGATTATGGGGCCGAAGGCGCGGGACGTGTTGCAGGCCGTTTCCCCCATTGACCTCTCAAATGACACCCATCCTTTTGGCATGGCGCGCGAAATCGAGATCGGCATGGGCCTCGCCCGGGCGCATCGGGTGTCCTATGTGGGCGAACTGGGCTGGGAGCTTTACGTCAGCGCCGAGATGGCAGGCCATGTCTTTGAGACGCTAATGGAAGCGGGCGCGGCCTTCGGCCTGAAACTTTGCGGTCTGCATGCGATGGACAGTTGTCGGATCGAAAAGGGCTTTCGCCACTTCGGCCATGACATCACCTGCGAGGATCATGTGCTGGAGGCGGGCTTGGGCTTTGCGGTGAAGACCGACAAGCCCGATTTCATCGGTCGCGACGCGGTGCTGCGCAAAAAGGAAGAGGGGTTGAAGCTGCGGATGCTGCAATTCCGCCTGACGGACCCCGAGCCATTGCTCTACCACGCTGAACCGATCCTACGGGAGGGGGCGATCGTGGGCTATCTCACCTCGGGCAACTATGGCCATCACCTAGGCGGAGCGATCGGGCTGGGCTATGTGCCCTGCGCGGGCGAAAGCCCCGCCGATCTGCTGGCCTCGACCTATGAGATCGACGTGGCGGGCCGCCGGATCAAGGCCGAAGCCAGTTTGAAACCGATGTATGACCCTAGCGGGGCGCGGACCAAAAGCTAGGCCGTCGCCTTACGAAAAACGCCCCCTTCGCAGGCTTATCGCCCCGGCTTTGACATAGATCAAAGCGGCGGCTTGGGGCTCATGCGATCCGTTTCCCAAAGATGAAGGGATTCGGAATATGTTCGATACGCTCAAGTTGATCGTGCTTGCGCTTATAGTGTTCTTTGCAGCACTCGGGGCGGATTGGGCGCGCGATCCGGCTTATATGGTTCACGCCCTGCTGGTCATGTTGGTGGCCGCAGGGTTGTTTTTTTGGCAGTTGCGCCGGATGCCTGTCGAGGACGCGGCGCCGGTCGCGCCTGCGGCGCCGCAGGGCTATATGGATGGCCCCATTCGCTATGGCGTCATCGCCACCGCCTTTTGGGGCGTGGTGGGATTTTTGGTGGGCACCTTCATCGCCTTCCAACTTGCCTTTCCGGCCCTGAACATCGACTGGGCACAGCCCTATGCCAACTTTGGCCGGTTGCGCCCGCTGCACACCAGCGCGGTGATCTTCGCCTTTGGCGGCAACGCCCTGATCGCCACGTCTTTCTACATCGTGCAGCGCACTTCTTCGGCACGGCTCTGGGGTGGGAATGCGGCTTGGTTCGTCTTTTGGGGCTATCAGCTTTTCATCGTTCTGGCGGCCACGGGCTATCTGCTGGGCGCGACCCAGTCCAAGGAATATGCTGAGCCGGAATGGTACGTCGACATCTGGCTCACCATCGTCTGGCTGGTCTACCTCGCCGTATTCTTCGGCACGATCCTGAAGCGGCGTGAGCGGCATATCTATGTCGCCAACTGGTTCTTTCTGGCCTTCATCATCACCGTGGCCATGCTGCATGTGGTCAATAACCTCGCCATCCCGGTGTCGATCTGGGGCTCCAAATCGGTGCAGGTCTTTGCCGGTGTGCAGGATGCGATGACGCAGTGGTGGTACGGCCATAACGCGGTGGGTTTCTTCCTGACCGCGGGTTTCCTCGGCATGATGTATTACTTCGTGCCGAAACAGGCAGGCCGCCCGGTCTATAGCTACAAGCTGTCGATCATCCACTTCTGGGCGCTGATCTTTCTCTATATCTGGGCGGGGCCGCACCACTTGCATTACACCGCCTTGCCCGATTGGGCGGCGACGCTGGGGATGGTGTTCTCGATCATCCTGTGGATGCCCTCATGGGGCGGCATGATCAACGGGCTGATGACGCTCGAAGGGGCGTGGGACAAGATCCGCACCGATCCGATCATCCGCATGTTCGTGGCCTCGCTCGCCTTTTACGGCATGTCCACCTTCGAAGGGCCGATGATGTCGATCCGCGCGGTGAACAGCCTTAGCCACTACACCGATTGGACCATCGGCCATGTGCATTCCGGCGCGCTTGGTTGGAACGGGCTCATCACCTTTGGCGCGCTCTACTTCCTCACCCCGCGGCTCTGGGGCCGGGCGCAGATGCACTCCATGGCGGCGATCAACCTGCACTTCTGGCTCGCGACCCTCGGGATCGTGCTCTACGCCGCGTCGATGTGGGTCTCGGGCATTATGGAGGGGCTGATGTGGCGTGAGGTCGATGCCAATGGCTTCCTCGTCAACAGCTTTGCCGACACCGTCGAAGCGAAATTCCTGATGTATGTGGTCCGTGGTCTGGGCGGGGTTCTCTACCTCGCGGGCGGTGCGGTGATGGTCTGGAACATGTGGATGACCATCCGCGCCCCGCAAGCCCGCCCCGTCACCGTCGCCCTGCCAGCGGAGTAAGATCAATGGCCAAGAACCCCCACAGCCCCAATTATGACCCCACTGACGACCCCAAGGTGGTCACCGCCAGCGAAGGCTTGAAGACGGGCGAAATTCCTAACGAACTGCCGCCCGAGACGGAGGCGATCACCTTTCACCAGCGGTTCGAGCGCAACGCGACGCTGCTGCTGATTGCCTCGCTCGGGGTGGTGAGCATCGGCGGGATCGTCGAGATCGCGCCGCTCTTTTGGTTGGAGAACACCATCGAAGAGGTCGAGGGCATGCGCCCCTATTCGCCGCTGGAACTGGCCGGGCGCGAGATCTATGTGCGCGAGGGCTGCTACGTCTGCCACAGCCAGATGATCCGCCCGATGCGCGATGAGACGGAGCGTTACGGCCACTACAGCCTCGCTGCCGAATCCATGTACGATCACCCGTTTCAATGGGGCTCCAAACGCACCGGGCCGGATCTGGCGCGCGTGGGCGGGCGCTATTCGGATGAGTGGCATGTCGATCACCTGATGGACCCGCAATCGGTGGTGCCGGAAAGCGTCATGCCGAAATACGCCTTTCTGATGGATGCCAAGCTTGAGCCTGAGGATATGACCGATCTGGTGGCCACCCACCGCACGGTCGGCGTGCCCTATAGCGATGAGATGATCGCGAATGTCCGTGGCGACTTCCGGGTGCAGGTTGA
The DNA here is from genome assembly GCF_043558125.1 of Sulfitobacter sp. 1A12056. Lineage (NCBI taxonomy): Bacteria > Pseudomonadati > Pseudomonadota > Alphaproteobacteria > Rhodobacterales > Roseobacteraceae > Sulfitobacter > Sulfitobacter sp. 1A12056. Next base: position 621,920 of record NZ_JBIFFY010000001.1, on the reverse strand, counting down.
CCCTTTTGGCGATTACGACGGGCTGCTGGAACGCTACCCCGGCGCGCAGGTGCGCAACTTCGACGGCCAGCCGGGGGTGAGCGAGATGGATGCCCTGATCGCCTATCTACAAATGCTCGGAACGCTGGTCGATTTCTCGACCTTCGTGCCTGACGCCAGCCGCTGAGGAGGCCGCAATGGACACCTATTCTTTCCTGCGTGAACTGGCTGATAGCTGGGCGCTTTTGATCCTGACGCTGATCTTTCTGGGCGTCATTGCTTGGGCCTTTCGCCCCGGCTCGCGCGCCCTGCACGACGATGCCGCCGCCGTCCCGTTTCGCAACGACGACCCCGACCAAGCCCGCAATGACGGAGCCCGCACATGACCGATAAACGCAAGATCGACCCCGCCACCGGGACCGAGACCACAGGCCACAGTTGGGACGGGATCGAAGAGCTGAACACGCCGCTGCCGCGTTGGTGGCTCTGGACATTCTACGCCACCGTCGTCTGGGGCGTGATCTATACCATCCTTTATCCCGCCTGGCCGATGGTTTCAGGCGCGACGGCGGGGCTGCTTGGCTATTCCACCCGTGGCGAAGTCGCTGCCGAGATTGCGCGCGTGGACCTGTCGAATGCCGACTTGACCGAAAGTCTCGTCAACGTCGATCTGGCGGTGCTGAAGGACAACGAAGAGCTGCACCGTTTCGCGACACAGGCCGGGCGCTCGGTCTTTGCGGCCAATTGCTCGCAATGCCACGGCGCGGGGGCAGGGGGTGTGGTGGCCTCGGGCTATCCGAACCTTTTGGACGATGACTGGCTCTGGGGCGGCACGATGGAGGATATCGCCTATACCGTGCGCCACGGCATCCGCAACGAGGATGACCCCGACGCGCGTTTCTCGGAAATGCCGCCGTTTGATTGGATGGAGGAAGCCGAGCTCGACGCCACCGTGCATTTCGTGCGCAGCCTTTCGGGGCTTGAGCATGACGCGGGCGCGGCGCAGGCGGGGGCAGAGGTCTATGCCGACAACTGTAGTGCCTGCCATGGGGAGCGTGGCCTTGGTGACCGTGAGATGGGCGCGCCCAACCTTGCCGATGCGATCTGGCTGCGCGGCGGCAGCCATGAGGCGATCCTGCAGCAGCTCAAAGCGCCGCGCATGGGGGTGATGCCGCCGTGGCAGGCCCGTCTGGGCGAGGCCGAGGTGCGCGCCGTGACCGCCTATGTCCACGGTCTGGGCGGCGGCGAGGCTGCGGTCGATGCCGAGGGTGCCGCCGCCGATTAAACCGGTACGACAAATAATCTGCGGATTGATGCAGATCAAAGCGGCCTGCGCCCTAGGGGTGTAGGCCGCAAGACGTAACACCGGAGCCTACTGCCCATGTCCAACGCCGCCCCCCCGCTTTTCGCCGCCCGCGAGCCGATTTTCCCCCGCCGGGTCAGCGGATTCTTTCGTCGGTTGAAATGGGTGATCCTGATCCTCACGCTGGGGGTCTATTACATCACCCCGTGGATCCGCTGGGACCGGGGGCCGAACCTGCCGGACCAAGCAGTTCTGGTCGATCTCGCAAACCGGCGCTTCCATTTCTTCTGGATCGAGATTTGGCCGCATGAATTCTACTTCGTGGCCGGGCTGCTGATCATGGCGGGGCTAGGGCTGTTCCTGTTTACCTCCGCTCTGGGGCGGGTCTGGTGTGGCTATGCCTGCCCGCAGACCGTCTGGTCCGATCTCTTCATGACCGTGGAGCGCTGGATCGAAGGCGACCGCAACGCGCGTATCCGACTGCACAACGCACCTTGGAGCCTGCGCAAGGCGCGGTTGCGGGGGGCGAAATGGGTGGTCTGGCTGTTGATCGCGGTGGCGACCGGCGGGGCTTGGGTCTTTTACTTTGCCGATGCGCCCAGTCTCGCGCGCGACCTCGTGACCCTGCAAGCCGCCCCCGTGGCCTATGCCACCATCGCCGTGCTGACGGCCACGACCTTCATCTTTGGCGGTTTCATGCGCGAACAGGTCTGCATCTACATGTGCCCTTGGCCCCGCATCCAAGGCGCGATGATGGATCCGGGCACACTGACCGTCGGCTACCGCAAATGGCGGGGCGAGCCGCGCGGCAAGGGCGGGGTGAAGCGCCAGAAAGCGGCGGCAGAGGCGATCGGCAGCGGCGATGCGGTGGCGCGTTATGGCGCGGCGCTCGACAAAAACACCGCGGGCGACCGCCAGTCGCGCGACGGCGAGGTTTTGGGCGATTGCATTGATTGCAACGCCTGTGTGGCGGTCTGCCCGATGGGGATCGACATCCGCGAAGGCCAGCAGATGGAATGTATCACCTGCGCGCTCTGCATCGATGCCTGCGACGATGTGATGGCCAAGATTGGCCGCCCGCGCGGGCTGATCGACTATCTCGCGCTGGATGATGAGCCGCCCACCGCGCCGAAGGAAAGCGCTGCCGTGGCTGGCCTTGCCGAGGCGCCCGCGGGCGATGTCGCCGGGGCCACTGCGCCGCCCTGGCAGCCCAAGCCGCTTTGGCAGCATGTCTTCCGCCCGCGCACCCTGATCTACACCGCTGCTTGGGCCGCGATCGGTGTAGCGCTTGTCGTGGCGCTCTTCATCCGGCCCGAGATCGACATGACCATCGCGCCGGTGCGCAATCCGACCTTCGTCACCCTCTCGGACGGGTCGATCCGCAACGCCTATGACATCCGTCTGCGCAACAAACATGGGGAGGCACGGGATTTCCGGCTGTCTCTCGCCGGAGACCGCGGTTTGGACCTCAGCGTCGAGGGGGCGGCGGGTTCGGTGGTCTCCGTCCCCGCCGACACCACCCGCCTGCAACGGGTCTATGTCATCGCCCCGCCGCAGAGTGACGCCGCCACCGCGCCGCGCAGCGATCTGCGGTTCTGGGTCGAAGACGTCCGCTCGGGCGAGCGGGCCTTTGGTGACACGATTTTCAATGGAAAGGACAGCCAATGACCGCAGCGCAACTGCAACGGGAGCGCCCCCTGACAGGCTGGCATGTGCTGGCGATCTTCGTAAGCGGGTTTTCGATCATCATCGCGGTGAACCTCGCGCTCGCTTTCAACGCGGTGCGCACCTTCCCCGGCAAGGAAACCGAATCGAGCTACGTCGCCTCGCAAAATTTTGACAGCGACCGCGCGGCGCAGGAAGCGCTCGGCTGGGCGGTGCAGACCGAGTTGACAGGGGAGACGCTCCGCTTGGCGGTGCAGGATGCCAATGGCGTGGTGCAGCCCGAGATCATCGCGGCGACATTGGGCCGGGCGACCACCGTGGCGGATGACATGACGCCCGACTTCGCCTGGGCTGGCCGCGCGTGGGTTGCGCCGGTCACCGCAGGCCCCGGCAACTGGAACCTGCGGATCGAGATGCGCGCCGCCGATGGCACGCTCTTTCGCCGCCGCATTCCGTTGCGGGTGGTACGATGACCGTCGCCGCCTGTCCCGGCTGTGTCGCAGGCACCCCCTCGGCCGTGGCTGCGGCGCAGCGCATCGCGGAGAACGACAAGGCCATCCACCTCGCCCTGCCGCAGATCCGCTGCGCGGCCTGTATTGCGGGGGTCGAGGGGGTTTTGGCCCGCTTGCCCTCGGTCAAAGCCGCGCGGGTGAACCTTGGGGCCAAACGGGTGCGGATCGTGCTGAGCTCCGGCTATGACGCCAGCGCCGCGCTTCAGGCGTTGAACGACGCGGGCTTCGAGGCGCATGAGCTGGACGCGACCGCCCTGCGGCCTGCGGGGGATGACACGGGCCGCCGTCTGCTGGCCCGCGCCGCCGTGGCGGGCTTTGCCATGATGAACGTGATGGCAGTCTCCGTCGCGGTCTGGTCCGGGGCGGGCGATATCACGCGCGAGATGTTTCACTGGGTCTCTGCTGCCATCGCGTTGCCCGCCTTGGCCTTTTCGGCGGTGCCGTTCTTCGCCTCGGCATGGGTCGCCCTGCGGGCGGGCCGGATGAATATGGATGTGCCGATTGCGCTGGCGATCCTGCTGGCGGCGGCGACCTCGCTTTATGAGACTTTCGCCGCCACCGGGGCGCATACTTGGTTCGATGCGGCGCTTTCGCTGACCTTTTTCCTGCTGGTGGGCCGTTATCTGGAGCATCGCGCGCGGGCCACAGCACGTTCCGCCGCGGCGGAGTTAACGGCGCTGGAACTGCCCCGCGCGACCCGTCTGACCGCGACGGGGCGTGAGACGGTGGACGTCAGCGCCTTGATGCCCGATGACCGCATCGCCCTTGCCGCCGGAGCGCGCGCGCCGGTGGATGGCATCGCCTTGGGCGCGGTGATGGTGGACCGCTCCGCCCTGACCGGAGAGGCCGACCCCGTCGCGGTGGCGGCGGGTGGGCCGATCTGCGCGGGCGAGGTAATCCTTGGCACGCCGCTGACCCTAAGGGTCACCCGCCGGGCCGAGGACAGCACCCTGCGCCGCCTCGCGGCTTTGGTCGAGGTCGCCGAGACCGGCAAACACCGCTACAGCGGGATCGCCGACCGCGCCGCGCGGCTTTACGCGCCGGTGGTGCATGGGCTGGCGGCGCTGGCTTTCGTGGTCTGGTGGGCACTGACGGGGGACCTTTATCACGCGATTGCCGTGGCCACGGCGACGCTGATCATCACATGCCCCTGCGCGCTGGCGCTGGCCATTCCGGCGGTGACGGCGGCGATGACCGGGCGTTTGTTCCGCGCGGGCGTGTTGCTGAAATCCCCCACGGCCTTGGAGCGTTTGGCCGAGATCGACACAGTTCTCTTCGACAAGACCGGCACGTTGACCGAGGGCGTCGCGCGGCTGCCCGCGCTTGATACAGAGGTGGCATCGGTCGCGCTTGCCCTCGCGCAGGCGTCTGACCACCCCGCCTCGCGCGCCTTGGCGGCGGCGTTGCAGGGGCAGATGCCCGCCGATCTGCACGACCTGCAAGAGGTGCCGGGCAAGGGCGTCTGCGGCCTGTGGCACGGGGCGCGGGTCTCATTGCGTCGCGGGCAGGAGGGACCGGAACTGCATCTGGCGGACCGCTCTATTCCCTTGCCTCTGTCCGAGACCCCCCGCGCCGGGGCGGCGGAAGTCGTCAGCGCCCTGCGCGGGCGTGGGATGGAAGTGGCGATGGTCACTGGCGATACCGCGCAGCGTGCAGAAGCGCTGGCCCACACCCTCGGGATTGACACGGTTCATGCCGCCGTTCGGCCCGAGGATAAGGCCGGTCTGGTTCGCGACATGGCTGCGCGGGGCAAGCGGGTGCTCATGGTGGGCGACGGGTTGAATGACACGGCGGCGCTTGCCGAGGCGCATGCCTCTCTCGCGCCTGCCACGGCGCTGGATGCCGCGCGGGTCGCCTCAGACGGGGTGATGCTGGGCGGTGATCTTTCTGCGGTCGCCGATACCCTGCGGCTGGCCCGCCGGGCGCGCAGCCGCATTCGCCAGAACCTCGGGCTGGCCGCCGCCTATAACGCGGTCGCGATCCCGGTGGCGGTCATGGGCTTCGCCACCCCGCTGATGGCGGCGGCGGTGATGTCTTCCTCGTCTATCCTCGTGGTTTTGAATGCGGTGCGCTGATGAATATCCTGATTGTTCTCATCCCCGTCTCCCTCTGTCTTGGCGCGGCAGGGCTTGCGGCCTGTCTCTGGACGCTGCGCAACGGGCAATACGATGACCTCGAAGGAGACGCGGCGCGGATTTTGCTGGAGAATGGCGCGCCTAGTGGTGACACCCACCAGCGTGATTCCGAAAAGGCGACCTAGAAACGCAAAACGCGGACCGTGGCCCGCGCTTTCTTAGCTCAATGAAAGCCCGCCGTCAGTCGGCTGCCTGAGAGGCCGAGATGAGCGCGTCCATATCCTTGATCAGCACGGTCTGAGAGGTCTCGAGCGCGATAATATCTTGCTTGCGCAGGCGGGTCAGGGTGCGGCTCACCGTCTCAATCGTCAGGCCGAGGAAGTCCGCGATGTCGCTGCGGGTCATCGGCAGGGCGCAGGTAGTGTAATTGCCAATCGGCCTGCCGGTGCGCTCCGCCAGCGTGATGAGGAAGGAGGCAACCTTTTCCAGCGCGGATTTGCGGGCCAGCATCATAAAGTGATCCTGCATCGCCGAAATCTCACGCAGGGCGGCGTTCAACAGCCGCTTATGCGTCTCGTGATCCCCCTCGAAATCGTCGAGCGCATGGCGGCGGTGGGCAATCACCTCTGCCGTCTGGATCGCCTCGCAATCGCTGTGATGCAGCGCGCCATTGGGAAAGCCGATGATGTCGCCGGGCAGGCCAAAGGCGATGACCTGCCGCCGCCCGTTGTCGAGCACGCGGGTCAGGCGAAAAACGCCCGAGGTGATCTCATAGATATGATTGGCGATATCGCCCTCGCGAAACAGATGGCTGCCGACCGCCTGCCGCTTGCGCGGCGATTGCGCGGCGGGGGTGCGGGGGCAAAGCTGCGCCTCGGGCACTTTGGTTGCGGGGGTGAACTCATTGGATAGCGTCACGTACATGCGATCGTCCTTTCTGCGGCGCGGTCACATTCTCAGGCGCATGTCGCAGAACGACCTTTGGTCTTGTATCCGTTTGTAACGCTTTGTCGCAGGGGATGGCGTGGCGGGTGGTGCTCGCTTGGGTTGCGGACTATACAAACGCAACTTTTGGGGTGATGGGCGTGACCGCGAAGAAGATCCTTGTTGTTGATGACGATGCCAAGATCCGGACGCTTCTTAGGCGCTGTCTTGAAAGCGACGGATACCTTGTGACCGAGGCGCATGACGCGCAGAGCGTGGGAGCGGCCTTCGCGGCGGAGGCTTTTGATCTGGTGACTTTGGATCTGAACCTCGGCGCGGAGGACGGGCTGGACATCGCGCGCGACCTTCGCCGCGATCATGACGTGCCGATCTTCATGGTGACGGGCAAGGACGATGTGATCGACCGCGTTGTCGGGCTGGAGCTGGGCGCGGATGACTATCTGACCAAACCCTTCCATGTACGAGAGGTCTTGGCCCGTGTGAAATCCGTCCTGCGGCGCAGCGGCAAGCGCGAGGCGGAGACGCCCGCACCGCAAAATGCAGAGCCGTGGCTTGCGCTTGATGGGCTCAAGATCAACCTCGACCGGATGCTGCTGGTGGGCCGTGACGGGCAGGAGGGGGATCTGACCACGGCTGATTTCAAACTTCTGGCCGCCTTCGTGAACCACGCGAAAAAGCCCTTGTCGCGCGACCGGTTGATGGATCTGATCGACGGACAGAACTGGGCACCCTTGGACCGCACCATCGACAACCAAGTGGCGCGGCTGCGCAAGAAGGTCGAACGTGATCCGGCGCGTCCGCTGTTGATCAAGACGGTGCGCGGGGTGGGCTATGTGCTGACCGAAAGCCCCACCGCCACCTCGGGTTAGTCCTGTAACAAGGCGCGAAACGCCTCGGCCAGATCCGCTTGCCTGTAGGGTTTGCGCAAGAGGGCGAAGGCGTTGCTCTCTTCCTCGCCGCGCAGGATGTTTTCGGAAAATCCCGAGGTGATCAATATTCGCAGATCGGGCATTTCCGCCGCGACCCGTTTGGCCAGCGCATGGCCCGACAACTCCCCCGGCATCACCAGATCGGTAAAGACCACGTCGATGTCGTCGCGGTCTTGCAGGATGTCCCAAGCCGCATCGCCGGTGGTTGCCGTGACGCAGTCGAACCCCAGCGACTCCAGCCGCCGTTCCGACAGGCGCAGGACCATCGGATCGTCTTCGACCAGCAGCACGCGCAGGCCGGTGCCGATACCGGCGTGCTGCTCTGGCGCGTCGCTGGAGGCCGCCCGCGTGCTGGTGCTGTCCACGAGGGCGGGGAAATAGAGGCTGATCGTCGTGCCCTTGCCCAATTCGCTGTAGATCGCGATATGCCCGCCGGATTGTTTGATGAAGCCGTAAACCATCGACAGGCCCAGCCCCGTGCCTTGGCCGACCGGTTTGGTCGAAAAGAACGGCTCCATCGCGCGGGTGCGGGTCTCAGCAGACATGCCTTCGCCCGTGTCCGCGATCGACAGGCGGATGTAGTTGCCCATGTCGATGCCGATTTCCTGTGCGACATAGGTGTCGTCAAGCTGCATGTTGCGCGTTTCCAGCGTGATTTTCCCGCCCGAAGGCATGGCGTCTTGGGCATTGAGCGCGATGTTCAAAACGGCGGTCTGAAGCTGGGTGGCATCCACCTTGGCCTGCCAAAGGTCCTCGGCAAAACCCGTCTCGACCGCGATATGCGCGCCGATGGTGCGTTTGAGCATCGCCACGGCTTTTGAGACTTCGGCGTTGAGGTCAATCTCCGCCGCGTTCAACGTGGTCTTGCGGGCAAAGACCATCAGGCGCGAGGTGAGGTCCGCGCCGATCTCTGCCGCCTCCAACGCATCCGAGATCAGCGCGCCGCTTTTGGCCGAGGTTTCCGACATCTCCAGCAGTTCGAGATTGCCGATCACGACCGTCAGAAGGTTGTTGAAATCATGCGCGATGCCGCCGGTCATCTGACCGATGGCGTCCATCCGTTGCGAGCGGGCGGTGGCCTCCTCGGCGGCTTTTCGGCGCGACAGATCGTGCATGATGCCGACAAAGGCGACCTCGCCCGAGATATCGGCGCGGCCCACGGAAAGATGCAGCGGGAAGACACTGCCATCGGCGCGCAGCCCTTCCACGTCGCGGCCCACGCCGATGATGCGTTTCTCTCCGGTCTCGAGATGGTGGCGCAGGAAGCCGTCATGTTGAACGGCCATATCCCCCGGCATCAGCATGCGCACGTTCTGCCCTACCAGATCCTCGACCGGATGGCCGAAAAGCGTGGCCGCCGCCTTGTTCACCCGCAGGATATTGCCCGCGTGATCCGCCACCACCATGGCATCGACGGCGGCGTCCAGAAGGGCCAGCAGAACGGGGCTTTCGTCGTTGATCTTCATGCGAGGGTTCCGTCTGTAGGGGCTGCGGGGCAGGGCATCCGATAGCGTGAGAGGGGGCGGGGGCGCAATGCGGGGCGGGGGCGCGTTAAGTGCCCGAGGGCTGCCTCCCGAACCACGCCGGCCCTACCACTGGATCGCTTCCAGATAGTCGAGCAGATTGGCGAAATCGGTTTCCAGCACCTCCCCATCCGCGCCGCCATTTGGGTAGACATGGCGCAGGCCAACGGCGGAGAAGTCTGGCATGGGTGAGGCGGGGTCGTCTTTCGCAAGCTGGCCCATGACGAAGCGGCTGACAAACTCACGGGGGAAGTAGCCGTCATTGCGCTGTTTCAGCCCGGCCAAATCCGGCGGCACGACATCCAGATGCAAGGACATCGGACCGCCCCCTTCGCCCTGCGCCCCGTGGCAGGCGGCGCATTCCTTGGCATAGACCCGCTGCCCCGCGCGCAGCCGGTCGGTGTCGTCAGAGGACCCCTCCGAACAGGCAGAGAGGAGGGCGCAGGATAGCCCGGCAAGGGCAGCGAGTTGAGGGCGCATAGGGGGTCCTTTCGATGGGCGTTAGTGCGACAGAAGCACAGGAAAGGCGCTTTGTTCAATCAGGCTGCGGGTCGTGCCGCCAAAAACCATCTCGCGCAGGCGGGAGTGGTCATAGGCGCCCATGACAATCAGATCGGCCCCGGTTTCTTTGGCGCGTTTCAGGATGGCGGTGCCAATGTCCTCGCCTCCGCTGGCATATTGCTGCACGGCAACGTTGCAGCCTTGGTGGGTCAGCCAAGCGGCGACATCCGTGCCCGGGTTCTCACCGTCATAGGCCGAGATTGAGACCGGGTCGAAAAGCGCCACGGTCACCTCCCGCGCATTGCGCAGGATTGGCAGAGCGGCGCGGATCGCCCGCGTGGCGGGAATGCCCGCTTTCCATGCGACGAAGACCGATTGCGGGGTCAAGGCCGCCTTGGACTGCGCGGTGTTGAGCAGAACCGGCACGGCGGACTCAAAAAGGGCGGCATGGACGATGTCCTCGAACAGGCGGCTGTCTTCGCGCAGGTCCGCGCCGATAAGCACCGCATCACAGGTCAGCCCCGCCCGCGCCACCGTGTTGCGCAGGCCGGAGGCATCGCCACAGACCGCGCGCACATCCGCGCTGGCGCCTTGATCGGTGAGATACTGCGAAAATTCCGCGCGCTGTTTTTCGACCGCCTCGCGGGCCGCGTCCACATCCGCCTGCCAGCCTGCCGGGAGGGAATAGGTGCTGAGTTCGCCCACCCCCATCGAATAGACCGGGACGGCAGGGGTTTCGCTGAGCAGAAGAACGATCAGATGCGCGCCCTGGGTCTGCGCCTCGCGGGCGAGGGCCTCAAGCTGATTTGGCCGGGCATCGACCCCCAGAACGACTGTGATGGTGGCATTTTGCATGGCGACGCTCCTCATGTGACCACGGCCATTATGGGGCGGGCCGGAGCGGCTGCATTGATCTGGATCAAGCGGGAGGAGGACTGCGGAAAGAACCGTAGGCGGCATGCGCCGGAAAAGGGTATCGCCCCCGCGCAAAGGGGGGCGATACCTGCGTCAGTTAAAAGCTGATCGACGCGGTCAGGCTGACAGTGCGGCCCGGTTCGGTCAAGGGCACCACATTGGCAAGCCCAAGCCCATCGGAACTGCGGCTTGCATAGGTCGCGTCGAACAGGTTCTGCACGTCCATGCGCACGTTCAGGTTCTCCATCCGCCGCGGTTTGTATTCCGCGTAGAGATTGACCACCTCATAGCCGTCGAGCGACACATCGGTATCGTCGTTCTCCAAGGCGATCTGCGCGGTCGCGCCGATACGCCATTCCTCGGTCACGTCATAGCCCGCTTCGAAGCCAAAGATATGGCCGACCGGACGGCCAAGGTAATAGGCGGTCGTGGCGGTTGTCGCGTCGTTGGTTTGCACATCGGCATAGGTGTAGTTCAAGGTCGCGAAGCCGCGCGCGCCGGTATAGGTGACCGACCCGTCGAAGCCGCGCGATGTCAGATCGTCCACAGCACCGCGTGCGCCGCTCGAGGGCAGAACGGCGTTGATGTCTTCGATCTCAGTGTCGAAGAGCGCGCCTTTGACCGCCCAAGGGCCGCTGTCGTAACGCAGGCCCAAGCGCACCGCATTGGCGCGCGAGGTGGTGAAGCCGTCATAATTCCACGGGGTGCGGAAGTTGACCAATGCAGCCTCGCCCAACTCATAACCGCCCCAGCTGGAGGCGGCTCCGGCGTTGAGGGTCCATTGATTGTTCAAGACGTAATCGACCGAGCCGTTGACGCTGGCGCCGCTGGCGTCGAAATCGCTCCCATCCGCGCCTTCGAAGGATGCCCAGTCGTAGCGCCCGCCGTAGGATACGGAGATGCGGTCGGAGAGATCCTGCCGTGCCTGCGCGAAGATACCGATGTTGCTAAGCTCTTCGCGGCCGCTCGAACTGCGCGGGCTGACCGTGTTGTCATAGCCTTCGGCGCTTTCGTCAAAGAAATCGACACCGACATTGACGCTGCCGTTGCGGAGCGTGAAGTCGTTGCTGAGCACACCGCTGAGGCTTTTGTTCACGCCATAAAGCGAGCCTACGTCCATCGCCTGCTCGTTGTAGCTGAGCTGCGCATAGGGCGCCCAGATGCCCGAGGGGTTCTCATCCTCATAGGTCAGCGTATAGGAGGTGCGCTGCGACAGCGCTTCGTAGAGCACCGTGTCGCGCCCGATCACATCGGCAAAGTCGGGGCGGATGAAGCCACCTTGAGACGCGCGCAGGCCATTGTCGGTTGTCTCAGAAGCAGAGAAGCTCAGACGTTTGCCGCTTTGCGAGGTATAGGCGAATTTCGCGATATAGTCGGTCAGGTCCGCCGCCGTGCCGGTGATGGTGCTGCCCGAGCCGTCATCATAGTCATCGCCCGTCGCGCGTGTGCCGCTCAGCAGGTATTCAAAACCGTCGTTCTGCCCGAAGAGGGTCAGGGTATTGCGGAACCCTTGGCCATTGCTGCCATAAGATAGCGTGTAGCGACCTCCAAAGGGATCGTCCCCGTCCAGCAGATCGCGGGCGTCTTTCGTGGTATAGGCGATGGAGCCCGCCAGCGCGTTTGGCCCCTGATCCGCCGGGGCAAGCCCCGCGCTGACCTCAACGGATTTCAGCAAGGCCGGATCCAGCAGAACGTTGCCGGTATGGTGGAAGGCCGATTTGTTCTGACGCGCGCCATCGATGGTGACGGAAAGCATGCTTTCCTCGATCCCGTTCACATAGACCTTCTGCGCGATCGGCGCGCCGCCGCTGGCGGTGATCGCGGATTCGCCGGCAAAGACATCGGCCACGGTGGCCGGGTTGCGCTGTTCGATTTCGGTTTCGGTGATCTCGTCATTGCCCAAAACAGCCTGAGCGGCTGAGGTCTGAATGCGCAGCACACCGAGATCGAAGGCGGTGTCGTCTTGCGCGTAAGCGAGAGTGGCGGTCGAGCACATCAGCCAAGAGAGCGCGACGCGCTTGGCGGTATTGGTTTTCATTTTATTGTCCCTTGTAGAAATCCTTGGCTGGCTGGGACTCATGAAACCGCTTGCTTGCTCTGCGCGGATAGTTGCGACAATCCGCCGAAATGTTCAAGGCGCGGATTTGGCTAAAGCGGGAGGGTGGCGGCTGCGGCGTTGGATTTCTACGCGGGTGCCTGGTCTTTAAGCAGACCGGTTTGGAGGACGGCGACGTCGAGGCTTGCGCGGCGACTGACCAGCGTCTTCGTATCGGGGGAAATAAGCACCACGCCCAAGGCGTTAGTGGCGGAGAGACAGGGATTCGAACCCTGGGAACCCGTGAAGGCTCAACGGTTTTCGAGACCGCCCCGTTCGACCACTCCGGCACCTCTCCGCGGGGGTCTGGGGGGTCCGTTTAGTCGCCTTTTCCAGCAGTGGCAAGAGGGGTTTTGCGCATCAATTGAAAGTTTGGGGATTTTCATTGCGCCGAGGCTGGTAGAGCCTAAGTCTAAAGGCAGAATTCTGCGAAAGGACCGCCCATGTTTCGCCAAAACCGTATGATTGCAGCCCCCTTTGTCATGGCGTTGATGCTGCTCGTCGCGCTTGCCCTGCCGCTGCGGGCGGCGGATCGCGGCGCGTTGGAGCGGTTCTTGGAAGTGACCGGCTTTGACGTGGCGTTGGAGAGCATTCGCCTGTCCGCCGATTCCGCGCCTGAGATGTTAGGGCTGCAAAGCGAGGATTTCGGCTCGGAGTGGTCGCGGCTGGTGCGCGATGTCTTTGACACCGAGTTGATGCACGACATGGCGATGGATATCCTTGCCGAGACGCTCAGCGATGACCTGTTGGATCATGCCGCCGGATTCTATGCCTCCGATCTGGGCCAGCGTTTGGTGGCGGTCGAGAACAAAGCGCATATGGCTGAGGATGACGGGCTGAAGGCCGAGAGCGGTGCCGCCATCATCGCGGGGCTTGAGCGGATCGGCTCCCCCCGGTTGGAGACCCTGCGGCGTTTGAACGTGGCCAGCGATGTCGAAGAAATCTCGGTCCGGGCCATTCAAGAGGTGCAGATTCGTTTCCTGATGGCCGCCGCGGCGGCCGGGGTGATCGAATTGCAGATGGAAGAGCCGGACCTGCGCGAGGCGATGCGGGCGCAGGCGGATGAGCTGGGCGCGCAGATCGCCGCTAACGCATTGGCCAACGCCGCCTATACCTATCAATCCTTCTCGGACGAAGACCTTGCCGCCTATGCCGAGGCGTTGGAGCATCCCAAGATGCAGCAAGTCTATACGCTGATGAACGCCGTTCAATATGAGATCATGGCCAACCGGTTTGAGGCCGTGGCCGCGCGGCTTGCGGCCATGCAGCCCAGTCAGGACATCTGATGCGGGCTTGGGTTTTCGCGCCGCTTTTGTGGCTTCTGGCGCTGCCCGCTTGGGCCGATGCGCGGATGACTGTGCTGGTCGATCTGTTGGAGCTTCGCCAAGCGGCGGTGATCCTCGGCAACGAAGGGCAGGCCCATGCGGAGGTGCTGAACCAAGACATGCTGGGCGGGCAGGGCGGCCCAGCCTGGCAGATGCAGGTCGAAAGCATCCACGATCCCGAGCGTATGGTCGAAATGGTCCGCCGCGCCTTGGAAGAGACGATGACGGCGGAGGAGGTCGAAAAGACGATCGCCTTCTATTCCACCGAACTGGGGCGCCGGGTCGTCGGGTTGGAGAATGCCGCCCGCGCCGCCATCGCCGAGCCTGAAGTCGAGCAGATTGCGCGGGCAAACTATGGGGTGCTGGCGGGAGACGGTGATCCCCGGGTGACTTTGATCCGCCGGTTGATCGACGCTTCCGATATGATCGACCGCAATGTCGGCACGGCACTCAACAGCAATTTCCAATTCCTCCGCGGCATGCGCGATGGCGGCACGCTGGAGGACAGTGATGAAGACCTCTTGGCCGATGTTGGCGCCGATCTGGATGCGGTGACCGAAGACACCTCCGTCTGGTTGCACGCCTATATGCTGCTGGCCTATCACCCTTTGAGCAACGCCGAAATCGCGCAATATGCGGCCTTTGCCGAGACACCGGCGGGCCGGGCGCTCAACCTCGGGCTTTTCGACGGGTTCGGTCGGGCCTATGAGGATATCTCTTACGGGCTAGGGCGTGCGCTGGCGCTGAATATGGTGGCCGAAAGCCTATGACAGGCCCACGGGGCAGGGCCAAGAAAACCTACTTGACTTGCCCCGCCATTCCGAAGATAAGCCCGCATCCCGGCGGGTAATCCGTTTTCGGGATTGTTTTTTAATGACGCCCCATGGGCGCGCTGTTCGAGGCGGCTTGGCCGGAAAGCCATCCACAAACTCCCAAGCGGGGGCCACAGAACGCGGATGACAGAAAAGGAAGACGCATGTTTGCGGTCATCAAGACAGGCGGCAAGCAATACAAGGTTCAAGCAGGCGATATGCTGCGCGTTGAACGTATTGCGGCCAATGCTGGCGAAACGGTCCAGTTCAACGAAGTTCTGATGCTGGGCGGCGACAGCCCCGTGCTCGGCGCGCCCACGGTCAAGGACGCAGGCGTTCAGGCCGAAGTCGTCGATCAGATCAAGGGCGAAAAGGTCATCAACTTCGTCAAGCGCCGCCGGAAGCACTCTTCCAAGCGCACCAAGGGTCACCGTCAGAAGCTGACGCTGGTCAAGATCACCGACATTCTCGCCTCCGGCGCAGAGAAGTCGGGCGTATCCGAAGCTGTCGGCACCGGTTCCGTAAGCGCCGCCGCCGTGGCTGCCATCACCGGCAAGACCGATGAGGCTGCGCAGATCAAGAAGGCCAAGAAGGCGAAAGCCACCAAGGCCGCTCCGAAAGCCGAGAAAGCCGACCAGATGTCGGAAGCCGGCGCGGACGACCTGAAGGCGCTGAGCGGCGTTGGCCCTGCACTTGAGAAAAAGCTGCACGAAGCGGGCATCACCTCCTTCGCTCAAATCGCAGCATGGACCGAAGCGGATATCGCTGAAGTTGACGAGAAACTGTCTTTCAAAGGCCGTATCCAGCGTGAAGGCTGGGTCGAACAGGCCAAAGAAAAGACCAAAGGCTAAGGAGAGACCGAGATGGCACATAAAAAAGCAGGCGGTTCATCCCGTAACGGGCGCGACTCAGCTGGTCGTCGCCTTGGCGTGAAAAAATACGGCGGCGAAGCCGTCATCCCCGGCAACATCATCGTGCGTCAGCGCGGCACCAAGTTTTGGCCTGCCGAAGGCGTTGGCATGGGCAAGGATCACACGATCTTTGCAACCGTCGACGGCGCTGTGACCTTCCACAAAGGTCTGAAAAACCGCACGTTCATTTCGGTTCTGCCACGCGCGGAGGCCGCTGAATAAGCCGTACCCCAAAGGGTTTGAAAAAATCAGGGATCGGCGATACCGCCGGTCCCTTTTTCTTTTTCGGAAAGACCCCCGATGTTTTTAGTTTCCAGTTCAGGGCCCATTGGCCTGCCGGGCCGTTTCTCCGCTCTTTGCGGACCGCGGCTGAATTTTGATAAAGTCGTTACATTCGGCAGGGAGGAATATGTCGAATGTGTCAACGCCTCGGCGCGCGGGTTACGCGCGATCGGGGCAGGGGCGGCCCGTCTGGCCAAAGGCCCCCAATCCAGTCTGTTCGGAGGAGGAACATGACGATGCAGTTGGAAGCGATTGTGAACCAACCCCTTATTGAGACTGAGCGGTTTGACCTGCGTCCGGTGCGCCGGTCCGACATGGGTATGATTGAGATGTATGCCAGCGACCCGCGGGTCGCCAATGCCACATCCTCAATCCCGCATCCGCTGCCGCCCGGCAGTGTCGAGGCCTATGTCACCCGCGCCATGTCCGATGACCGTGAAGAAGACGTCTGGGTCATGGATGGCACCCGGGCGGACAGTTCCGAGGTGATGGGCGTGATCTCCCTCACCCGGCTGGACCGCAACCAATCCGAAATCGGCTATTGGGTGGCACCGGCGTTCTGGAACACGCATCTTGCCTCTGACGCGGTGCAGGCTTTGGTAAACGCCAACCCCTTGGGCAATGACGCGCTTTTTGCCTCTGTTTTCCATGACAACCCGGCCTCGGCCAAGGTGCTGACCAATGCGGGCTTTGTCTATCTCGGCGACGCGGAAACCTATTGCTTGGCCCGCGATGCTGCCGTACCCACATGGACCTATAGCCGCAAGCTGTAGCTCCGTTTCCCGTGCCTGAAAGGCAAGACCATGAAGTTTCTCGACCTCTGCAAAGTCTACATCCGATCCGGTGCCGGGGGCGGCGGCTGTGTGTCGTTCCGGCGTGAGAAATACATCGAATATGGCGGCCCGGATGGCGGCGACGGCGGCACCGGCGGCTCGGTCTGGGCCGAGGCGGTCGATGGGCTGAACACGCTGATCGACTTTCGCTATCAGCAACACTTCTTTGCCAAGAACGGCCAGCCCGGCATGGGCAAACAGCGCACCGGTAAGGACGGTGAGGATATCATCCTGCGGGTGCCCGTGGGCACGGAGATCCTTGATGAGGATCAGGAAACCGTGATCGCCGATCTGACCGAGCTTGGCCAGCGCGTGCAGCTTGCGCGCGGCGGTAATGGCGGCTGGGGCAACTTGCATTTCAAATCCGCCACCAACCAAGCCCCCCGCCGCTCGAACCCCGGGCAAGAAGGGGTGGAGCGGACGCTCTGGCTGCGGCTCAAGCTGATTGCCGACGTGGGGCTTTTGGGCCTGCCTAACGCGGGCAAGTCGACCTTCCTCGCGACCACGTCGAACGCGCGGCCCAAGATTGCCGATTACCCTTTCACCACGCTGCACCCGAACCTTGGGGTCGTCGGCGTCGATAACACTGAATTCGTCGTGGCGGACATTCCCGGCCTTATCGAAGGTGCCTCCGAAGGGCGCGGGTTGGGTGACCTTTTCCTAGGCCACGTAGAGCGTTGCGCGGTGTTGTTGCACTTGATCGACGGCACCTCGGAAACCGTGGCCGAGGATTACCACACCATCATTGGAGAGCTGGAAGCCTATGGCGGCGATCTGGCGGAAAAACCGCGCGTCACCGTGTTGAACAAAGTTGACGCACTGGATGAGGAAGAGCGCGCAAGTCGTTTGAAAGAATTGGAAAAAGCCTCAGGCGCTGACGTGATGATGATGTCCAGCGTCGCGGGTGAAGGCGTGACCGAAGTGTTGCGAACTTTGCGCCAGAACATCGACGATGACCGCCTGCGTTTTCGCAGCACCGAGGAAGAGACACCTTGGCAACCCTAAGCACCGCCCGCCGCGTCGTCATCAAGATCGGCTCCGCCCTTCTGGTGGACCGCGATAGCGGCAATCTGCGCCGGGATTGGCTGACTGGATTGGCGCAAGATGTCTTGTGGCTCAAGGGCTTAGGCTGCGATGTTGTGCTGGTATCCTCGGGCTCCATCGCGCTTGGCCGGGGTGTTCTGGGCCTTCCGCCGACCGTCTTGGCGCTGGAACAGGCGCAGGCCGCCGCGGCGGTGGGGCAAATCCGCCTTGCCCGGGCCTATGAAGAGGTGCTGGCCCCCCATGGGATCACCACGGCGCAGGTGCTGGTAACGTTGGAAGACAGCGCCAACCGCCGGCGCTACCTCAACAGCCGCGCGACCTTGGAGCAACTGCTCTCGCTCGGCGTCGTGCCCATCGTGAATGAGAATGACACGATCGCGACCGACGAAATCCGCTTTGGCGACAATGACCGTCTCGCCGCGCAGATCGCGGTGACGGTGGGCGCGGATCAGTTGATTTTGCTCTCCGATGTGGATGGTTTCTACAGTGCCAACCCCTCACAGGACCCGACCGCGAAACGCTATGATGTGATCGAGAGCATCACGCCCGAGATCGAGGCGATGGCCGGTGATGCCGGGTCGGGCCTGTCCAAAGGTGGCATGAAAACCAAGCTGATGGCCGCGCGCACGGCGACAACGGCGGGCTGTGCGATGGCGATCACCGATGGGTTCGTCATGCGCCCGCTCACCGCGCTCGAAAGTGGGGCGAATGCCACTTGGTTCAGCGCGCAGAGTGATCCGCAGGCCGCACGGAAACGGTGGATTGCGGCGATGAAACCGCGCGGGGCGGTGACCTTGGACGCCGGAGCCGTGGCGGCTTTGGCGCGGGGCACATCCCTTTTGCCGGCCGGGGTGACCGCCGTTGAGGGGCGTTTTGAACGGGGCGATAGCATCGCCATGTATGACCCCGCCGGTCATGCGGTGGGTCATGGTCTCAGCCGCTATTCGGCGGGGGAGATCGGGCAGATCAAAGGCCGCAAGAGCGCGGAGATCGAGGCGCTTTTGGGTTATCCCGGGCGGGCGGCTTTGATCCATCGGGACGATATGGCGCTTTAGGCGAAGGTGAAGATAGGGGCATAAGGCTATGAACGAAATCGAGAATATCTCCGAGCTGATGGCCGATATCGGCGCCCGCGCCCGTGCAGCGGCAGCGCAACTGGCAACCGCCACGGCCGAGAGGAAACACGCCGCCCTGATCAGCGCTGCCGATGCGGTCTGGAAAAACCGGGCCGAGATCATTGCCGCCAATGAGCAAGACCTCGCCTTTGGCCGCGACAAGGGGCTGTCGGATGCCATGATGGACCGGCTGATGCTGAACGAAGAGCGCATTCGCGGCATGGTCGACGGGCTGCGGTCGGTCGCGGAACAGGTCGATCCGGTGGGCGAGGTGATCGCTGAATGGGACCAGCCCTCGGGCCTTAACATCCAGCGCGTGCGCACGCCGCTTGGCGTGATCGGCGTGATCTATGAATCGCGCCCCAATGTGACGGCGGATGCCGGCGCGCTTTGTCTCAAAGCGGGCAATGCCGTGATCCTGCGCGGCGGGTCGGAAAGCTTTCATTCATCGCGCGCCATCCACGCCTGTCTGCAACAGGGGCTGCGCGATGCGGGCATGCCCGAAGACGCGGTGCAGTTGGTGCCGACGCGCGACCGGGCGGCGGTGCGTGAGATGCTGACGATGACGGATACCATCGACGTGATCGTGCCGCGCGGCGGCAAGGGGCTCGTCGGCTTGGTCCAGCGTGAGGCGCGGGTGCCGGTCTTTGCCCATCTGGAAGGCATCGTGCACATCTATATCGACGCCGAGGCGGACCCCGAAAAAGCCTTGAAGGTCGTGCTGAACGCCAAGACACGGCGGACGGGCATCTGCGGCGCGGCGGAATGTCTTTTGATCCATGAGGATGTCGCCAAGACCATTGGCAATGGCGTGATCCGGGCGCTGATCGACGCAGGCGTCGAAGTGCGCGCCGATACGGCCTTGCAGGATGTCCCCGGCACGGTCCCGGCCAGCGATGCGGATTGGGGGCAAGAATACCTCGATATGATCGTCGCGGCGCGGGTCGTCCCCGGTCTGGACGCTGCGATGGCGCATATTCGCGAGTATGGATCGGGGCATACCGATTGCATCCTGACCGAGAATGCGGAGACCGCTGCGGCGTTCTTCATTGGGCTGGATTCCGCGATCCTGATGCATAACGCCTCGACCCAATTCGCGGATGGGGGAGAGTTCGGCATGGGCGCAGAGATCGGCATCGCCACGGGCAAGCTTCATGCCCGCGGCCCCGTTGGCGCGGCGCAGTTGACGAGTTTCAAATACCTCGTGCGTGGCGAGGGGACTGTGCGCGGCTGACCGTCAGAAAGACAGGGTCAGTGCCGTATCGCTGTTGTCGAGCGTGATTTCTTTCCCCTGTGCTTCGGCCAGAATTGGCAAAAGCGCGAATTGAACCTGCGCGGGCTGTAGCGGCCGGTCCGGCCCGGGCTGTGTCAGCAGCGCCCAAAGTTCAGGGTCTATCGCGATTTTGTCAGCCTCGGCCAGTAGGGACCAATGGCCTGCCCCTTCGGCGATGGTGATCCGCCCGCCGTGGTGCAGGGCCGTTTCGATACAGAGCAGCGCGAGGAAGGCCATCCGCACGCTGTTGCGTGATTGGGAGCTTGTAACCTGCCAATCAACCTCAACCCGCGAGGCGGCATAGAGATCACGTAGGATCGAAGTCACCTCGTTCTGACCCATGGTCTGATCGCCCGCAGCCCCAAAGGCGATGCGGAAAAAGCGGATCCGGGCCGAAGCGCTTTCGACGCTTTGGCCGATCAAGGCAAGCTCAGGCCCCGGGGCGGCCCCGGTGCCCGCCATCTGAAGCAATTCAAGCCCGTTGTTGATGGCCCCGATTGGCGATATCAAGTCGTGGCAAATGCGGCTGCCGATCAGGGCGGGCAGGTCGATGCTAAGCTGGCCCATGGTGGCCCCTTGGAATGATTGGAAATGGCATGGATGATCTGAACGCGCTGCTGACGCCGGGCATGTTGGTGATGCATCCGCAGCATCCCGAATGGGGCACGGGGCAGGTGCAAAGCAATATCGGCGGCAAGGTGACGGTCAACTTTCGCGACCAAGGCAAAGTGGTCATAGACAGCTTTCGTTTGGAATTAATGCCGGTCTTTGATGAGGGATGACCCTTTCCAAATCCTTAATGGTGGCAGAAAATTTTCTTAAAGCAACCATAGGGAGAGTAGCCGATTTCCGCTTTCCTCGCAACTGTTGCGCCCGCGCTACCGATTGCCTATCAGGCGGAGACTTTCATTTCGGGCATAGGATTGGCCGATGCCGCGGGGCTTAGCAGCAGATTTTCAGGTCAGATTAGCGCAGACGGAGGCCGATGTGCAGGCGGCACAGCGGCTGCGGTACGACGTTTTCGTGCGGGAGTTGGGCGGCGGTGGGCCGATGGTCGATCATGCCGCCGGGTTGGAGCGGGACCGGTTCGATCCCTACTTTGACCACCTGCTTTTGACCGACCGGCGCAGCGGTAAATTGGCGGGCGTCTACCGGGTGATGCGGGGCGATATGGCCGCGCGGGCAGGGGGCTTCTATTCGGCGGCGGAGTACGATCTAGCGCCGCTTGTCCAGTCGGGTCGTAAGCTGTTGGAATTGGGGCGCTCTTGCCTTGACCCCGCTTATCGCGGTGGCACGGCGATGCACCACCTTTGGGCCGCGCTAGCAGGCTATGTTGCCGAATATGAGATCGAGGTTCTCTTTGGCGTGGCGAGCTTTCATGGCACCGACACCGCGGCTCTGGCCGAGCCGCTTTCGCTTTTGCATCACCGGCATTTGGCGCCGCCCGAACTGCGGGTCCGCGCGCGCGAATATGCGCCCATGGACCTGATCCCCGAGCCCGAGTTGGACCGGCGCAAGGCCATGCTGGCGGTGCCGAGCTTGATCAAAGCCTACCTTCGGTTGGGGGGCACCGTGGGCGAGGGGGCCTATATCGACCGCGCCTTCAACACCACGGATGTTTGCCTGATCCTTGATACGAAACAGATGAGCGCGCGGCAGATGCGGTTCTATAACGGGAGCGCTGCATGAGCACGACTTGGGACAGCGACCAGCCGCCGCCAGAGCGGCGTTTGACCCTTGCAGGGATGCTGCGCGTCATGCTCCGCGGCGCGGTCTTGGCGCTTTTGGTTTTCGGCGGCTTGCTGGTCTTGCTGCTGCTGCGCTTGATCGAGCGGCCAATTTTTGGCCTGCATCGGCCCATCACCCCCCATATCACGCAGATGGTATGCCGCACGGCGTTCTGGGTGCTGGGCATGCGCTTTATCCGCCGCGGCACCCCGATGGAACGGCGCGGCGCGGTGGTGGCCAACCATACCTCATGGCTCGATATTTTTGCGCTGAATGCGGCCAAACGGATCTACTTCGTCTCTAAATCCGAGGTGGCGGGCTGGCCCGGCATCGGCTGGCTGGCACGGGCGACGGGTACCGTCTTTATCCGCCGCGACCGGGCCGAGGCGCGCACCCAGACAGAGGTGTTCCGGACGCGCCTCTTGGCCGGGCATAAGCTGCTGTTTTTCCCCGAGGGCACCAGCACCGACGGGCTTCAAGTGCTTCCCTTCAAGACCACGCTGTTCGAGGCCTTCTTTGACCCTGCCTTGCGGGATGAGATCGCGGTGCAGCCCGTCAGCGTCATCTACCACGCGCCGCAGGGTGAAGATCCGCGGTTTTATGGCTGGTGGGGGGATATGTCCTTTGGCGCGCATCTGCTAACGACGCTGGCCGCGGCCCGGCAGGGCGCGGTTGAGGTGGTCTATCACCCGCCGCTGCCCGTGGCCGAGTTCACCGGGCGCAAGGCGCTGGCGCAACGCTGCGAAGCGATTGTGCGCGCGGGCCATGCTCAGACAGGTGCTGATGGCGGGCCGCGCCTGCAATAAGCCCCTTGCGCTGCGCCGCGCGCTGGCCTATATGCGCCCCACTTGAACCCGCAGTCGGGGTTGGGCCTTTTGGGGAGAAATCCCAGATCGTCCGCCGGTTGGCAGCATGAGGCTGTCATACCCCCGATGAGGCTAAACCGGAAAGGTATAAAGACATGGCTCTTCCTGAGTTCTCCATGCGCCAACTGCTCGAAGCAGGCGTACACTTTGGTCACCAGACACAGCGCTGGAACCCCCGCATGGGCCCGTATATCTACGGCGCGCGCAACGGCATCCACATCATGGACCTCACACAGACCGTCCCCATGCTGGACGAAGCGTTGAAAGTGATCCGTGACACCGTCGCCAAGGGCGGCAGCGTTCTCTTCGTTGGCACCAAGCGTCAGGCCGCACAGCCGATCGCCGACGCCGCAGAGAAATGCGCACAGTACTACATGAACCACCGTTGGCTCGGCGGTACGCTGACCAACTGGCAGACCGTTTCGCAGTCGATCAACCGTCTGAAAAACATCGACGAACAGTCCGAGCGCGGTTTCGAAGGCCTGACCAAGAAAGAGCGTCTTGGCATGGAACGCGACCAAGCGAAGCTTGAAGCGTCGCTGGGCGGTATCCGCGAAATGGGCGGCCGTCCTGACCTGCTCTTCGTCATCGACGTGAAGAAAGAGTCGCTGGCCATTGCAGAAGCCAACAAGCTGGGCATCCCGGTTGTGGCCGTGGTTGATACCAACTGCTCGCCCGACGGTGTTGATTACATCATCCCCGGCAACGACGACGCGGCCCGCGCCATCGCGCTCTACTGCGATCTGGCATCGCGTGCTGCTCTCGACGGCATGTCGGCTCAGCTGGGTGCGGCAGGCGTTGATCTGGGCGCCATGGAAGAAGCTCCCGAAGAAGAAGCCGTGAGCGAAGAGAGCACCGGCGTCGAAATCGGCAACGCGTCCGAAGAGACTCTGCACGACGATGCCATGGGCAAAGATGCGCCTCTGGACATCGAATCCAAGAAAGAGACCGTCGCCAAAGCCGAAGGCTAAGCGTCACGGACCTGAAACACGGGGCAGGGTAACCTGCCCCGATTTCCACCAGAGGCGGGCCTTGGGCCTGCACCCGATTTCCAAAGGAGAACCAAGAGATGGCAATCACAGCATCCATGGTCAAGGAACTGCGCGACAGCACCGGCGCAGGCATGATGGACGCCAAGAAGGCACTGACAGAAAACGACGGCGACATGGAAGCCGCTGTCGACTGGCTGCGCACCAAAGGTCTGGCCAAAGCGGCGAAGAAATCCGGCCGTACCGCTGCCGAAGGTCTCGTGGCCGTTAAGGTCGAAGGCGGTCACGGTGTCGCGGTTGAGGTGAACTCCGAAACCGACTTCGTGGGCAAGAACGCTGAATTCCAATCCATGGTCAGCAACATCGCCGATGCCGCGCTGAAAGTGGACGATGTCGAAGCGCTGAAAGCGGCTGAGATCGACGGCAAATCCGTTGAAACCACCCTGACAGACGCCATCGCCAAAATCGGCGAGAACATGTCTCTGCGCCGCATGCAGAGCATCGAAGGCGAGACCGTCGTCTCCTACGTCCACAACGCCGCCGCACCCGGCATGGGCAAAATCGGCGTTCTGGTCGCCATGACCGGTGGCAACGAGGAACTGGGCAAGCAGATCGCGATGCACATCGCTGCTGTGAACCCCGCGTCGCTCTCCGAAGCTGATCTGGACCCAGCCGTGGTCGAGAAAGAAAAGCAGGTTCAGATGGACATCGCCCGCGAAAGCGGCAAGCCCGAAGCCGTGATCGAGAAAATGATCACTGGCCGCATGCAGAAGTACATGTCCGAAGTGACACTGGTGAACCAGTCCTTCGTCGTGAACCCTGACCTGACCGTCGGCAAGGCCGCTGAAGAAGCGGGTGCGACCATCACCGGTTTCGTGCGTCTGGAAGTTGGCGAAGGCATCGAAGTCGTCAAAGAAGACTTCGCAGCAGAAGTGGCGAAAGCCGCGAAAGGCTAAGCCTTCTCGACCTGAAGAATATGGGGCGGTGCATTCCGATGCGCCGCCCTTTTTCGTGGGCATTCATCGATAGCGACGCCGATAAAAACGACGGCTCGAAGTATCAGGGCAGGTTCTGGATGGGGCAGGGGAAGGATCCGGTCAGCCAGGCGAAAAATAAACCTGACTGAGACCGGCGAGCCAAAAAGCGCCTTGGTATTACAAGGATTTAAGGCCCGTCGTACCGCAGGTGCGAACACCCGCGATACTGGCGGACCATGGCCATCTACTACCTGAGGTGCCAGTAAGGTATTCCATACCCTAATATATTACGGATCCATCACGAACATCTGGTTGGCAAAGGCTGCTTTCAGCACCGCCTGGGCCGTCGTTTCGACCGACAAAGCCTCCCGTGCGAGGCGCAGGTGTTTTTCGACCGTAGGCGCCGTCAGGCCCATCAGCAGGGCGATATCCTGTGTAGTCTTGCCATCTCCGACCCATTGCAGCACCTCCAGTTGACGCCGCGTGAGGCTGCGGTTGGGGCTGCTATAGGGCAGGGAGAGAATTTTCAGATGCGCAATTTCATTCATCAGCTGAATGTCCGCGCCATGCGTGGCCCAAATCGCATCCACCTCATCCTGAGACAGGCCACGGCGCGCCGTTAGCGCAATCGCCCCCTTGGACCGGGCCGAGATCGAGCGGAAGCTGATCGTATAGCCCGCCGTCACATCCATGCTGGCGTTGAAGTCGATCACCCGTTTTTCGGTCTCCGACAGGCCATCGCGCTGCGTGATCTCCGCCAAGGTGCCCCAGCTACAAGCGCCTTCGTTGTTGAGTGCCCAACGCAGCATCGGCGCATTGAAGTAGAGCCCGCTGTGCAGGTAGCCGTTGAGGTATTCCGCGCTTTGATTGCTCAAAATCACGAAATCCGCCGGGTCGCCCAAAGAGGTCGGTGTGCGGTAGCGCGTAAAGCCGTAGATCAGCCGGTCGAACCCATAGTCTGCCATCTGTCGCGTATGGGCATCCCAGAGTGCTTCGATTGTCGGGCTATGCGCGATCTGATGCAGATAGTCGCGCAAAATCATCAGCTTACGATATGACGTTGAAGGGCTTGGATTGCCAGAACATAGCCATGAACGCCAAAGCCGCAGATCTGTCCAAGGGCCACAGGCGCGATATAAGACGTGTGGCGGAAACTCTCGCGCGCGTGAATATTGCTCAGATGCACTTCGACCACCGGCAGTCCGACAGAGGCGATGGCGTCCATCAGCGCGATGGAGGTATGGGTATAGGCGCCGGCATTCAGAATGATACCAGCATGTTGGCCGCGGGCCGCGTGGATCAGATCGATCAGGCTGCCTTCGTGGTTCGACTGCGCAAACTCCATCTCCAGACCCAGCCGCGCGGTTTCCTCGGCACAGAGCGCCTCAACATCCGCCAAGGTGGTCTTGCCATAGACCTCAGGCTGTCGCGTGCCCAGAAGGTTCAGGTTCGGGCCGTTCAAGATAAGTACAGACGCCATAATCACTCACATTAAATCATCTAGATAGTGTTAACGGAGCAAAACTGGCGCTGTCCAGCGTCAGGTGGCATTGCGGTGCTACTGTGGCGAGAAAATCGCAACAACAGGGCTGGCATGGTGATATGTGAAACTGATAATCAGTATTATGTAAATAAAACGGTTCCTGAGAAGCGCTAGAAGAGTTTAACCCAAGGCATAACCCGCGCCGCGCACGGTTCGGATCGGGTCTCCGCCACCTTCGCGCGTCAATGCTTTGCGCAGTCGCGCGATATGAACGTCCACCGTGCGGGTATCGACATAGATGTCGCGGCCCCAAACGTGGTCGAGCAGTTGATCGCGGCTGAACACGCGCCCGGGTTTTTCCAGCAGCGTCGTCAGCAGCCGATACTCTGTCGGTCCCAGTTTCAGCTCGTTGCCCGCGCGGCTCACGCGGTGACGCTCCGGGTCAAGCTGGATGTCGTCAAAGCTCAGCAGCGCGCCTGCCGCTGCGGGACGTGTGCGGCGCAGCTGCGTGCGCACACGGGCCATGAGTTCGCGCAGGTTGTACGGCTTGATCACATAGTCGTCCGCGCCGGTTTCGAGCCCCCGCACGGTATCCACTTCCTCAGAGCGCGCGGAGAGCATGATGACTGGAATGTGCCGCGTCGCCTCGCGCGATTTGAGTTGGCGGCAAACTTCGATGCCGCTCATCAAAGGCATCATCCAATCGAGGATCACCAAATCCGGCGCAGCCTCTGAGACCAGAAGCATGGCTTCTTCGCCGTCTTCGGCCCGGCGCACCTCAAAGCCTTCGGCTTCGAGGTTATAGGCCAGCACCTCACGTTGCGCGGGTTCATCTTCTACCAGCAGAACTTGCGGTCGTGTGACGTCCATCGTCTCAGTCCTTCGTGGTGATCGAAGTGCGGTCGGCCTTGGGCCGGTCGTCCTCGGGCGTCTCACCGGTCACCAGATAGACAACCTGTTCGGCGATGGCGGTCACATGGTCACCCATACGTTCGACGTTTTTGGCGATGAAATGCAGATGCATACAGGCGGTGATGCTGCGCGGGTCTTCCATCATGAAGGTGAGGAATTCGCGGAAGAGCGCATTATACATCTGGTCGACATCTTCGTCGCGGGTGATCACATCCCGCGCAAGATCCGCGTCGCGCTGGATATAGGCGTCGAGCGCGTCTTTCAGCATCGCCTCAACCGCGCCAGCCATGCGGCGGATCGCGCCGGTGCTGTCGCTGACAGGCTCCATCTGGTTCAGGACGCTGGTGCGCTTGGCCATGTTTTTTGCATAGTCGCCAATACGTTCGAGGTTGGCGCTAATCTTGATGACGCTCAGCGTCAGACGCAGGTCGATCGCTGTGGGCGCGCGCAGCGCGATGACGCGGGCGGCGCTTTCGTTGATTTGCTCTTCCAGCCCGTCGATGGCCTTGTCCCCTGCCCGCACCTCATTGGCGAGCTCTTCGTCGCGGGTTTCGAGCGATTGCGCGCCGCGGCGAATGGCATCTTCGACCAGCCCGCCCATTTTGAGGATCTGCGCCTGAACGGCCTCCAGATCGCGGTCGAATGCTGATGCAATGTGTTGATCTGACATGATATTATCCAATACGGCCGGTGATGTAGCTTTCGGTGCGCGGATCTTGGGGCCGCGTGAAGATGTCGTCGGTGTCGCCAAATTCCACAAGGTTGCCGAGGTGGAAAAAGGCGGTTTTCTGGCTCACCCGCGCGGCCTGTTGCATGGAGTGCGTGACGATCACGACGGAGTAGTTCTGCCGCAATTCGTCAATCAATTCCTCGACTTGCGCGGTGGCGATGGGGTCGAGGGCCGAGCATGGTTCGTCCATCAAGAGCACTTCGGGCTCTGTTGCCACGGCGCGGGCGATGCACAGACGCTGCTGTTGGCCGCCCGAGAGGCCGGTGCCCGGTGCGTGCAGACGGTCCTTCACCTCGTTCCAGATCGCGCCCCGGCGCAGGGCCTGTTCGACGATATCGTCGAGGTCGGCCTTATTGCGGGCCAGCCCGTGGATGCGGGGGCCGTAGGCCACGTTGTCGTAGATCGACTTTGGAAAGGGGTTCGGTTTTTGAAAAACCATACCCACTTTGGCGCGCAGCTGCACCGGGTCGACCCGTTTGTCATAGATGTCTTCGCCATCGATACGGATGTCGCCGGTCACGCGGGCCACATCAATTGTGTCGTTCATCCTATTGATACAACGCAGAAAAGTCGATTTGCCGCAGCCCGAAGGGCCGATAAAGGCGGTCACGGTTTTGTCGTTGATGTCGATGTCCACGTCGCGAATGGCGTGGCTGTCACCGTAGTAGACCTGCACTTTGCGGGCCGCGATCTTGACGGGTTGGGTTGTCACGTCACTCTCCGAATATCTGTTGTCTTTCATGGTCCCGTCCTTGGTTTACCAGCGACGCTCAAAGCGGCGGCGCAGCAGCACGGCAATGGCATTCATCGTGATCAGGAACACCAGCAAGATGATGATACCGCCCCAAGCACGTTCGTAGAAGGCCGGGTCGGCGCGTTTGGCCCATTCATAGATCTGGGCCGGCATGGCGGAGTTCGGCGACATCAACCCTTCGGCGATGCTTTCCGGCGGGTTGGAGGCGATGAAGCCGACCATGCCGATCAGCAGCAAAGGTGCTGTTTCGCCAAGCGCTTGGGCCAGCCCGATGATGGTCCCCGTAAGGATGCCCGGAGCGGCGAGAGGCAGCACATGGTGGAACACCGATTGCATCTTCGAGGCCCCTACCCCAAGCGCCGCGTCGCGGATCGAGGGCGGCACCGATTTGAGCGAGGCGCGGGTCGAGATGATGATCGTCGGCAGGGTCATCAGTGTCAGCACCAGACCGCCCACCAGCGGGGCCGAGTTCGGCAGGTGCATATAGTTGATGAAGACCGCAAGGCCGAGGATACCAAAGACGATCGAAGGCACCGCAGCGAGGTTCGAGATGTTCACTTCGATGATATCGGTGATCCAGTTCTTCGGCGCGAATTCTTCGAGGTAGATCGACGCGGCGACCCCGATGGGCAGCGCCAGCACCAGCACCACCAGCATCATCGCGAAAGAGCCGATCATCGACACCCCCATGCCCGCCGCTTCGGGCCGCGCGTCAGAGGCGTCGGCGCCTGTGATGAAGTCGAGGTTGAAACGCTTTTCGATGCTGCCGTCGGCGATCAACGCATCGACCAGATCAAGCTGCTCGGCGCTGATGTTCTTGTCATTGGCGATGCTTTCGCGGGTCACGCGGCCCTTGAGGTAGCCATCGACACGGCTGTTGGTCAGGAACTCGAATTCGGCATTCGTGCCGATCAGCTCGGGGTTGGCCAAGACGTAGTTGCGCAACTGGGCGGCGGCGTCTTTCGACAGGATATCGGCCATCGCCTTGGGCTTGAGATCGCTCTCGACCTCGCCCGCTTCGATCTTGTTTTCAAAGGCAGCTTTCAGCAGGGGCGAATATCCGAAGGTCGAGACCTTCTTGATGTCTTCCAGATCGCGGTTGCCGTTCTTGTCGAGCTTGTCTTCCAGCAACGGCACGGAAAGCGTCACATAGGTCTGCTGAAACGCGCCGGTCCCGCGGGAGATGATGGTGAAGAGCAGCGTCAGCAGCATCAAGAGGCCGATGACGATGGCAATGATGCCATAGAGCTTGAAACGGCCCTCGGAAGCGTTGCGGCGTTTGGTGCGCCCGTCTTGGACCAGCAGAGAGGCTCCGCGCGGGTCTGCGATGGGGGCTGCGGGGTTGGGGATATCGCTCATTCGTACTGCTCCCGGTATTTGCGCACGATGTAGAGGGCCAGCACGTTCAGGCCCAAGGTCAGGACGAAGAGGGTCAGGCCAAGGGCGAAGGCCACCAGCGTCTCGGGGCTGGCGAAATCGCTGTCCCCGGTCAACTGGCTGACGATGCGGGTGGTGATGGTGGTCATGGCTTCCAGCGGATTGGCCGAGATGCGAGCGATGGCCCCTGCCCCCAGCACCACGATCATGGTCTCACCGATGGCGCGGCTGGCGGCGAGCAAGACGGCGCCGACGATGCCCGGCAGCGCCGCAGGCATGACCACTTGGCGGATCGTCTCGGACTGGGTCGCGCCCAAGCCGAAAGAACCGTCGCGCAGCGACTGCGGCACCGCGTTGATGATGTCGTCCGACAGGGAGGAGACGAAGGGGATCAACATGATGCCCATGACCAGCCCGGCGGTCAGGACCGAGGTCGCCCCCGACATCCAATCGACGCCCAGAAGCCCCTCTTCCCCACGCCCGAAGACTTGGACGAGGAACGGCCCCACCGTCAGCAGTGCGAAAAGGCCGTAGACGATTGTGGGGATGCCTGCGAGGATTTCGAGCAGCGGCTTGGCCGTGGCGCGTACCTTTGGGCCTGCATATTCGCTCAGGTAAATCGCGGCGAAAAGCCCGATGGGCACGGCCACCAGCAGCGCGATGAGCGAGATATATAGCGTCCCCCAAAGCAGCGGCAGGATCGACAGGTCACTGTCGCCGCGGAAGTTCGGTGCCCAGGAAGAGCCGAAGAAGAAGTCGGTCCAGGGGTGCAGGTTGAAGAAATTAATCGTCTCGAAAAGCATCGACAACACAATGCCAACGGTGGTCAGGATCGCGAGCGACGCCGCGAGGATCAGCAGCGCCTTCACGCCCCCTTCGACCCGGTTGCGGGCGCGGAAGGTGGCATCGGTTTCGCGGTAGACCATGGCCAGCCCGGCCAAGGCGATCAGCGCCACGATGATGTTGCGCCAGAAATTGCCCGTCGCCGTCATCTCGCGGTAAGCCTGCGCGGCTTGCAGCACCTCGGGGCTGATCTCGGCACCCAAGGCAACGCCCTGTTCGCCCAGCCATGCGCGCAGGTCATCGGCGGCGGAAAGATCGGTCGCATCTGCCGCGCTGAGCGCGCCGGAAGAGACGGCCGCGTCCAGCCCATCAGCCAGACGACGCACATCGCTCATGATCAGATTGACGGAGGAGCCTTCGGGCACAGCCTCGGCGGGGATCATATCAACCACCGAAGATTGCACCAGCATCGGCTGAACCAGCAGCCAGATGCCCAAAACCAAAAGCGCGGGCACCGCCACGCTCATCACTGCATTATAGCCGTAGTAGCTTGGCAGCGAATGCAGCTTGCGGCTGTCGCCTTGGGCAGAGGCCAAAGCCCGACGCCGCGCAAGGAAATACCCGCCCAGTGCCAGGGCCGCGATCAGGATGACCAGCGGCAGCACCGCGCCTGTTGTCAGTATTTGTCCCACATGTCCCCCGGTGGATCAAAAAGCGAAAAACCGGGGGCAGTCACCCGCCCCCGGCGATAAGGGTAAAGGCTTAGGAGCCGCTGCCCATCACGGTCTCATCCGCAACCACGGACTGGGTGTCGGCCAGTTCAGGGTCGGAGACCAGACCGTATTCGGCCAGCGGGCCGTCGGGGCCGGCAACTTCGTCGGCGACGAAGAATTCAGCGTATTCTTTCAGGCCGGGGATCACGCCGATGTGGGCTTTCTTGACGTAGAAGAACAGCGGGCGCGACACGGGGTAGTCACCCGAGGCGATGCTCTCGGTGGTTGGCTCGACGCCGCCCATGGTGGCAACTTGCAGCTTGTCGGTGTTGTTCTCGTAGAAGGCCAGACCGAAGACGCCGATGCCGTCTTGGTTGCTTTCGATGCGCGCCAGCGTCTCGGTGTAGTCGCCGTCGATGTCCACGGACTTGCCGTCGGTGCGCAGGCTGATGCACTCTTTCTCAGCGGCTTTCTTGTCGCCATCCGCGGCTTCGAGGAAGGCTTCGAAATCACCGGTTTCTTCGCAGCCCGCGAGGATCACTTTGTCTTCAAACACTTCGCGCGTGCCGTGTTTGGTGCCGGGGATGAAGGCTTGGATCGGCTGGGCGGGGAAGTCGGGGTTGACCTGATCCCATGTGGTATAGGGGTTCTCGGTCACTTCGCCATCGACGACAACTTTGGCGGAGAGGGCTTTGTACCAATCGACCGGCGTGAACTCGAAGGTCTCGCCATTGATGTCGGAGGCGAAAACGATGCCGTCATAGCCGATGCGCACTTCGATGATGTCGGTCACGCCGTTTTCGGCACAGGCCGCCACTTCGGCGTCTTTGATCTGGCGGGAGGCGTTTGCCACGTCGATGGTGTTCTCGCCCACGCCTTCGCAGAAGCGCTTGAGGCCAGCCGAGGAGCCGCCCGATTCCACGACCGGTGTCGGGAAGTCAAAGTTTTCGCCAAAGGCTTCGGCGACGATGGAGGCATAGGGCAGCACGGTCGAGGAACCGGCAACCTGTACTTGGTCACGCGCGGCAGCAGCGGTTGCAGATACGGCGGCAATCGCCAGGGCGGAAGTGGTGAGTTTTGCGAGTGACATGATATCTCCTGTCAGATGCGAATTGGTGACCACCCCATGGTGATCTGCGCCCCGTCTATGAAGGCGGTGCTGTGCTTTTGTGACAGCAACGTTACAGTTTCATGACAGTCGGCCTGAATCACCAAATTTCTGCAAAAATCAGTCAGAACCCGGTTTCATCGGCAGAATCACGCGGAATTCGGCCCCTTCGCCGGGGGTGCTGGTGATCTTGAGCCGCCCGCGGTGACGGTTCATGATGTGTTTGACGATAGCCAAACCCAGTCCCGTTCCGCCAAGCGCACGGCTGCGGTGGCTGTCGACCCGGTAGAACCTTTCGGTCAGCCGCGGCAGGTGAATCGCGTCGATCCCGGGACCGTGGTCGCGTACACTGACATAGACCGCAGGGCCGCGCATCGCCGGGTCATGGGCCGTGCGTTTGACCGAAATCTCAACCCGGTTGTCGCGCCCGCCATATTTGATCGCGTTCTCGATGAGATTGGTAAAGACCTGCACCAACTGATCCGCATCGCCCAGCACAAGGGCGGGCGCATCCCCCAAGGTCGGTGCCAGTGTCACATTGCTGTCGACCGCCAGCGGCGCGAGGTTGCGCAGGGTGCCGCGCAGCAGGTCGCGCACATCGATCGGCGCCTCGGGGCGCACGCGCTCTTCGGCCTCGACCCGGCTGAGGGACAAAAGCTCTCCCACCAGCCGGTTCATCCGCTCTGCCTCTTGCGCCATGATTCCCAGAAACCGCTCGCGCGCCGCCGTATCATCGCGTGCCGGGCCTTGCAGCGTCTCAATGAAGCCGATGAGCGCGGTAAGCGGAGTGCGCAACTCATGGCTTACATTGGCCACGAAATCGCGGCGCATCTGGCCTGCCTGCGCCATCTCCGTCACATCGTTGAAACTGAGCAGGACAATCCCGTGGTCGCCCACCGGGCGCAGGCTTACGTCATAGGTGGTGCCATGTTCGCCGCCGGTGCTGGTAAAGCGCGCTTGGCAGGGGCCCGCGCCCGCAAGACAGCGTTCGACCGCTTCGACCAGCCCCGGCTGGCGCAGCGCGGTGACGAAATGGCGGCCCAGCAGCCCCTTGCCCAGCAGATCCTCGGCGGGCGCGTTCAGAACGGTGATCCGCTCTTCGGCATTGATGGCCACGCTTGGCAGCGGCAGCGCCGCCACCACATCGGAAAGGGTTACGGCGGTGCTGCCCACGTCAGAGCGGTTCAAGATCGCGGCGGAAGCGCGCGGCGTTCTCGGCATAGTGTTTGGCGCTCGCGGTCAACTGTTGGATCGCCTGCGCGTCAAGCTCACGCACAACTTTGCCCGGCACGCCCATGACGAGCGACCCATCGGGGATCACCTTGTTCTCGGTGATCAGCGCCCCTGCCCCGATCAGGCAGTTCTTGCCGATCTTCGCCCCGTTCAGCACCGTGGCCCCCATGCCGATCAAGCTGTTGTCGCCGATGGTGCAGCCGTGCAGCATGACCTTATGACCGATGGTGCAATCCTCGCCCACGGTCAGCGGATAGCCCATATCGGTGTGAAAGACGCAGTTCTCTTGCACATTGCTGCCGCGGCCCACGGTGATCATCTCATTGTCGCCGCGCAGGGTGCTGCCAAACCAAACTGAGGCTTCGGGGCCGAGCGTCACCTTACCGATGACATTCGCATCAGGGGCGACCCATGCATCGGGGGAGACTTCGGGGCGGGCATCGGCGAGGGCGTAGAGGGTCATTTCAATTCCTCGAATTCGGATTGCAGACGGCGAACGTGATCCTTGATGGCGGGTTGTTGGCTCAGCCGCAGCCGGGCGGCGGTGATGATCGATTTCAGCCGCGCCTCGGTCTGGTCGAGATCGTCGTTTACGAGCACGAAGTCATAGCCGTCCCAATGGCTGATCTCATCCCAGCTTTTGCCCATGCGCTTGGCAATCGTCTCGGCATCGTCTTGGCCCCGGCTTTCCAAACGGCGCTTCAACTCGGTGATCGAGGGCGGCAGCAAGAAGATCGACAGCGTGTGCGTGTTCAGGTCGGAGTTGCGGATCTGCTGTGCGCCCTGCCAGTCGATGTCGAAAAGAATGTCCTGCCCCTCGTCAATCGCCGCCTGCACGGGGGCCTTGGGGGAGCCGTAGAAGTTGCCAAAGACATGTGCGTGTTCCAGCATTTCTCCCTCGGCCACGGCCTGCCGGAACTCCTCTTCGCCGACAAAGCGGTAATCCTTGCCATCCTCCTCGCCCGGTCGGGGGGCGCGGGTGGTGGCGGAGACCGAGAAGTTGATCGTCGGATCCCATGCGCGCAGGGCGCGGGCCATGGTCGATTTGCCCGCCCCGGAGGGGGAACTGAGGATGATCAGAAGGCCGCGTCGGCTTGGGTTTGTCACGTCTTACTCCACATTTTGCACTTGTTCGCGCATTTGGTCGATCACCGCCTTCAGGGCCAGACCGACAGTCGTCAATTCGGTGCTCTGCGCCTTGGAGCAGAGCGTGTTGGCTTCGCGGTTGAACTCCTGCATCAGGAAATCCAGCTTGCGCCCCACCGGCCCGCCCTGCCCGATCAGCGCACGCGCGGCGGCGACATGGGCGGCAAGGCGGTCGATCTCTTCGGTGACATCGGCCTTGACCGCGATCAAGGCCAGCTCCTGCGCCACCCGGTCCGCATCCGCGCCCTCACTGTTGTCGAGCACGCGCGCAAGGTTGCGGCGCAACTGGGCAGCGGTCTCTTCCTTCCGGGCCTCGGCCAAAGCGGCGGCTTCGGCGGCGCGGTTTTCGACCTCGGTCAACTGCTCTTGCATTACACCGGCCAGCGCCGCGCCTTCCTGCGCGCGCATCTCGTTGAAATCATGCAGCAGGGTCGGCACTTCCGCCAGCAAAGCGGCGCGCAGCGCGTCGATGTCCTGTGCCTGATCGGCCTGTTCCAACACACCGCGCATGGAAAGAATGTCGCTCGCCTGTGAGGGCGCCAGCGATACCCCGGCATCCATCGCACGGGCCTCGATCTCATGCAGGGCGGTCAGCAGCGTGTCGACACGCGCCTCGTTGATCTGCAAGCTGCCGTCACTCTCAGCCGAGGAGATGCGCAGGTTGCAGGTGATATTGCCCCGCGCCACCTCCGCCGAAATCTGCTTGCGCAGGGCGGCCTCAAGCCCCTCGACCCAATCGGGCACGCGCAGCCGCAGGTCGAGCCCTTTGCCATTGACCGCGCGCAGCTCCCAAGACCAGCTCCAACCCTCCAAAGCGCCGGAGGCAGAGGCGAAACCTGTCATGGACCTGATCATCGGCGCGTTCCTTGCAAGGGCGGTCATGTCCTGCCTTACGGCGAAACCCCCGCGAGGGGCAAGCCCCCGCCCCCTCGGCCCGGCGGATCCCTTGGCTCACGCGTTAACCACTTCAGCGAAAGCATGACGAATTCCTTAACCGCCTGCCGTATTAATGATTTGGTAATCATTTCGGCCGCATTGTGCCGCTGTCGTTTCAAAAACGGCTGCTGTATTGGCCAAGTCCTTATGGGTGAGTTTCAATGGGCAATACAGGCCACACCGCGCAGAATGTTGTCGCCATGTCAGATCATCGGACGCATGTTGGCTATGGCCCGCTCGCGCAGGTCGAAGCCTATTGGGAGGCCCTGCGCGGCAACAGGTTGATGCCGCGGCGGTCGGATATCGACCCGCGCGGGATCGAGCAGGCATTGGAATATGCCTTTATCCTCGAACGTGTCGCCGTGGGTGTCGGACGGTTGCGGATTGCGGGCGACCATCTGCGCGATCTCATGGGGATGGAGGTGCGCGGCATGCCGATCACCGCCTTTTTCGGCTCGCAGTCACGCCCCCGCGTCGGCGAAGCGCTGGAAGAAGTGTTTCAGATGCCCGGCCAAATCACACTGGACCTGGGCGCGGCGGCGAGCTATGGGCGGCCTGCCTTGACGGGGCGGATGCTGCTCTTGCCGCTGAAAAGCGATCTGGGCGATGTCAGTCGGGTGCTGGGCTGTCTTGTCGTGCTGGGGGAGATCGGACAAACCCCACGGCGTTTCGATCTGGCGCAGGCCACGCGGCATAGCGCCTTTGGCGGGTTGGCCAAACCTCTGCGCCATGCCGATCCCCTGCAGCAGCCGCTCTTGCCACGCGAAACCGGATTCGCAGAGCCGAAGGCAAGCTTCACCGCCGCCCCGACGGGTGAGAACCCGCCCTATCTGCGTCTGGTGAAGTCAGAGCAGGAATAGCCCGTCCGCCGCCCTCGGAACGCGAAAACGCCGCCCCGGAAAACGGGACGGCGTTTCTTTCGTCACAATCGAGTGCAGGCTGAGGCTGCTACCCCGCCGCCCGCGCCGTTTGAGCCACGCGGCGGTTCGACAGTTCCTCCGCCACGAGGAAGGCCAGTTCCAGCGACTGGCTGGCATTGAGCCGCGGGTCGCAGGCCGTGTGGTAACGGTCCGACAGATCCTCGTCGCTGACCGCCCGCACACCGCCGGTGCATTCGGTCACGTCTTGGCCGGTCATCTCGAAATGCACACCACCGGGGACGGAACCTTCGGCGTTATGCACGGCAAAGAACTCATGCACTTCGCGCAGCACGGAATCGAAGGGCCGGGTCTTGTAGCCGGTAGAGGATTTGATCGTGTTGCCGTGCATCGCGTCACAGGTCCAGACGACATTGGCGCCCTCTTCCTGAACGGTCTTGATCAAACGCGGCAGGTGATCGCCCACCTGCCCCGCACCAAAGCGCGAAATCAGGGTGAGACGGCCCTCTTCATTCTCGGGGTTCAGCTTGGCCATCAACTGCTTGAGGTCATCGCTGGTCATCGAGGGACCACACTTCAGGCCAATCGGGTTTTGCACGCCGCTGGCAAACTCCACATGCGCCCCGTCGGGTTGCCGCGTGCGGTCACCGATCCAGATCATGTGACCCGAGCCTGCGAGCCACTTCCCGGTTTGGCTGTCACGGCGGCAAAGCGCCTCTTCATACTCCAGCAACAGCGCTTCGTGGCTGGTGTAGAATTCCACCGATTGCAGCGTATGTGCGGTTTCGGCGGTCACCCCTGCGGCGGCCATGAAATCAAGTGTGTCAGAGATGCGGTTGGCGATCTCACGGTATTTCTCGGCCTTTTCGTCGTCGGTGAATCCCAGCGTCCAGCCGTGGACCTGATGCACATCAGCATAGCCCCCGGTCGAGAAGGCGCGCAAAAGGTTCAGCGTGGCGGCGGCCTGCGTATAGGCGCGCAGCATCTTTTGCGGGTCGGGGATACGCGCCGCTTCGTTGAAGGCCAGATCGTTGATGATATCGCCGCGGTAGCTGGGCAGTTCCACGCCATCCACCACTTCGGTCGGGGCCGAGCGCGGTTTGGCGAATTGGCCGGCCATGCGCCCCAGTTTGATCACCGGCACCTTGGCCCCATGGGTCAGCACGATGGCCATCTGCAACATTACCTTGAAGGTGTCGCGAATGGCGTCCGAGCTGAACTGTTCAAAGCTCTCGGCACAGTCGCCGCCCTGCAAAAGGAAGGCTTCGCCACGGCCCGCGGCGGCCAGATGTTTCTTCAACCGGCGTGCTTCGCCCGCAAAAACGAGGACCGGATAGCGTGCCAGCTGTGCCTCAACCGCTTCCAATGCGGCTTGGTCAGGGTAATCGGGCATCTGGACGCGCGGTTTGCTGCGCCAGCTCGAGGTGCTCCAGTCTGTCATCTTTCTACTCCGCTCCACAGCGCCGAGTGTCGGCGCTTCGTGATCTTTCTCTATACAAAGGCGCGGGGAAAGTGACCAGAACCGAAATGCGCCCTATTGACGTGGCGTGAGGCCCGTGGGCAATGTTTCCGGTAAGTTCTGGCGGCCATGGCACATGTCGGCAGAGACGACCTGAATAGAAAGACGCCGTGATGTCCCAACCGCGCCCGGCCACCCGCATGCCCCCCCAGACCGACAAGCCGCGGCGCTTCGTCTTTGTGTTGTTGGAGAATTTCACCCTTCTGAGCTTTGCCTCGGCGGTGGAATGCCTGCGGATCACCAACCGCATGCTCGAACGCGAGGTCTATGAATGGCAGGTCGTGGGCGAAAGCGGTGAGACCTGTGTAAGCTCATCCGGCGCGGTTTTCGCGCTGGACGGCGGGCTTGAAGAGTTGGGCCGCGACGACACCATCATGATCTGCGGCGGCATCGGCGTGCAGGCCGCGACCACCAAGAAGCTGCTGGCATGGCTGCGCCGCGAGGCGCGCAAGGGGCTGGTTGTTGGCGGGCTTTGTACCGCGGCACATACGCTGGCCAAGGCGGGGCTGCTCGACGGCAAACGCGCCACGATCCATTGGGAGAATCAGGACAGTTTCGGCGAGGAATTTGAAGAAGTCATTCTGACGAAATCGGTCTTCGTGGTCGATGGCAACCGGCTGACCACGGCGGGTGGCACGTCTTCTTTGGACATGATGCTGAAACTCATTGCCGATGATCATGGAGAGGAGACGGCCAACGCCGTGGCGGATCAGCTCATTTATTCCTCGATCCGCACCGACCAAGACACGCAGCGCCTGTCGGTGCCCACGCGAATCGGCGTGCGCCATCCCAAGCTTTCCCAAGTTATTCAGCAGATGGAGCGCAATATCGAAGAGCCGATCAGCCCCTCCATCCTCGCCCGCGACGTGGGCATGTCGACCCGGCAGCTAGAGCGTCTGTTTCGGCGCTACCTGAACCGCAGCCCAAAACGCTACTATATGGAATTGCGGCTGCAAAAGGCGCGCAACCTGTTGATGCAGACAGATATGAGCGTGATCAACGTGGCGCTGGCCTGCGGCTTTGCCTCGCCCTCGCATTTCTCGAAATGTTACCGGGCGCATTACCAGACCACGCCTTATCGTGAGCGCGGCAGCCAATCCACCCGGCAGCCCGCCTGAGGGTTAGGGCGTGATGCGGTAGACGGTGCCGTTGACCTCTGAAATGAACCAGATCCCACCCTCGGGCCCTTCGACGACATCGCGCACGCGGGCGGTCTCGTCGGTCTTGATTTGCGCCACCTCTTCCAGCGGCGTGCCGCTTAGCCGGGCGATATAGTCGAACTTGAGCGAACCGACGAAGATGTCA
The DNA here is from genome assembly GCF_043558125.1 of Sulfitobacter sp. 1A12056. NCBI lineage: Bacteria > Pseudomonadati > Pseudomonadota > Alphaproteobacteria > Rhodobacterales > Roseobacteraceae > Sulfitobacter > Sulfitobacter sp. 1A12056. The sequence continues at coordinate 582,446 of NZ_JBIFFY010000001.1, read as the reverse complement.
CCTTCCCATTCAGGGAAAAGCGCGCCGGAGTAGACCATCAGCCCCGCAGGCGCGATGGAAGGGTCCCAGTAGAATTCGGGCTGCGCCATCCCTTCCTTCGCCGTGCCCTCACCGATCTTCGCGCCCGAATAGTGCTCACCGTAGGAAATCACGGGCCAGCCGTAATTCGTGCCTTTGGTGATGCGGTTCACCTCATCCCCGCCCTTGGCCCCGTGTTCCGACACCCAAAGCCGCCCATCCAGATCCAGCCCCGCCCCTTGCGGGTTGCGATGGCCGTAGGACCAGATTTCGGGCAGCACGTCGGGCGTGTCGACAAAGGGATTGTCATCGGGAACCGAGCCGTCGCGGTTCACCCTAATGATGCTGCCGTTATGCGTGCTGCGGTCCTGCGCCGCCGGACGGTCGCCGCGTTCGCCAATAGTGACCAGCAGCGTGCCATCCGGTGCCTCGACCACGCGCGAACCGAAGTGCTGGCCGCCGCTGCTGCCGGGTTTCATGGCGAAAAGCTCGGTCAGGTTTTCCAGACTGCGGGTATCCTTGGACAGTTTCGCGCTGGCCAAGGCGGTCCCCGCGCCGCCACTCTCTTGGGGTTTGGCATAGGTCAGGAACAGCAGGCGGCTTTGCGCGAAATCCCCGGCCAAGGTAATGTCCAACAGGCCGCCCTGCCCGACCACGGCCACCTGCGGCAGGCCCGTGACCTCATGCCGAGCGCCGTCCTTTTGGTAGATCAGACGACCGGCTTTCTCGGTCACCAACAGACCGCCATCGGGCAAAGGCGCGACGCCCCAAGGGGCCTCCAGATTCTCGGCGATGGGCGTGATCGTCAGGCCGCTTTGTGCGCTGGCGGTGCCTGCGGCGGAAAGGCTGCAAAGGGTGAGGGCAGTGGCGGTCGCGATATGTTTGGCGAATGTCATGAGCAGGCTCCTGTGGGCATGGGGCTTGGGTCTAGACATAGCCAGCGACCCGCCCATTTCCACCATCGCGCCCGTATCCCGCGAAAAGCCTGCGAAAAACACTTTATAAATCGCCTTTTCTTTTTCGAAACCACAACCTAACGTTCGATCAGAACGAGAGTTCAACTAAGGGAGAGTACCAAATGAAAAAAATACTGATGGCCACAACGGCCGTTGCCCTGCTCGCCACTGGCGCGCATGCTGAAGACACCAAGATCGGCATTCTGCTGGGCTTCACCGGCCCGCTGGAATCGCTGGCCAATGACATGGCCGCCGGTGCCGAACTGGCAATTTCCGAAGTTAACGAGAGCGGCATGTTCCTCGACGGTGCCACCGTTTCGTCCGAGCGTGGCGACACCGGCTGCATCGACGCGGGTTTGGCCGTGGCCTCGGCTGAGCGTCTGATCACCTCCGACCGCGTGAGCGGCATCGTCGGCGGCATGTGCTCGGGTGAAACCACCGCCTCGCTGCAGAACGTGGCCATTCCGAACGGCATCGTGATGATCTCGCCCTCCGCGACATCCCCGGCGTTGTCGACGGTCGAAGACAACGGCCTGTTCTTCCGCACCTCCCCATCGGATGCGCGTCAGGGTCAGGTCATGGCCGACATCCTGAACGACCGTGGCATCAAGGAAGTCGCCGTCACCTATACCAACAACGACTATGGTAAAGGTTTGGCCGACAGCTTTGAGACCGCTTACAAAGAATCCGGCGGCACCGTGACCATCAACACCTCGCATGAAGACGGCAAAGCGGATTACTCCGCCGAAGTCGGCGCGCTGGCCTCTGCCGGTGGTGAGGTTCTGGTCGTGGCAGGCTATGTCGACCAAGGTGGCGCGGGCATCGTGAACGGTGCGCTGGACGCCGGTGCATTCGACGTCTTCATGTTCCCCGACGGCATGGTCTCCGACACGCTGGAAGAGAAATTCGCCGAGATCGCGGATGGCTCCTTTGGTCAGAACCCGAGTGCTGCTGGCGAAGGCCCGGACAACTACAAGAAGATGGGCAAGGAAGCCGGTTTCGAGCCGACCAACGCTTTCTCGCCTGAATCCTATGACGCGGCAGCGCTGATGCTGCTGGCGATGCAGGCCGCGGGCTCCAACGATCCGGCGGAGTACAAGGAAAAGGTGATGGAAGTCGCCAACGCCCCGGGTGAGAAAATCCTGCCGGGTGAACTGGGCAAAGCGCTTCAGATCATCAAAGACGGCGGCGACGTGGACTATGTCGGTGCCTCGGCGGTCGAGTTGATCGGACCGGGCGAGAGCGCGGGCAACTACCGCGAGATCGAGATGAAGGACGGCAAGATGGTCACGGTCGGCTACCGCTGATCCGCGCTACCATCTAACCGCTAAGAGAGGCCCGGTCGCAGTGCGATCGGGCCTTTTGCTTAGGAAATCCGCTTTTCTTCCGGGGATGCAGCCAGTACAAATCCCCTATTGAGGACGTGGAAAACACGTCCCGTCTGGGAGGACAGGATGAAAAAGCAACGTATGGCCGTGCCGGTCAGGGCTTTGGGCATGTATTTCGCTGAACGTGATTTCAGCAATGCGGCGCAATTTGCCTTTGACGAGGCAGCGGAAAGCTTTCCTCAGATCAGGACCGCAGCGGTCCCTTTCAAGAATCTCAGCACATTGTAAACAGGTATGGCGGCGTGCATTCGTGCGAGCCACCGTATGACGACCAATAAAAACCAGCCACAAGGTGGCGGACACGGGGATGGACATATGATCGTCGTAGACGACGTACACAAACACTTCGGCGGGTTTCACGCCGTCGACGGGGCAAGCCTGTCGATCGAGAAAGGATCGATCACTGGTTTGATCGGCCCAAATGGCGCGGGGAAAACCACGCTGTTCAACGTAATTGCCGGCGTGCTTCAGCCCACTTCGGGCCGCGTCACCATGGACGGGGAGGACATCACCGGCCTGCCCCCGCATGAGCTTTTCCACAAGGGGCTACTGCGCACTTTCCAGATCGCGCATGAGTTCTCTTCGATGTCGTGCCGCGAGAACTTGATGATGGTGCCAGGCAATCAGTCGGGCGAGACGCTGTGGAACACATGGTTCGGCACCAAACGCATCGCCAACGAAGAACGCGCGCTGAAGGCCAAAGCCGATGAGGTGCTTGAGTTCCTGACCATCGAACATCTCGCCGAACAGAAAGCGGGCCAGATCTCGGGCGGGCAGAAAAAGCTGCTGGAGCTTGGCCGCACCATGATGGTGGATGCGAAAATCGTCTTCCTCGACGAGGTCGGCGCGGGCGTGAACCGGACGCTGCTGAACACCATCGGCGACGCGATCATCCGGCTTAACCAAGAGCGCAATTACACTTTCGTCGTGATCGAGCATGACATGGATTTCATCGGCCGCCTTTGCGACCCGGTGATCTGCATGGCTGAGGGCCACGTGCTGGCCGAAGGCACGTTGGATGAGATCAAGGCGAACGAACAGGTGATCGAGGCCTATCTCGGCACCGGGCTGAAGAACAAGGACAAGGTAGGCGCATGAGCAATGATCCCTACGGCGACCGCGGCAACAAAGATTGGTCGGTCGGCAACGCGAAGGGCCAAGGCAGCATCATGCCCAAGGCCAGCGGCAAAACCCACCCCGCCCCCGGCGGCCCCTTCCTGATTGGTGACGGCATGACGGCGGGCTACGGCAACGGCCCCGACATCCTGCATGACTGCACCATCGCCGTGGACCGCGGCGAGATCGCGGTGATCGTCGGCCCCAACGGGGCGGGCAAATCCACCGGCATGAAGGCGGTCTTCGGCATGCTCGACATGCGCAAAGGCCATGTGCGGCTGGATGGTGAAGACATCACCGAACTCAGCCCGCAGGACCGTGTGGCCAAGGGCATGGGTTTCGTGCCCCAAACCTCGAACATCTTCACCTCCATGTCGGTCGAAGAGAACCTTGAGATGGGCGCTTTCATCCGCCGCGATGACTTTCGCGATACGATGACGCAGGTCTATGACCTTTTCCCGATCCTCAAGGAAAAGCGCCATCAGGCGGCGGGTGAACTCTCGGGCGGGCAACGCCAGCAGGTGGCCGTGGGCCGCGCGCTGATGACACAGCCCAAGGTGCTGATGCTCGACGAGCCGACGGCGGGTGTCTCGCCCATCGTCATGGACGAGCTTTTCGACCGGATCATCGAGGTCGCCCGCACGGGCATCCCGATCCTGATGGTCGAACAGAACGCCCGTCAAGCGCTTGAAATCGCGGACAAAGGCTATGTGCTCGTGCAGGGGGCGAATGCCTTTACCGGCACCGGCAAAGAGCTTTTGGCCGATCCTGAAGTCCGCAAATCGTTTCTGGGGGGCTGAACATGGATCTGCTCAACGCTTTCATTGCACTTTTGAACTATGTGCTCATTCCGGGCATCGCCTATGGCTCGCAGCTGGCGCTCGGCGCGCTTGGCGTGACGCTGGTCTACGGCATCCTGCGGTTTTCCAACTTCGCCCATGGCGACACGATGGCCATGGGCACCATGGCGACGATCCTGATGACATGGCTGTTCCAGTCCATGGGTCTGAGCCTCGGCGTGCTGCCGACGGCGCTTCTGGCCCTGCCCTTCGGCATCGCCTTTACCATGCTGCTGGTGCTCGGCACCGACAAGGTGGTCTACAAGTTCTACCGTGAACAGAAGGCCAAGCCGGTGATCCTCGTGATCGTCTCGCTCGGCGTGACCTTCATCTACAACGGGATCACCCGTTTCATCATCGGCGCGGACGATCAGAACTTCCTCGACGGGCAGCGTTTCATCATGTCGGCGCGGGATTTCAAAGAAATGACCGGCCTGCGCGAAGGTCTTGCCTTCAAGACCACCCAAGGCATCACCATCGTCACCGCGATCATCGTCGTCGCATTGCTGTTCTGGTTCCTCAACAAGACGCGGGCGGGCAAATCCATGCGCGCCTATTCCGATAACGAGGATCTGGCGCTCTTGTCGGGCATCAACCCCGAGCGTGTGGTGATGATCACATGGATGATCGTGGCCGCCTTGGCGACCATCGCAGGCACGCTCTATGGCCTCGACAAGTCGTTCAAACCCTTCACCTATTTCCAACTTCTGCTGCCGATCTTTGCGGCGGCCATCGTCGGCGGGCTCGGCTCTCCGGTGGGGGCCATCGCGGGCGGTTTCGTGATCGCCTTTAGCGAGGTCACGATCACCTACGCATGGAAAAAGGTGCTGGGCTATGTGATGCCCGAAGGGTTGCAGCCGGACGGCTTGGTGCAGCTCATGAGCACGGATTACAAATTTGCGGTCAGCTTCGTCATTCTTCTAATCGTTCTGCTGATCAAGCCAACCGGCCTGTTCAAGGGGAAATCGGTATGACCCAGACTGTGAAAAACACGATCCTTTTCGCGATCATCGCCCTGATGATCATCTACACCGGCTTTGCGCAAAGCTGGAACTCGGCCCTGCTGATCATCGCCATGGGTCTGATCTCTTCGATCATGGCGCTTGGGGTGAACCTGCAATGGGGCTTTGCGGGTCTGTTCAACGTGGGCGTCATGGGCTTTGTGGCGCTTGGCGGTCTGGCGGCTGTTCTGGTCTCCATGCCCCCGACCGAGGGCGCTTGGTCCACCGGTGGTTTCGCCATTCTGGGGGCGCTGGCGCTTGGGGCGGGCACCGTGGTGGCGGCGGTCATGCTGATGAAGCGTATGGCCCCCGGCACGCTGCGCACGCTTTCGGTGATCGCGGTCTTGGTCATTGGTTTCTTCATCTTCCGTGCCCTGCTTGACCCCGCCGTTCAAGCGGTCGAGGCGATCAACCCCGCGCAGACCGGCTATCTCGGGGGTCTTGGCCTGCCGGTGCTGATCTCTTGGCCCGTGGGCGGCCTCTTTGCCGCTGGCGCGGCGTGGCTGATCGGCAAGACGGCCCTTGGCCTGCGGTCGGACTATCTGGCGATTGCGACGCTGGGGATTGCCGAGATCATCATCGCGGTACTGAAAAACGAAGACTGGATGAGCCGTGGCGTGAAGAACGTGATCGGCCTGCCCCGCCCCGTGCCTTACGAGATCGACCTGCAAAACAACCCCGCCTTCGTGGAACGTGCGGCGGGCCTTGGCTTTGATCCCGTAGACGCCTCGACGCTCTGGGTCAAACTGCTCTATATCGCGCTCTTCGCCGCTGTTCTGATCGTCCTGTTGTGGATGAGCCAGCGTGCGCTGCACTCGCCATGGGGCCGGATGCTGCGCGCGATCCGCGACAACGAAGTCGCGGCAGAGGCCATGGGCAAAGACGTGACCGCGCGGCATTTGCAGGTCTTCATCCTTGGCTCCGCGATCTGCGGCATCGCGGGGGCGATGATGACGACGATGGACAGCCAGTTGACGCCCGGCACCTACCAGCCGCTGCGCTTCACCTTCCTCATTTGGGTGATGGTGATCGTTGGCGGCTCGGGCAACAACTTCGGCGCGATCCTTGGCGGCTTCCTGATCTGGTTCCTCTGGGTGCAGGTCGAGCCGATGGGCCTGTGGCTGATGAACCTGATCACGGCGGGCATGTCCGAAGGATCGGCGCTGAAGGCCCATCTGATCGAGAGCGCGGCGCATATGCGGCTCTTGACCATGGGCATCGTGCTGCTTCTGGTCCTGCGTTTCAGCCCGCGTGGGTTGATCCCCGAGCGGTAACGCTCGCAGAGCTTCACAAGATAAAGAGGGGCGCGGTCGCACTACCGCGCCCCTTTTTCATTTCTCAGGCCGCTTCAGCGCCCCTTGAACAATCCGCCCAAGATGCCGCGCACGATCCGGCGCCCGGTGGTGCCTTTCAGCTCTTTGATCACCGCGCTCGCGATGGCATCGCCGAAACCGTCGGTCGCCTTGCGGCTTGACCGGCTGCCGCCGCTGCGTGCCCCGCCATAGCGGCGGGCCTTCTGGAACTCACGCGCGGCTGCGTCCTCGGCCTCTGCCGCGGCTTCGATCTTTTCCGCCTCCTTGGCCGCCGCCTCCGCGCGGGCCTTCAGCATTTCATAGGCGGACTCGCGGTCCTGCACGGTCTCGTATTTCCCCGCCAGATCGGAGTCCGCCAGCACCGCCGCACGCTCCGCCAAGGTGATCGGGCCGAGCCGCGAAGACGGGGGTCGGATCAAGGTACGCTCCACCACACCCGGCACGCCCTTGCGTTGCAGCATGGAGGTCACGGCCTCCCCAACACCAACCTCGCGGATCGCCTCTTCGGTGTCGAAGCGCGGGTTCTCGCGGTAGGTCTCGGCGGCTTGGCGCAGTTCCTTACGATCCCGCGCGGTAAAGGCGCGTAGCGCGTGTTGGATACGGTTGCCAAGCTGGCCAAGGATATCGTCGGGTACATCGGCGGGGTTCTGGGTGACGAAATAAACCCCGACGCCTTTGGAGCGGATGAGCCGCGCCACCTGTTCCACCTTGTCGACCAGCGCCTTGGGCGCATCGTCGAACAGCAGATGCGCCTCGTCGAAGAAGAACACGAGCTTGGGTTTGTCGGGGTCGCCCACCTCGGGCAGTTCCTCGAACAGTTCGGACATGAGCCACAGCAGGAAAGTCGCATAGAGTTTGGGCGAGGCCATGAGCTTGTCAGCGGCGAGGATGTTGATCCGCCCGCGCCCTTCGGCGTCGCAGCGCATGAGGTCCGAGAGCGCCAGCGCCGGCTCGCCAAACAACTGCGCGCCGCCTTGGTTTTCCAGCACCAGCAGCCGCCGTTGAATGGTGCCGACGGAGGCGGTCGAGACATTGCCATAGCGCAGCGCCAAGTCCTTTGCATTTTCGCCGACCCAGACCAGTAGGGATTGCAGGTCTTTCAGGTCCAAAAGCGGCATCCCTTCCTCATCGGCCACGCGGAAGGCGATGTTCAGGATGCCCTCCTGCGCCTCGGACAGGCTGAGCAACTGCGCGATGAGCAGCGGCCCCATCTCGGATACCGTGGTGCGGACGGGATGGCCCTGCGCACCAAAGAGATCCCAAAAGGTGACCGGGAAGGATTGATAGCTATAGTCGTCAAAACCGATCTTGGCCGCGCGTTCGGTGAAAGCGCCGTGCAGTTTGGCGGCCTCGCTCCCCGCGACGGCAAGGCCGGACAGATCGCCCTTCACATCCGACAAGAACACCGGCACCCCGGCATTGGCAAAACCCTCGGCGAGGATTTGCAGCGTCACCGTTTTGCCCGTGCCCGTCGCCCCTGCGATCAGCCCGTGACGGTTGGCATAGCCAAGATCGAGGAATTGCTTTGTCGCATGGTCGGGACCGCCGCCGCCGATAAAGATGTCACTGCTCACGCTGGGGCCTTTCTGTCAATTTTAGCCATTCGTCCGTTCCACTAGAGCATACAAACTTAACCTTTGCGCGCCATAGTGAAGGCATCCCGCTCGCATGTCCTTTCATCGGGTGGGTGTACTTCCTCCCTGTTAGACTTGGCCGCGCCTTCGGGTGCGGCCCTTTTTCTGACCGGGGCCGTGCTAAAACCCTGACAGATTGTCGCATTTTTCCTGTTGACCGGCATCACGCGCTTGCCTAACGTGGCATTAATAAGTCGGCCCAGTCCGACGGGGAGAAAGTACACGGAAAGGGGGCGCGCTGCGTCCCCTTTTGCATTTCCGCCCTGTAAGCCTCTGACATCGTGAGAAAACCATCTTCGTCGGGGTCGGCATGAAATTGCCCGAACCTTGATCGAAATGCGGCCCTTGGCACTGACAATCCCGGGGCGGCGTGGTAAGGGGCGGTAACGCAACAAATGTGGATATGACATGAGCAAGTTTATGACCGCCCTGCCGCTTTGTGCAGCGCTTGCACTGACGGCCCCGATGACGGCTTTCGCCCAGACTGCCACGGAAGAAGACAGCGCTCAGACCGAAGAGCAGCAGCCCCAGCCCGGCACTAGCGGCAATGCTTCGCAGATCGAAGAGCAACTGAGCCTCGGTGAAGATGCGGACAAAGACCCCGATCTGGGCAAGCCCTACACCAAGAAAGAGATCGGTTCCTGGGAGATGCGCTGCATCAAGACCGAGGAAGAGGTCGACCCCTGCCAGATGTACCAACTCCTCGCCGATGGCGAAGGCGCGCCGGTGGCCGAAGTCTCGCTCTTCCGTCTGCCCGACGGTGGTCAGGCCAAGGCCGGTGCCACGGTTGTCGTCCCGCTTGAGACCGCCCTGCCCGCACAGCTGACCCTGTCGGTCGATGGTGGCAAGGCCCGCCGCTATCCCTATGCCTTCTGCAACCCCGTGGGCTGCTATGTACGCATGGGCCTGACCGATGCCGATATCGGCGCCTTCAAACGCGGCAAGGAAGCGGTGCTGACCATCGTGCCCGCCCTGGCACCGGATCAGGAAGTGAAGCTAACCCTCTCGCTCGACGGGTTCACCGCCAGCTACGACGAAGTGTCGGTGATCGAGCAGTAAGACTGGATTCTACCGATTTGAATGCCGCGCCCGACCTCGGGGGCGGCATTTTTTATGGCCGCGCGTCGCTTAGGCGCGGCGCAGTGCCAGCACGGCGTTCATCCCGCCAAAGGCGAAAGCATTGCTGAGCGCCACATCGACCTGCGCCTCGCGCGCCTCATTCGGCACCACGTCGAGCGCGCATTCCGGGTCGGGTTCCTCATAGCCGATGGTCGGGGCAATCACCCCGTCCCGCAGCGCCATGATACAGGCCAGCAGCTCAACTGCGCCGGTGCCGCCGATGACATGCCCGTGCATCGACTTGGTGGAAGAGATCATCAACCGGTCCGCATGAGTGCCAAACACATTCGCCACCGCCGCACATTCGGTCTTGTCGTTCGCCGCCGTTCCGGTGCCATGCGCGTTGATATAGCCGACTTCTTCGCGGTTGATCCCCGCATCGGCCAGTGCGCCCTGCATCGCCCGCGCGGCACCGGCCTTGGAGGGCATGACGATATCGCTGGCATCTGAGGTCATGGCGAACCCCGAGACTTCGCAGAGGATCTCGGCTCCCCTCGCGCACGCGTGTTCATAGTCTTCAAAGACAAAGACACCCGCGCCCTCGCCCTGCACCATTCCGTTGCGATTGGCCGAGAACGGGCGGCAGGCATCGCGGCTCATCACGCGCAGCCCTTCCCAAGCCTTCACCCCACCAAAGCAGAGCATGGATTCCGATCCGCCCGTCACCATCACCGGGCTCATGCCAGAGCGGACCATGGCAAAGGCCTGCGCCATGGCATGGTTCGACGAGGCACAGGCGGTGGAGACGGTGAAAGACGGCCCGCGCAGGTTCCATTCCATGCTGACATGGCTGGCGGCGGCGTTGTTCATCAGCTTGGGCACCACGAAGGGATGCACCCGGTTTTTGCCCTCTTCGTAGACCGCGCGGTAATTGTCGTCCCATGTCGAAACACCGCCCCCCGCCGTGCCAAGCACAACCCCTGCGCGGGCGGCCAACTCATCGGTGAAGGTCAGGCCCGATTGTTCGATCGCCTCGCGGGCGGCGGTGAGGGTGAATTGCGTGAACCGATCATAAAGCGCGATTTGCTGGCGGTTGTAGCGGCCCTCGGCCTCGAACCCGCGCACCTGACCGCCGATGCGGATGGCCAGCCGCTCCACATCCCGGAACTCCAGCGGACCGATGCCACATTTGCCCTCGCGCATGGCCGCCAGCGTTTCGGGCATCGACAGGCCCAGAGCGTTGATCGTGCCCGCGCCGGTGATGACAACGCGCCGCATCGCTCAGCTCTGTTCGGCTTGCAGCCGTTCCACCCCGGCGACGATGCTGCGCACGGTCGAGATGTCGAAATCGCTTTCGCTGGGGCTGTTGGCGTTGAAAGGCACGCTGATGTCGAATGTCTCTTCAATCGCAAAGATGCATTCCACGACCCCCATGCTGTCGATCCCGAGGTCTTCGAGCGTGCAGTCGAGCGTGACATCCTCCGGCTCTATCATGGCCTGTTCGGCGAGGATGTTAATGACCTGATCCTGAGTGCTCATGCGGCGTCCCCCAACATATGTCCGCGGCAGGTTTAGTCAGCCTTGTCGCCTTTGGAAACCACCTTTTGCAAGGCCGCGACATCACGCAGCAACTTGGGCAAACGGCGCAGCGCTTTGTAGATTTCGGTCTGCTTGCTCATCTGTGTGGCGGGGTAGCCCAGCATCGTGCGTCCCTCGGGCACGTTGGACAGCACGATCGTCCCGCCCCCTGCGATCACCCGGTCCCCAATCGTGATATTGTCCGCCAGACCGACCTGCCCGCCCAGCACCACATTGTCGCCCACGCGGGTCGAGCCGCCAACGCCCGCCTGCCCGCAGAGCAGGCAGTTTTTGCCAATCACCGCGTTGTGGCCGATATGCACGAGGTTGTCGATTTTCGTGCCGTCGCCGACCTGCGTGTCGCGAATGGTGCCGTTGTCGATGGTAGAGCCCATGCCCATTTCGACATCCGCACCGATGGTCACGGCGCCGAGCGAATGGATACGGGTCCAAGGCTGCGGGGCGGCATCACCCTGATAGCCCAGCGTTTGCCGCGCGCTTTCCACGGTGGACAGCTCAGCCGTCACGAAAGAGAAACCGTCGCCGCCCAAGCGCACGCCCGACTGCGCGATGAAACCCGATCCAATGGTGATCCGCGCGCCGATGCTGACATGTTCGCGCAGAAAACAGCCATCGCCCAATGTCGCATCCACGCCGACAAAACACAGCGGCCCGATGACGCTGCCCGCGCCGATCCGCGCCCCGGCAGAGATCACCGCCAAGGGGCCGACCGAGACGCCTTCGCCCAGCACGGCCTCGGGGTCGATCACGGCAGTGGGGTGGATGCCCGGCTTGAACCCCTGCCCCTTGTCGAGCATCCGCGTCACGCCGGAAAGCGCGTAGCGCGGGCGGTTGGGCAGGATCGCGGCCTTGAGGCCCAGAGCGCGCCAGTCGGCCCCTTCCCAAAGCATCGCCACTTCGGCGGCGCCATCGGAAAGGCTTCTGGCATAGCGTGGGTCCATCGCCAGCGCCATTTCGCCCGATTTGGCGCTGGCGGGTTCCGCGACGCCGCTTACCTTGAGTTCGATGTCACCCTCGGCGCTGGCGCCGACGGCTTTGGCGATTTGCTGAACACTATAGGTCATTTCGGGCGGCCCTTACTTGTTGCGCGCCCGAGAGTTACCCCTGAACGCCGCGCAAGGCCACCCCCGCCTTGGAGAGTGCGTTCCAGATCAGCGCATCCCGGCCATATACGTCATCGCGATATTCGGTATGGCCGCGGGCGTTGGTCACGGCGGTGCGGTAAATCAGATGCACCGGCACCTGCTCTTCGAGGACGACGCGCGTCTCGCGTCCGCTGCGCAGAATGGCCTGAAACTCACCTTCCGGGTCTGCTGATTGCGGGGCCAGCAGCGCATAGGCGAATTCAAAGGGCTCGGCCAGACGCACGCAGCCATGGCTGAAGGCACGCACGTCGCGGGCAAACAGGCTCTTGGCCGGGGTGTCATGCAGGTAGATGTTGTATTTGTTGGGGAACATGAACTTCACCAGACCCAAAGCATTGGTCTTGCTGGGCGGTTGGCGCATGGAGAAGGGGAAGGTCCGCGCGGTGTAGCGGCTAAAGTTGACCGCGCCGCGGTTCACCTTGCGGCCCCGGCTGTCGGTAATCTCGATATGGCCCACGGCATAGGGGTTGCGTTTGAGCTGCGGCAGGTATTCCCCAGTGACGATCGACCGCGGCACATACCAGCTGGGATTGACCACCATATGCTCCATCACGTCCGAGAATTCGGGCGTTGGACGGTCCTCGCGCGCGGCCCCCACGACCGATCGGGTTTGGAAGGTGATCTTGCCATCGTCGATGATCTTGGCCGAGAAATCGGGGATGTTCACAAGGATATGGCGTTTGCCGCGGTCGGTGTTGAACCAACGCTCACGCTCAAGTGCGACCATGACCGATTGCAGCCGCTGCTCGACGCCAATGTTAATCTGTTTCATCGTGGCCGGACCGGCGACGCCATCGGTGTTCAGCCCGTGGGCCTCTTGGAACTGGCGCACGGCTTCGGTCAGGCTGGCGTCATAGCCCATGGCGTTGGACCGCTTCAGAAAGCCCATGGCGATCAGACGGTTGCGCAGGGCAATCACGTCATTTCCGGTATCACCCGGCTCAAGCTTGCCCGCAGGCACCGAGGGGCCCCAGCCGCCCTGCGACAGCAGTTTTTCCATCGCGATCTTCTCTTTCAGCAGCGCATTATACTCAAGGCTGCGCGGCGGCAGGGCGCGGAAATAAGCGGCAGGCGTGGATTTGGGCAGGTCTTGCAGATAGGTCTTGCGGTCACGGTATGGAATTTCGCGCACGATCTGGCTGATGATCCGTTTGGGGATCAGCACACCGGTCTGCACGTCGCGGGCATAGCGCAGGAACACGCGGCTCAACTCCACCTCGGCGAATCCCCGGTCGCGCGGGGTCTTGGCTGTGCGCAGCATTTCCAAGACGGCATCGGGGTTGTAGCGGGTGACCGGCAGGCCATGATCATCCGCCGTGGTGATCGCCCGCATCAGTTCCGACCGGCGCGCACGGTGCTCTTCGGCGGCCCCGGTCCAGATGGCGGTATAATCGTTCTCACGGTAGAAGGCGGCGATGTCATCGTCTTGGGCAGCAGCTTCGGCGACGGCTTGTTTGAAGGCGGTGACCTGCGCCGTGGCAGGCGCGGCAAGGACCAGTGCCGAAATCAACAGGGCAAACCCTGCGATAAATTTGGACAGTTGCCGTGAAAAAGTCGCGCTGAAACCCATGTCGTACCCCGTGAATATACCATTGCCGCCGCGCGACCCTATTGCCTGCCCGGTTTGCCAATAATACTACGCGCAAGTCCATTCAAATTTCCGTTCGCAGGAAAAACGCGTGATGGCCTGTGCGGATTGCGCATCGGTTGCCCCTGCAAACCTTGGGTTTTTTAAACGCATTGCGCAAAAACTTGCCTAAATTTGAACCACTCGGGAACCATTCCGATTCAGCCCTTGGTCAGGTTTTCCCGCTATGCAATAACAATGTTGCATCTGGGGATGAGATGAATGGCCCATGTAACATCTTGGGTAACTTAGGCAGACGACGGGACAGAGACACATGACAGGCAAAAGCTCCTCGGGGATGACCCGGCGCGCCCTTCTCGGCGCATTCGCAGCAACCACCGTTGCAGCAGCTCCCACCTTCTCGAACGCGGCAGGCTTTCTACGGGGCGCAGGCGACATTCGCCGCATCCGCATGTATTCGGGCCGCACCGGTGAGCGGTTGGACATGATCTATTGGATCGAAGGCCACTATATCAAAGACGCCTTTGCCGAAATCAATCATTTCATGCGCGACTGGCGGACCGACGATGTCATCAACATGGACCTGCGCACCATCGATATCATGGCCGCGTCGCATAATCTGCTGGATGTGAACGAGCCCTATATGCTCCTCTCCGGCTACCGCAGCCCGAAAACCAACGCGATGCTGCGCTCCCGTTCCAGCGGTGTGGCCAAGAATTCGCTGCACCTCAAGGGTCAGGCCGCTGACCTGCGCCTCGCCTCGCGCTCGGTGCATCAGGTGGCGCGCGCGGCGATGGCTTGTCGCGGTGGCGGTGTCGGGCGCTACTCCGGCTCGAACTTCACCCATATGGACTGCGGCACAGTGCGCAGCTGGGGCGGCTGATCGCAGCCTCTCGGGCGGGATGAGTGAATTGTTAAGGGCGCCTTCGGGTGCCTTTTTTGTTGCCCGATTTTGTCGCCGGTGGGCTTTCGCTGGCGGTGGTACGGCTCTACGGTCGCGCCAAACACATGCCGGGGAAAGAGATGCAGATAAAGGCGGCGCGCATTGCGGTGATCGGTTTCGGGCCGCGCGGCCTTGGCGCGTTGGAGGCTCTGTCGCAACGGCTTACGGGGACCGAAGGGCGGATACAGATCGACCTTTATGAACCCGGCCCCCATCCCGGCGCGGGTCCGAACTTCGCCCCCTCGGAGCCCACCTATTGTCTGCTTAACATCCCAAACCGAGATATCGCGATCCGCCCGCCGAAGGGGTCGCGGGTCGGACATTTCGCGGAGTGGCAAGACCGCGCCGTAGATCCCGACAGTTTCCCCTCCCGCGCTGAAATGGGCCGCTACCTTATGGCGCGGCGGGACGATCTTTTTGCCCGGGGTTTTACGAAAACTGGCGTGACTTGCAGGGTGATCCCCGCCGCTGTGGCCCGCATCTCGCCCGAGGGGGCAGGCTGGCGTGTGCAATCGGAAAGCGGGTCGGAGGCGCTATATGACGAAGTGCTCCTCACCCTCGGGCAGCCCCCTGTCGAGCCGGACGCGCAGTGGGCCGATTGGGAAGAGCACGCGGCGCGGCGCGAGGCGGAAGTCGCGCAGGCCTATCCGGCTGCAGATCTGCGCCCGAGGGCGGCGGCATGGCGGGGCAAGCACGTCGCGATTCGGGGCTTGGGGCTGTCGACCTATGACGTGTTGCGCGGTCTGACCATGGCACAGGGCGGGCGTTTCGACGCGGCGGGCTATCATGCCTCGGGCCGGGAGCCCTGCCGCATTCTGCCCTTCTCGCTCAACGGGCACCCCCCCTTCCCCAAGCCACAGGATGCCGCTTTCGACGCGCTGTTCGATCCCACATCGGAAGAGACCACGGGCTTCTCAAAAGCCGCCACCGCTGCGATCAATGCGGCACCCGAGGAGGCGCCTTCGTTGATCTCTGACGCCCTCCTGCCCGTGGTTGCGCGTATCCTTGCACCTCAGAATGTGGGGGCGGCGGAAATCGCGAACTGGCTCAAGGTGGAATGGTCAGACCCCGGCACGCAGGACCAGTTGCCCCCAATGGAGGCGCTGCGCCATGGGATAGACTTGGCCACCGGAGAGGTCGCGCCGAGTATTGGCTACACGCTCGGGCAGGTTTGGCGCAAATGGCAGGACGCATGGCGCGCGGCCTTCAACCCGGGCAAGGCGTCGCCCCAGACAGCCAAGCGGCTGATAGACTTCGATGAGGGGCTGAAACGATATTCCTACGGCCCACCCCTCGCCTCCGCTCGGGAGCTTTTGGCCCTGATCGACGCAGGGCTGGTCGACCTGTCCTTCGCCACCGATCCAGAGATCACGAATAGCGCGCAAGGCTGGACATTGCAGGCGGAGGGGCACGCGGCGGAGGTGTCGGTCATCGTCGACGCGGTGCTGCCTGCGCCGAACCTCTCGGTCATCGCAGCACCGCCCCTGCCCGATCTCATCTCCCAAGGTTTGGTCTCCTCGCTGTCATCCGATCTGGCCGCAGCGACCGCGCCTGACGGGACGCTGCGCGCCCCTGACGGACGCCCCGTGCCCGGCCTTTGCCTGCTGGGGCGGCTGGCGCTCGGCAGCGTGACGGCGGTGGATTCCCTGCACGATTGCTTTGGCCAATCCGCCGACCGTTGGGCGCAGGGCGTGATCGACAGGCTGTCGGTTTGACACGCTGCCGCTTGGCTACAACAGTTTGTGATCCGGCCCGCGCGATGGAACGGCAAGGCGCTGAAACGGTTTCCCTTTCAACACGAGATTGAAGAATAGGGGAACGACGCAATGAAGAGACGACATTTCATCACCGGTGTAGTCGCCAGCGGTGCCGCATTCGGCGGTGTCCTTGCCACGCCCGCACTGGCGCACCCGCCCAAGGAAATGCCGAGCTATGACGTGCCGCCAGAGATGATGCCGCGCAAAGTGCCGATCGCGGCAGGCGCGCCGCCCTATGAAATCCACGTCGATCCCGACAATTTCGCACTCTACTGGACACTGCCCGACAATATGGCGTGGCGCTATACCGTGGGCGTGGGCCGCCCTGGTCTCTACGAATCCGGTGAGTTCTACGTCGGTGCCAAGAAGGAATGGCCGAGCTGGACCCCGACCCCAGGTATGATTGACCGCGAACCGGAGAAATACAAGAAATACGCCGATGGTATGGAAGGCGGTTTGGACAATCCGCTGGGGTCGCGTGCCCTCTATCTCTTCACGGAAGAGCGCGGCGATACCTTCTTGCGCATCCATGGCACCAATGACCCCAGCACATTGGGCAAACGCGTCTCGAACGGCTGTGCCCGTCTGGTGAACGATCAGATGGCCGAGCTCTATAACCGCGTGCCGATGAACACCCGCGTGGTGCTTTACGAACCCATCGGCTGAGTTTTCTTTCGGCCACATCAAGTAGCCCGGAGCGGAGAATATCCGCTTCGGGCTTTTTTGTGCCTCTCGGTCGACCAGTAGGATTGAAACATTTCACACGGGCCAAAGAGGTTTGCCTGCGGTGGCGGCACACACGTTTCTGCGACGACTGTGTAACAGGTCTTGAACGCTTTTCGCGGGACCGACTAGCGTCATGGGCCTCGGCCCACGGCGCAGGGATAACCTATTAATAACGGTATCTTATGCGGATATGTCAATTTGTTACGATCTGATCGCGCCGGGTCTCGCTCTAACACTGGGCCGTGATCCGAGTTGCTTTGTAACCGCCCCTCACTGCGCCTTAATATCATTGTATCGAACGGGCCTCCCGACCTCCCCGCCTCTCCCCAGAGCGAGAAAGCCGACGCCCTTTCCCAAACCTGAAAGGACTAGAACAATGAAACTCTTTATCGCAACCGCCGCCGCCACTCTGATCGCCACCGCGAGCTTCGCAGGCCAGTCGACACGCTACGAAGACCTGCGCTTGGACACGTCTGTCACGGCTGATGTCGTCCATGCCGCGGATGCCGGTGAAACCCGCCCTAATGAGCGCGCCGCTGACCTGCGGTTGGAAACATTCTCGGACGAGAGTGCGCCGGTCGCCACCTTCTCGACCAGCGGCCCCGTGAGCAGCTTGGGCGAAGGTTTCGCCTATGGTGGTTATGGCGCGGGCAACGACTCCCGCTAAATTGTCTTAGGTAGACCCGAGAGGCCCGGCCCGAAAGGTGCCGGGCTTTTTTCTTGCAGGCGGAGCCGCATGGCCCGATGGGCAACAACTTCTTTCTGCAAAAAAGGGAAAATGGCGGAGCGACAGGGATTCGAACCCTGGAGACGGTCTCCCGCCTACACACTTTCCAGGCGTGCGCCTTCGACCACTCGGCCACCGCTCCGTTGAGGCGGGGTTTAGCTTGGGGGGGCAGTGAGTTGCAAGAGCGAATTCCCCCCAGAGAGGATAAATTTATCTAACCGCCCAGATGAACATAGACACGGCGGTTCAAACGGCCCTTTTTCTCAATCTTTCCAAGGCGAAGCGCGCCGATCTCGCCCGTGCGCGCGACATGGGTGCCGCCACAGGGCTGTAGATCGATGGGGTCCTGCGCCTCTCCGATGCGGATCAGGCGAATGTCCCCCCGTCCGCGCGGCGGGGCGACGGACATGGTTTTGATAAGTTCAGGCGCGGCGTCCAATTCGGCTTCGGTGATCCAGTCCTCGCTCACCCGCGCATCGAGGGAGACGAAGTGGTTCAGCGCCTCCTCCAGTTCCTCGCGGTTCTGCGGCGCATCGGGCATGTTGAAATCAAGGCGCCCGTGGGTGGCCGAAATCTGTCCCCCCGTCACCGGATGGGGGATCACGACCGACAGAAGGTGCAGCGCCGTATGAACGCGCATGTGCTTGTGGCGGCGGTCCCAGTCGAGCTCCTGTTTCACGAAAGCGCCCACCGGCGGCAAGGGACGCGGCTCTGCCGGGACCAGCGCGATGCCGCCGCTGTCGCGGTCGCGCACCGTAGTTGCAATGGTAAGCTCTTGCTTGTCCCAGGTCAGCCACCCGCTGTCGCCCGGCTGGCCGCCGCCCGTGGGGTAGAACAGGGAATTGTCCAAGATCACCCCACCTTCGGGCGTATGGGCCGCCACGCGGGCCGGGGCGTCGCGCAGGTAGGTCTCGGTCCGGTACAGCTCGCCCGTCATGCCTGCGGCTCCGGCTTTGCGTCATCTTCTATTTTCGGTGCTTCGGCCTTCAACGTCTCAGGGTTGCGCAGCCATAGGTCGCGTTGGGCAAAGGGAATTTCGATTCCTTCTTCTTTGAAACGCGCGGCGATGGCGTGGTTGATGTCATTCTTGACCTTCATCATCCAGTTCACGTCCCGCAGATAGCAACGCACCTCGAACTCCAACGCATCGGCCCCGAAGTTCAAGAACAAGACCGCGGGCGGCGGGTTGGTCAGCACGATGGGCTGCGCCTCGGCAATCTCTTGCAGGATGCCTTCGATCCGTTTGGTATCGGTGCCGTAAGCCACGCCCACGGGTACGATGAGGCGGCCCACGGTATTGCCGCGGGTGTAGTTGGTGACCGTGCCGCTGATCAGATCGGCGTTGGGCACGATCACATCGGTGCGGTCGAAGGTCTCGATCCTTGTGGAACGCACCGAGATGTCGCGCACATAGCCCATCTGGCCACCCACCTCGATCCAATCCCCTTCGGAGATCGGACGTTCGATCAACAGGATGATGCCGGAGACGAAGTTCGACACCACGTTTTGCAGGCCGAAACCGATACCGACCGAGAGTGCCCCGGCAACATAGGCCAGCGCAGAAAGGTCGATCCCCGCCCCGGTGATGGCGAGCAGCGCGGCGAGGAAAATCCCGACATAGCCGATCCCCGAGACGATGGCGTTCTGCCCGCCGATGTCCATCCGCGTCTTGGGCAGGACGTTGCTGCGCAGCGCGCCTTGGATCAGACGGGTGGCGGCATAGCCGATCACGAAGATCACCGCGAAGGAGAGGAAATCCGTGGGACGGATCCGCGTCTCGCCAAAGGCGAAGCCGCGGCTGAACAGCGCCCAAAGCTCAGTCAGGTCGGTGACCCGCGCGCCCCATGCCAGCGCCATCACAGGCAGCGACAGCAGCAGCAGGATCAGGCCAAAGAAGACGGGCATCAGCGCGTCGCGCGCCTGCACCCCCTGCCCGGTCATGGCACCGTAAACATCGGCCAAGAAGCGTTGCAGCGTCATCACCAGCCCCAGAAGCACCAGCGTGGTGACATAGGGCGGCAGCAGCGAGACGGCGGCGTTGTAATAGCCGCTGATCAGCAGGAGGGGCGCGACCACGGCCACGATCATCGCGCCCAAGCCCAGCCCGCGCACGACGCGGTTCAATGTCGAGGTCCGCGGCTCTTCGGCGGCGGAGATATCTTCTATCACCGGATCGCTGTAACCGCGCAGAATCTTCCCGATGCGGAACAGGGCAAAGGCGCTCAGCAGCATCACCGGCAGGCGCAGCACGGCCTCGGTGGTTTCCGCCGGTTGCTGGCCGTCGAAAATGGCGGTGATGATGGCGCCAATGATGACGGTGACGGTGATGATGCTGACGTAGAAACGAACCGCTTTGCGCTCAGCCGCGGGCAGCAGGATCAGCGCCTCGTCCTCATCGCGAGAGAACACCCGTTCGGCGACCCAGCGAACACCCAGCATCGCGCCGCCGATCACCGGGATCAGCTGCACAAGGGTCGAGCCGCGCGGCCCCAGCCAGTCGGTCGCCAAGACGGCCATGGCCAGCAAGACCAGACCGACGGTGGGCAGGATGATCCGCAAGAGCGATACGACGAAGCGCCAAATGCCAAAGCCGCGCGCGCCGAATTGCTGGAGCCGTCCCACAATCGCGGTCGACCAATGGTGGCCGCGGAAGATCAGCACCAAGCCCAGAATGGTGAGGGCCAGAACCGCAGGGAGAGAGGCGCGCAGGCTGCGCCGTGCCGTGTCGGCATCGTCAGGCGCTTCGGCGGCGATCTCACCCGCCGCTGTCGCCAGATCGTCTATCGCGCTGCGCCAATGGACGGGGTTGAGCGGCGTGGGCACCACCTCCATCAACTGCTCGGTCTGGCGTTCGCGTAAGGCAACGTCGATCTGCCCGATGAGCGCATCGGCGCGCAGATATGCCGCTTCGGCCCGCTGAACCGGGGTCAGAAGGGTGTTGAGCTGTCGGTTCAACTCTTCACGGTTGGCGGCGACTTCGGGGGATTCCGGCTCGGCTCCCTCGCCCTCCGGCGGGGTTCCAAGCGCGGCCAATTGTTCGCGCAGCGCGCTGATCCGCGCCGCGTTCAGATTGCGCGCCGCATCGAATTCGGCGCGGTAATCCACCAGCCGGGCGCGCTGCACCTCCAGCATGGTTTCGGTGGTATCGGGCGCGTCAATCGCCTCTTCAGCCGAAGAGGCGACGGTTTCCCATTGGTCGAAATCCGGCAAAGCCGGTTCCTGTGCGACAGCAGCGCCGGTCAGCCAGACCAGCAGCGCGGTAAGGCCGAGGGCGAAGCGGAGCATTTGGGTCATGTATCCTCGAAAACACCTGGGATGGATTGCGGTGCGGCATCAAGCCAACCGGGCGTCGGCAGCCCCTTCTCGCGCAGAAACTCCGGGTTGAAGAGTTTGGATTGATAGCGCGTGCCGAAGTCGCACAACACGGTCACGATGGTATGGCCCGGCCCCATCTCTTTCGCCAGACGCATGGCCCCGGCGACGTTGACGCCCGAGGAGGCACCAAGGCAGAGCCCCTCATTCTCCAGCAGGTCAAAGACCACCGGCAGCGCCTCTTCGTCTGAGATGTTGTAGGAATAGTCGGGCTTGAACCCTTCGAGGTTTGCGGTAATCCGCCCCTGCCCGATGCCTTCGGCGATGGAGCTGCCTTCGGATTTCAACTCGCCTTCGGTATAGTAGCTGTGCAGCGCCGCGCCATCGGGATCGGCCAGTGCGATTTTGACGCCCTTGGGTTGCAGCGCCATGGCCACACCAACGAGCGTCCCGCCCGAGCCGACCGCGCAGCAAAAGCCATCGACCTTGCCGCCGGTCTGTTCCCAAATCTCGGGGCCGGTGGTTTCGATATGTGCTTGCCGGTTGGCGGTATTGTCGAACTGGTTGGCCCAGATCACCCCCTCGGGCGTGGTCTTGGCCAATTCCTTGGCCAAACGCTCGGAATAGCGGACGAAGTTATTGGGGTTTTTGTAGGGTGCGGCGGGCACCTGCACCAGTTCCGCACCGGCCAGCCGCAGCATGTCTTTCTTTTCCTGCGACTGGGTCTCAGGGATGACGATGACGGTCTTGAACCCCATCGACGCGCCTACCAGCGCAAGCCCGATGCCGGTGTTGCCCGCGGTGCCCTCAACAATGGTGCCGCCGGGCTTCAACTCACCCCGTGCGATGGCGTCGCGGATGATGAACAGCGCGGCGCGGTCCTTGACCGACTGGCCGGGGTTCATGAACTCCGCTTTGCCCAAGATTTCGCAGCCGGTCTCTTCGCTCGCGCCGCGGAGCCGGATCAGCGGTGTGTTTCCAATGGCCTCGGCCAGATCTTTAGCAACCTGCATGTTTGCCCCCAGTTCATGTTCCGTCCGGTTTAGCTGTCGCGCCTTCGGACCTCAAGCGTTCGCGGTGGCGGGCCAGCCAATAGGCGCTTGCCACCAATGGCGCATTGGCCAGCGCCTGCGCATCGGCCAAGGCCATCAGATCATCGAATGACATCAGATGCGACCGGATATCCTCGCCCTCCGCAGCCAAACCGCCGGTGCCGATGATATGATCCGGCAAATCCGCCAATCCCACGAAAATGTGAAAGAATTCCGTCGCATTCCCGGGGGAGGCATAGACGTTTCCGACCGGCTCCAAGGCGCCCACGGTGATGCCCGCCTCTTCCTGCGCTTCACGCCGGGCGGCGGCCTGCGGTGTCTCGCCGGGGTCGATATGGCCTGCGATGGGCTCCAACTGCCAGCGGGTATGATCGCCGCGCGCCAGCGGGCCCATGCGGATTTGCTCGACCAGCAGCACGCGGTCGCGCAGCGGGTCATAGGGCAGCACCAAAGCTGCATCCGCGCTGACAAAGACCGCGCGGTCGATCTGCGCCGACATGCTGCCGTCAAATGTCTCATGTCGCAGCGAGATTTCATCAAGGGCGAAGAAGTTCGCGTAAACGCGGCGTCGGTCGGTCACCTCGACCTTGCCATCGAGCGCCAGCGGATCATGCATGCCCTGTGTCGCCAGCACCTGCTGATGGGCTCGGCGGCGGATCATCGGGAACATCGCATCGACCTCGGCCCGCGGGCGCTTGCCCATATAGCTCATCACTTCGCGCGCGGCGTGGCAGGAAAGCGCGGCC
The DNA here is from genome assembly GCF_043558125.1 of Sulfitobacter sp. 1A12056. Taxonomy (NCBI): domain Bacteria; kingdom Pseudomonadati; phylum Pseudomonadota; class Alphaproteobacteria; order Rhodobacterales; family Roseobacteraceae; genus Sulfitobacter; species Sulfitobacter sp. 1A12056. Next base: position 559,527 of record NZ_JBIFFY010000001.1, on the reverse strand, counting down.
CAATCACGCTCCCACTCGGGCAAGGACCATGGCCCCTGCGCGGTCCAGCGCCCGGGCTGGGGCAGATAGACCTCAGCCCCCTGCCCGTCTGCCAGTGTCACCGGCACCAAATCATAGTCGAACGCGCCTTCATAGAAATCGAGCCGCGCGAAATCATCCGCGCTCAGGCCCCGCACCAGCAAGCCCTCGGCCTGCGCGCCATCGCGCGTCTCAATCGTGGGAAACGGGCCTTCGGCGGCGGCAGAGACTTGGTAGCCGGACAGATTGGCGGGGCTGAGATCAATCGCCTCGGCGGAGCGGCCAAGCACGATTTCCAACAGCGGCAGATGCCGCAGAGTGCCGTAGATAAAGAGATGTCGCATGGTGATCAGGGCCAACGGTTATAAGCAAATTCGGTCAAAAGCCCTGCGATCATGCCGCCGACGACAAGTGCCACGCCGATGGGCACGGTGGCGATCATTAGGCCGAATTCCGCGCCGATCTGGAACACGGCGACGATGGCCTCGAAGGGATCGTCATAGCGGTTGCGCAACGCCAGCCGAACCATTTCATTCGCCGCCTGCAAAAAGATCGCCCAGAGCATCAGCACGAAGACACCGGCAAAACCGTTGTTGATCGCAGCCACGATGCCCCGGCCCGCGCGCCGGCCCATCACGCGCCAGCCCACGATGAGGCCCAGCACCACGTTAAGCGGCAGGAAATACCCGAAATCCGTGCTTTCCGGCATCAAGGGCACGACCATGCCCGACAGGACAAAGGCCAGCACGGCGAGTGAGATCGCTGCCATAAGTCGTGCACCAGTCGGCATTTTTCGGCTCCTTGCGGCATTGGACCGCAGGGGCGGTCACACAGGTCGCCGTACCGTAATCTGCGTCACGTCGCAATTGCCACTGTCAAATGTCGCGGCACAGGAAGTGAGGTAAAAATTCCACATCCGGCGAAAGCGTTCGTCAAAGCCTAGCGCGGTGATCTGATCCCATTTCTCGTTAAAGGTCTCATGCCAACGGCGCAGGGTGATGTCATAGCTTTTGCCAAATTCGATCGACCGGTCGACGACCAGCCCTGCCCGCTCTACCTGCTCCCGCAGGATCGTGGGGCTGGGCAACATGCCGCCGGGGAAGATGTATTTTTGGATGAAATCCACTCCGCGTTTATAGACCTCCCAACGGCGGTCAGCGACGGTGATGATCTGCAAGGTCGCGGCGCGGCCCGGTTTCAGACGTTGGTGCAGCGTGTCGAAATAGACCGGCCAGTATTTCTCGCCCACCGCCTCGAACATCTCGATGCTGGCGATGCCATCATAGCTCTCGGTCTCGTCGCGGTAGTCTTGCAGTTTGAAGGTCACGCGGTCCGAGAGGCCCGCCTTGGCGATCCGCTCCTGCGCGTAGTTGAACTGCTCTTGGCTGATGGTCAGCGCGGTCACTTTCAGCCCGCGTTCGGCGGCGGCATATTCCGCAAAACCGCCCCAGCCGCAGCCGATTTCCAAGACATGATCGCCGGGCTGCACGCCCATCTGATCGACCATGGATTTGTATTTCGCCCGCTGCGCTGCCTCCAGCGATTGCTGGGCGTCGCCCTCGAAAATGGCCGAAGAATAGGTCATCGTATCGTCCAGCCATAGGCTATAGAACGCATTGCCCAGATCGTAGTGATAGCTGATGTTGCGCTTGGCCTGTTTGCGGTTGTTGCGCTGAAGCCAGAAGCGGAACTTCTCGAACTGACGCAGCAGCCCTTGGCCGGGGAAACCGTCATAGACCGTCTCATTCCCCGCATGAACCAAATCCATGAAGGCTTGCAGGTCCGGCGTCGACCACCACTCATCCAGATAGGCGTCGCAAAAGCCTAGGTCCCCCTCGCGGATCAACCGGGCAAAGAGATCATCGTTATGGATATGCAGTTCTGCCACCGGGCCGGGCTTGGCCCCTTCGGCGCGGAACACGCGGCCATCGGGCAGGACAAAGTCCACCCGCCCGTGCTGCATCTCCTGCGCCATGGCGAAGACCTGCGGGAAATAGCGCGGCAGACCTTTCTGCCCCTCGGTGGTCGTAAGCTTCATACCTCGGTTCCGTTCTTGTTCTGGCCTACTGTAACCGCAGACTGCTGTTTCGCAAAAAGTTAAAAGTCGCGGTTGCGATAGGCGTCGAGCGCCCGTTCCCGCCCCTCTGACAGATCGACGATCGGATCGGGGTAATCATCCTCTGGGCTTAGGCCCCAGCGGCGTGGGACCGCGTCGAAATAGGCCAGCGCCTCGTCATTCGGTTTCGCGCGGCCCTCGGCGATCCAACGGCGGGTGTAGTCGCGCCCCTTGTCGAACCGATCAAGCTGGGTCTCAGGGTTGAAAATGCGAAAGAACGGCGTCGCATCGGGGCCAGAGCCTGCGGCCCATTGCCAGCCCATCGCATTATTGGCCGGGTCCCAGTCGATCAGGTGTTCTTCGAACCACTTTTGCCCGATCCGCCAGTGGCACATCAAATGTTTCGTCAGATAGCTCGCCACGATCATGCGGCCCCGGTTGTGCATGCGCCCCGTGACCTGCAACTCGCGCATGGCCGCATCGACGAATGGCACCCCGGTGCGCCCCTGTTTCCACGCCAGCACCTCGGCGCGGCGCTCGTCCTCATTCCACGGGAAAGCCTGCCATTCCTCGCGCCAGTTTTGGTCAAGTATGCGCGGCGTGTGATACATCAGGTGATAGGCAAACTCGCGCCAGGCGAGTTCCTTGAGGAAGGTCTCAGCCCCGCGCTTGCCCTCCTGCATCGCCCGCTGGCCCGCGTGCCAGCACTGGGCCGGGCTGATCTCACCCAATGACAGGTTTTCTGACAAGGCCGAGGTGCCATCCTCGCCCGGCATGTCGCGGCTTTCGTCGTAGCCTTCGACGATATGGGCCATGAATGAGCCAAGCCGGGCCTGTGCCGCAGCCTCCCCCAGACGGATATAGGGGCGCACTACGTCGCGCCCGCGCTGCATCTCGGCGTCCATTTGCCAATCGTCGAGCGCGGCGCTCTCGGGCCAGTTTGGCGGGGCTGGGATGTCGCTCGGGGTGGCCAAGGGGGCCGCCACATCGCGGCCCCGGACCCCCTTCCAATAGGGGGTGAAGACTTTGTAAAAGCCGCCGGTCTTGGTCTCAACCGTCCAAGGCTCGAACATCAGATGCCCGGCAAAGCTACAGGCTTCGACCCCATCGTCCTTCAGCGCCTCTTTGACCTTGGCGTCGCGGTCGATCGCGGCGGGATCGTAAAGGCGGCTCCAATAGACTGCCCCCGCGCCGGTGGCTTCAATCACCTCGCGCAGCACCTCAAGCGCATCGCCACGGCGCAGGATCAGGCGGCTGCCCTTCTCGGCCAAAGTCTCCCCAAGGCAGCCCAAGGCCAGCCCGAGGCGGAATTTCGGCGCCGCGCCCAAAGCCTCTGATTGTGCGTCGCAGATGAACAGCGGGATGACCGGGCGGCCCGACTGGCAGGCCGCCGTCAGGGCAGGATGGTCGCTCAGCCGCAGATCGCGGCGGAACCACATGATAATCGGGGAATTGTCGCTCACGTTCGGGGTCTTGCTCCTACACTTGTCCCGAAACATAGCGCCCCTGCGCCGGGGTCAAGGATCAGAGCAGATCATCCAGCGCGTTCAGCAGTTTGTCCATTTCATCCTGCGTCGTGTAATGGGTGAAACTGAGGCGGAGCACGCCTTTGGCCTCATCTACCCCCATCGCGCCGAGCGCCCGGCCTGCGTAGAAGGTGCCACCCCCTGCCATGATGCCGCGCGCGGCCAATGCCTGCGCCATCTCGACCCCCGGTCGATCAAGCGCCAATGCGACCGTGGGCGCGCGAGTTGCCGCATCGGTGGGGCCGATGACCCGCACAGAGTTGCGCGCCGCCATGGCATCCAGCAGCGGTTGCAACAGAGCCGTCTCATGGGCGCGCATCGCGTCATGCACAGCAACACCGCGCGCCGTGGCCCCGGCAGTGCCGCCGATATGGTGGGCGTGGAAAGCGTCGATATAGTCCGCCATGCCCGCGCTGGCTGCGATCTGCGCGTGATCCGGCCCGGCGGGGGTGAAGCGCTTGTAAAGCACGTCTCCGTTGAAGTGATGCGCTTGGTTCGGCAGCAGCTCGGCCAGCGCCCGGCGGATGACCATGACACCCTGATGCGGCCCGAAGGTCTTGTAAGCGGAAAATAAGTAGATATCCGGCCCCAGCACCCCGACATCGGCAAAGCCATGTGGCGCATAAGAGACGCCATCGACGCAGACGAAAGCCCCGGCGGCATGGGCCAGCGCCGTGATCTCGGTCACCGGGTTGATCTCGCCCACCACATTTGAGCAATGCGGGAAGCAGACCAGCCGGACATTCTCGTCCAGTAGGTCTTCGAGCTTTGCCGGATCGAGATGCCCGGTCTCAGGGTCGATTTGCCATTCGCGGATCTCGATCCCCCGCTCGGCCAGCCTGCGCCACGGGCCGGTATTGGCCTCATGGTCCTGATTGGTCACGACGATCGCCTCACCGGGCTGCATCATCTGGCCAAAAGCCTGCGCCAGCACATAGGTGTTTTGCGTGGTCGAGGGGCCAAAGCTCAGCTCCTCCGGCGTCACGCCTAGGATCGCGGCCATGCGGGTGCGGGCCTCGTCCATCTCCTCCCCACCAAGCCGGCTGGCCTCATAGGCGCCGTAGGGCTGCACCTTTCGCTGAGTGTAGAAGCGATGCAGCCGGTCGATCACTTGGCGGCAGGTGTAAGACCCACCGGCGTTCTCAAAGAAAGCCTGCCCCTGAAGGCTCGGCTCGGCGAAAGCGGGAAATTGGGCGCGGACCCATTCGGAATCAATATGCATGGCGGGAAGGTCCACCGCGGCGCGGCCAAGGTCAAGCGCCCAAAGAAAACGGCGGCCCCGAGAGGCCGCCGTCATCCGTGTCTTAAAGGCTGTGCAGGTTAGCGGATTTTACGCTCGTCCTGCAGACCGCGGAAGATGCAGAAGCACATGAAGAGCAGCAGCAGCGTGAACAGCAAACCGGTGGAGATCACCATGGATTGCAGCGCTGCCAAGCCGCCACCGATCAACAGCGCGATGGCCACGGCACCCTCAAAGATGCACCAGAACACTCGCTGCGGCACCGGCGCATCGACCTTGCCGCCTGCGGTGATCGTGTCGATCACAAGCGACCCGGAGTCGGACGAGGTGACGAAGAACACCACCACCAGCACGATGCCGATGAAGGAGGTGATCGAAGCCAGCGGCAGTGCATCGAGCATTTTGAACAGCTGCAACGGCAGACCCGCATCTTGGGCCGCGGTGTAGCCGTCATTCAGCACCTGATGGATCGCGGTGCCGCCAAAGATCGACATCCACAGCACACAGACAAGCGATGGGATCAACAGCACGCAAACGATGAATTCGCGCACGGTACGGCCCCGGCTGACGCGGGCGATGAACATGCCGACGAAGGGTGACCAGCTGATCCACCAAGCCCAGTAGAACGCCGTCCAGCCTTGGGAGAAGTTCACGTCTTCACGGCCAAACGGGTTTGCGAGTGCGGGCAGATATTCGATGTAAGCAACCAGCGAGTCCCAGAAGAAGGACAGCAGGAACACGGTCGGCCCGACGATCAAGGTGAACAGTGCCAGCAGTGCTGCCAGACCCATGTTAACCTCACTGAGGACTTTCACACCGCCATCAAGACCGCGCAGCACCGAAACCAGCGCCACGGCGGTGATCAGCGAAATCAGAACGATCTCAGATGTGGTGCCAACGGGAATCCCGAACAGCTCGTTCAGACCGGCGTTAGCTTGCGTGGCACCCAGACCCAGCGACGTGGCCAGACCAAAGAGCGTGGCAAAGACCGCGATGGTGTCGATGATATGCCCGGGCCAGCCCCAAACACGTTCGCCCAGAACCGGGTAAAAGGCCGAGCGGATCGTCAGCGGCAGACCTTTGTTATAGGTGAACAACGCCAGCGCCAGGGCGACGATGGCATAGATCGCCCAAGGGTGCAGACCCCAGTGATAGATCGTCGCCGCCATGCCAAGGCGCAGCGAACCGGCCTCGTCACCCGACGCACCCGCGAGCGGGGCCCAGTCGGTGCGCAGCCCGTTCTCGGTCGTGATCTCCCCCATGGAAGTCGAGAAGTGGGTCAGCGGCTCGGAGACGCCATAAAACATCAGACCGATGCCCATGCCCGCCGCGAAAAGCATCGCGAACCAGCCAAGATAGGTATAATCCGCAACCGCTTCGTTGCCGCCAAGGCGAACATTGCCAAAGGGCGTCACGATCAGCAAAAGTGCGAAGATCACCACCAAATCGGCAGAGCCGATCAGGAACCAATCAAAGTTCTTAGTGGTAAAGTTGAACATGGCCGAAAAGATCGCGCCTGCCTGTTCCGGCAGCGCGATGGTGTAAAAGACGAAGATCACCACGGCGATCCCCGAAATCAGAAAGACCGGGTTGTGAATGTCGAGCCCGAACGGCCCGATCTGCCGTTCGATATTATCCTGACCGATCTCATAATCGGTATCGATCACATCCGCCTTGCCCTCAGGCTCGGGGATGCCGTGCGAATTGGTATCGCTCATAATCTGTTCCCTCTTTGATGACAGATTACCGCGCAAAACACGGCCTTCTGTTTTTCTCATCCGTGCACAACAGGATAGAGGCCTGCGACCATTGGGCAAGCCATTGCGGCCAAGCCCCCTTGGAAACTTGGCTAAAACGACCGTTTCGGTATCTGCTGCGACGTAAGTTTGGGGGGACTACCCTGTCCCGAGCGCGGCTGCAATCGCATCGGCCTGTTCGCGAATCCGGTCCATGTCGCCTTGGACACCGGGCGGGCGCAGCTTATCGCCCTCATGCCGCGGCAGGATGTGGTAGTGGAGGTGAAAGACCTCTTGCCCGCCCGCAGCCTCGTTAAACTGCTGCACCGTGATGCCATCGGCGCCAAAGGCGCGCAGGCAGGCATTGGCGACTTTCTGAACCGTCGCCAGACAATCCGCCAATTGTGCGGGGCTGGCGTCGAGCATGTTGCGGCAGGGCGACTTGGGGATCACCAGACAATGCCCTTCGGCGCGGGGCATGATGTCCATAAAGCAATAGGTCTTGTCGTCCTCATAGACCTTAAAGCTGGGGATCTCTTTGCGCAGAATCTTGGCAAAGATATTGTCGTCGTCGTAGCTGGCCATCATGCTCTCCTTCTGGCGGTCGGGGCGGCGCGGACCATTAACCACACCGCCCCGCGCCGAGGCAATATCAAGCGTTTACGTCGACGACCACCCGGCCCTTGACCTGCCCTTTCAGGATGTCCGCCCCCAATTGCGGCAGGTCGCTGAGACCCGCGGGTTGAACCATAGCCTCCAGCTTGTCCATCGGCAGGTCTTTGGCCACCCGCTCCCAGGCGCGCAGACGGTTGTCATAGGGCTGCATGACGCTGTCGATGCCCAAGAGGTTCACGCCGCGCAGCAGGAAGGGGATCACCGTGGCAGGCAGGGCCGCACCGCCCGCAAGGCCCACGGCCGCCACGCTCGCCCCATATTCCATCTGACCCAGCACGCGGGCCAGCATCGCGCCGCCCACGGCATCGACACATCCGCCCCATGTCTCGCCCTCAAGGGGGCGTTTGACCGTCTCGTTGATCTCATCCCGCGCGACGATCCGGGCCGCGCCGAGGCTCTTGAGGTAATCTTCGGTCTCGGGCCGCCCGGTGACCGCCGCCACTTCATAGCCGAGGTTGGCAAGGATCGCGGTCGCGACCGAGCCGACGCCCCCCGCAGCACCCGTGACCAGAACCGGGCCTTTCTTGATGCCGTGATCCTCCAGCGCCATGACGGCCAGCATCGCGGTGAAACCTGCCGTGCCCACGGCCATCGCTTGACGCGTGTCCAACCCTTCGGGCAGCGGCACCAGCCAATCGGCCTTGACCCGCGCCTTTTGCGCATAGCCGCCCCAATGCGCCTCGCCGACGCGCCAACCGGTCAACACCACCTTGTCGCCGGGCTTGTAACGGTCGTCATTCGAGGTCTCGACCGTGCCGGCGAAATCGATGCCCGGCACATGCGGATAGTTGCGGACCAAGCCACCACCCGGCCCGATGCATAGGCCGTCTTTGTAGTTCACGGTGGAATATTCGACCGCGACCGTCACCTCGGCCTCGGGCAGTTGGTCTTCGGTGATCTGGGTGACCTCGGCCTGGGTCTTGCCTTCGTCATCCTTGTTTACAATCAGCGCATTAAAGCTCATCTTTCATCTCCTTTTCAGGTTTCAATCTAACGGACCTCAGGCCCAGTAACTTTCCCTCACGGTCACGTCACGCTCGCCGTCGGGGGTGTGCGCCCGCAAGCGCGTGCCCGGGTCCCAATGGGTCATCCGCACCATTCCGATGGCGACATTCACGCCAAAGTCAGGGGACCAAACCGCCGAGGTCACCTGCCCCACGCGTTTGTCGCCCGCCATCAAGGGCCAGACACGATCACAAAGCGGCACCGGATCGCCAGCGATCTCTAGGGGACGTATCTGTTGCACCGGGCCCTCTTTCGCCACCCGCAGCAGCGCATCTCTGCCGATACAGCCCATCGCCGCCTGCGTGTCGCAGAGCTTGCCAAGACCGCATTCGTGGGGCGTGTTGTCGTCGGTCATGTCATTGCCATAGCTCAACAATCCGCCCTCGATCCGCTCAATCAGGTTCGGACAGCCCGCCCGCACATCCAGATCGCGTCCCGCCTTGAAAAGCGCCTCCCAAAGTGGCATCGCGATGTCGGCCCCTTCGGTATAAATCTCAAAGCCGCCCTGTTTGGAGTAGCCGGAGCGCGCGACATTCATGGCGCGGCCTTGAAACTGGAACTCTCCGAAGCGGAAGAACTTCACCTCCCGCACCGCCGCGCCAAAGACGCGTTCCATTAGATCTTCGGCCTTCGGCCCCTGCACCGCCAGCAGGTTCACATCCGGCTCATCGACCAAGACATCAAGATGATAACCGTTGCATATCCCCTTGGCCCACAACAACAAATCGCTATCGGCGATGGAAATCCACCAACGATCCTCGGCCAGTTTTACCGCCACCGGATCGTTAAGCATCCCACCCGTCTCATCCACGATCGGCACATAGACACAGCGGCCCGGCGCCACATCGCGCAGATCGCGGGGTGTCAGCATTTGCATCAGTCGGGAAGCATCGGGCCCGCGCAGTTCAACCTGTCTTTCGCATGCCACGTCCCAGACTTGCACGGCTTTCTTCAAGTGGTGATAATCCGCCTCGGTGCTTTCAAATACGGTCGGCAGCAGCATCCGGTTGTAGACCGTATAGGCTTTCACACCCGCCGCCTCGACCCCGGCAGAGAATGGCGTGCGCCTGATCCGGCGCGAGAGAGAGAGTTCGGCCATCAGCCCTCCTCCGGCATGAAAATGAAATCGGTCACCGGCGCGTCACATCCTGCGCTGGTGAGCATGGCGTGCACTTGGCCGCGGTGATGGGTTTGGTGGTTGAATAAGTGCACCACACATCCCGCCATTGGCTTGGAAACATCGCGTTGCAAGATGCCGGAATGCCACGTTAAATCGCGGTCTAGCATCGACTGGTCCAGCCCCGCCGCCCACTGAGAAATGGCAAGGTCGCATTGAACTCGCGCCAAAACCCATGCGTCACCGGAGGGGCAAAGCTCGGTGTCTTTGCCTTCCGGCTTTGCCGCGGCAGGGTCGAACCGCGACAGCCAGAGTTGATCGCACCACAGAAGATGGTTCAGCGTGCCGAGGATGGAGCCGAAGAACGCCCCGCGATCCTGTGTTAACGTTGCCTCATCCAAAGCCTGAACGACGCTCGACAACTGACTGTTCTGCCATGCATTATAGCGCGCCATTTCCTTGGCATAGGTGGGAGTGATCACCGCGCCCCCTGCCAATCGATCGCGCAGACCTCAGCCGATTTACCACCGAAATCCCAGACCCGGCCATAGTCGCGGACCTTGGATTTTACGCCACGCGCAGCCACGATATTCGGGCCCATCCAGTATTTCGAATTAGTGATCGTCACAGGCTCTCCCGGTTCGGCCCCGGCCAGCATCTCGATCTCGCCGTTGATTTTTCGACCAATATTGATGACCCGGCGGTTGCCGTCGCGAATGATTTCGACCGGGGCGCGTTCGGCGCCGACGATCTCGCTTACCAACATGGTGAACAGCCCCGTGGTGCCGCCCGCAGCGCCCGAGAAGATTTGCAGCAACCCGTCATAGGCCGCCTCGCTCGCGCGGTCGTCGACATAGGCGGCGACCTTCCAATTTCCCTCGCCCATGCGGCCCGGAATGTCGACCAACAGCCCGACGTTCAGGCCGGCCAAATCCTCCCCCTCGAAATGGCCTTCGTCGATCACGATGCCCATCCATGCATGGCAGTGGCCTTCGGTCGGCAGATGCGCGCCAAGGCTGACCACGCAGGGGCAGAAGACATCGCAAGAGCAGTTTAGGAAAAGCTCGCCCTTGATCGCCCAATCGGCGGGTGTCATCTCTCTGTTTGGCATATCATCCTCCTGTGATCATGGGCCAACCCGCCACGACACCTGCGCCGAGGATCAGGGCGAAACCCATTGGTTTTGTTACGTAATGCCCGATCTGGGGCAGTTTTTCGATGACCATGAAAAGCGTGGCCAGCCCCATCCAAGCAAGGTTCATGACCCCGCCGGCAAAGCCCAGAAGCATAAAGCCCCAGCAGCAGCCCGCGCAAAAGGCGCCGAGGCCCAGCCCCATGCGAAAGCCGCCCGCGGCGCCGGGGCGCCAGTGGCCCATGAAATACATCATCGGAGAGTGGCAGACGCCGTGGCAAATCTCCTTGGCGCGGGTAAATTGGAAGAGGCCCACAGCCAAGAGCAGCGCCGCCGCCGTCCAACGCGATTTGGCGATGCCGAGCATATCGATGACGCCGCCGTGCAGCAGCAACAGTTGCAAACCCGCGATCCCCGCCGCGAAGACGAGCCAGACCGCGAGGTAGCCCGCAAGCACCGCCAGCCAGCCCGCGCGCGTGCCATTGGCCGAAGTCATAAGGTCTTCATAGGCGCGTAGCGTCGGCACCATGGTCGGGACCATCATCGCCGCCATCATCGCGCCCCACATCACGAACAGCGGAAAGAAACGCGCCATGGGCATATACATATCCATGCCCGGATCCATCTGCCGCATGCGTTCGCCCATGGCACCGGGGCGGCCGAGCAGATCGAGGTCCATCTGCATCGCCATGCTGTACATCATCCACCAGGCGGCGAGAATTAGGGCGAAAAACCCCAGCCATAGTGTTGATCGTACCATCCCGGTCATCGCCGCCCTCCCCTGCGTGCTCTTGTAGATTTAATGTCAGACAATTAAAGTCCTCGCAAACACTAATTGTAAGACATATGAAAATTGACCCAAGCAACCCCGCCGATCTATCGGCTCAGATCGCCACAGCCATTCGCGACGCCATCATCGGCGGGCATCTGATCGTCGACCAGCGCCTGCCCTCCGAGGCGGAGCTTGCCGAGCAGTTCGAGGTTTCCCGCCCCACGGTGCGCGAGGCGCTCAAGCGGCTGGCCGCGCAATCGCTGATCCGCACGCAGCGCGGGGCCACGGGGGGTGCTTTCGTCAACCGGCTGAGCTTTCCGGATGCCTATGCGCAGCAGATCACCACCTCGACCCTGCTGCTGTCGATGAATGCGGTGAGTTTTGAGACCGCTTGCGAGGCACGCTTCGCCTTGGAACGCGCCTGCGCCCCACTATCGGCAGAGCGGCGGACGGCGGACCACCTTGCCACCATGCGCGCGGAGATTCATCGGCAGGCGCAGCCGGGACTGACAGATGAGGCCTTTTGCGCCTCCGACGTGGCATTTCACCGGGCGCTGGTCGATGGTGCGGGCAATCCGGTGCTAAGTTATCAACTTGCGGGCGCGGTCGAGGCGATGCAGCCCCTGATGAATATGATCACCTTCACCGCGCGGGATCGCGCGCGGATCGTAGCTCTGCATCAAGAGATCGCGGATGCGGCAGAGGCCCATGACGGCAAGGCGGTGACGGCAGGGCTGACCGCGCTTGAGGCCGAGACGCAACAGCTTGCCCAAAGCGTTTTCGCCGCGCGTGCGGCGCGGAATGCCGAAGCTGCGGGGCGACGCTAGGTTGGGCCATATAAACAACGCGATACGCGCTTATCTTGACGTGAAAAATTCGCCGCATCGCACCCCTTGCAATTCACCCATGGCAGCCCTACTTTAATCCTGTCCTTCGGGACTATGGACATAAACGCGCTCGTAATAAGCGGTTCGGACCCGGGGGCGGTACCCGGCGGCTCCACCAAACATCCTTCATTTGGGGATCATGGGGCCGAAATAGGATCGACGAACGTCTAAAGGGGTTGCTTTGTCTCGGTGAGATACCACCGTTATCGGTTCAAACTGTACAATTGCAAATGACAATCGTGCTCCAGTTGCGATGGCCGCGTAAGCGGTTTCAGCGACTGAAATCTTAAGTCCTTAGGCCTTGCAGCTTAAGGCGGGGTTCGCAGGTACCTGGCAACAGAAACCTGCACTTTTCCCTTCCGTTTCATACCCGTTAGACGGCGCTTTTGCCTTAACTTGACCGCGCTTTCCTCTGGCCCTATCCGTGACGCAGCGAAGCCGTGGTGGCTTTGATGACGCAGGATGGCCCCGATGACCCCGCCCAGTTGGCCCGATATGTTTCGCGTGTTTGGCCGGATTGGGTTGATGTCCTTCGGCGGCCCCGCAGCCCAAATCGCCGTGATGCACCGCGAGCTGGTCGAGCATCGCCCGTGGTTGAGCGAGCAGACCTACCTGCGGGCCCTTTCGCTCTGTATGCTGTTGCCCGGACCGGAGGCGATGCAGCTGGCGACCTATGCAGGCTGGCGCCTGCGCGGCGTTGCGGGCGGGCTGTTGGGGGGGCTGCTTTTCGTCGTGCCGGGGGCGGTCTTCATCGCGGCACTTGCGCTGCTTTATGCGTGGTATGGGCAGATGCCCTTGGTCCAAACGGCCTTTCTGGGCATCAAGGCCGCTGTCATTATCGTGGTATTCCAAGCGCTTATGAAGGTTTCTTCAAAGGCGCTTCACGGGCGGCTCGGCTGGGCGCTGGCCTTTGGGTCTTTCATCGCGCTCTTCGTGCTGGGCCTGCCGTTTCCGCTCATCATTCTGGTTGCCGGGGCCATTGGGATGCTGAGCCGAGGCCCGACGCCTGAGACCGAAGCCGCCGACCTGCCGCCGGCGCATAGCCTGCGCACTCTGCTCATTTGGGGTGGTCTCTGGGCCGCGCCGCTTCTGTTCCTTGCCTTCATCGGCGACGACTTTCTGCTGCAACTGGGGCTGTTCTTTTCCAAACTGGCCGTGGTGACCTTCGGCGGGGCCTATGCGGTGCTGGCCTATATGACCCAGACCGTGGTGCAGGATTTCGGCTGGATCGAGACCGATCAGATGATCGACGCGCTCGGCTTGGCCGAGACGACGCCCGGCCCACTGATCCTTGTGACGCAATTCGTCGGGATGTTGGCGGGCTTTGCGCAAAGCGGCCCCGCGGGGGCGATGGCTGCCGGGCTGCTGGCGCTTTGGGTCACTTTCACGCCCTGTTTTCTGTGGATTTTCCTTGCTGGCCCGTATCTTGAGGCACTCTCTGAACAGCCGCGCATCGCAGGCGCGCTGCGGGCGATCACGTCGGCTGTGGTGGGGGTCATCGCCAATCTCTCGGTTTGGTTCGCGCTGCATGTGCTGTTTGATCGGGTGGGCGCTGACGGCCCGCTTGCCCTGCCCCTGCCCGTTTGGGACAGTTTCAACCCCATGGCCGTCGCGCTCACACTCTTGGCTGCCGTGCTGATGCTGGCGCTCAAGCGTAATTTTGTCATCACGATGGTCCTGCTCGCGGCGCTGGCGCTGATCCTTCACGCGATTTAGCGCGGCACCCCCTTTCACTCGCCCCTGAATGGGGTATGCTTACCCCTGCCCAACGCCCGGACCGGAGAGAAGAATGAGCCGCAGCATTGATTACGGCAACCTGATGCACGAAGCCATGCGGGGCCTGATCCGCAGGGTCTTGCAAGACGTATCGGACAAGGGACTGCCGGGGAATCACCATTTCTTCATCACCTTCGACACCTCGCATCCGGATGCGGAATTGGCCGATTGGCTGTCGGACCGCTATCCCGATGAGATGACCGTGGTGATGCAGCACTGGTACGACGGCCTTGATGTGGGTGAAGACGGTTTCGCCATCACGCTGAACTTCGGCGATGCGCCAGAGCCGCTTTATATTCCTTACGACGCGATCCGCACCTTCGTGGACCCTTCGGTTGAGTTTGGCCTGCGGTTCGAACAGCAAGAGACCGAAGAGGAAGACGTGGCTGAGGATGAGGCCACGCTCGACCAGACGGATGAGGCAGAGTTGGAAGTCGCGGAAGAGCCGGTCAAAGATGCCGAGATCGTCTCGCTCGATTCCTTTCGGAAGTAGCGGCGGAATGGCCGTTAGCGCCATCCCCGCATTGCGCAGCGCGTAAGGCGCAGGTACACCGCTGGACAACGATAAGTCACAGCAGGAGCCGCAAAATGGCCGATACCCGCACCGAAACCGACAGCTTTGGTCCGCTCGAAGTCCCCGCCGATAAATACTGGGGCGCGCAGACGCAGCGTTCGATCATGAACTTCCCGATTGGCTGGGAAAAGCAGCCCATCGCCATCGTGCGCGCGCTCGGCGTGATCAAAAAAGCCTGCGCGCAGGCGAATGTGGCGCAGGGCTCGCTGGACGAGGAACGCGGTCGCGCGATCATTCAGGCCGCTGGCGAAGTGTTCGAGGGTAAGTTCGACGACAACTTCCCGCTGGTGGTCTGGCAGACCGGTTCCGGCACCCAGTCGAACATGAACGCCAATGAGGTCATCGCCAACCGCGCAATTGAACTCATGGGCGGCACCATTGGCTCGAAAGATCCGGTGCACCCCAACGATCACTGCAACATGGGCCAGTCCTCGAACGACACGTTCCCCACCGCCATGCATATCGCCACCGCGATGACGGCGCGTGACGTGCTCCTGCCGGGGCTGGAGAAGCTGCACGGCGCGTTGCAGAAGAAGGTCGAGGAATTCGACGGCATCATCAAAATCGGCCGCACCCATACGCAGGACGCGACACCGCTGACGCTGTCTCAGGAATTCTCGGGCTACACCCATCAGGTCGCCATGGGCATTGCCCGCGTGCGCGATGCGCTTGGCCGTATCTATGAGCTGGCACAGGGTGGCACCGCCGTGGGCACCGGGCTGAACACCAAGAAGGGCTGGGCCGAGACCGTGGCGCATAACATGGCCGAGATCACCGGCCTGCCCTTCGTCACCGCGCCCAACAAATTCGAAGCACTTGCCGCCCATGACGCGATGGTCGAGATTTCCGGCGCGCTGAAGACCGTGTCGGCGTCGCTGTTCAAAATTGCCAATGACATCCGCCTTTTGGGCTCCGGCCCGCGCTGCGGTCTGGGCGAATTGATCCTGCCCGAGAATGAGCCCGGCTCTTCGATCATGCCGGGCAAGGTGAACCCGACGCAATGCGAGGCGCTGACGCAGGTCTGCGCCCATGTCATGGGCAATGATGCCGCCGTGGGCTTCGCCGGGTCGCAGGGGCATTTCGAGCTTAACGTCTACAAGCCGATGATGGCCTATAACGTGTTGCAATCCATGCAGCTTTTGGGCGATGCGGCCTCGGCCTTTACCGACAATCTGGTGGATGGCCTGAAGGCTGACGCGGACCGGATCGAGAAGCTGATGCGCGAGTCGCTGATGCTGGTCACCGCGCTGGCCCCCGAGATCGGTTATGACAACGCCACCAAGGTCGCCAAGACCGCGCATAAGAACGGCACCACGTTGAAGGAAGAGGCGATTGCCTTGGGCTTCGTCGATGCCGAGACCTTCGAGCGTGTGGTGCGCCCTGAGAATATGATCGGCCCGAAATGAGCCAGCCCATCAACCTGAACAAGGCGAGAAAGGCACGCGATCTTGCGGCCCGCCGCGCTCAGGCGGATGAGAATGCGCTGCGCTTTGGCCGCAGCAAAGCTGAGAAGGAGGCGGCGCGCAAAAGCGCCGCCCAAGCCAAGGCCACGCTCGACGCGCATAAGCGCGAGACATGAGCGCAAGGCCCCGCAAACATTCGGTGACCCTAAGGGGCCACCGGACATCGATCTCCCTCGAAGACGAATTCTGGGATGAGTTCCGCGCCATCGCCGCCGCACGGGGCATGCCGATCAACGCGTTGGTGGCCGAGATTGACGCCGCCCGTGGGCTGGACATCGGGCTGGCCGGGGCGATCCGCTTGTTTGTGCTGCGGTCGTTAAAGGAACGTTTACCAAAAGCGGATTAGCGTCTGGCCATGACTTTGGCCTCTCCCCTTTCGCCACAGGCGTGGCTCCACAGCCTCTTTGCCTCGCGCGCCGCGATCAGCGGTCAGGTGATCCGGCGCAAAGCGCGGGATATCGAGAAATTCGTCGGACGCCGGGCATTCGAAGCGGAATTGAAGCGCCGTGGGTATCAAGCGGTGGAAAACGCCGGACAGGTCATCATATTTTGCAATCGTGAACCCATCCGGCGGATCGTGTAGCCGTTTTCTTTAAAAGAAAACGGCCCCGGAATTTTCAAAAAATTCCGTTTAACAGATCGACGCTTGGTAGATTTTCTCGATGTTCTGCCCGAGCGCCGTGTTGAACTCCGCGTCCGTCATCTTGACATTCAGCCCTTCCGTCAAAGCGCGGGAGAAGCTGGCGATCATGGTCCGGTTCTTGCCCAGCCGTTCGCAGGCTTCCGCCGTGGAATAGCCACCCGACAGCGCCACGACGCGCAGAACATTGGCATGTTCGGCCAGATCATCATAGAGACCGGCCTTCTCGGGGATCGTCAGCTTCAGCATCACCATCTCACCTTCGGGCAGCGCCTTCAGGTGTTTCGCGATCTCACCGTGCAAAATTTCTTCGGCCTCGGCCTTGCTCTCGGAATTGATGTTCACCTCGGGCTCGATGATCGGCACGAGACCGGCAGCGCAGACCTGTTTGGCCAGTTCGAACTGTTGCGCCACCACGGCGGCAATGCCGTTTTCGTTGGCCTCATGAATGACAGAGCGTTCCTTGGTGCCGAAGATACCATGCTTCACGGCGCGGGCCAACAGGTCGTCAATCTCCATGATCGGCTTCATCATCTGCACGCCGTTGCTGGTTTCCTCCAAACCCTTATCAATCTTCAGGAAAGGCACCACGCCGCGGTCTTCCCAGAGCAGTTGTGCAACCGGTTTGCCATTGATCGTGTCATCCATCGTGCGCTCGAAAAGGATCGCGCCGATAACTTTTTCAGAGGTGAAATCATCGGCCAGAATGATCCGCGCCCGCATGTCGTGAACGGCTTTGAACATCTCTTCGTCGCCGTTGTAGTCCGACGGTTCCACGCCATAGAGGCTCAGCGCCTTGGGGGTGGAGCCACCCGATTGATCAAGCGCCGCGATGAAGCCCTTGCCGCTGTCCATTTGCTCAAGTTGCGCCTTGTCGTAGCCCATGTCACCCAGGTCCTATTTTGATTCCGTTCGCTGCGTTTCTAATTGAAACGCAAAGCCGATGATAGCAGCTAGCGTCTTGATAGCGCTAACCAAATGCCCTTATCTGAACGGACGGTCAAATGTGCGACAGGCACTGGCACGCGGTCCGGTTGGGCCGTCACGCGGAAGTCGCGCAGGATGCGCGACAGGATCAGCGGCCCTTCGACCATGGCAAAGCCCGCCCCGGTGCAGACCCGCGGCCCGGCGGAGAATGGGATGAAAGCGTCGCGCTGGCACTGTTTGCCATTCTTGGTCTGCCAGCGGGACGGGTCAAAGCCGTCGGGGTTGTCCCAGAGCCGTTCGTGGCGGTGCAGATGCCACGGGCTGAGCACCAGTTGCGCGCCCTGTTTCACCTGTCGGTCACGGAAGTGTTCGGGGCAGCTGTTCTCGCGCACCATCATCGGCACCGGCGGGTAAAGGCGCAGCGTCTCGCGAAAAACATCGCGGCTGAGCTTGAGTTTCGACATCACCGCGAAATCGCAGGTCTCAAGCGCCTGCGCCTCTTCCGCCAACCGCTCTTGCCACGCGGGATGGGTGGCCATCAAATACAGCGCCCATGCAAGGGCCGAGGCGCTGGTCTCATGCCCCGCAAGAAAGAAGATCGCGACCTGGTCGACCATTTCTTCGGTGTCGAAGCGCTCTCCGGTTTCGGGATCGGCTTGGGTCATAATCTTGGTGGCAAGATCATCGGGCGCGGTGCCCGCCTCGATCTGCGCGATGCGCGCGCGGGTCAGATCGGTGATCAGCGCCCTGATCCGCGCCGCGCTGGCCCGCGTGTCGCGGCGAAACAGGCGCGGCACCCAGCGCGGCAGCGGCAAAAGCGCCCCGAGGTTCAGGATTGGCTGGCTACGCTGGTAATTGCGAAACTCGTCAAAAACCGCGCGGGCGACCTCATGTTCAATCGGCAGCGAAAACAGCGTGCGAAAGATCACATCGGCGGCGGCGTGGCTTGTCTCAGCCTCGATCTCGACCACCTGGCCCGCCTTGGGCTCCAGCCGTGCCGCAGCCGCCTCTGCCGCGTCCCACATGGCGGGAAAGGTCTCACGCAGGCGCCCGCCCTCGAAGGCCGGGTCGATGATGCGGCGCTGGCGTTTCCATGTCTCGCCATTGGTCAGAAAGACAGAGTTGCCCAAGAGGGGCCGCAGCCCCTCGCCGATACGGTCGGACTTGGGGAAATCCTCGGGCCGGTCCTTCAACACGGTTTTCACCAGTTCGGGCTGGTTCATCAGGTAGCTGCGAAAAAACGGCGTTTTGAACTCAGCCATCCACGCCCGATAGAGCCGCGCGGGCTGGGCCGAGAGGATGTCGGCGCGAAACAGTTTGGCATAGCGCCAGAGCGACACGCGGTCGGGGCGCGCGGGGGGTTTGGGCGGATGGCTCATGCAGCGACAGAGGTGTATTTGCTGACCGCGTGGTCGATCCGCGATTTCGATGCGGGCCGCCCGTCATAGCGCGCGGCGAGTGTCTGCGGCCCGGCGGTGATCTGGAAATAATCATAGTCACGTGGACGGTCGAAGGCACAAAGATACTGGAAATGCAGCCGGAAGAAGCGCCAGCGCAGCGCCTTCCAACGCGCGGGGCTAAGCGTTTGCGTGAAGGCGGCGGAGAAGACCAGCGGCCAGCGTTTCCCTTCGGGCGCGACACCAGACACCGACACCGGATCGCAAAGCGCAAAGGCGCAGCCATCGCCCGGGGCGGTGACATCGACCCAGGCCAATTCATCTCGCGCCGAGAGATAGCGCAGATCGCCGCGCAACCGCTCGGCCCGGGGCAGGAAAGACACCATTGGCACCACCTGCCCCAGCGTGAGGAAACCCAGAGCAGGCCCGCCCTCGGTCACCCTGCCCGACCGGATCAGATCGGCCAGTACCGAAACCCCCAGATGCGCGCCCGAGGAATGGCCGACGACCAAGACCTCGTCGATATCATCGGTCAGCGCGGTGGCGATGGCATCGGCAAAGGTCGCCATCCGGGCCTCAAGCTGCGGCGGATTCGCGCCCTTGGTGGCGGCGGAATAGGCGTAATCATGCATGAGGTAATAGGCGAAAAACTTGCCGTCCTTCTTTTTGAACCAGCGCAGCAGGGCAATGCCCAACCCCATGCCCAGTGCCGCGAAGGCGAGCCGCGCGGCCCAATGATCGCTGAGCATGCCGAGAAGGCCATAGGTCAACAGGCCAAGCGCCACCGCCAACAGCGCCTGCGCGATTAACATGCCAACGGGGTAGAGTGCGGCGATCACCGGCCCCTTGCGCAGCCGCATGAGCCGCCAGAGCGCGCCCGACCCGATGTAGACCCAAGCCGTGCGCAGCAATTGCCAATAGGTCGCGGGGATCGAACTGCTCATGCTTTCGCGCACGATGTCGGACCAGACCAGAACCTCGACCTGCGCGCTCACCCGCTGCCCGTCGATCTCAGCATCCACCTGCCAGCCGTAATTGCCGCGGCCCGCCTTCGGATTCAGCCCGATCTCATAGCCCGAGATCGCCGCCTGCGCGGCGCTTTCCTTGCGGTACAGCTCGCGGTAGCGGCGCGGGTGAATCGGATCGTAGCCGGGGATGTAGAACACCCGGCGCGTTTTCACCGTCTTTCCCTGCGCTTTGCTTACCATGCCCGCCCTCTTCTTCGGCATAGTCTAGCCGTAATTCGGGGCGAGAATAAGGCTTAACCCACAGTTGCGAGGATCGGGAAGGTTTCTAGCAGCCAGAAGGAGAAGGCGGTGAATGCACCGGTCAGCAAGGCCAGCCCGACGAGCACAAGAAGCCCCCCCATGATCCGCTCAATCAGCTTCATATGCGGTTTGATGCGGTTCATCAGCGTCATTGCGCGGGTGATAAACATCGCGGCCAGCAGGAACGGGATCCCCAGCCCTGCCGCATAGACGCCCAGCAAAAGCGTACCGCGAGAGACGGAAGCCTCGCTCGCCGCGAGCGACAGGATCGCGCCAAGCTGCGGGCCGATACAGGGCGTCCAACCAAAGGCGAAGGCCAGCCCTAGAACATAGGCGCCAAAGCTGGAACCGCCCTTATCGCCCGCGTCCAACCGCGCCTCTTGGTCCAGAAAGGGAATGCGGAAGAGGCCGATGAAATGCAGGCCAAAGACAATGATCACCACGCCGGAGATCTTGGCGAAAAGCGCCTGATTCTGGAGAAAGAACATCCCAAAGGCCGAGGCGGTGAAGCCCAAGAGCACGAAGACGGTGCTTAGCCCCAGGACGAAGAACAGCGCCGCCACCACCGCCCGCCGTCGCGCGCTGGATTGGCTCGACATGTCATTGATCGACACGCCCCCCATATAGGCCAGATAGGGCGGCACGATGGGCAGCACGCAGGGCGACAGGAAACTGAAAATCCCGGCGACAAGGGCGATGGTCATGGCCGGCAGGATCCCGGCGTCGAGGAGGCTTATTTCAAACATGACCGACTCCTAGACCGACATGGCCCCGGCGTCACCTGTCATATTGTCACAAGATCGTGGACCTCGGGACCGGCTTGGCTTAACTGATCTTATGAAGATCGAAAAACTGGATGCCACGGGGCTTCTCTGCCCCCTGCCCGTGCTGAAAGCACGCAAACGACTGGCCGCGCTGGCGCCGGGCGATCAGCTTCACATGACGGCGGATGACCCCGCCGCCGTGATCGACGTGCCGCATTTCTGTGCCGAGGCGGGCCATCAACTGACCGAAACCCGGACCGAGGGCGCGGCAGAGCTTTACATCATCACCAAGGGCGGCTGAGCGGGCGCGGTCGCGCCGTCTTTCTTACCCTATAGCCAAACTGAAAACGGCGGGCCTGAGAGCCCGCCGTTTTCTTTATCTAGAGCACTTTAGCTGCCCAGCGACCACCAGCCGCGCCGTTTGGGCTTGGGCTTTTCGGCGGGCTGCTCTTCGACCTTTTCGGCCACTGGCTCAGGAGCGGTTTCGGCAGCGGGTGCCTCGGCCTCGACCGGCTGCGGCGCGGGGTCGGGCTGCGGCTCAGGCTGAGGCGCTTCCGCGACGGGCGTCGCCGTCTCCGGTGACGGGGCCGCGATGGGCGCTTCACTCGGCAGGGCTTCGGCCATTGCATCGGGCGTGGCTTCGGCGACCGGCTCGACCGGCTTGGCCTTGGCCCGGCTGCGGCGCTTGGGCTTCGGCGCGGGTGCGGCCTCTTCCTCACTTGCCACGGCGTCTGCGCTCACGGTCTCTTCCGCCGCGTCGGCTGCGGGTTTCTTGGTCCGACGGCTACGCTTGGCCTTGGGCTTGGGGGGCTCCTCCCCTTCGGCCTCGGCGCTGACCTTCGGCGCTTCGCCTTCTGCGGCGGCAAGGGCTTCGGGCGCGGGTTCCGCTTCGGGAGCGATTTCGGCCTTAGGCTTGCGCGAGCGGCTGCGGGATTTCGGCTTGGGCTTCTCCTCGGCGGCGGGCGCGGCTTCCGCTTCGGCCTGCGGGGCTTCTGCCTCTACCGGCGCGGTTTTCTCGCCCTCGTCCGATTTCGCCTCGTCCTGCTGCTGAGCACCGTTTTGATCCTCTGCACCGTTCTGCTGATCGCCATTGCCATTGCGGCCACGGCCACCCCGGCTGCGGCGACGGCGGCGGCGGCGCTTGGATTTGCCCTCACCCTCTTCACCGTTGCCATTGCCGTTCCCGTTCTCGGAGGGGCTGGCGTCCTGTGCGGCGGGGGCCTCTTCGGCCTCGGCGGCGCTCTCATCCTCGTCGATTTGATCCATGAGGGAAGTATCGACCGAGACGACGTGATCCGAGACGGGCGGCACGGTGCGCGTGGCCGTCTTGAACTTCTCGATGTGGAAGTCGGGGCTGACCAGCGACGGATCGCCTTCGATCCGCACGGACATGCCGTAGCGCATTTCAATATGGGCGATATGCTCGCGCTTTTGGTTCATCAGGAAGTTGGCGATGCCCACGGGCGCGCGCACCAGTACTTCGCGGGAGCGGCGGCGGGTGCCTTCTTCTTCGATCTGGCGGATGATCGACAGGGCGAGGTTATCGTCCGAGCGCACGAGGCCGGTGCCGTGGCAGGCGTGGCAAGGCTGGGTCGTCGCCTCGATCATGCCGGGGCGCAGGCGCTGGCGCGACATTTCCATCAGGCCGAAGCCCGAGATGCGGCCCACCTGAATGCGCGCGCGGTCGGTCTTGAGCCGGTCCTTCATGCGCTTTTCGACGGCGGCGTTGTTCTTGCGCTCGTCCATGTCGATGAAGTCGATCACGATGAGCCCGGCAAGGTCACGCAGACGCAGCTGGCGTGCGACCTCGTCGGCGGCTTCAAGGTTGGTCTTGAGCGCGGTCTGTTCGATCGAGCCTTCTTTGGTGGCCCGGCCCGAGTTCACGTCGATCGCCACCAGTGCTTCGGTCACGCCGATCACGATATAGCCGCCCGAGGGCAGTTGCACCGTGGGGTTGAACATGCCCGAGAGGTAGCTTTCCACCTGATAGCGGGCGAAGAGCGGCAGGCTCTCGTTGTAGAGCTTCACGTTCTTGGCGTGGGACGGCATGATCATTTTCATGAAGTCCTTGGCGATGCGGTAGCCGCGCTCGCCCTCGACGTGAATCTCGTCGATCTCGCGATTGTAGAGGTCGCGGATCGAGCGTTTGATCAGATCGCCTTCCTCGTAGATTTTGGCAGGCGCGATGGACTTCAGCGTCAACTCGCGGATCTGTTCCCAGAGACGCTGGAGGTATTCGTAATCGCGCTTGATCTCGGCCTTGGTGCGTTTCGCCCCGGCGGTGCGCACGATGAGGCCGGCACCTTTCGGCACCTCAATCTCGGTCGCGATTTCCTTGAGCTTCTTGCGGTCGGCAGCATTGGTGATCTTGCGGCTGATGCCGCCACCGCGGGCGGTGTTGGGCATTAGCACGCAGTAACGACCGGCGAGGCTGAGATAGGTGGTCAGCGCCGCACCCTTGTTGCCGCGCTCTTCCTTGACGACCTGCACCAGCAGGATCTGGCGGACCTTGATGACTTCTTGAATCTTGTAGCGGCGCGGGCGCGGTTTGCGCACGGGGCGGATGTCTTCGCTGTCGTCCTCATCGGCGACGGATTCGATGGAATCGTCCTTCGCCGTGGCATCGCTGCCTTTGTCCTCGCCATCGGCGTCTTCATCGTCGGCCTGCGCGTCACCCTTGGCGTCGGCATCCTCGGCCTTTGCCGCGTCATCCGCCTTGGCCGGGGCCGCGTCCTCGGCCTTGGCGATATCACCCTCCGCCGCATCATTCTCGGGCTCTTCAACCGGCGTCTCCGCGACCCGCTCCATGGGCGAACTGCCCTCTTCGCTGTCGAGATCGACGGTTTCCATGCCCGCGATCTGATCGCTGTTTTCCTCGGCGACCTCGGCGGTGGCTACGGCATCATCGCTGTTGGTCTCGGCCGCTTGGCTTTTCGACCGGCTACGCGACCGCGAGCGGGTCCGCTTGGGTTTTTCTTCTTCGTCATCCTTGGCGGCCTGCGCTTCGGCATAGGCGCGCTCTTCTTCCAGCAGCGCCTGACGGTCGGCCACGGGAATCTGGTAATAATCGGGGTGGATTTCCGAGAAAGCGAGGAAACCGTGACGGTTGCCGCCATAGTCGACAAAGGCCGCCTGAAGCGACGGTTCGACCCGTGTAACCTTGGCTAGATAGATATTGCCAGCAAGCTGGCGTTTGTTTTCCGATTCAAAATCGAATTCTTCGACCTTGTTTCCGTCCACGACCACGACCCGAGTTTCCTCGGCGTGGGTGGCATCGATAAGCATTTTCTTAGACATAGATCCATTATGCACAGCACCCGCGCACAAAATGCCCCTGGCGGGGCTTCGGGCTGGGAGGTGTGACTTGTCAGGGCGATGGAGGACGCGGCAACAGCAGGGCCACGAATGGCCCCCAACTGTCTGCTCTGAGCATCTGCGCGCGTCATCGCGGTTCTTCTCCGATGCGAGGGCTCTGCGGCCTCTCCCATCCATTAATTAGCTGTGCTTCGGTCGGGCTAACCCTCGCGAATATCAGCGGTTCTTCGGCCGTTTCCGGCCCAATCGGTCTGCTGGCCCCCCGGTGTCGGGCGGGCACGGCAGCGAAACTGTCAAAAGTCACCCCACGCCGGTCGGGCGTTACGGGACTTATCCGGCTAGTTAAGGGCTTTACGGGGTGAAACACAATGGTCAATCGAATGAGCAACAGTCAAATGCGCTTTATCCCCGGTCGGTTGACAAGGCGCATGGGCTTGGAAACATTCAGACTGTCACGGCGGCTGTCGCCGGGCGACACCATAGAATTGCCTTGCCGCCGATGCGGCCCAGAGTTTCAAAGGACCGCTTTCATGCCTAAATTTCTGCGCCCCGCGCTTTGTCTGACCCTTCTGGGCCTCGCCGCCTGTGATGAGATCGCCGTGGCCGACGACCCCGCAGCGCTGGCGGAATTGCGCGGGCAGAAAAGCTGTATCTCCGCGGTGGCCCAGCAAACCGGAGCGGCGGGGATTGCGATCAATACCACCCGTCCGGTGGTTGAGCTTTACCGCCATATCGTCGATGTGCCCGGCGCGGCGAGCTGGTCTTGCATCACCGATCCGAATGGCAAAGCGGTCGAGATCGCAGAGCAGCGCAACGGTTAAGCCGCGCTGCTTGTGGGGCGCGGTCAGAGGTAATCTGACCGCTGCAACCCGTATTTCGCCATCTTCTCATTCAACGTCCGTCGCGGCAGGCAAAGCTCGTCCATGACGCTGGCGATCGAGCCCTTGTGGCGGCGCATGGTGTTATCGATCAACATACGCTCAAAGGCTTCGACATATTCTTTCAGCGGCTTGCCCTCGGTGGTCATCACCGGCTGCATCTCATCATGGTCGCTCATCAACAGCGAGGCAATGGTGCCCGAGCCGCGGCGCGATTGCAGCACGGCGCGTTCGGCGACGTTGATGAGTTGCCGCACGTTGCCGGGCCAAGGCGCCTGCAACAGCTGTGCCGCCTCTTGCGCGCTGACCTGAGGCGCCTCGCAGCCGTATTCATCCGCGAATTGATCGCTCAACCGAGTAAAGAGCGTCAGAATATCCTCGCCCCGTTGGCGCAGCGGGGGCACGGTGATGCGCAGCGCCGCCAGACGATAAAACAGGTCCGAGCGCAGCGCGTCTTCCGACGTGCGCCCTGCCTCTTGCAGGTTCGAGATGGCGACGATCCGCGTCTCCGCCGGGGTGCCCTGCTCGTTGATCGCGCTTAGCAGCCGGGCTTGGAGTTGCTCAGAAAGCGCTTCGATATCCTCTAAGACCAAAGTGCCGCCGCGGGCTTCTTCGATGGCGGGCAGTTGCGCGTCTTCGGGCTGCATCGGGCCGAAAAGCCGTTTGGCCAGCGCTTCTTCCTCCAAGGCACCGCAGGAGACGAGCACGAATTTTTTGCCCGCACGCGAGCCTACGGCGTGCAGCGCATGGGCGACCAAAGTCTTGCCCGTCCCGGTCTCCCCATCGATCAGCACATGCCCATCGGCCTGCCCCAGATCGAGAATATCCTCGCGCAGGCGCTCCATCACCGGAGATTGGCCGATCAGCTTTTTCATCAACTGGCCGCCGTCCGACAGTTCACGCCGCAGGGCGCGGTTGTCCATGACCAGCCGCCGCGCGTTGGTGGCTTTCTTGGCCAACTCGCTCATCCGGTCGGGGTTGAAGGGCTTTTCGAGGAAATCGAACGCGCCCACCCGCATCGCCTCAACCGCCATCGGCACATCGCCATGGCCGGTGATCATGATGACCGGAAGGGCCGAGTCGCTGCCCATGAGTTTTTTCAAAAACTGCATCCCGTCCATGCCCGGCATCTTGATGTCGGAAATGACGATGCCCGGATAATCGGGCCCCAATGTCTTGAGCGCGTCCTCAGCGCTGCCGAAAGTTTCCGTGTCATAACCCGAAAGGGCCAGCCACTGGCTGATCGACTGCCGCATGTCCTGTTCGTCATCTACAATCGCGATTTTCATTGCCTGAGCCATGCGTTCACTCCGCCGCTTCTATCTTCGTTTCATCTGCCAATATGGGCAGCTGCATTTCAAATACAGCGCCACCGTTCTGTCCGTTGCGCGCCGTCAGCCTTCCACCGAGGTCGTTCACGATCCCCGATGAAATGGCAAGACCCAGCCCAACGCCATCGCCGGGCTGTTTGGTCGTGTAGAAAGGTTCGAACAGCGCGTCCAAGTCTTCGATCCCCGGGCCATTGTCGCGCACGGTCAATGTCGCCGTCTCCCCCGCTGATAATATAATGTCCACCTGAGGGTTTCGTTCCGATTTTGTTGCGTCCAATGCGTTTCTTAACAGGTTTACCATAACTTGTTCGATCCGCATACGGTCTCCCATCACCGTGACGGGATTATCGGGCAGAATACGGCTGATCTGGACCTGTCGTTGGCGCAGTTGCGGCTCCATCATCGACAGGGACGATGCCAGCGCTGCGCCCATGTCGACAGGAGAAAACGCCTCCTGCCCCTTGCGGGCATAGGATTTAAGCTGCCGCGTGATCGCGCCCATCCGCTCGATCAGGTCGTCGATACGGCCAAAGGACGACAGCGCCTCATCCTGCCGGTTGCGATTGAGCAACAACCGCGCGCCCGCCAGATAGGTCTTCATCGCGGCGAGCGGTTGGTTCAATTCATGGCTGACGGCGGCAGACATCTCGCCCAAGGCGGCGAGTTTCGATGACTGTTCAAGCGTTTGCTCGGCCACGGCGAGGGTCTGTTGCACGCGCTTTCGTTCGGCAATCTCACGTTGCAGGGCAAGGTTCAGCGCCCTGAGTTTTGCCGATTCCCGTTGGAAGATCGCCAGCCTTCCGGCCGTGCGGCGGCTGAGGAAGTAGAACGCCAAGGCCAGCAAAATCGCAAAACCCATGACCTCAAGCGCCAGCACGCCGTTCACCTTCTCGCGGACCGAGGCATAGGTGGTGTAGCTGCTCATCCGCCAGCCCCGGAACGGGATGCGGTTTTCCAGACGCATCACCGCTTCGCCCTGCAAATAGGCATCGGGCGGCAGCGCGGTCCAATCGGTGGTGGCTTGGATGGCGCGCTCAATGGCGCTTTGCGGCGTGTGGTTGGCCAAGGCTTCGGGTTCGGTCAGCCCGCGCCAGCGCGGCTCGGTGGCGAGGATGATCTGCCCGGTGCTGTCCATGACGATCACCGCGTCGGAAATCCCGGCCCATGCGCGCTCGAACTTCTGCAAGTCGACCTCGACCGCGATTACGCCAAGGGTCGTGCCGCCCGACTGCATGCGCCGCGAATAGAGGAAACGATAGCCGCCCTGCTCCCGCTCAATCGTCGAAAAGATTGTGGCGTTGGAGCGAATGGCGTCGACGAAATAAGGCTCGGATTTATGCGCAGAGCCCAAACGGTTGCGGTCGGTCGCCGCCACCGTGCGCCCGTCGATGTCATAAAGCATCAAGGAGGCCGCGCCGATCTCCTCCACGAAGGAGATAAGCCGTTGCGTCGATAGGGAATAATCCGCCGTTTGTAGCGCCCCGATCAAGGTTGGGTCGCGGGCCAAAAGCTGCGGCACGATGGCATTCTGGCGCAGTTCCGCCAGCAGGTTCCCGCTATAAAGCGCGATGCGCAGTTCGGCGCGGTTGCGGGTACTTTCGGTAAAACGGTCGGTCAGCAGCTTATTGGTGATCGAAATCGTCACCACAGCGAGGATCATCAGCGCCGCGATGGCGAACCGCACCCGCCAGGATACGGCCATGCTATTGCCTTCGGAACCGGATGTATCACTCATCGCGGCAACCTACGCGCTCCGCGCGCCGCACTCAAGTCAGGCGGTTTGCAAAGCACCGGTCAATGCGCGGAAGAGCGCCGCCCCATCCGTATTGCCATGCGCCGCTTCCGCCGCCCGCTCAGGGTGCGGCATCATGCCCAGCACCCGGCGGTTATCCGACAGGATGCCCGCGATGTCATCGCGCGCGCCGTTCGGGTTCTCGGCATAGCTGAAGGCCACGCGATCTTCGCCGCGCAGTTTCGCAATCGTCTCGTCATCCGCGAAATAGTTGCCGTCGTGGTGGGCGATCGGAATGTCGATGACCTGACCGGCAGTGTAGCCGCTGGTGTAATCGCTCGCCGTAGTCTCGACCTTGAGACCCACGGTCTTGCAGATGTATTTCAATCCCGCGTTCCGCAGCAGCGCGCCCGGCAGCAGGCCGGTTTCGGTCAGCACCTGAAAACCGTTGCAGATGCCCATCACATAGCCGCCACGCTCCGCATGGGCGGCCACTGTGCGGCAGATCGGCGAATTCGCGGCGATGGCCCCGCAGCGCAGGTAGTCGCCATAGGAGAACCCGCCGGGGATCCCCACGATATCAACGCCTTGCGGCAGTTCGCTGTCCTTGTGCCAGACCATGGAGACCTTGGCACCCGCGGCTTTGAAAGCCACGGCAAGGTCGCGGTCGCAATTGGACCCGGGAAAGACAACCACCGCTGCGTGCATCAGGCCAGCTCCACCGAATAGGATTCGATCACCGTATTGGCCAAGAGCTTTTCGCACATGGCGTTTACATCGGCCTCGGAGGTGCCTTCGGCGAGGTCAAGTTCGATCACCTTGCCCTGACGCACACCGTTCACCCCGTCAAAGCCCAAGGCTCCGAGCGCGTGGCGAACCGCTTCGCCCTGAGGGTCGAGCACCCCGTTCTTCAGCATCACATGCACCCGTGCTTTCATGGCGCGACACCCCTTTGTAACATCTGCAAATTGAACGGCGAAGCCGCGTTAGTTTATCAGCGTCGGCTTTGTCACCGGCGCGTTGTTCTTGGGCATGACGCCAAGGCGTTTGGCCACTTCGGTATACGCATCGGTGAGCGAACCCAGGTCGCGGCGGAACACGTCTTTATCGAGCTTCTGACCCGTTTCGATGTCCCACAGGCGGCAGCTGTCGGGGCTGATCTCATCGGCAACGATCAGACGCTGGAAATCACCGTCGTAAACGCGGCCAATCTCGATCTTGAAGTCCACCAGCTTAATGCCCACGGCCATCATCACGCCCGACATGAAGTCATTAACCCGCAGCGCAAGGCTCAGGATATCGTCCATGTCTTGCTGGCTGGCCCAGCCGAATGCGGCGATATGCTCTTCGGTGACCAGCGGATCGCCGAGCGAGTCGTCCTTGTAGCAATATTCAACGATCGGGCGTGGCAGCTGTGTGCCCTCTTCGATCCCCAACCGCTTGGACATGGAACCGGCGGCATAGTTGCGTACGATCACTTCCAGCGGAATGATCTCAACCTGCCGCACGAGCTGTTCGCGCATGTTCAGGCGTTTGATGAAATGCGTCGGCACGCCGATGCTGTTCAGCCCAGTCATAAAGAACTCGGACAGGCGGTTGTTCAACACGCCCTTGCCTTCGATCGTGGCTTTCTTCTCGGCGTTAAAGGCCGTGGCATCGTCTTTGAAATATTGAACGATCGTACCGGGCTCGGGACCTTCATAGAGGATCTTTGCCTTGCCTTCGTAGATCTTGTTGCGCCGGGCCATGGGCATCCTTTCCAACAGGGGGCCGGGAACATCCCCGCCGCTTGCGCTTCTCTTAGTGCAAGCACCCCGCTGCTGCAAGCATGGCCCGCCACCTTTGCCCCGCCACTTGCGAGAACGGGCCTGCGTTCGCATATCGATAGGGTAATCGCAGCAACCGGAGACCCGCCATGAGCAACTTTGACGACCGTGCAAATGCCTTTGAAAGCAAGTTCGCCCACGATGCGGATATGCAATTCCGCGCCGAGGCGCGGCGCAACAAGCTTCTGGGTCTCTGGGCTGCTGAACTTTTAGGCAAATCCGGCAGCGATGCCGAGGACTATGCCAAAGAGGTCGTGAAATCCGATTTCGAAGAGGCGGGCGACGAAGACGTTTATCGCAAAGTCTCGGGCGATCTGGGCGACCGCGCGGATGAGGCGACGATCCGCGGCAAGATGCAAAGCCTGATGGCCGAGGCCAAGGCGCAACTGCTGAGCGAGACAAGCTGACCCCCTGCGCTCCGGTCTTGGCACCGGGGCGCAGCCTTCCCGCCTGCCCTCATAATGAAGATGAATATTATGAGATTGCCCCCAGGTAGCCACCATGACATCAGGCGAAATTCTCAGACCTAACAGGAGCCCCCATGAGCAACGCATTCACCGATCTTCTCGCTGAAAAGGGCACATTGCTCGCCGATGGGGCCACGGGCACCAATCTGTTCAACATGGGGCTGATGTCGGGCGATGCGCCCGAATTGTGGAACACCGACGAGCCCGCAAAGATCACTAAGCTTTACCGTTTTGCGGTGGATTCGGGCAGTGATCTGTTCCTTACCAACTCCTTTGGTGCCAACGCCGCCCGCCTCAAGCTGCACGACGCGCAGGACCGCGTGCATGAGTTGAGCCGCGTCTCCGCCGAACTGGCGCGCGAAGTGGCCGATACCGCCGAACGCAAAGTGATCGTCGCAGGCTCCGTCGGCCCGACGGGCGAGATTATGGAGCCTGTGGGCACCCTGTCCCACTCCCTCGCCGTCGAGATGTTCCACGAGACCGCCGATGGGCTCAAGGCAGGTGGTGCCGATATCGGCTGGCTCGAGACGATCAGCGCCCCGGAAGAATACCGGGCCGCCGCCGAAGGCTTCCAGCTTGCCGGTCTGCCGTGGTGTGGCACGATGAGCTTTGACACTGCGGGCCGCACGATGATGGGGCTGACTTCTGAAGGGATGGTCGACTTGGTGCATGGGCTCGAAAACATGCCGCTGGCCTATGGTGCCAACTGCGGCACTGGCGCCTCTGACCTGCTACGCACCGTGCTTGGCTTTGCCGCGAAGAACGGCACGCTGCCGATCATCTCGAAAGGCAATGCAGGCATCCCGAAATACGTCGAAGGCCACATCCACTATGACGGCACGCCCGAGTTGATGGCGCGCTATGCGGTGATGGCCCGCAACGCAGGCGCAAGCATCATCGGCGGCTGTTGCGGCACCCTGCCTGAGCATCTGGTCGCCATGCGCGAGGCGCTTGACAGCACCGAAAAAGGCCCGGCCCCGACGTTGGAGCAGATCCGCGAAGAGATCGGCGATTTCTCTTCCGAAAGTGATGGCACCGATGGCCAAGGCCCCACCCGCGCGCCGCGCCGCGGGCGTCGCCGGGGCTGAGGCTCAGAACAAGCTCAATTGATCGCCCTTTTCGGAGGGCGGTCGATACAGATCACAGCGCAGCGGCACGCCAGACCGGGCCAGCCCCAAACGTTTCACCGCCAGATCAAAGCGTTGCGCCACCATCTGCGCATATGGCCCCTCACCCCGCATCCGCTTGTGCCAGCCCGCGTCATATTCCTTGCCCCCGTGCATATCGCGTAACCGCGCCATGATCCGCTCGGCCCGGTCCGGGTAATGGGTGGCGAGCCAGTCCTGCACCAGCGGCGACACCTCTCGCGGCAGGCGCAGCATGATCCAACTGGCGTGCCGCGCGCCCGCGTGGCGCCCGGCGGTGAGGATCGCCTCCAACTCCGGGTCGGTCAGCGCCGGGATCATCGGCGATGCCATGATCCGCACCGGAATCCCTGCTTCCGACAGCTTTCGGATCACCTGCAACCGCCGCCGCGGCGCGGGCGCGCGCGGCTCCATCAAGCGGCTCAGCTTTGCGTCCAGCGTGGTCACCGAAATGCCGACCGCCGCCAATCCGCGCCCTGCCATGTCGCTCAGAATGTCGATGTCGCGTTCGATCAGGCTGCCCTTTGTGACGATCGCCACCGGGTGATTGAACGCCGACAACACCTCAAGACACTCTCGCATGATGCCATGGGTCTTTTCGATCGGTTGATACGGATCGGTGTTGGTGCCGATGGCGATGGGCGCGACCTGATAGCGCTTCGACCGCAACTCCCGCGCCAGAACGTCCGGCGCTTCGGGGCGGGCGATCAACTGCGTCTCAAAATCCAGCCCCGGCGAAAGGCCGAGGTAGGCATGGCTGGGCCGCGCGAAACAATAAACGCAGCCGTGTTCACAGCCGCGATAGGGGTTGATCGAGCGGTCGAAAGGCAAATCCGGCGAGCGGTTGTAGGTGATCACCCGGCGCGGCACTTCGATACTGGTCTGGGTGCGCAGCACCGGAAACACCTCGTCGCGCGCCCAACCGTCATCTTCGGCGACGCGGGTATGACGCTCAAACCGGCCCGCATCATTGCTGCCTGCCGCGCGGCCAAGCACGCGGAATCGCTGGTCTTCCCTATCCATGAAAGAAGGTTAGAACATTGCACGAACATCGGCAAGTAACCTCGTGCAAACCCTTGTCCTTACACCGCAAAAAGCAGTAGTTTGCCCGCAAGGCGTCGCGCAAGGCGCGGCCGATGTCGCAAACCGCGACCCCGGCGCTAACATTCCGTGAGACAAGGGCTCAAGTGTCATGCACCTGCACGCCCAGCAGAAGGAAACACCATGTCGGAAGAAGACGATATCATCCTGGCCGAGTTGGACGACGAAGAACTGGTCCAGCAGATGTTCGATGACCTCTATGACGGTCTCAAGGAAGAGATCGAAGAAGGGGTGCAAATCCTGCTCGACCGCGGGTGGGAGCCCTATGAGATCCTGACCAAGGCGCTTGTCGGCGGGATGACCATCGTCGGCGCCGATTTCCGCGACGGGATCCTCTTCGTGCCCGAAGTGCTGCTGGCCGCCAATGCGATGAAGGGCGGCATGGCCATCCTCAAGCCGTTGCTTGCGGAAACCGGCGCGCCGCGCGTCGGCAAGATGGTGATCGGCACCGTCAAAGGCGACATTCACGACATCGGCAAGAACCTTGTTGGCATGATGATGGAAGGCGCGGGTTTCGAGGTCGTCGATCTGGGCATCAACAACGCGGTCGAAGCCTATCTCGAAGCGCTCGAAGCGGAAAAGGCCGATATCCTTGGCATGTCTGCCCTGCTGACCACGACCATGCCCTATATGAAAGTGGTGATCGACACGCTGGTCGAACAGGGCAAGCGCGACGACTATATTGTGCTAGTCGGTGGCGCGCCCCTGAACGAGGAATTCGGCAAGGCCATCGGTGCCGATGCCTACTGCCGGGATGCCGCCGTGGCGGTTGAAACCGCGAAAGACTGGATGGGCCGTCGACATAATTCGGCCAACGCCTGAGCGTTTCGCCCCTGCCCGCTTGGCTTGGGGCGCGGTGACATGCGATGGTATCGGCATGAATGACACCCCGCTGCCAGATGACCGGACCCTGACCCAAGACGGGCTCGCGCCCACCCGCGCGGGCCGTATCTTGCTGATCGCCTGCGGGGCGCTGGCGCGTGAGATTTTGGATCTGAAAGCCGCCAACGGTTGGACCCATCTGGATCTGACCTGTCTGCCCGCGAAATATCACCTCTACCCGGAAAAGATTACGCAGGCGGTGCGTGATACGGTCGCCAAACACCGTGCGGACTACGACGATTTCTTTGTTGTCTACGCCGATTGCGGCACGGGCGGCGGGCTGGAACGCGCCTGCGCAGAACTCGGCGTGCAAATGGTCGCCGGGCCGCATTGCTACAGCTTTTTCCAAGGCAACGAGAGCTTCGCCAAAACCGCCGAAGATGAGATCACCACCTTCTACCTCACCGATTTTCTGGTCCGGCAGTTCGACGCTTTCATCATCAAACCCATGGGCCTCGACCGGCATCCCGAGCTGCGCGACATGTATTTTGGTAACTATGAAAAACTGGTCTATCAGGCGCAGACTGACGACTCGGCGCTTACCGAAAAGGCGCGGGACTGCGCCGCTCGGCTTGGCCTTGCGTTCGAGCGGCGGTTCACGGGTTACGGTGATTTGGAGAGCGCTCTGCGCGCCCTTTAACCCTTACGCTTCCTGCGCGGCCGTCTCGCGCACACGCTCGATCATCGCGCGCAATCCGTTGGAACGCTGCGCCGAGAGGTGGTCGTTCAACCCCAGCCGCGCCAGTTCCGCCTTGGCATCGACGCCGCCCACTTCACTAGGTGTCAAGCCGTTGTAAAGCTTGCGTAAAACCGCGATCAACCCTGAGACGATCATCGCATCGCTGGCGCCGTCGAAATGCAGTTTCCCGCCCTCGAACTGTGCATGCAGCCAGACCTGAGAGGCGCAGCCATCGACCTTGGTCGCAGGGACGCGCAGCGGCTCAGGCAGCGGCTCCATCGCTTTGCCAAGGTCGATCACATGGCGATAACGGTCTTCCCAATCGTCCAAAAACTCGAAATCCTCGACCAGTTCTTCAAAGGCGGGCGTGGCCATCTGTGCACTCTCTTCGGGTGAATTCCATTGCCTGACAGGTAGGATGCCCATGGGCAAAGGTCCACCCCCTTCCCAAGGCTGGCGGGATGGGGTAGCACAAGGCAAGTAAACTTAACGGCGGTTCCCATGCGCAAGACAATCCTCGCTCTTTTGGCTTCGACCCTTTTGGTATCCGCCTGCGGCACGGTCCGTGACAGTCGCATCAATCCATTGAATTGGTTTGGCCCCGCCCGTTCGGTTGAGACCGCCCCGGCGGAGAGCACGAACCCCCTGATCCCGCAGCGCAGTGGGCTGTTCGCGCGGCGCGCGGTTGAGGTCGACACCTATGAGGGGCGCCCCTTTGAGCAGATCACCGATCTGACCATCGAGCCGGTGCCGGGCGGTGCGATTCTGCGCGCCACCGGGCTGGCGGCACGCCAAGGCATCTACAAAGTGCGCCTGACCCCCGCGACGCCGGATGAGATGCCCGTCGACGGTGTTCTGACCTATCGTTTGGAAGGGGTCCGGCCCGACAAGGCCACCCCGCAAGGCAGCCGCCCCACCCGCGAAGTGATTGCCGGGCGTCGCCTGACCGATCAGATGCTGGCCGGGGTGCGCGAGATTCGCGTCGAAGGGCAGCTGAACGCGCTGGTCTCTCGCCGCTAAGACGCCGCCTGCCCTCTATTGAGAAAGAGCCGCCCCTGATCGGGCGGCTCTTTTCGTTTCAGACTTTGACGGCCTTCACGTCATTTCCGTCAGCGGCCAAGGCGATCTTGCCCTCGCAGAGCAGTAGCGCATCGGCACCGAAGACCTCATGCCGCCAGCCGCGCAGCGCCTGCACGTCACGCTCCCCCGCCGAGAGCATGTCGAGATCGCTGGCCGAGGCGATGAGCTTGGCCGCAACGCCCGCGCTTTCGGTCTTGGCCTTGAGCAGCACCCGCAGAAGATCGGCTAGCGCCGGGTTCACCTGCAACTTGTCGCGCTTGCGGTCGGGCTGGGGCATGTCGGCAGGCTTGCAGGCCACACCTGCGGCCACAGCCTTCAGGATACCTTCGGCGATTTCGCCCTTGCGGGCCTCGCGCAGCAGCAGCCGGGCGCGGTTCAACTCTTCGCCATTCGAGGGCTTGAGGCTCGCCAATTCGACCAGCGCGTCATCCTTGAACACCCGGTTGCGCGGGATGTTGCGGCTGCGGGCGTAATCCTCACGGAAGGCCGCCAGCTCACGGACGATCGCCAGAAACTTGGGCGAATTGGTCCGGGTCTTGACCCGTTTCCACGCATCCTGCGGTTGGGTGACATAGGTGTCGGGGCTGAGCAGCGTTTCAAGCTCTTCGGCCACCCACCGCGCGCGCCCGGTCTGTTCAAGCTTGCGGGCCAGAAATTCGTAGATTTGGCGCAGATGGGTCACGTCGGCCAGCGCATAGGTCTTCTGCGCCTCGGTCAGCGGGCGGCGCGACCAATCGGTAAAGCGCGAGGTCTTGTCGAGCGACTGATGCGCGATTTTGCGCACCAAGGTCTCATAGCCCACCTGTTCCCCAAAGCCGCAGACCATCGCGGCGACTTGCGTGTCGAACAGCGGCTTGGGAAAGACCTTGGCATCGACATAGAAGATCTCAAGATCCTGCCGCGCGGCGTGGAAGACCTTGACCACCGACGTGTCGCGGAACAGATCGTACAGCGGCTCAAGCGAGATGCCATCGGCCAAGGGGTCGACCAATACGGCGTTGCTATCATCGGTGCCGGGCATGGCAAGCTGAACAAGGCAGAGTTTGGAATAATAGGTCCGCTCACGCAGGAATTCAGTGTCGACGGTCACGTAATCATGGCGCGCAGCCTCTTCACAGAATTGCGCGAGGTCGGCGGTCGTGGTGATGGTTTTCATATATGCTCTTTGACATGTTGCACGCCCGGTCATCGGGCTTTGCCAAAGAGGTACATCACGCGGGCGGGTTTGACCAGCGTCAGCCGGTGAGCAGGACCGGCTCCCGCTCACCAGCGGCGAAACGGCGCAGCACGGCGGGGTAAAGGCGGTGTTCCTGTACCAAGACCCGCTCGGCCAAACTCTCGGCCGTGTCGCTGGGTAGAACGGGGATGCGCGCCTGACCGAGGATCGGACCGTCATCGAGTGCGGCGGTCACCTCATGCACGGTGCAGCCATGTTCGGTATCGCCAGCCTCCAGCGCGCGGGCGTGGGTGTGCAGGCCGCGGTATTTCGGCAATAGCGAGGGGTGGATGTTGATCATCCGCCCCGCCCAAGCATCGGTGAACCCTTCGGTCAATTTGCGCATGAAACCGGCAAGGCAGATGATGTCGGGCGCATGAGCCTCAAGCGCAGCGCTGAGCGCCGCCTCAAAAGCCGGGCGGTCCTTGCCGAAGGGGCGGTGATCGACCACTTCGGTCGCGATCCCCTGCCCCTGCGCCCAAGCGATCCCGCCCGCATCCGCGTTGTTTGACAGCACCAGACAGGGGCGGCCTGCATGGTCACCGGTCATATCCTCGACCAGCGCCCGCATGTTAGAGCCGCCGCCCGAGACGAAAATCGCAACCCGCTTGGTCAAAGCAGCGCGCCAGAATAGGTGACGCCATTGCCAGTGGTGATGCGCCCGATCTCAATGGCGGCATGGCCATCCTCGGCAAAGGCGGCTTTGGCGGCCTCGACCTTATCGGCGGAAACCACGGCGACCATGCCGATCCCGGCGTTGAAGGTCTTGAGCATCTCGGCCTCGGCCATGTCCCCTTCGGCGGCCAGCCATTTGAACACCGGCGGGAGTTCCCATGCATTGAGGTCGATCTCAGCAGCCAGCCCCACGGGCAGGACGCGCGGCAGGTTCTCGGTCAGGCCACCGCCGGTGATATGCGCCAGCGCCGACACGGCATCGGCGCGCAGGGCGGCCACAGCGCCTTTGACGTAGAGCTTCGTTGGCGTCAGCAGCGCGCTGCCCAGATCACCCTCGCCCCATGGGCAATCATCACCCCAGCCCAGACCGCTTCGCTCGACGATCTTGCGCACGAGGCTGTAGCCGTTGGAATGCACCCCGTCGCTCGGCAGGCCCAAGAGCACGTCGCCCTCTTTCACATCGCGCGGCAGCTCGGTCCCCCGCTCCATCGCGCCGACCGAAAAACCGGCAAGGTCGAAATCGCCCGCGTGGTACATGCCCGGCATTTCAGCAGTCTCGCCCCCGATCAAGGCACAACCGGAATCGGCGCAGCCCTTGGCGATGCCTTCGATGATCCGCGCGGCACTGTCGAGTTCCAGTTTGCCGGTGGCGAAATAGTCGAGGAAGAAGAGCGGCTCGGCCCCCTGACAGACCAGATCGTTGACACACATGGCGACCAGATCGATGCCGATACTGTCGACATTGCCGGTGTCGATCGCGATGCGCAGCTTGGTGCCCACGCCATCGGTCGCCGCGACCAGCACCGGATCGGTGAAGCCTGCGCCCTTGAGATCGAACAGCGCGCCAAAGCCGCCGAGGCCGGACATGACACCGGGCCGCGCGGTGGATTTCGCCGCCGGTTTGATCCGCTCTACAAGCGCATTGCCTGCGTCAATATCCACGCCTGCTTCGGCGTAGGTGATTCCGTTGTCGGATTTTGTCATGGTCATGGCCCCCGGCGCGCATTTTCCCTTGCGCGCGGAGTTAGAGTATTGCGCCGCCCACTGCAATCATTTGGTGCAGCTAATGTCTTGACGCTCGGCCTGCGGCGTCATACCCAAACGCCCATGGCGGGCCTGTAGCTCAATTGGTTAGAGCAGAGCGCTCATAACGCTTTGGTTGCGGGTTCAAGTCCTGCCGGGCCTACCATACTTCCGCCCCCGCCTTTCGTGGCCTTCACCGTTTGGCGCTGACGTGCCAGTTCACCTGCATCTCGACCACCGTTTCACCCGCTTCGTTCTGAATGTCGACCGCCACGTCAAAGGCGACCTTGCCGTCTTCTTGCAGCGCGCTCAACAGGTCGGCCCCGGGGCGCGAGGTTTTGGCATGGGCGGTCAGCGTGCCTTCGGCGATCTTTTTAAAGGTGATCTGCCCCATGGCCGCCACGGGGCGCATGTCCATGATCACCGGTGCAATCGCCCCCGCCATGGCGGCCCCCGATGCGGCTTCGCCCAGCGTGAACATCGCGCCCGCGTGCTGCGTGCCGATGTGGTTCGAGGTCTCATGCCGCTGCACCAATTCGGCGCCGGCGGTGCCGTCTCCGATCTCGAGCAGTTTCACCCCGACATGGGCGGCAAAGGGCACGGCCGTGTCGAGATGGGCTTTGATCATGTCATAGGGGGTCATCGCTGCGCTCCGTATTAGGGTCCCCTCACTGTGGCAAAGCCGGGCGCGTCGCACAATCATGCCGCCGGGTCACCGCGCGATGACGATATCCGCGCGCAGCCCGCCAAGGCGGTCCGATTCCCCAAGCCGCAGCACCCCGCCGTGGGCGCGGGCGATGTCGGAGGCGATGGCAAGGCCAAGCCCCACGCCGCCGCCCTTGTCTTGGTTGCGCGCAGGATCGAGCCGCGAAAAAGGCCGCGTCGCCTCGTCTCGCCGCGCTTCGGGAATGCCGGGGCCATCGTCTTCGACCCGGATGCGCAGGGTGCGGTCGCTCAGCATGACCGAGACTTCGGCCTGCGTGCCATAGCGCACGGCGTTGGAAATAAGGTTGTCCACCGCCCGGCGCATCGCGATCCTGCGCAGCTTCACGATCCCCTCGCCCGCGCCCTCGGGCGGCAGCAGCGTGACCCTGCGCCCGGCCCGTTGCGCGTCTTCGACGATGGCGCTGACGAACCCATGCGGGGCCACCTCTTCGGGCTCACCCTCGGCGGCACCCTTGGCGAAGTTCAGGAATTCGTCCAGCATCCGCTGCATATCATCGACATCGGCCAGCAGCGGGGCCGCGTCCTCCTCGTCGATCATCGACAGGCCAAGGCGCATCCGGGTCAGCGGCGTGCGCAGGTCGTGGCTGACCCCCGAGAGCATTAGCGTGCGCTGCTCTATCTGCCGCTCGATCCGGGCGCGCATGTCGACAAAAGCGTTGCCCGCCGCGCGGACTTCGATGGCGCCGGTGGGAGTATAAGGCTCATGCCGCCCACGGCCAAAGGCCTCCGCCGCGCGGGCCAGCCGTTTGATGGGGCGCAGCTGGTTGCGCAGATAGATCGTGGCGATATAGCTCAAAAGCACGCCGAAAAACACGGTGTAGACGAAAAGCTGATGCGGGTTCGAGGCCGAGATGCGCCGTCGCTCGAACTGGATGCGCAGCGGCCCGTGCACGCTTTCGATATAGAGCACGACGAAATCGTCATCGCTGAGGTCCACCGCTTCGATCCCGTCCATCTTGCTGCGCAGCCGGGGGATGAGGACGCGGCCCGAATAGTCGTACCACAGCATGCTGTCTTCTTCGGGCAGCGGACGGTTGGCGGGCGTCACCACGAAATCAAGCGGGCCCGCCCGCGCCTCAACCGCCGTGGGCACGGATTGCGCATCGGGGGCCGTGCCGACCGCCAGCATGACCAGTTCCAGTTCCCGCAGGACCGTATCGGTCATCTGGCCGGTGACACCTTCGAAATGCCTCTGCGCAAAGATCACCACGACGACCAACTGTAAAAACACCACTGGTAACAGCAGGATCAACGCGGCACGTCCGTAGATGCCGCGCGGCACATATCGTTTGAGCCAGGCAAAATTCATGGCTAGACCTTAGCCAGCCCCCTGCCCCAGCGAAAGGTGAAACCATGCTACCGCCCGACAACTTCGACCCCGAGATTGGCATTGCCGAAACCTTGGAACCCGAGCTGCGGCGGATCGTGGCGCCCAACCCCTCACCGATGACCTATCGCGGCACCAATACCTATCTCTTGGGCGAGACCGATGTGGCGGTGATCGACCCCGGCCCCGATAGCGCTGCGCATCTTGAGGCGATCCTCGCCGCGATCCAGCCCGGGCAGCGCATCAGCCATATCATCGTGACCCATACGCATCTGGATCACTCGCCGCTTGCCCGCCCGCTGGCCGAGCGTACGGGGGCCGAGGTCTGGGCCTTTGGCGATGCCACGGCGGGCCGTTCGACGGTGATGCAGGGGCTGGCCGAGGCGGGGTTGATGGGCGGCGGTGAAGGTGTGGACCACGGGTTTTGCCCCGATCACGCACTGGCCGATGGGGATGTACTAGAGGGGGACGGCTGGGCGTTGGAGGTGCTGCACACGCCGGGCCATATCGGCAATCATGTCAGCCTCGCTTGGGGAAATGCCTGTTTGACGGCGGATCACGTCATGGGCTGGGCGACCTCCCTCGTCTCGCCCCCCGATGGGGATTTGACCGATTTCATGGCCTCTTGTCAGAAGCTGGGCGCGCGACAATGGCGGGTGTTCTACCCCGGTCACGGCGCGCCGGTCAGCGATCCCAACGCGCGGCTCGACTGGTTGGTGGCGCATCGTCGCGCGCGGGAGGTGTCGATCCTCGATGCACTGGCTGCCGGGCCCGCCACGGCGGAGGACCTCGCCCGCGCCATCTATACCGAAACACCTGCCGCGCTTTTAGGCGCGGCCACCCGAAACGTGCTGGCGCATCTGGTCGATCTGACAGGCCGGGGGCGCGTAGCCCCAGAGGGCACCTTGCAGGCAGAGGCGCGTTTCACTCTCAACTCATAGGGGAATGCCGGCCTTTCCGTCGCAAAATCGCAACAAATGCCCCATTCTGGGCGCAATCTGGCCCCTTTATGGACCCGAACCGCGCCCAAGCTGGTTGCGGGGATGAGAGACATCAAACCCCAGCGAGCAGCAAAGGAGCTACCCGATGGCCCGACTAGACAGAACGCCGCAACCGCAAAAACCAAAGCCCGCGCCGAAGCCGAACGGCACCTCGGCCCAACCACCGCAGCGCCCTACGCCGCTGATCACCGACTACGCCAGCCTTTGAACGGCGCTCCCCGCGCACCGGATGGGGCCGGTGGATGGGGGGAACTTTGGGGCCGGACCATGCGTTTGCCGCCTAGAGCAACACGCAAGGACAGATATGAAACCCCATACCCCCTCTCACGAGGCTGACCTCGCCCGTCTGCGCCGTTTGGCCGTCAGCATGGACAGCGCCTATAAGTTGCCGATCGTTGGCGTGCGGATGGGATGGGATTCGATCTTGGGCCTTGTGCCGGTGGTGGGTGATACGCTCGCCCTTCTGCCCGCAGCCTATATCCTGAAAGAATCGCACCGCATGGGCGCACCGAAAAGCGTACTGGCGAAAATGCTGGTGAACACCGGGGTCGACTATGTGATCGGCTCGGTCCCGCTGGTCGGTGACCTCTTCGATATCGGTTGGAAGTCGAAACTGCGCAACGTCGATCTGCTGGAACGTCACCTGAAAGACCAAGCCGCCAAGGCGCCGCCGATGGGCGATGTCGAAGGGCGCATGTCCTCACACCACCCGACGCTCAATAACTGATCGCCAAAGAAAAAAGGGCCGCCTTGAGGCGACCCTTTCAGTCTTTCCAAAGAACGGGTGGCTTAGCCGACCAGTTCCAGACCGGAGAAGAAGTAAGCGATCTCAACCGCTGCGGTTTCCGGTGCGTCGGAACCGTGGACGGAGTTTTCGCCAACGCTTTCAGCGAATTCTGCGCGGATGGTGCCCTCTGCCGCATCGGCAGGGTTGGTCGCGCCCATCACTTCGCGGTTTTTCGCGATGGCGTTTTCACCTTCGAGAACTTGAGCGACGATCGGCGCGGAGGCCATAAACTCGCACAGCTCGTCATAGAAGGGACGCTCGGCGTGCACTTTGTAGAACTCGCCCGCCTGCGCTTTGGTCAGGTGGATGCGCTTTTGTGCGACAACGCGCAGGCCCGCGTCTTCGAATTTCTTGACGATGGCGCCGGTCAGGTTGCGGCGGGTTGCGTCGGGCTTGATGATCGAGAAGGTGCGTTCGAGGGCCATTGGCTGTACTCCATAGCGGGTGTTGATTTGCGCGCTCCCTAGCATGGGGTCTGGCCCATGAAAAGCCGTGATTGACCTTCGGCCCCGCTTGCTCCAAACGGCTTTCATGTTACGCATTTCAGAAATCAACTACTCCGTCGAAGGCCGCCCCCTGTTCGAGGAAGCCTCCGCCGTGATCCCCGAGGGGCATAAGGTCGGCATCGTCGGGCGCAACGGCGCGGGCAAGACGACGTTGTTCAAAATCATCCGTGGTGAGCTGTCACTCGACAGCGGCGATATCTCTTTGCCCTCCCGCGCCAAGATCGGCGGCGTCGCGCAAGAGGTGCCCTCGTCAGAGACCTCGCTCATCGACACGGTGCTGGAGGCCGACATTGAACGCGCCCGGCTGATGAAAGAGAGCGAGACCGCCGAGGACCCCGCCCGCATCGCTGACATCCAGACCCGTCTGGCCGATATCGACGCTTGGTCCGCCGAAGGCCGCGCAGCGTCGATCCTGAAGGGGCTTGGTTTCGACGACGAAGAGCAGCAGATGCCCTGCTCCGCCTTCTCCGGCGGCTGGCGGATGCGCGTGGCGCTGGCTGCCGTGCTCTTTGCCCAGCCCGACCTGCTGCTTTTGGACGAGCCGACCAACTACCTCGACCTTGAAGGCGCGCTCTGGCTGGAAAGCTATCTGGCGAAATATCCCCATACGGTGCTGATCATCAGCCACGACCGCGGCCTGTTGAACCGCGCCGTGGGCGGCATCCTGCACCTCGAAGACCGCAAGCTGACCTATTACCAAGGCCCCTACGACCAATTCGCCCGCCAGCGCGCCGAGAAACGCGCGTTGCAGGCGGCGATGGCCAAGAAGCAACAGGCCCGGCGCGATCACATGCAGGCCTTCGTCGACCGTTTCAAGGCCAAGGCCAGCAAGGCCAAGCAGGCGCAATCGCGTCTGAAGATGATCGAGAAGATGGACATGATCACCGCGCCCGAGGACGTGGCGCGCAAGGTCTTCACATTCCGCGAGCCCGAGGAACTTTCGCCGCCGATCATCAATATCGAGAACGGCTCCGTCGGTTATACTGACGACAACCCGGTGCTCACGCGGCTGAACCTGCGCATCGACCAAGACGACCGGATCGCCCTTCTGGGCAAGAACGGTCAGGGCAAATCGACGCTGGCGAAACTTCTGTCGGACCGCCTGCCCCTGATGGCCGGGCGGCAGGTCAATTCCTCCAAGCTGCGCGTGGGCTTCTTCGCCCAGCATCAGGTGGATGAGCTGATCGTCGAGGAAACCCCGCTGCAACACATGATCGCGGCCCGCCCCGGCGTGCTGCAATCGAAACTGCGCGCCCAACTCGCGGGCTTCGGCCTTGGCCCGGAACAGGCCGAGACCGAGGTCGGGCGGCTTTCGGGCGGGCAGAAGGCGCGGCTGTCGCTGCTCTTGGCAACGCTCCACGCCCCGCATCTGCTGATCCTCGACGAGCCGACCAACCACCTCGACATCGAAAGTCGCGAGGCGCTGGTCGAGGCGCTGACGCGCTACTCGGGCGCGGTGATCCTTGTTAGCCACGACATGCACCTGCTGTCGCTGGTGGCCGACCGGCTGTGGCTGGTGTCGAAAGGCACGGTCAAACCCTATGAGGAAGACCTCGAAGCCTATCGCAAAATGCTGCTGACGCCGGAAAAACCGGTCAGCAAGAACCCCGCCAAGCCGAAAGAAGCGCCAAAGCCCAAACGCGCAAGCCGCGATGAGGTGTTGGCCCTGCGCAGCGAGGTCCGCAAGGCCGAAGCGCGGATGGAAAAGATCAACGAGATGCGCGACAAGCTCGCCAAGAAACTCGCCGATCCCGCGCTCTATGAGGACGCCAAAACCGGTGAGCTTGAGGTTTGGAACAAGAAATACGCCGAGGTGATGGAGGCGCTGGACCGCGCGGAATCGCTTTGGATGGGCGCACAGGAAAAGCTGGAGAAGGCCACGGCCTGACCCGGAAGCGTTCACTTTATCACATCGCAGGGGTCGCCTAAGGGGCGGCCCTCGTGCATTCTGGCAAGAAGCCCCGCGCCAAGGAAACCCCATGACCCTCGACACCGCCTATATGATCACCGC
Organism: Sulfitobacter sp. 1A12056; assembly: GCF_043558125.1. Lineage (NCBI taxonomy): Bacteria > Pseudomonadati > Pseudomonadota > Alphaproteobacteria > Rhodobacterales > Roseobacteraceae > Sulfitobacter > Sulfitobacter sp. 1A12056. Next base: position 514,846 of record NZ_JBIFFY010000001.1, on the reverse strand, counting down.
CCTCGTCACGATGTTCGTGGTGATCGACCCCATCGCCATCGCGCCGGTCTTCCTCGCGCTTACCCGCGGGATGAGCAACGCAGAGCGGCGCAAGATCGCTTGGCGCGCGGTCGGCGTGGCCGGGTTGATCTTGCTGATCTTCGCAGCCTTCGGCGAGGCAGTGCTGGGTTTCATCGGCATCTCCATGCCCGCTTTCCGCGTGGCGGGCGGCATCTTGTTGTTCATCACCGCGCTCGACATGCTCTTCGACCGCCGTACCAAACGGCGTGAGGACCGCGCGGATGAAGACGACCACGACGATCCGTCGGTCTTCCCCATGGCCATTCCGTTGATTGCGGGCCCCGGCTCCATCGCCTCGGTCATCCTGCTGACGGGAGAAAAACCGGGCGGCGAAGGGCTGTTGACCATTATCGTGATCACCGCGCTGACACTGGTGGTCATGGCGCTAACCATGCAGGTCAGCGGCGCGCTTGAGCGGGCGATGGGCAAGACGGGCATTAACATCGTGACCCGTCTGCTTGGCATGTTGCTGGCGGCGCTTTCGGTTCAATTCGTGCTCGACGGCTTGGCGGCCTTTGGCTTTGGCCCCGGCCCCACGTTCGGCTGACATTTCCGCGCGGCCTTCCTATATGAGATCTAAGGGGGCGCGTTCATGGCCGAAATCGACACAGCACATCTGATCTATCTCATCGTTCTTCTGGCGATGGTGGCGGGCTGGTTTTTCATGCACAGCCGCCCGAATATGAACAAGACCCTGCAACAGGCGGCGGTCTGGGGGCTGATCTTTACCGGCGCCGCGGCGGGCGTCGGCCTGTGGCAAGACATCACCCGCGACAGCGCCCGCCAACATCTCACCATCAGCGAAGAGGGTGACATCGTCCTGCCCCGCGGGCGCGATGGGCATTACTACCTGACGGCCCAGATCAACGGCGCGCCGGTGCGCTTTACCGTCGATACGGGCGCATCCGATATCGTGCTGACCAAATCCGACGCGGCGCGCATCGGCATCGACCCCGAGGGGCTGGATTACCTTGGCCGCGCGGGCACCGCCAATGGCGAAACGCGCACCGCCTTCGTGCGTCTCGACGAGGTGGTGGTGGGCCATGCGGTCGATCACAACGTCCCCGCGGTAGTGAATGACGGGATCATGTCGCAATCCTTGCTCGGCATGGGCTACCTGCAACGTTGGGGCCGGATCGAGATCAGCGGCGGTGAACTGCGCCTGAGCCGCTGACGGAATAGGGCAAGACCTTGCCGGAAATGCGGGGCAAAACATCAAACACGCCGCAAAATGACGCCGCATTCGCCGTGAATTGAACAGGTTCCCGCCCTTTTGAGCGGATATCTGCAGGGCACAACTGTACCCAATTTTGGAGAAAGTGCTGCTATGCTGATGAACATTTTTGGTGGGTCATCCTCCTACCAACAAAGCAACAAACCCGCTAAGGCGGAGAAGGCTGAAAAGCCGCAAGAGGCCGAAAAGGCCAAGGACAAGCCATCCCAGGCGCAGGCGAAACCCGCCAATGACGGGCAGAACGCGCAGAACAGCGCGGCGGCGCAGGAGGCATCCAAACCTCAAGCCGTGCAAGCGCCTGCCAAGGTCGAAACGGTGCAAGCTGTGGCACAGGCAAAGCCGGTCGAGACGGCTCAAAAGGCCACGAGCGCGGATGACGAAGCCTTTGCCCGCGCCGCAGCACAGCGCAGCGTCGACAGCCAGCGCACCCGCGCCCTGCTGGACACGATCGCGCCGGTGAACAACAGCGCGGTCGAAGCGGCCAAATCCTATGTCAGCAAGGTCGAACCCGCAGCACCGGAGGCCGAGGCGAGCAAATCCACCGCTGCCGCGAAACCCGCGCTCGACAAAGCGGCCTAAGCCGCGTTCAGGGGCGGCGGGCTTTCGGCCCCTGCCCCTGCACTGCCGCCCTTCAGGTCTCGGCCTTCTTTTCCCAGCGGCCGCTTTCCTCTGACCAATATTGGGCCGAGGCGCCGTCGGATTTCAGCCGCTTCCACAGGCCGCGCGCCTGATCCAGCGCCACGGGATCATGCCCGTCGAACAACACGCAGACCCGCTGGTGCGCGGCCACTTCCGCCGCCGTGACATCGGCCCCATGCACCGTCATCAGACAATCCGCCCGATTGGGGGCGCCATCCTCCAGCGTCAGCAGCACGGGCTGATCCGCGTCCTGCGGCCCGCCCGCCATGCCATGGGGCAGAAAGCTGTCATCCGCATAGGTCCAAAGCGCCCGGTCCAGCGCCTGTAGCCCCGCCCGGTCCGTCCCGCGCAGGGCCACGCGCCAGCCATTGGCGAGCGACTTTTCCAGCAGCATCGTCAGCGTCTCGACCAGAGGTCGCTGGGTCAGGTGATAGAAGTAAGCCGCCCCCATCAGTCGCTCAGCCCTCCTCGAAACGGTCAGCGACGAGACGGTTCAACGCCGCCACGCCCCAGCCCGTCGCGCCCGCGGGCGCCAGCGTACTTTCGGATTTCAGTGAGGCAACACCGGCAATATCGAGGTGAATCCAAGGTGTCTCATCCTTGACGAACCGCTTGAGGAATTGCGCCGCAGTGATCGACCCCGCCGGACGCCCGCCGATATTTTTCATGTCGGCGACGCGGCTTTTCAGCAGGTCGTCATAGCCCTGCCCCAGCGGCATCCGCCACGCGCCTTCGCCTTCGCTCTCAGCGGCTTTCAGGAAATCGTTGCACAGCCCATCGTCATTCGAAAAGACCCCGGCGTTCTGATGGCCCAGCCCGATGATGATCGCCCCGGTCAGCGTGGCCAGATCGATCATCGCCGCGGGTTTGAAACGGTCTTGGGCGTACCACATGACATCGCAGAGCACCAAACGCCCCTCGGCGTCGGTGTTGATGACCTCTACCGTGTCTCCCTTCATCGTGGTGATCACATCGCCCGGGCGGGTGGCATTGCCCGAGGGCATGTTCTCAACGATACCCACAAGCCCCACGACATTCGCCTTGGCCTTGCGCAGCGCCAGAGTACGCATCACGCCGGAGACGACGCCCGCGCCGCCCATGTCCATGGTCATGTCTTCCATGCCAGCCCCGGGTTTGAGGCTGATGCCGCCGGTGTCAAAGACCACACCCTTGCCGACCAGCGCCAGAGGGGCTGAGTCATCGGCGCCGCCTTCCCACCGCATCACGACCACTTTCGACGGGCTGTCCGAGCCTTGCCCCACAGACAAAAGCGTGCGCATTCCAAGCTTTGCAAGCTCTTCCTCATCCAGAACTTCAACTTTCAGGCCCAAGCTTTCCATCTCGGCCAGACGTTCGGCAAAATTGGTGGTGGTCAGGATGTTGGCGGGCGCGTTGGTCAGATCGCGGGTCATGAAGGCCCCTTCGGCCACGGCCATGAGCGGTACGGCGGCCTCACGCGCGTCATCGGGTTTGGAACACATGACCTCGACCGTGCCTTTGCGCGCCTTGGGCGCGGATTTGTGATCTTCAAAGCCGTAGTCCCGCATTGCCAGACCAAAGGCCACATCGGTCACCCGGCGTGTTGCGGCGGCCAGCATCAGCAGATCGCTGTCACCCCGGCGTTTGGCCAGCGCGGCCCCGGCCTTGCGCGCGGTCATCACCTCGGCCCGGCGCGGCATATGAACCACGTCCACCGCCTCTGCCGCCATGCCTGCGGGGTAGCCCATGCTGAGAACCTCGCCGGGTTTCAGCGCCGCGAAACGCTCACTCTCTACCAGCCGCTGCAAAGCGCCTTTGGTCAGACGGTTCACCCGCCGCGCCCCGGCATCCAAACGGCCCTCAGGCTCCAGAAACAGCGCGATCCGCCCGGAATGCCCCGCGATACGGTCGATGTCGGTCTCGGCGAAGGTGATGGGGGTCAGATCGGTCATGGCATGCCTCATGGTTGATTTTGCCCCAGACCTAGCGCGCCGCGCGGCCCATGGCCAGATAGCAGTTTTCCCGCCCCGCGAATTGCTTTAAGATCCGCGTAAAGGCCGTCAGAGCATCTCGGGGGATCAGAGTGGCAAGAATTGACCGCTACATGCTGTCGCAACTTCTGGTTATGTTCGGCTTTTTCGCTTTGGTGCTGGTGGCGCTTTTCTGGATCAACCGCGCGGTTGTCCTGTTCGACCGTTTGATCGGCGATGGCCAATCCGCCTTGGTGTTTTTGGAGTTCACGGCCCTCGGCTTGCCGAAACTCATCGTCACCGTCCTGCCCATCGCAACCTTTGCCGCTTCGGTCTATGTGACCAACCGCATGTCGGGCGAATCCGAGTTGACGGTGCTCCAAGCCGCAGGCTCCGGCCCGTGGCGGCTGGCGCGGCCCGTCTTTGTCTTTGGCCTCTGCGTGGCGGCGATGATGACGGTGCTGAGCCACTTTCTGGTCCCCATGGCGCAGGGCCAGTTGAAACAGCGCGAGGCCGAAATCTCGCGCAACCTCACCGCAAGGTTGCTGACAGAGGGGACTTTTCTGCACCCCTCCGACGACGTGACCTTTTACACCCGCGCCATCGACGGTGACGGCGTGCTGCGCGATGTTTTCCTGTCGGACCGGCGCAAGGCCGACGAGGGCGTGATCTACACCGCTGCCGAAGCCTACCTCGCCCGCAACGGAGACGACACGACGCTGATCATGCTCAATGGCATGGCGCAGAGGCTGGACACCGAGAGCAACCGTTTGGCCACCGCCAAATTCCGCGACTTTTCGTTCGATATCTCCCCGCTGGTCAGCAGCGGAGACGAAATCGACCTGTCGGTCAGCGCCATGGTCACGCCTGATCTGCTTTGGGATTGGGACGGGGTCGCGGCGGCGACCGACACCTCGCCGGGCGTGGTGGCCGAAGAGTTGCATGGCCGCTTCGCGCAGCCGCTGTTCTGCCTTGTCGCCGCGATGATTGGTTTCGCGACTTTGATCCTCGGCGGTTTCTCCCGCTTTGGCGTCTGGCGCGAGGCGGTGATCGCTTTCGGCCTGCTCATCGCCATTGATGGGCTGCGGGGCACGATGGTGGTGCAGATACGCGAGGCGGCGGCGCTCTGGCCGCTGGCCTATTTGCCCTCGCTCATCGGGGCCGTGCTGACGCTGGCAATGCTTTGGCAAGCCGCACATCCGCGCTGGATAAGGCGGCGTCTGCGTGGCAAGAGGGCCGCCACATGATCCTGCATTTCTATTTCGCCCGCCGCTTTTTCATGAGCTTTCTCGTCATCACCGGGGTGCTGGCCGCGCTGGTGATGCTGGTCGACGGTGTCGATCAGGCCCGGCGTTTCGCCGATGACGACGTGGGCTGGGATCAGGTGCTGGGCATGACGCTGCTGCACATGCCCCAGACCATCAACATGATTCTGCCGCTGATCATGATCCTCGCCACGGTGGCGCTTTTCATCGGCCTTGCGCGGTCCTCCGAATTGGTTGTGACCCGGGCCGCGGGCCGCTCGGCCCTGCGCGCGCTGGTGGCCCCGGTGGTGGTGGCCTTGATCATCGGCACGCTGGCCGTGGCCATGCTCAACCCCATCGTGGCGGCGACCAGTGAGCGGGCCGAGCAATTGACCCAAGAATACCGGTCCAATGGTCGCGCGGCGCTCTCGGTCAGTGACGAGGGGCTGTGGCTGCGGCAAGGCACGGAGGAAGGCCAATCGGTCATTCGCGCATGGCGCACCAACGCCGACGCCTCTGTCCTCTATAACGTCACGATTATCAGCTATGATGCCGAGAAGGGCCCGGTGCGGCGCATCGAAGCCGAAAGCGCACAACTTAGCAGCGGCGACTGGGAGCTGACCGGGGCAAAGATTTGGCCGCTGGCGGCCGGGGTGAACGCCGAAGGCGAGGCGGAGGTGCATGAGACCCTGACGATCCCCTCCTCCCTCACCGTCGAGCGTATCCGCGAAAGCATTGGCCGTGTCGCTGCCGTCTCAATCTATGAACTGCCCGAGTTCATCCGGCAATTGGAACAGGCCGGGTTCAGCACGCGCCAGCATGAGGTCTGGCTTCAGGCCGAGCTTGCGCGGCCCTTCTTTCTGGTGGCCATGGTTCTGGTTGCGAGCGCATTCACCATGCGCCATACCCGCTTTGGGGGGACCGGCGTCGCTGTGCTGGCCTCGATTTTGCTGGGGTTCGGTTTGTATTTCATTCGCAGTTTCGCACAGATCCTTGGCGAGAATGGCCAGATCCCCGTGATCCTTGCCGCTTGGGCGCCGCCCGTGGCGGCGATCTTTCTGGCGCTAGGCCTGCTACTGCATGCGGAGGACGGCTGACATGCGCGCGGCCCTTGTTGGACTTGCCCTTTCATTCGCGCCTCTGAGCCTTGCAGCCCAGACCGCGCCTGCCAGCGACCGCCCCGCCGTTCTGGTGGCCGATCAGGTGTTCATTACCCGCGATAAAGTATTGGTCGCGCAAGGAAATGTCGAAGCCTTCCAAGGGGAGACGCGGCTGCGCGCCACGGCGATCCGCTATGATCAGGCCACCGGCGCGCTCAGCATCGAAGGGCCGATCGTGCTGTCTGAGGGGGAGAATACCACGATCCTCGCCGATGCGGCCTCACTCGATGCGGGCTTGCAGTCCGGCCTTTTGCGCGGCGCGCGGATGATCCTTGAGCAGCAGCTGCAGCTTGCCGCCGTGCAGATCAACCGGGTCGAAGGGCGTTATAGCCAACTTTACAAAGCCGCCGTAACCTCTTGCAAAGTCTGCGAAGATGGCGAAACACCGCTTTGGCAAATCCGCGCGAAACGGGTGGTGCATGATCAATTGGCGCAGCAGCTTTATTTTGACGAGGCGCAGTTCCGGATCAAGAACGTGCCCATTGCCTATCTGCCCCGCCTGCGCCTGCCCGACCCCACATTGGACCGCGCGACTGGCTTTCTGGCGCCCACGGTCCGCTCGACCTCGCAACTGGGCGTGGGGCTGAAACTGCCCTATTTCATCAAGATCGGCGATCACCGCGATCTGACCTTGACCCCCTATCTCTCCGCCGAAACCCGCACGCTTGAGTTCCGCTACCGTCAGGCTTTCGTTTCGGGACGGATCGAGTTCGAAGGGGCGATCACCGATGATGAGTTGGACCCCGGCAAAACCCGTGGCTACCTCTTTGGCACCGGCAGTTTCGATCTACGGCGCGACTACAAACTGTATTTCGATATCGAGACCACGAGCGACAGTTCCTATCTCAGCGACTATGGCTATTCGGGCAAGGACCGTCTGACCAGCGAATTGACCGTCAGCCGCGCGCGGCGCGATGCATATATGCGGGCAACCCTGCTGAACTACCAATCGCTCCGCGATGGCGAGGACAATGATCTGCTGCCCAATCTGGTCTTGGATGGTGAATTCCAGCGGCGTTATTTCCCGACTTCCGTGGGCGGCGAACTCCGCCTGACGCTTGAGGCCCATAGCCACCGCCGGTCATCGGACCTCAGCACCGATGGTAATGGGGATGGCGAGGCCGACGGGCGCGATGTGTCGCGGCTTAACGGGGAGGCCGCGTGGCTGCGGCGCTTCACCTTTGGCAACGGTCTGGTGACCGATGTTGAGGCGGGGGCGAGCTTTGGTCTGTTCAACATCGCGCAAGATGCGGTCTATGACGGGCGCTACTCCGACCTTGTGCCCCATGCCGCCGTCACCATGCGCTACCCCATGCAGCGCCGCGAGGCCGCAGGCGTCGTGCAACAGCTTGAACCGCTTGTGCAATTGGGCTGGACCGGCGGTGATCGGCTCGACATTCCGAATGAGGAAAGCACGCTCGTGGAATATGACGAGGGCAACCTTTTGGCGCTCAGCCGTTTCCCCCGGCCCGACCGGCGCGAACGGGGTGCTGTGGCGGCCATCGGGGTGAATTGGGCGCTGCTCGATCCCAACGGCATGGATGCCAGCCTGTCTTTCGGTCAGGTGATCCGCGCCGATGCGGATGACGCCTTTAGCTTTAGCTCTGGCCTGCAGGGCACCTATTCCGATTTCCTGCTGGCCGGACAATTGCGCAGCGACAATGGTCTGGCGCTCATCGGGCGCGGGCTGGTCGACGATGACTTCGAGGTCGCCAAGGCCGAGTTGCGCGGGGTCTGGGATTTCAAACGCGGGCAGATCTCGGGCAGCTATGTCTGGCTGCATGAAGACGCCGCCGAGGATCGCAACGAAGACGTGTCTGAGATCACCTTCGACGGCAGCTATTCGATCAACAGCCAGTGGCAGGCCTCCGCCGAATGGCGGTTCGACCTTGCTGACGAACGCGCGGCGACGGCGGGTCTTGGCCTGAGCTACAACAATGAATGCGTGCAGGTCGACCTTTCGGTGAACCGCAGCTATTCATCCTCAACAAGTGTTGAGCCCTCAACGGATATCGGTTTTAACATCGGCCTCAGGGGCTTTGCCGCAAACACCGGAACAGAAAGATACGTACGCTCATGTGGGAAGTAACGAAACAGACCGTCCGCGCCGGGATCCGTGGGACTGCGGCACTCGCCCTTGCTCTGGTCATCGGCCAATCCGCAGCGGCGCAGAACCTCTTTGCGCCTGTGGCCCGTGTCAATGACGAGGTGATCACCGGCTACGAAGTGCAGCAGCGCCAGCGCTTCATGCAGTTGATCGGCGCGCCCGGGACCGATACCGACAGCGTGATCGACAGTCTGATCGACGACCGCCTGCGTGGGCAAATTTTGGATCAAGCCGGGCTTGAAGTCACCCCCGAGGGCATTCGATCCGGCATGGCGGAATTTGCCAGCCGCGCGGATCTGACAACCGAGGAGTTTCTGAAAGTCCTTGGCCAAGCGCAGATTTCCGAAGAGACCTTTCGCGATTTCATCGTGATCAGCGCTGCATGGCGTGACCTTATTCGCGCGCGCTATAATGGCCGCGTTAACATCACCGACGAAGAGGTGGATCGCGCGCTTGGCAGCAGCCGGGGCAACAACGGTCTGCGCGTGCTGTTGTCTGAGATCATCATTCCCGCCCCGCCGCAGAATGCCGATCAGGTGAACGCGCTGGCCGAACGCATTTCGGAAAGCCGCTCGGAAGCCGAATTCTCGTCCTATGCCAGCAAGCATTCCGCCACAGCCTCGCGCGGGCGCGGCGGCCGGATGCCTTGGACGCCGCTCGAAAAACTGCCCGCCAGCCTGCGGCCCATCCTCTTGGCCCTCGCCCCGGGTGAGGTGACAGCGCCGCTGCCGATCCCCAATGCCGTGGCCCTTTTCCAACTGCGCGGCATCGAAGAGACCGGCAAGCCGAGCGTCGAGTATTCCGAAATCGATTATGCCGCCTATTACATCCCCGGTGGCCGTTCCGAGGCTGCGCTGTCGCGCGCGGCTGAGCTGCGCGGTCAGGTGGATCAATGTGACGACCTCTATGGCGTCGCCAAGGGCCAGCCCGCGAATGTGCTGGACCGTGGCACCAAGGCACCCGCCGAGATCCCGCAGGACGTGGCCATTGAGCTGGCGAAACTCGACCCCGGCGAAGTCTCCACCGCGCTGACCCGTGCCAATGGGGAGACTTTGGTCTTCCTGATGCTCTGCAACCGCACCACGGCGGCCAATGCCGATGTGAACCGCGAGGCGGTGGTCAGTTCGATCCGGCAGCGCAAGCTTGAGGGCTATGCCACACAGCTGCTGGAACAGGCCCGCGCCGAAGCCCGTATCACCCGCCAATGAGCCGCCCGTCCCGGCCGGTGGCCATCACCTGCGGTGAACCCGCCGGGATCGGCCCCGAGATCGCCGCCCGCGCTTGGGCGGCGCTTTCGAAGGACATCCCAATGGTCTGGATCGGCGACCCGCGTCATCTGCCGCAGGATGTCCCGCACCGCGTGATCGACAGCCCGGTTGAGGTGAGCGCGCCCAGTGCCGACGCGCTGCCCGTGCTCCCCCATCCCTTCGACAGCGTCGCCCTGCCGGGCGTGCCGCAGCCCGGCCATGCGCAGGGGGTGATCGACGTGATCGCCCGGGCGGTCGATCTGGTGCAGACGGGCGCCGCCTGCGGCGTCTGCACCGCGCCGATCCACAAGAAGGCGCTGCAAGACGGGGCCGGTTTCGCCTATCCGGGCCATACCGAATACCTCGCAGCGCTGGCAGGCGTCGACGACGTGGTGATGATGCTCGCCTCTGATCAATTGCGCGTCGTGCCTGCCACGATCCATATCGCGCTCGATCAGGTGCCGCAGGCGCTGACCCCTTCGGGCCTGCGCCGCACGATTGAGATCACCTCGCAGGAATTGCAAAACCGCTTTGGCATCGCCCGCCCCCGGATTGCCGTCGCCGGGCTGAACCCGCACGCGGGCGAAGGCGGCAGCATGGGCCGGCAAGAGATTGACTGGATCGCGCCTCTGATCCTTGAGATGCAAGGCGAAGGCTATGCGCTGAACGGCCCGCTGCCTGCCGATACGATGTTCCACGCCCGCGCCCGCGAGGGCTATGACGCGGCGGTGGCGATGTATCACGACCAAGCGCTGATCCCGATCAAGACCTTGGATTTCGACCGGGGCGTGAATGTGACGCTGGGGCTGCCCTTCGTGCGCACCTCGCCCGATCACGGCACGGCCTTTGACATCGCGGGCCAAGGGCGCGCCAACCCGACCAGCATGATCGAAGCGATCAAATTGGCATGGCAGATGGGCCAGAAAACATGAGTGCAATCGACAATCTTCCGCCGCTGCGCGAGGTGATCAATACCCACGAGTTGGCCGCGCGCAAGTCCCTCGGCCAGAACTTCCTGCTGGATCTGAACCTCACGGCCAAGATCGCACGACAGGCCGGGGATATGGCCGATTGCGACGTGTTGGAGATCGGCCCCGGGCCCGGCGGCCTCACCCGTGGGCTGCTGGCTGAAGGCGCGCGTCATGTGCTGGCGATCGAGAAGGACCGCCGCTGCCTGCCCGCGCTGGCCGAGGTGGCGGAACATTACCCCGGTCGCCTGACGGTGATCGAAGGCGACGCGCTTGAAGTCGACCCGCTGAGCCATCTAACCCCGCCCATCCGGGTGGCCGCCAACCTGCCCTATAACGTCGGGACCGAACTGCTGGTCCGCTGGCTCACCCCGCCCGAGTGGCCGCCGTTTTGGCAAAGCCTCACGCTGATGTTCCAGCGCGAGGTGGCGGAGCGGATCGTGGCGCAGCCGGGGGCGAAAGCCTATGGGCGGCTGGCCGTGCTGGCGCAGTGGCGCAGCGACGCGCGGATCGTGATGCAGTTGCCGCCGGGCGCCTTCACCCCGCCGCCCAAGGTCTCGTCGAGCGTGGTGCATCTGACCGCCCTGCCCGAGCCGCGCTTCCCTGCCGATCCGAAGGTGCTGAGCCATGTGGTCGCGATGGCCTTCAACCAGCGGCGCAAGATGCTGCGCTCGGCGCTTAAAGGTGCTGCGCCGGATATTGAGGACCGTCTGACCGCCGCGGGGCTGAAACCCACCGACCGCGCCGAACAGGTGCCGCTTGAGGGGTTCTGCGCCCTCGCTCGCGAGATTGCCAAGGGGTAACCATGTTCTACCGACTATTGCTCGTCTTTGCCCTATTGCTGGGGCTTTCCGCCTGCGCCCTGCCGCGCAACGGCCCACCGCCTATGGGCACCGAGGCCGAGATCACGGAACTCGCCCGCGCTATCGAAAACCTCTCACCGCAGGTAAATCCCGAAGAAGCCGCCCGTGCCGCGCGGATCGCTTACCGGCATACCCATGAACTGGCGATCGCCTATCAGATCACCGACCCGCCGCTGATCCATAACGTGAAGGTCAACAACGGCAGCAAGCCGCGCGGCCTGTGTTGGCATTGGGCAGAGGATTTGGAGAAACGCCTGAAGGCCGAGGGTTTCGCAACCCTCGACCTGCACCGCGCCATCGCCAATGGCGACTCGCGGATCCTGCTGGACCATTCCACCGCCATCATCTCGGCCGCCGGTGCGCCGATGCAGGCGGGGCTTGTCCTTGACCCTTGGCGGCGCGGGGGTGAGCTGTTCTGGTCGCCGGTCACCAGCGACCCGCGGTATGACTGGGCGCCGCGCGAAGAGGTACTGCGGCGCAACGGGCGGATCAGATATGTGCAGGCGGGGATGGAAGGGTAAATCTGCCCCGCGCTGCCGACCCTCACCACTTATAAAAAAGCCCCGCAAATCGCGGGGCTTTTCTTATTCTGCGACCTTTGCGGTGTCGCTCTTGCTGTCGCCACCCTCTTGCGGCTGTGCCTCTGCCGCTTTCGGCTTGGGCTTGCGGCGCGGGGCGCGTTTCGGCTTGGGCTTGCTCTCGGGCGTGTCGACCAGCGTGCTCTCTTCGCTGTTCGGCTCGGCCTCGGCCTGCTGTTGCGCGGGCTCTTGCTGCTCGGGCTGTTTGTCGGCTTTCGGCTGCTCGCCCTGCGACTGGCCGCCCTGCTGCGCCTCACGTTCCTGACGCTCGGCCCGCTCGCGATCCCGCTCGGCCTGACGCTCACGGTTCTGGCGCTCTTGCTCCTCGCGGCGCTGGTCCACTTCGCGCTGTGCCTCGCTCAGCAGGCGCAGGTAGTGTTCGGCGTGCTGTTGAAAGTTCTCGGCGGCCACACGGTCATTGCTCAACTGGGCATCGCGGGCCAGTTGGTTGTATTTCTCGATAACCTGCTGCGGCGTGCCGCGCACCTTGCCCTCGGGGCCGGAGCTGTCGAAAACACGGTTGACGACATTGCCGCCGCCACCTTGCGACGAGCGTTTGCGGTTATTCTTCGACCGGGAGCGTGATCTGGGAGAATTCATGGAATGATGTCAGCCTTGTGTGCTGTGTGTCGTTCACCGGGGGTGCAAAGCACGTCTTGAACCCGGCCTAAGCGATATGTTGGGCATAGTGCCGCGCGGGACCGCCTGTGGCATCCACCGCTGCAACACCCTTGACTAACCATGCCAGAAAGGCTTGGGCAAGAAGAAACTGCCACTTAGCCCGCCAAATGGCGGTTTTTTCGCGATTTCACGCCGGTTTATCGGCTGAAACGACCCTTGGCCGCCCATCGAGATCATGCGCCAGCGTGACCCGGCCCCAGCCCGCCGCGGCAAAGATTTCCTGGACCGCTTCGCCCTGTTGCCAGCCGATTTCGACCATGACGCGGCCTTGAGCCGTGAGGTAGCCCTGCGCCTCGGCGGCGATGATGCGGTAGATGCTCAGCCCGTCTTGGCCGTCAGTCAGCGCCATTTCCGGCTCATGCTGGCGCAATTCCGGTGAGACATCGGCCATTTCCTCGGCGGCCAAATAAGGCGGGTTCGACAGGATCAGATCAAACCGCCCCTCAACGGCGCTGAACCAATCGGACTGCCGGATATCGGTGCGGTCGGCCACCCCGTGCTGCACCGCATTGGCGCTGGCCTGAAGGCAGGCGGCTTCCGAGAGGTCCACGGCCAGCCCCGTCGCCGCCGCCCGTTCGGCCAGCAGGGTGACGAGGATACAGCCCGAGCCGGTGCCGAGGTCCAGAATGCGGGTGAAATCCTCGCCGAGGGCAAGGTCGATCAGTGTCTCCGTCTCGGGCCGCGGGTCAAGCACATCGCGGCTGATCGCGAAATCGCGGCCATAAAAGGCCCGCCGGCCAATGAGTTGCGAGACAGGCACGCGCACGGCGCGCAGGGAGATGAGCTGGTCAAAGCGTTCGGCAACCTCGGGGGCGATTTCCTCGGGCGCGATGAGGGTCACGCGGGCGGCATCGACAGCGGCGGCATGGGCGAGCAACAGCCGCGCATCCCGCGCCGGATCGGGCACACCGGCGGCACGCAGCCGTCCGGCGGCGGCGGCCATGGCTTGGGCGGCGGTTTGGGGGCTCACCCCTCCATCTCCGCCAGCTGACGCGCTTGGGCATCGGCAGTGAGCGCGTCGACGATCTCATCCAGATCGCCCTGCATCACGGCTTCGAGCCGGTAGAGGGTCAGGTTTATCCGGTGGTCCGTCATACGCCCTTGAGGGAAATTATAGGTCCGGATCCGCTCGGACCGGTCACCGGAGCCCACCTGAGCCGCCCGGTCGGCAGAGCGCTCGCTGTCCATCCGGCTGCGCTCCATATCATAGAGCCGCGCCTTGAGCACCTGCATCGCCTTGTCGCGGTTGCGGTGCTGGGACTTCTCCGACGAGGTAACGACGATCCCGGTCGGAATATGGGTGATCCGCACGGCGGAATCGGTGGTGTTGACGTGCTGGCCACCGGCGCCCGAAGAGCGCATCGTGTCGATCCGCAGGTCATTTGCGTTAATCTCGATATCCACATCTTCGGCTTCGGGCAGGACCGCCACGGTCGCCGCCGAAGTATGGATACGCCCGCCGCTTTCGGTGGTGGGCACGCGCTGTACGCGGTGCACACCGCTTTCGAACTTGAGCCGGGCAAAGACATTCTGACCGGTGATATGGGCCACGACCTCTTTCACGCCGCCGAGTTCGGTCATCTGGCTTTCGATCAGGTCAACCCCCCAGCCCTGTGCCTCGGCATAGCGTTGGTACATGCGCAGAAGGTCACCGGCGAAAAGCGCCGCCTCATCGCCGCCCGTGCCAGGGCGGATCTCCAACATGGCGGGTTTCGCATCCGCCGCATCGCGCGGCAGAAGTGCGAGTTGCAACCCCTCCTCGACCTCCGGCAGACGGGCGCGCAGACGGGGCAACTCCTCCCGCGCAAGCTCGGCCATTTCGGGGTCTTTCAGCATCAACTCGGCTTCTTCGAGGTCGCGCTGGAGCTGCTGATAAAGGTCGATCTGATCGACCACGGGCTTGAGATCGCTGTATTCTTTTGCGAGCGCTGCAAAATCGGCCCCATCAGAGCCCGCAGACATGCTGGCCTCCAGAAACTGGAAGCGTTGCGAGATTTGCGCGAGGCGGTGCATCGGGATCATGGGGTTCCTGTCGCTTATGCAAATGCTTTGGTCAAGAGGCGGCTTGTGCTATCGTGGGGTATGACACGTCTTATGCCGCTCATCTGCCTTATGGGCCTGACGGCCCTGCACCCTGCCCTTGCGGATGTCAAAGCGCCGGGCGGCAAGACGATTGATTGCTATTGCACCAACAGCAGCGGCGCCCGTGTGGAACTGGGTGAGACCATTTGCCTGCAAGTGGATGGGCGCATGTTCATGGCGCAATGCCAGATGTCGCTCAACGTGCCGATGTGGCGCGAGGTGCAGCAGGGTTGCCTGTCATCGCGCCTCGATCTGATCAAGCCATCCGTTGACCCGCTTGGCGTTGACCCCCAGATCTGACCGGCCAAAACGCGAGCGGCCATAGACCTCGACATAGCGCGGGTTGTCACCGTAGACGCCGATGGTGGTGAAATCGGGATAGCCCATCAATTTGGTGCGGGTGACATAGGTGACCTGCCCCTCGGCGAGCGATCCGGCGACGACTTCGGTGCGCGGGGTTTGCAGGATCACCCGGTCAAGCTGGGCCAAGGTCTCGGCCCCGTCGCCCTCGACGGGCACGCGCCAGATATAGCTGTTGGTGCCTTGGGTCTTGCCCATCTTCTGCCCGTCTGCCTGCACATGCCAACGCGCGGTGTCGATGGGCGCAAGGCGGACATAGGCCACCAAGGCGACGAGGGCGATCACGATGATCCAGAACAGCATTTTAAGCACCTTTCAAAGCTCGGCGGTCAGGGGCGACGGAGGTCGCAGTAAGCAAGCCGGCCCGCCTTTCAGCGGACTGGCGCGTGATGTCGTGGCTCTCGCTCACGCGGTTCTCATGCGGTGACCCAGCAGCGACAGGATCTCGGTCGCGACATGGGCACCTGCAACCGCCGTGGCGCCTGTGGTGTCGAAGGGGGGCGAGACTTCGACGACATCACCGCCCATGATGTTGATCCCCGCCAGTTCGCGCAGCATGATCGACGCCTGCGCCGAGGTCAGCCCGCCCCACACCGGGGTGCCGGTGCCGGGGGCAAAGGCCGGATCAAGCGCGTCGATGTCAAAGGTCAGATAGCAGGGGCGATCGCCGAGGATCTCCTTGATCTTGGCAACGGTGGCCTGCGGCCCCTGCTCATGCACCTCACGCGCGTCGATGATATTGACGCCCATCGTGTCCTCATTGGTGGTGCGGATGCCGACTTGCACGCTGGTCGACGGGTCGACGATGCCGGACTTCACGGCCTTGTAGAACATCGTCCCGTGATCGATCCGGTCCATGTCGTCATCTTGCCAAGTATCCGTATGCGCATCGAACTGTAACAGGCTGATGGGCCCGTATTTTTCCGCATAGGCCTTGAGGATCGGGAATGAGATATAGTGATCCCCGCCCAGCACGACAGAAGCCGCACCGGCATCCAGAATGGTCTTGATATGGGCCGTCAGGGCGGCGGGAAACTGGCTGACATGACCATAGTCGAAGGCCAGATCGCCGTAATCCGCGATGGCGAATTCGCTGAGCACGTCGAAATCCCAGCCATAGGGCGCGTCGGGGGCCTGCAGCGCGCTGGCTTCGCGGATGGCGCGGGGGCCAAGGCGCGTGCCGGGGCGGTTGGTCACCGCTTGGTCGAAGGGCACGCCGGTCACCGCGATGTCGACGCCGGTCAGATCCTTAGTGTATTTCCGTCGCAGGAAGGAGGTCGCCCCGCCAAAGGTCAACTCATAGCTCGGCCCTTTGAGGTCCTCGCGGGTAAAGGCCATATCCATCTGTTTGGCCGCGTCTTCCAATGCCATTATTTGCCTCCTGCTGGCTGTGCCCGCTCAACGATACGGGCGAAAAAGGATGCGCCAAGCGGCGCGATCTCGTCGTTGAAGTCGTATTCCGGGTGGTGCAGCCCCGCGCCTTCCCCGGCCCCGAGGAAGAGATAGGCACCGGGGCGTTTTTCAAGCATGAAGCTGAAATCCTCCGCACCCATCTCGCGGCCATAATCGCCGTGCACTTGGTCCGCACCCACCACTTCGGTCGCTGCAGCGATGGCGGCCTCGGCTTTGGCCGGATCATTGACCGTGGCGGGATAGCCGACCTCATAGTCCAACTCGGCGGTGACGTCATAACTCGCCGCCTGCCCGTCCACGATCTGCTGCATCCGGCGCATCACCATGGCCTGCACCTCACGGTCAAAGGTGCGCACGGTGCCGTTGATATAGGCGGTTTCGGGGATGATGTTATCGGCGGTGCCCGTGTGGATCTGCGTGACCGAGACCACCAGATCCTGCGCCGCGACATGGTTGCGGCTGACGATGGTCTGGATCGCCGTAGCAATACCGCAGGCGGCCACGACGGGGTCGCGGCTTTCATGCGGCATGGCACCGTGGCCGCCCTTGCCTTTGATATGAATGTGGAACTCATCCACCGCCGCCATGATCGGCCCCGGCGTCGTGTAGAATGCGCCTTCGTCAAAGCCGGGCGCGTTGTGGATCCCGTAAACCTGCGCGATCTCGAACCGCTCCATGATGCCCTCTTCGACCATCACACCCGCGCCGCCGCCCGCCTCTTCGGCGGGTTGAAAGATCAGGGCCACCCGGCCCGCGAAATTGCGGGTCTCCGCCAGATATCGCGCCGCGCCCAGAAGCATGGTGGTGTGCCCGTCATGGCCGCAGGCGTGCATCTTGCCTTTCCGCGTGCTGGCATAGTCCTTGCCCGTTGTCTCTTGGATCGGCAGCGCATCCATATCGGCGCGCAGGCCAATGGTCGGGCCCTCGCCCTGCCCCTCGATAATCGCCACGATACCGGTCGTCGCGATGCCCTCGTGCAGCTCATCCACACCAAACGCGCGCAGCCGCTCGGCCACGAAAGCCGCCGTCTCATGGCAGTCGAACGCCAATTCGGGAATCCCGTGCAAATGGCGCCGCCATGCTGTCATATCCTCCGCAAAGGCATTGATGCGGTTCACCACGGGCATGGGCTGGACTCCTTGGGTTTGGTTTGGTCAGGGTGCATCTGACACCAGACATACGGGGCCTGCAATGCCGGACAACACAAAAGCCGATCTCATTCACGATTCAGATGCCGGGATCGAACGGTTGCTCGAAATCATGCGCCGCCTGCGCG
This sequence comes from Sulfitobacter sp. 1A12056, assembly GCF_043558125.1. Lineage (NCBI taxonomy): Bacteria > Pseudomonadati > Pseudomonadota > Alphaproteobacteria > Rhodobacterales > Roseobacteraceae > Sulfitobacter > Sulfitobacter sp. 1A12056. Next base: position 496,985 of record NZ_JBIFFY010000001.1, on the reverse strand, counting down.
ACCCTGAGACGGGCTGCCCCTGGGATATCGAGCAAGATTTCGACAGCATCGCCCCCTATACCATCGAAGAAGCTTACGAAGTCGCCGATGCCATCGCCCGGCGCGATTGGGGCGAACTTGAAGGCGAATTGGGCGATCTGCTGCTGCAATCGGTCTATCACACGGCGATGGGTGAAGAAGCGGGGCATTTCACCTTTCAATCCGTGGTGCGCAACATCAGCGATAAGATGGTGGCGCGGCATCCGCATGTCTTTGGCGACGAATCCCGCGACAAGAGCGCCGAACAGCAGACCGCCGATTGGGAAAAGATCAAAGCCGCCGAACGCGCGGGCAAAGCACAGGGGGGCACCTTGGACGGGGTGGCGATCGGCCTGCCAGCGCTGTTGCGGGCGATGAAGCTTCAGAAACGCGCGGCGCGTGTGGGGTTCGACTGGCCCGAGACGACGCAGGTGCTCGACAAGATCACCGAAGAGGCTGCCGAATTGGTCGAGGCGAAGGACCAGCTGAGCCAAGCGGAGGTCGAGGAGGAATATGGCGATCTGCTCTTCGTCATGGCCAATCTGGGCCGCCATCTGGGGCTGGACCCGGAGGCTGCTTTGCGCGCCGCCAATGCCAAATTCACCCGCCGGTTCGAAGGGGTCGAGGCCCGGCTTGCCGCCATGGGCAAAACCCCGCAAGACAGTGATCTGGCCGAGATGGACGCGCTGTGGGATGCGGTGAAACTGGCGGAACGCGGCTAATCCCCCGGGCAGCGGCTGGACAAAGACCGGCCCCTCCGGCAAGGCTCTGCCCCAAGCAATTTGACGAAAGTAAGCCCATGACCCCGCGCAAAATCATCATCGACACCGACCCCGGCCAAGACGACGCCGTCGCGATCCTCCTCGCGCTAGCAAGCCCCGAAGAGATCGACGTTCTCGGCATCACCTGTGTGGCGGGCAATGTGCCGCTGGATCTGACCTCGAAGAACGCGCGGATCGTTTGCGAGTTGGCGGGGCGCAGTGATGTGAAGGTTTTCGCCGGTTGCGACCGCCCGCTGGGGCGTGAACTGGTGACGGCGGAACATGTGCATGGCAAGACCGGCCTCGACGGCCCTGACCTGCCCGACCCGCAGATGCCACTGGCCGAAGGGCATGGGGTGGATTTTATCATCGAACAGGTCCGCGCCCATTCCGCAGGCAGCGTGACCCTCTGCCCCTTGGGGCCGCTGACCAATATCGCGACCGCCCTGCAAAAAGCGCCCGACATCGCCGAAAAGGTGCAAGAGATCGTGCTGATGGGCGGTGGCTATTTCGAAGGGGGCAACATCACGCCCACGGCGGAATTCAACATTTACGTCGACCCCCATGCCGCTGATATCGTTTTCAAATCTGGCATTCCGATCGTCGTGATGCCGCTCGATGTGACCCATAAGGCGCTGGTCACCAAACCGCGCAACGATGCCTTCCGCGCGCTTGGCACCAAGGTCGGCGTCGCCGTGGCCGAGATGACCGATTTTTTCGAGCGGTTCGACAAAGAGAAATACGGCTCCGATGGCGCGCCCCTGCATGACCCTTGCGTCACCGCCTATTTGATCAACCCCGATCTTTTCCAAGGCCGTCATATCAATGTCGAGATCGAGACCCAGTCGGAACTGACCATGGGCATGACCGTCGCCGACTGGTGGCGCGTGACCGACCGGGCGCCCAACGCGCTCTTCGTAGGCGATCTTGATGCCGACGGGTTCTTTGCCCTGCTCACCGAAAGGCTGGCCCGCCTATGAGCGCACATCTCACCCTCGGCGCGCCTGAGCATCTCGACAAGCTTGTCGCTCTTGTTGCGGCATTTCACGCCGAAGCGGGGATCGAGATGAGCGATGAACAGCGCCGCCGCGGGCTGGCCCCGCTGCTGGATGGTATCCCCCATGGCGCCGCCTATCTGATCGGCCCGCCCCGCGCGCCCATCGGCTATGTGGTGATCTGTTTCGGCTGGTCGGTTGAATTCGGCGGGTTGGACGCCATCATTGATGAAATCTACGTACGCCCCGGCGTGCGGGGCCGCGGCATCGCCTCGGAGGCGCTGATCGCGCTGCCCCGGGCGCTGGCGGCGGGCGGGCTGCGGGCCGTCCATCTTGAGGTGGATCGCAACAATGCCGCGGCGATGAAACTCTATACCCGTGCGGGCTTTCGCCCGCGCGAGGATTACATGCTTATGTCCCGGACCCTGTGATGCGTATTCCTTTCGATAACAGCTATGCCGCCCTGCCAGAGGGGTTCTTTACCCGGCTGGCTCCCACGCCTGTCAAAGCGCCCCAGCTTTTGGCATGGAACGCCGAATTGGCGGCGGAACTGGGTATCGAAGGGGCTGAGCCCGCGCAAATCACGCAGGTCTTCGCCGGAAACGAACTGCCCGCTGGGGCCGATCCCCTGGCGCAGCTTTACGCCGGGCATCAGTTTGGCAACTTCAACCCGCAGCTTGGCGATGGCCGGGCGATCCTGCTGGGGGAAGCCGTCGATCAGAGCGGCCAGCGCCGCGACATCCAGCTGAAAGGCTCTGGCCCCACGCCCTATTCGCGGATGGGCGATGGCCGCGCATGGGTCGGGCCGGTGCTGCGCGAATATCTGGTGAGCGAGGCGATGCATGCCCTGGGCGTGCCCACCACCCGCGCCTTGGTCGCCGTCGCCACCGGAGAGCCGATCCTGCGCGAAAGCGGCCCCCTGCCCGGCGCCATCGTGACCCGCGTCGCCGCCAGCCACCTGCGCGTCGGCACCTTTCAGATCTTCGCCCATCGCGGGGAGACTGACGCGCTCAAAACCCTCACCGACTATGCCATCGCGCGCCATTACCCCGAGGCCGATGGCCCGCTTGACCTTTTGCGCGGGGTCTGTGCTGCGCAGGCGGAATTGGTGGCGCAATGGATGGCCTTAGGCTTTATCCACGGCGTGATGAACACCGACAATTGCAGCATCTCGGGCGAAACGATCGACTATGGCCCCTGCGCCTTCATGGATGCCTTCCATCAGGGTCGTGTCTTTAGCTCCATCGACCGGCAGGGGCGCTATGCCTATGGGAACCAGCCGCAGATCGTGGTCTGGAACATGGCGCAGCTGGCGACCTCGCTCTTGCAGCAGATGGAGGACAAGGAGAGCGCCGTCGAAGAGGCCACCGAGATCGTCCACGACATGCCCGACTTGATCGAAGCCGCATGGCTGCGCCGTTTCGCGGCGAAGATCGGCATCTCGACGCCACGGGCCGAAGATGTTGACTTGATCAACGAATTGCTGGGGCTGATGCAACAGGATGGTGCGGACTTCACCAATGCCTTCCGCGCGCTTCCCACAGATCAAGCCCGCGACCAGTTCACCGACCGCGACGCTTTTGACACATGGGCCGAAGGCTGGCGCGCGCGGATCGAAGGGGAGCCCGATCCGCAAGCGGTGATGAATGCGGCGAACCCCGCCGTGATCCCCCGCAACCACCGGATTGAAGAGATGATCGAGGCCGCCGTCGCGGGTGACATGGCCCCTTTCGAGCGGTTAATGAAAGCCCTAGCCACCCCCTTTGTCGAGACGGACCCAGAGCTTCAGCGCCCGCCGACCGAGGACGAGATCGTCCCTGCCACATTCTGCGGCACCTGAGCCTAGTGGCCGCGGGGTTTACGGTTAATCAGGTAAATCCCCGCCGCCACCAGCAGCAATGCGGCCCAAATGCTCAGCCCCACCTTTTCCGAGAGGATCAGCCAGCCCAGAAGCACGGCAAAGACCGGCGACAGGAAGCTAAACGAGGCGACGGAGGCTGCGGGATAGATCGTCAGCAGCCAGAACCACGCCAAAAAGCCGAAGCTCGCCACCGCGATGATCTGATAGGCAAGCCCCGCCAGATGCACCGGGGCCACCTCGCGCAGCAAGGGGCCAAAAAGCGGCGCAAGCAGCAGAAGGATCGGGGCAGAGATCACCAGTTGCATCATCAGTTGCTGCGCGGGCGGCACTTTGGCCAGCGGCGTGACACGAACGCAAAGCGCGATGCCCGCCCAGCAGAGTGCTGCGAAAAGCGCCAGAAGATCGCCCAGCCAATGCGCCCCTGCGGTTCCACCATCGCTTAGCGCCAGCACCACGCCGCCCATGGCCAGCCCCATGCCGATGAGCCGCGCCCCGCTCAGCCGCTCTCCCGGCAGCCAAAGATGCGCGGCGATGCCAAGCCAGACCGGCATGGAATAAAGCAGGATCGAGGCGCGGCTGACCGTGGTCAGATCGAGCGCGAGGAACAGACAGACAAACTCTAGCGTAAAGAAAAGCCCCGCCGCCACACCGCCCCATAGCGCAGCGCGCGGGATCGACAGGCTGACGCCCCGCAACCGCATCCAGATCAGCAGCAAAAACACCGCCCCGAGAGAGCGCAGCCCGGCCAGAAAGATCGGGTTGAAGCCGCCAGTACTGACCTTGATGACGACTTGGTTAAAACCGAGGTTCAGCGCGAAGAGCACCAGCGCCACGGCGCCGAATGTGTCGATATGTGATTTGCGTTCCATCCCGCCAGAAGCGCTGCCCGGATCGGATAAGTCAATGGCGCGCCGCGGTTTTCCGGGCGCGCCATTCTTTTAGGTCGTAAGTGTTGGCTCAGGCCGCCTGCTGGCCGCCCGGCTTGCCGCCGCCGCCACGCCTGCGACGCCGCCCGCCGCTTGGCTTGCCCGCGCCTTCACCACCGCCGCCGCCGCCACCGGGACGACCGCCACCACCACCGGGGCGACCACCGCGTCTGCGGCCCCGGCCTTTGGGTTTCGCTGGCTCATCGATCACTTCCCAAGGACGGCCCGAGGCCACGGGGATCGAAATACCCATCGTCTTTTGGATCGCCTTCAGTTCGCCCATCTCATCGGGGGCGCAGAAGGCCACGGCGGCCCCGTCCTTGCCCGCCCGCGCGGTCCGGCCGATGCGGTGGACATAGTTGTCCGGCACATTCGGCAGGTCGAAGTTATAGACGTGCTTCACATCCGGAATGTCCAAACCCCGCGCCGCCACATCTGTGGCCACCAGCACGGTAATGTCGCCATTCTTGAACCCCGCAATCGCGCGGTCCCGCTGACCTTGGCTTTTGTTGCCATGGATCGAAGCGGCGTCAAACCCGGCTTTCACCAGCGTCTTCATCAGCTTTTCCGAGCCGTGTTTCGTGCGGCCAAAGACCAGCGCGCGTTCGCCCTTGTGTTTGGCCAGCAGTTCTTTCAGCAGCTCGGTCTTCTCGGCCTTGGCGATGAAATGCACCTCTTGCGTCACCTTATCCGCCGCCTTGCCCGGAGGCGAGACTTCGATGCGGATCGGGCTGTTGAGATAGCTGTTGGCGATCTCGTTCATCAGCTTGGGCATGGTCGCCGAGAAGAGCATCGTCTGGCGCTCTTTCGGGATCATGTTCGAGATTTTGCGCAGGTCATGGATGAAGCCCATGTCGAGCATCTGGTCGGCCTCATCCAGCACGAGGAAGGTCGTCGTGTCGAGCTTGACTGCGCGGCGGTCGAGCAGGTCCAGCAGACGGCCCGGCGTGGCGATCAACAGATCGACACCACGCTCCAGACGCTTGATCTGCGTGTTGATCGACTGACCACCCACAACCATCGCCACTTTGATCGGCGTGCCTTCGGCATAGCCGCGCAGGTTCACGGCGATCTGCTGCGCCAGCTCACGCGTAGGCGCAAGCACCAGCCCGCGCACGGAACGCGCTGCGGGGCGGCCCTCGATCTCCATCATCTGGGCCAGCAGCGGCACGCCAAAGGCGGCGGTCTTGCCGGTGCCGGTCTGGGCAAGGCCCATCACGTCGCGCCCGTTCAGCGCATGGGGGATCGCCTGTTTCTGGATCGGGGTCGGCTCGTTCAGCCCCATCTCTTTCAATCGGGCCACCAGTTTGGCAGGCAGGCCCATCATGTCAAAATCGCTCATTCGTTCACTTTCCGGCCCGCGAAAACGCGCGCCATGTTCTTTCGCCGCGCCACTCAACAGGCGCCACGGGGTCGCGCAAGCCAGATCGCGGGCGCAGGCCACATGCCTCACACCCGTCTGTCGCGCTTGGCCCCACGCGTGATTTTGGGAACATCGGCGGGCCTTGTCGTCAGCGTCCCAGAGGCCCCTCATGGGGCTTGGCGCTGATACTGCTCACGCGGCAGAAGGCTTCGCTTGATCCCCACATGGGCGGTGCGGGCGCAAAAGTCAACCGGCGCGGTCAATTCCGGTGGCGTCCGGCGGTGCTAAAATGCTAGGACCGTAGTCCGACGGACGAAGGGCGAGACGATGCGCAACCCGATCATCAAACGCTGCGAGGCGATGGGCCTGCGCATGACAGGTCAACGCCGGGTCATCGCTCAGGTGATTCACGACAGCGAAGACCACCCCGATGCCGAAGAGATCCTGACCCGTGCCAGCGATATCGACAGCGGTATCTCCATCGCCACGGTCTACCGCACGGTGAAACTTTTCGAAGAGGCAGGCATTCTCGACAAGCTGGAGTTCGGCGATGGCCGGGCGCGCTATGAAGACGCGCAGCGGGCGCATCACGATCATCTGATCGACGTGAACTCAGGCGAGGTCATCGAGTTCGTCGATGCGGAAATCGAAGAGCTTCAGGAACGCATCGCGCGCAAACTGGGTTACAAATTACAAGGCCACCGAATGGAACTCTACGGTGTGCCGATCAAGAAGGATGACCCATGACAGAACGTGACCGCCCTTTGCTGGCCGTGTTGATCGACGCCGATAACGTGCCCGCAAAACATGCCGCAGCCATCATGCGGGAGGTCACGACGATTGGGGAGCCCGCCCTGCGACGGGTCTATGGCGATTGGTCGAACGACCACCTCAAGGGCTGGAAAGCGCCGATCCGCGAGTTGGGTTTGGTGGCGCATCAGGAAACCGCGAACACCAAGGGCAAGAACGCCAGCGACATCGGGCTGGTCATTCAGGCGATGGACATCCTGCACAGCCGCCGCTTCGATATAATCGTGATCGTTTCCTCCGACAGCGATTTCACCGCGCTGGTGAACCGCCTGCGCGAAGATGGGGTGACCGTTATCGGCATTGGCGAGAAGAAGACCCACGATTCGCTGCGCAATGTCTACAACCGCTTCATCCTGATCGAAAACCTCGACGAGGTAGAGCCCGACACCCCCTCGCGGGCCAAGGCCAAGGTGGGCGATGCCCTGCCCCTGTTCAAAGCCGCGATGGACAAGATCGACACCGAAGACGATTGGTATAACCTCGGCCAGATCGGCCAAACCATTCAGGCGGCGCATCCCGATTTCGACAGCCGTACCTATGGTCATGGCAAGCTGAGCGCCTTGGCCGCCGACCTCAAAGCCTTGGAAACACGCAAAGACGGCAACCGCTTGATGGTCCGCCTAAAAAGCTAACGCCGGATCACTCGGGGGCGCGCTGCTCTTGCCGCGCCACACGGGCGAGCATGGCGGGCAACAGCAGGCTCAGCACCACGAGGCGCATGATGTGGCAGGCGGCCACGAAGCCCGGCACCACCGCCAGCACGGCGCCGAGGGCGATCATCGTCTCCAGACCGCCGGGTGCGAAGGCCACCAGCACATGCCCCAGCGGCATGCCGAGCGCCCAGGCCACCGGCACCGCGCCAAGGCCCGCCAGCCCCACCGCCACGCCGGTAATCGCCAGCCCCGCGCCAAGCCCGCTTGCCAGACGCGCAGGCGTGATGCCGGAAAACCGCGTACCGATGAGGCTGCCCAGCACGAGATAGGCGACAAGGGTCAGCCAGCCCGGCAGAACCCCAGTCTCTAGCCCAGTCAGATGCGCGATGGCCGAGACCACCATCGCCCCCATCAAGAGCGGCGCGGGCACGGAAAGACGGGCAAAGATGATCCCCACGAGGACGGAGACGCCGATCATCACGAGGATCGACAGCAGGCTCATCCCCGCGCCCGCGGGGGAGATATTGCCGGTCATGTCGACGCCCATCAGCAAAGCGGCGAAAGGCACGACGATGGTCAGCGCCAAAAGCCGGACCGACTGCGTGATCGAAATGCGCGGCACGTCCGACCCGCTGTCGCTGGCAATCGCCATCACGAAACTCAGATGCCCGGGGGCCGAGGCCAGAAGCGCGGAGCGGGCGTCAAAGCCAAAATACCGCGCCAGCATCCAACGGCACAGCGCCATGATCCCCCAAATCACCCCGGTCATAAAGACAAAGGCCAGTGGCCAGCGCAGCATGGCGTTCACCGCATCTTGGTTGAACCCTGCCCCCACGGCGATGCCCAGCACGACGAAACAGGCATCCCGCAGCCGCGGATCGACCGCCGTGCGCACCCCCATCAGGCCTAAGACACTCACCGCGATCACCGGGCCAAGCAACATATAGACCGGCGCATTCAGCCACCAGAACAGCAGCGCACCAAAGGCCCCGGCCGCAAGGGTCAGCACTGTGTCGCGCGGGGCGAGCGAGGGGATCGGCCATCTCATGCGATAGGGCTAGCACTCCGGTAGAGCCTGCGCCAGTGCCACACGCATGACGCGCATCGCGCGCCCTTGCCCTTTCGTCGCAAAAGGTTCATGGGCGACGGGCAATACCACGGGATGAAGGGGCGTGATCATGGACAATCTGCGCGGCGCGATGTTGATGGTGCTGGCCATGGCCGGTTTCGCGTTCGAGGACATGTTCGTCAAACTGACGAGCGATGCGCTCCCCGTCGGTCAAATCATCGCGCTTTTGGGCGCAGGCGGCGGGGCGATCTTTGCCGTGATCCTGCGCATTCAGGGAAAGCGCCTGTTCTCTGCCGATATGCTGACGCAGCCAATCCTGCTGCGTGCCGTGGGCGAAGTGCTGGGCACGCTTTGTTTCGTCACCGCCATCGTGCTGACGCCGCTCTCTTCGGCCTCGGCTATTTTGCAGGCGACCCCCTTGGCCGTCACCCTCGGGGCGGCGCTGTTTCTAGGCGAGCCGGTCGGTTGGCGGCGCTGGAGCGCGATCATCGTGGGCTTCCTTGGCGTGCTCTTGATCGTGCGCCCGGGGCTGGAGGGCTTCAACGCGCTGTCGCTCTTTGCCGTGGCCGGTGTCATCGGCCTCGCTTTGCGCGACTTGGCGACACGCAAAGTTCCCAAAAGCATCAGCTCCATGCAGCTTAGCTTTCTGGCCTTTATCGTCTTGGTCCCCGCAGGGCTGATCCTGATGCTGGCCGCAGGCACGCCCGCCGCCATGCCCGGCGGGGCCGAGGTGCTCTATCTCGCCGGAGCGATGGTGATCGGGGTGCTGGCCTATTACGCCATCGTCGCCGCCATGCGTGTGGGCGAGGTGAGCTTTGTCACCCCCTTTCGCTATACACGCATGCTCTTTGCGCTGGTGGCGGGGATCGTGGTTTTCGACGAATCCCCCGACAGCCTGACGCTGGTTGGGGCCGGGATCATCATCGCCTCGGGGGTCTATACCCTGCTGCGCGAACGCAAAATCACCCCCCGGCCCCGCCGTGGTCTTTCCAAGCCGGGCCTGCCGGGGTAAACCGCCACAAACCCGAACATGAGGACAAAGCCCATGAGCACGATCATCGACATCCACGCCCGCGAAATCCTCGACAGCCGGGGCAACCCGACGGTCGAAGTCGACGTTATCCTCGAAGACGGCACCATGGGCCGCGCCGCTGTCCCCTCCGGTGCCTCGACCGGCGCCTATGAGGCGAACGAGCGGCGCGATGGCGACAAGTCGCGCTATCTGGGCAAAGGCGTGCTCGAAGCCTGCGCCGCGGTTAATGGCGAGATTGCCGAGGCGCTTGTAGGGGTCGAGGCGACGGAACAGGTCGAGATCGACGAGATGATGATCGAACTCGACGGGACCGAGAACAAATCCCGCCTCGGCGCCAACGCGATCTTGGGCGTGTCGATGGCCGCGGCCAAGGCGGCGGCGGACTATTGCGCGCAGCCGCTCTACCGCTACATCGGCGGCACCACCGCACGCGTGCTGCCGGTGCCAATGATGAACATCATCAACGGCGGCGAACATGCCGACAACCCGATCGACATTCAGGAATTCATGATCATGCCGGTCGCCGCGGAAAACATCCGCGAAGCCGTGCGCATGGGGGCCGAGGTGTTCCACACGCTGAAGAAAGAGCTTTCCGCCGCGGGCCTGTCGACCGGGATCGGCGACGAAGGCGGCTTTGCCCCCAACATCAACTCCTCGCGCGATGCGCTTGATTTCATTCTGAAGTCTATCGAAAAAGCGGGCTACAAGCCAGGGGAAGACATGTATCTCGCCCTCGATTGCGCGGCGACGGAATACTATAAAGACGGCAAATATGTCCTCTCCGGCGAAGGCAAAACCCTGTCCAGCGCAGAGAACGCCGACTACCTCGCGGCGCTCGTGAACGACTACCCGATCATCTCCATCGAAGACGGCATGGCCGAAGACGATTGGGACGGTTGGAAGGCGCTGACCGACCTTTTGGGCGGCAAGGTCCAACTGGTGGGCGATGACCTTTTCGTCACCAACCCTGCGCGTCTGAGCGATGGCATCCGGCGCGGCGCGGCGAACTCCATGCTGGTCAAGGTCAACCAGATCGGCACCCTGACTGAGACCCTCAAAGCCGTGGATATCGCGCATCGCGCGGGCTACACCAATGTCATGTCGCACCGCTCGGGCGAGACCGAAGACGCCACGATTGCCGACCTTGCAGTCGCCACCAACTGCGGCCAGATCAAAACCGGCTCGCTGGCGCGTTCCGACAGACTGGCGAAGTACAACCAGTTGATCCGTATCGAAGAAATGCTGGGCGAGACCGCTCAATACGCGGGCCGCTCGATCCTGCGCGGCTGATGTCGGCCCTCACCATCCGCCCTGTCACCACCGCTGCGGACCTCGCGACGGTGGTGGACCTCTGCTGGGCCTATCGTGACTTTCTCTACCACTTCGGCCCAACCGAACAACGGATCGTCGAGACTTTTTACCCCCAAGACAAATACAGCGCCCTGATGGCGCGCTTGCCTGAGGAACACGCCCGCCCACGCGGCATCATCCTATTGGCCGAGCGGGATGGCATCCCCCTAGGCTGCGGCATGTCCCATGCGCTGACCGAGACGGAGAGCGAGATCAAACGCGTCTTCGTCACCGATGCGGCCCGTGGCACGGGGGCGGGTCGGGCGATCTGTCAGCGCCTTGTCGATCAAGCGCGGGAGGACGGGTTCGAGAAGGTCTATCTTGATACCTCCGTGGGCTTCGCCCCTGCCCGCGCGCTCTATCGTTCGCTTGGGTTTGTTGAGCGGGGGCCCTATCAACCGATGCCGGATTTCACGCGGGATGCGATCTGTTTCTTTGAGATGCCGCTAAGGGATGTGGCCGCGCAGGCCGAATAACGCAAACGGGGCGGCCAGATTGCCGCCCCGTTTTTCATTGCTGCGCGGTTTACCCGGCGAAAAGCTGTAGGAACTTCTGCTTCGAATACCCCAGCTTCAGCGCCCCACGGTCCGACAGGCGCGGCGCGATGCGCATGCGGATGATATCCCGGTCGGTATCAAGGGCTGCGTTGAGGCGCAGCACCGCGTCGACCTTGCCGTTTGGCCCCGGGGCAACCTCTTCGATCATGCCCACCAAGACACTGTCTTTGCTCCAGACCGGCGCGCCGATGAGGGTCGCGATGTTGATCGGCCTTGGGGTGGTCGCACTGTTGTCGGCGCCGGTAGTCGCCCGGCCTGCGGTCGCCGTGGGGGGGCTATCGGGGTCATCCGTCCCGCTGTGGCCGCTGCCCCCGCCGACCGAGACGCCAGCCCCGGCCCCCAGACCGTCACCGCCGCCCACCGAAGCGCCGACGCCTGCGTTCACACCGTCGCCCCCACCGACCGAAGCACCAACTCCGGCCCCGATGCCATCACTGCCACCGACCGAAGCGCCAACTCCGGCCCCGATGCCGTCACTGCCGCCAACCGAAGCGCCGACACCGACATCCGCGCCGCCATGGGCGCCATGGCCCCCGACGCTGACCCCAACCCCGAGGCCGATTTCGGCCTGCGCTGCGGGTGCGAGCATGAGCGTCACTGCCGTAACGGCGAGGCTGTTTTTGAAAGCACCTGTGTGAAAGATAGTCATAGCGAATCTCCTTCTCTAAGCCGGTCGAATGCCTTCGACCCTTGGCCCCCACAGGGAACCTACGCGAGAAGTCGCGATCGCGTTTCGCGAAAATTGCGTAACGGGGGTATTTTTCGCAACTTTGTTAACAAGTGGGCGTGCCAGCCGATATGGCGGCATACTGACTGCACGTTGGGGCCTTAAAATCCTTCTCTGGCACCTTTCCGTCAAAGTTAGGCAACGCCCCGCTCACCTCACTCCCGGCTGACGGTGCCCCCGCCAACGGCGGCGCGGACGCCTGTCGTGCCGGGGCACGAGGTGGGCAGCCCGCGCGCCACGCGTACTGCCAGATAGGCAAAGGCCTGCGCCTCAAGCATGTCGCCATCGAGGCCGATCTCTTCCACCGGGGCGACGGGGCAATCGAGGCTGACATCCAACATTCGCATCAGCACCGGATTATGCCGCCCGCCGCCCGTCACATAGACGCGTTCGGGCGGGGCTGGGCAATGCTGCATCGCCTCGGCCACGCCAGCCGCGCACATGGCAGTGAGGGTCGCGCAGGCATCGGCATCGGAGAGCTCACCCACAAGGGCCACCATCTCGGCAAAATCGTTCCGGTCGAGGGATTTGGGCGGCATGCGTGCGAAATAAGGCTCGGCCAGAAACAGCTCCAAGGCGCCCTGCTCGACCCTGCCCCGCGCGGCCAGCTTGCCGCCTTCGTCGTAGTCTTGGCCAAGGCGGGCCTGCATCAAATCGTTGATCGGCGCATTGGCGGGGCCGGTGTCAAAGGCCAGCAGCGCGCCCTCTTCTTCGGGGCGGGCGACGCGCGGGTCGACCCAAGTGAGGTTGCCGACGCCGCCAAGGTTCAAGAAAGCCACCGGCCCGGTTCGCCCGGCATAACGCGCGCAGGCATGGTGAAAGAACGGCGCCAGCGGTGCGCCTTCGCCGCCCAGCTCCACATCGGCGCTGCGGAAATCCCAGACCACGGGCAGGCCAATCTCACGCGCCAGCAGCGCGCCGTTGCCGACTTGCAGCGTGCCCTGCATGCGCGGGGCATGGGCCAGCGTTTGGCCGTGAAAACCAATGAGGTCGACTTCAGGCGCATCTTTTAGCAGATCGGCCAAGAGCGCCAGATGCGCGGCCTCCACCGCCTTGGCGGCCTCCTCAACCTCGGCCCCGTGCCACTTGCCGAACCCCGCGGCGATCACGCGCCGCTCTTCGGCGGAATAGCTGCGATAGGCGCTGCGGCCAAAGCTGGCGATGTCATGCCCATCGGTACGCAAAACAGCGGCGTCCACCCCATCCAAAGAGGTGCCCGACATCATTCCCAAAGCCGTCACCACTTCGGTTCCGGCATCTTGCCTGTGCTTGGCCGTATTCATGGCCTTTTCCTTTGCCGCTCGTGCGCATATAGATTGCCCCGCAATACAGTTTTGAGGCAAGTCACCATGACATACCATCCCAAATCGGAGTTCATCCACACGATGATGCAGCGCGGCTTTCTGGCCGATTGCACCGATTATCAGGGGTTGGACGAAGCCCTGCTGAAAGGCGCGGCTCCCGCCTATGTGGGCTATGACGCCACGGCCAAATCGCTGCATGTGGGGCATCTGGTCAATATCATGATGCTACGCTGGCTACAGAAATGCGGCGGCAAGCCGATCACCCTGATGGGCGGCGGCACGACCAAGGTGGGCGATCCATCCTTCCGCTCGGACGAGCGCCCGCTACTGACGCCCGAGGCGATCGACGACAATATCGAAGGCATCCGTCAGGTCTTTGCCCAATACCTCGATTACGGCGAGGGCGAGACTGGTGCCCTGATGCTGAACAACGCGGAATGGCTCGACGGGTTGAACTACCTCGACTTCCTGCGCGACATCGGGCGGCATTTCTCGATTAACCGGATGCTGAGCTTTGAGAGCGTGAAGTCCCGTCTGGACCGCGAGCAATCGCTGTCTTTCCTCGAGTTCAACTACATGATTCTCCAAGCCTATGACTTCATGGAGCTGCACCGCCGCTATGGCTGCATTCTTCAGATGGGCGGGTCGGATCAATGGGGCAATATCGTCAACGGCATCGACCTGACGCGCCGGGTGATCGATGGCGAGGTTTACGGACTGACGTCACCGCTCTTGACCACCAGCGACGGCAAGAAGATGGGCAAATCGGCGGGCGGTGCGGTCTGGCTCAATGGCGATATGCTGAGCCCTTATGAGTTCTGGCAGTTCTGGCGCAATTGCACCGATGCCGATGTGGGCCGTTTCCTCAAGCTCTATACCGAGCTGCCGGTCGATGAATGCGACCGTCTGGGCGCGCTGGCGGGGTCCGAGATCAACGAGGCGAAGGTGCGTCTGGCCAATGAGGTCACCGGTCTCCTCCACGGGGAAGAGGCCGCCCGCAACGCCGAAGCCACCGCGCGCGAAGTCTTTGAAAAAGGCGGTGTGGGCGATGACCTGCCCACCCTGACCCTGTCGGCGGCGGATGTGGGCGATGGGGTTTCCATCGTGCAATTGCTGGTGAAATCGGGCCTCGCCGGTTCTGGCAGAGAAGCCAAGCGCCTGATCGCTGAGAACGGCGCACGGATCGACGACAAGCCGCTGACCGATGCGGGCCTGATGCTGGATGCGGGCGCGCTGTCCTCCCCGGTCAAACTCAGCGCGGGCAAGAAGCGCCATGCGCTGGTGCAGGTCGGCTGATCTCTCACGGGGCGGGCTTCGGTCTGCTCCGTCTTCCCCACTCTCACCGCCCTCCTCCCGCCGCAACGGCATCTCTTGCATGGGGTGAGACTTCGTGCTGAACTGAACAAGTGTTCATATCGGGGGGGAGCCATCATGAAACTAGACAGTACAGCCGCCATCATCACCGGGGGCGCCTCGGGGCTTGGCGAAGCCACGGCGCGCTATTTCGCGTCGCAGGGCGCGCAGGTCACCCTGTTGGACCGTGACGCTGCCCGGGGCGAAGCCATCGCGAAAGAGATCGGCGGCCACTACGTCTTGACCGATGTAACGGATGAGACCTCGGTGCAGGAAGCGGTGGACTATGCCCAAGAAAAGATGGGCTGGATCACCGCGGCGGTGAATTGCGCGGGCATCGCACTTGGGATCAAAACCACGGGGCGCGACGGGCCGCATCCGCTCGACGCCTTTCAACGCACCATCGACATCAACCTCGTCGGCAGCTTTAACGTGGCGCGGCTGGCGGCGGTGGCTATGGCCAAGAACACCCCCGAAGACGACGGCGCGCGCGGGGTGATCATCAACACCGCCTCCATCGCCGCCTTCGACGGGCAGAAGGGCCAAGCCGCCTATGCTGCCTCCAAGGGCGGGATCGCGGGCATGACCCTGCCGATGGCGCGGGATCTGGCCAAGGAAGGGATTCGCGTGATGACCATCGCGCCGGGCATCTTCAAAACGCCGATGCTGGCCGGATTGCCGGAAGAGGTTCAGGCCGAATTGGCCAAGGATGTGCCCAACCCGCCGCGTCTTGGCGATCCGGCGGAATATGGGCGGCTGGCCGGGTTCATCGTCGAAATGGGCTATCTCAATGGTGAGGTGATCCGCCTCGACGGCGCGCTCAGGATGCGCTGATGCCGCTGCAAAACCGCGTCCAACCGGATGGGGAGATCATCGCCCACCCGGCGCGGGGCAGCTTCATGGGCAACCGTGGCATCCTGCATGACGAAAACGGACTGCACCCCAAACGCCGTTGGGCGCATCAGAATTGGGTCTGCTGTCGGCTCAGCTTCAAGGGGCCCCGTCGCAAGCTGATGGCCCCCGCCATTATACCGAGCTGTTCTTTCTGGATGAGGCCGTGGCCTTTGCCGCCGGTCACCGCCCCTGCGCGGAATGCCGGGCTGCGGATTATCGACGGTTTCGCGCGTGCTGCAACCTCCCCGGCCCCGCCGCGGATTTGGACCGTCAGTTGCACGCCGAACGGGCCGTGCCGCGCGTTTTTCGTCAGCGCCGCCATGGGGATGTAAAGGCGCAGGACCTGCTCGGCGGCAGTTTCGTCTTGGATCACGACGGCCAGAGCGGCGTGCTTCTCGGCGATGCGCTTCACCCGTATGCGCCGGAGGGCTACGGGGCTGCGCAGCGACGCCCGCAGGGCCGCGTCACCCTCCTCACCCCGCCGAGCATCGTCGCGGCATTCCGCAACGCTTACCGCCCGCAGATCGCTCTGGCAGAGGCGCGGGGTTAGCCCTGCGCCTTCTCCTCCAGCGCCATCCACTCTTCTTCGGCGTTAGAGAGCTTTTCATGCCGCTGCACCAGCGCATCGGTGGCTTTCTGAAACTTCACCGGCTCGCGGGTGAAAAGCTCTGCATCGCTGAGCAGTTCTTCGAGCTTGCCAATCTCGGCCTCCAACCGCTCGATCTCAGCAGGCAAGGCTTCGAGCCGGTGCTTTTCGGTAAAGCTGAGCCCGCCCGCGGATTGCTTTTTCTCCGCTTTCGGCTCGGGTTTGCTCGGCTTGGGTTTAACCACGCTTTGGGCGAAATCATCCTGCCCGCGCTGTGCCAGATAATCGGACCAGCCGCCCGCATAGACGGTGGCGCGGCCATCCCCTTCCATCGCGATGGTGGTCGCCGCCACGCGGTCGAGGAAGTCACGGTCGTGGCTGACCAGCAGCACGGTGCCGTCATAGGTGCCCAAGAGTTCCTGCATGAGGTCGAGCGTCTCGACGTCGAGATCATTCGTCGGCTCGTCGAGCACCAGAAGGTTCGAGGAGCGCGCCATGATCTTGGCCAAAAGCAGCCGCGCCTTTTCGCCGCCCGAAAGCGAGCGGACCGGCGCGCGGGCCTGTGCCTCGTCAAAAAGGAATTCCTTGAGGTAGCCGACCACATGTTTCGGCTGACCCCGCACCAGCACCTGATCGGCCTTGCCCGAGACGCGCATTTCAGGATCGCCGGTGAGGCTGTCCCAAAGGGTCATGTCCCCATCAAGCTGCGCGCGTGCCTGATCGAACAGCGCGAGTTCCAGATTGGTGCCCAGTTTGATCTCGCCCGCATCGGGCTCTTCTTTGCCGATCAGCATGTTCAGCAGCGTGGTCTTGCCCACCCCGTTTGGCCCCACCAGCGCAATCCGGTCGCCGCGCTGCACCGTGATCGAGAAATCGCGCAGTATCTGTTTGTCACCGAATTTTTTGGCGATGCCGCTCGCTTCGATCACCTTGCGGCCTGACTTCGGCCCAGCCTCCAGCGCCATGGCCGCGGTGCCCTGCCGTTTGATCTGCGCCGAGCGTTCGGCGCGCAACTCTTGAAGCGCGCGCACCCGGCCCTGATTGCGTTTGCGCCGGGCCGAGATCCCCTCGACCGCCCAACGCGCCTCAGCCTTGATCTTGCGGTTCAGCTTGTGGCGCTGCATGTCCTCTTCTTCCCAGACCTGATCGCGCCATGCCTCGAACCCTTCAAAGCCGATGTCCTGACGGCGCACGGTGCCGCGGTCGACCCAGAGGGTCGCGCGGGTCAGCTCGCGCAGGAAGGCGCGGTCGTGGCTGATGATGACAAAGGCGGTGCGGGTGCCCTTTAGCTCGGATTCGAGCCATGCGATGGCTTCGATGTCGAGGTGGTTGGTCGGCTCGTCCAGCAGCATCAGCTCCGGCTCTTCGGCCATCAGCCGCGCAAGTGCCGCGCGGCGACGCTCCCCGCCCGATGCGGTGGCCACAGGGCGCGCCGGGTCAAACTTCAGCCCCTCGCCGGCGCGTTCGACCTTATACATCTCACCCGGATCCAGCCCATGGGCCGCGAAGTCGCCAAGCGTCTCAAAGCCCGAGAGGTCCGGCTCCTGCTCCATATAGCCGACCGAGACGCCGGGCCCGGCCACAACCGCCCCGCTGTCGGGCTCTACCAGCCCGGCCATGACCTTCATCAGCGTCGATTTGCCCGAGCCGTTGCGGCCCACCAGGGCCAACCGATCGCCGGTCTGCACCACGAGGGAGAGGTCTTCGAAAACAGGATCGCCGCCAAAGGTCAGCGAAATGTCGGTGAGTTGTAAAAGGGGTGCGCGTGCCATGCCTGCCAGCTATCTTTCGGCGCGGGCAAGGTCAATGTCCAAAGGCGGTGCGGCCTCAGGCCAACGCCCGCAAAAGCCGCGCGCGGTTGGGCGGAATCGCGGCGATCTCCAGCCCGGTGAAGACATGCAGCGTGCCCATTTGCCGGTCGATCACGGCGTGGTCGCTGACCCAGCCGCCCATCGCCAGATAGCTGCGCAGCAGCGGCGGGATTTGCTGGCGCGCGCGCCGGGGATCGGGGCTGTGGCGCTCGCGGGCATAGGGGTGGACCTCAGCCGCCCTGACGCGGGGGCGCCATTCCGCGGGGGCAAGATGCTGTTGTTTCAACAGGGCAAAGGCATCGCGGTAGCGGGTCGGATCCGTGCCCGTGAAAGAGGAACAGCCAAACAAAAGCGCCGCCCTGCTGTCATCGACTTCCCGGGCCAATTGCCCCCAAGCGAGGCGCTGAATGTCGGGGTCTTGCCATTCTGGATGGATACAAAAGCGGCCCAGTTCCAGCAAGGCGCCTTGCGTGCGCTCCAGACGGCTCAGTTCGTAAAACTGCGCGGCATAGCTCTGGGCCAGCTCCGCGCCCTGAAACCGGGTCAGGCGAAAGCAGCAGACCAATGTGCCGCTGTCGCGATCCTCTATCAGAAAATGCCGTGCCGCCGCGTCGAATGCATCACGGTCGGCGGTCCCGGTCTGAAAACACTGCGTCCGCAGCGCCTGCGCCCGGGTGATGTCCCCGGGCGTGAGGGCTTCGCGCGTCAGATATCGGCCCGGGGGCGCTTGGGTCATCTGCGAGGTCGCCTTCGCTTATCCGCGGCCCTGCCCCGCTGCCGGGGCAGGGCAAGGGGAACTTAGCTGCCGAAGGCCGACGGGCTAAAGCGGCCAAGGTTGCCCAGAAGCTGGCGCAGGAAGGTGTTGTCGGCCACAGGCGATGTCGTCACGCGGCGCGACAGCGGCACAACCTGCCCGCGTTCAAGCCCGAAGCGTTCGACATTCGACACCACGCCGGCTTCGTTGAAACTGACGGTCACCACCTCACGCTCGATCTCTTTCGGAGCCATGAAGCCAAGAGCGCGTTTGCGCATTTTAACGTAATAGTAACTATCATCGCTCAAAACACCCGAAACCGTGGGCACACCGATCTTCTGCGCGACGCTTTCCTTGGTATCGCTGCCCACAACGACCTGCTCAAGCTGGTCTTGCGGCGGCACATAGCCGTGGTTCTCATACTGCGGGCTACAGGCGGTCAGAAGCAGTGCAACGCCCATACCCGCGATCCGGAGGTGCGTCTTGCCGGTCTGTTTGGTTTTGCGCATTTGGTCTGCCCTCTTGCCCTGACGGATTATGGCTTTTATTTCGCATACACCAAGGCACCCCAAGTGTACAAGAAACGAAAGTCGGATCTCATGTCGCGCAAATCACCTACGCCAACCGCTCTTCGGGTCGCGGACCTGTCCCAGACGGAGCCAAACGCGTTCGCGCTGCGCCCTGAGGCGGAAGCGCTGGCGCAGATCGCCGAGGAACTCGATCTCTCGGCCCTGCGCAAACTTAGCTTTTCGGGCAGCATCAAACCGCTCGGCAAGCAGGACTGGCAGCTTGACGGGAAACTGGGCGCGACCGTGGTGCAGCCATGCGTCGTCACGCTTGAGCCAGTGACCACGCGGATCGACGCCGATATTACCCGCCGCTTCATCCATGATTTCGAACTCCCCGACGAAGAGGAGGTCGAAATGCCTGAGGACGATACGGCAGAGCCTCTGGGCCAATGGATCGACCCCGCGCAGGTCATGATCGAGGCGCTGGCGCTGGAAGTGCCGGAATATCCCCGCAAGGGCGATGCGGAACTGGGCCAGATGGTCCATGCCGAACCGGGAAAAAAGCCGATGACCGACGAAGACGCGCGGCCCTTTGCAGGCTTGGGCGCGCTGCGCGATGCGCTGAAGAAAGACGAAACCTAAGGAAACAAGCGGAAAACCGCGGAAATTCGCGCTTGCATCGCGCCGGTTTCGCGTTATTTTGCCGCCCTCACCCGAATTAAGGTTGGACATTGCGCGGCTGCGGCCCTAAAGCGTCGTCACGCCCGAAACGGGGTCCGAATTGAAACACGGTTGCGGCCTGCTTTGCCAAGTCAGCAACCCCGAAGGCAAAGGCACCAGACATGGCTGTCCAACAGAATAAAGTATCCAAATCCCGCCGCAACAACCGCCGCGCCCACGATTCGCTCTCTGCGGCGAACCCGAACGAATGTTCGAACTGCGGTGAGCTGAAGCGCCCCCACCACATCTGCGCGGCTTGCGGTCACTATGACGACGCCGAAGTTGTCGCCCTGACCGAAGAAGTGGACCTGGAAGACGACGCAGCATAAGCTGCGGTAGTTTTTAAGGTTTTCTCTTAGGCAGTGAGGCATTCGCACTGATGACGGCCCAGCCCGATCACCCCAACGCGAAAGCCGGACACACCCTGATCTCGGTTGACGCGATGGGGGGTGACGAAGGCCCGGCAGCAGTTGTTGCCGGGTGTGCGCTTTCTGCGACAGCAAATCCCGATATCGGTTTTATCCTGCATGGTCCCCGTGATCAGTTGGAGCCTTTGATCGCCAAACGTGGTGAGTTGT
The DNA here is from genome assembly GCF_043558125.1 of Sulfitobacter sp. 1A12056. Classification (NCBI taxonomy): domain Bacteria; kingdom Pseudomonadati; phylum Pseudomonadota; class Alphaproteobacteria; order Rhodobacterales; family Roseobacteraceae; genus Sulfitobacter; species Sulfitobacter sp. 1A12056. The sequence goes on along the minus strand of NZ_JBIFFY010000001.1, from coordinate 476,353 downwards.
CGGGCCGTTGCGAGATACGTCACGCCACGGATGTCGTCACGATGGACGACAAGCCCAGCCAAGTCGTGCGCACCGGCAAAGACAGTTCCATGTGGTCTGCCATCGAATCCGTGCGCAGCGGAGAGGCGGCTGTGGCTGTCTCTTGCGGCAATACCGGCGCGCTGATGGCGATGTCGATGATACGGCTGCGCAAATTGCCGGGCGTGAACCGCCCTGCGATTGCAGTGCTCTACCCCTCTTCCAACCCGCAAGGCTTCAACGTGATGCTCGACGTGGGCGCCGATGTGCGCGCCGACGCCGATGATCTGTTGCGTTTCGCGCTGATGGGCACCTCCTACGCCCGCAACGGTATGGATTTGCAGCGCCCCCGCGTGGGGCTGCTGAATGTCGGCACCGAAGAGCATAAGGGCCGCACCGAACTCAAAGAAGCCTATGATTTGATTCGCGCCCAAGGCGATGCCACCGGGTTTGAATTCGTCGGTTTCGTTGAGGGCGGCGATATCTCGGGCAACCGCGCCGATGTCATCGTGACCGATGGGTTCACCGGCAATGTCGCGATCAAGACCGGCGAAGGCACGGCCAGCATGATCGGCGACAGGCTGCGCGAAGCGTTCAAATACTCGCCCCTGTCGCGGCTCGCCTCGCTGCTGGCCTATACCTCTCTGCGCCGTCTCAGCAAAAAGATCGACCCGCGCCGTGTGAACGGCGGCGTCTTTCTGGGCTTGAACGGCACGGTGGTGAAATCGCACGGCTCCGCCGATGCGACCGGCATCTCCGCTGCGATCAAACTCGCCGCGCAGTTGTCGCAGAATAAATTCAATGACAAGCTAGCCGCTCGCGTCGCCGCGACGCTGCCAGCTGAGGAGTCCGTCAAATGAGCCTGCGCGCCGTTGTCACTGGTTGTGGCCACTACCTGCCCGCCCGTGTCGTGGAAAATGCCGAATTTGAAGCGACCCTCGACACGAATGACGAATGGATCCGCTCGCGCTCGGGCATCGAACGCCGCCACTTCGCCGCCGAAGGTGAGACGACCTCTTCCATGGCCAGCGCCGCCGCGCGCAAGGCGCTTGAAGACGCGGGGCGCGATGTCTCTGATGTCGACGCGATCGTCGTGGCCACCTCCACCCCCGACCTCACCTTCCCGTCGGCCGCGACAATGGTGCAGGCCGAACTGGGCATGACCAATGGTTTCGCCTTTGACGTGCAAGCGGTCTGCGCGGGCTTTGTCTATGCGTTGGCGAACGCCAATGCGCTCATCCTCTCCGGTCAGGCGCGCAATGTGCTGGTGATCGGGGCCGAGACTTTCAGCCGCATCATGGATTGGACCGACCGGTCGACCTGTGTGCTTTTTGGCGACGGCGCGGGCGCGCTGCTGCTTGAGGCGCAAGAAGGGCAAGGCACGCCCGAGGATCGCGGGATCCTCGCGACCGACCTTAATTCCGACGGGCGCTACCGCGAGTTGCTCTACGTCGATGGCGGCGTCAGCACCGGCACCACAGGCTATCTGCGGATGCAGGGCAATCAAGTGTTCCGCCACGCGGTTGAAAAGCTTGCCGCCACGGCCAATACCGCCATGGAGCGTGCCGGCGTCAGCGCCGAAGACGTCGATTGGATCGTGCCGCATCAGGCCAACATCCGCATCATCCAAGGCACCGCCAAGAAACTGAACCTGCCGATGGAGCGCGTTGTCGTGACCGTACAAGACCACGGCAACACCTCTGCCGCCTCGATCCCGCTGGCGCTGTCGGTGGGCCGTGAGCGTGGTCAGATCAACAGGGGCGATCTGATCGTCACCGAGGCCATTGGCGGCGGTCTGGCTTGGGGCTCTGTTGTCCTGCGCTGGTAAGTCCCTGAGCTAACGCGGAAAATCTCTGCCGAATCGTGCTCGATCCGGGCATTGATGTTGACTCTAAAAATCTGAGCAGCATATGCTATTGGAAAGCATGGGGGATATAATGCCGAACAAGACATTGACGCGCATGGATTTAAGCGAAGCTGTATTTCGTGAGGTCGGTCTTTCTCGCAATGAGAGTGCTCAGCTGGTCGAAGCCGTGCTTGAGCATATGTCCGACGCTCTGGTCGACGGGGAACAGGTCAAGATTTCCTCTTTCGGCACTTTTTCGGTGCGCGACAAGACCGCGCGTGTGGGCCGCAACCCGAAAACAGGCGAAGAGGTTCCGATCAACCCGCGCCGGGTGCTGACCTTTCGCCCCTCGCATCTGATGAAAGACCGGGTTGCCGAAGGCAACAAGTCCTGACCTATGGTCAAATCGCCGGACGCTTTTCGCACCATCTCCGAAGTCGCTGACTGGCTCGGTATCCAAGCCCATGTTCTGCGGTTTTGGGAGAGTAAGTTCACCCAAGTGAAACCCATCAAACGGGCGGGCGGGCGGCGCTATTACCGCCCCGCCGATATGCTGCTGCTTGGTGGGATCAAGAAGTTGCTGCATGACGATGGGCTGACCATCAAAGGCGTTCAGAAGATCCTGCGTGAGGAAGGGATGACCCATGTCTCCTCCCTCTCCGCCCCGCTTGATGAGTTGGATTTCGTGGAGCCGCGCCCTGCGCCGAAGCCGGACATCATCCGGCCTGAGACCGGTGTGGTTCTGAACTTCGGTGCGAAGACGGAAGCGCGCGGGGATGAGGCGAGCGCTGAGACGGTCGACGCGCGGCAGGAGACGACAGCAGAGCTGGAAGAACCCGCCCCCGCGGCAGCGCAGCGCCCCTCGCCCATGCCGCCCGCCGACGATCACCCACGGGCCACGCCCGATCCGCTGGCCCCCTCTGACAGCAACACGCCCGACGCGCCGCAACTCCCTGCGTCCGAAGCTGAGCCCGAAGAAGAACCCGCGCCGGAACCTGCATCGGATACCGGCCTGCCCGAGTTCCTCAAGCGCCCGCTGGCGGCTGAGCCGGAGGAGACCGCAGAGGTTTCGCCCGCCCCCGCTGAAGCCGAGGCGGAAGACCCCGAGGACGACAGGCCAAAACCCGCGATCATCGACCTGCCCGATTTCACCCCCGAAGCCGATTTCCCCGCCCGTCCGGGGCTGCTGAGCGTCGGGGCGCGTGTCCATCGCCTGCCCCGCGACGTGCAACCGCAGGTCGCCGGTCTGCTGCTGGATTTGGCCGAATTGCGCGCGCGCATGGCCGCAGAAGCCGGCGCGGAAACAAATTTCTAATCGCGATGAAAAGATTGGCAATTCCCTCTTGCACCCCCTGCGAGATCGGGTATGAAGCCCACGTAGTCGGGCTATGGCGCAGCCTGGTAGCGCGTCCGTCTGGGGGACGGAAGGTCGCAGGTTCGAGTCCTGCTAGCCCGACCAACCGACTACAACAAAACGCCCGCGCCGGTAACGCGCGGGCGTTTGTCATTTAAGAAGGCCGCGCCCGATGCCCAATGCGATGAACGGGGTGCTCCCCAACCAGCAGATTGCAGCGATGATCGAAAGCGGCGCCATTGCCGCCGATCCCGCGGTCACCTCTGCCCAGATCCAGCCCGCCAGTCTTGACCTCCGCCTCGGCAGCGTCGCCTATCGCGTCCGCGCGTCTTTCCTTGCCGGGCATGGGGCCAAGGTCTCGGATCGTTTGGCGGAGTTCGAGATGCACCGCGTCGACCTCAGCGAAGGGGCCGTGCTGGAAAAGGGTTGCGTCTATGTGGTGCCGCTGATGGAGCGGCTGGCGCTGCCCGAGGGTGTCTCTGCCGTGGCAAATGCCAAAAGCTCCACCGGGCGGCTGGACCTGCTGACCCGCACCATCACCGATGGCGGCACCGAATTCGACCGCATCGCGCCGGGGTACACCGGCCCGCTCTACGCCGAGATCTGCCCGCGCTCTTTCTCTGTGCTGGTGCGGCCCGGGATGCGGCTCAATCAGATTCGTTTCGGCAGCGGGGATGCGACCCTCGACGACGACGCGCTGCGCGCGCTGCACGATAAGACACCGCTCGTTGACGGGACCGCCGTGATCGACGAGGGGCTGGGCTTCTCCGTCGATCTGCGGCTGCCCGGCACCAGCCTCGTCGGCTACCGCGCGAAGCCGCATACCGGGGTGATCGACCTCGACAAGATTGGCCACTACGATCCCGCCGCCTATTGGGAAGAGGTGCATAGCACCAACGGTCAGATCATCCTCGACCCCGGCGCGTTCTACATCCTCGTCAGCCGCGAAGCGGTGACGATCCCGCCTGCCTATGCCGCTGAAATGGCACCCTATTTGGTGATGGTCGGAGAGTTCCGCGTGCATTACGCGGGCTTCTTCGATCCGGGCTTTGGCCATGCAGAGGCGGGCGGCGCAGGCTCACGCGGGGTGCTGGAAGTGCGCTGTCACGAGGCGCCCTTTGTGCTGGAGCATGGGCAAGTCGTGGGCCGTTTGGTCTATGAGCATATGGCGCAGATCCCAAGTCAGCTTTACGGCGCCGACATCGCGTCGAACTACCAAGGTCAGGGGCTGAAACTGTCGAAGCATTTCCGCTCCGCGTAAAGACGCGGCGCCGGTCAATCCTCGAAGAGCTCGCTCTGCCCTTCGGTTGCTTCCGGCTCGTCTTCGCCATCGCCCACGGTGGGCAACAGTCCTGCGGGGGGACGGTTCTCCAACAACCCGGCCGAGCGCAGTTCTTTCAACCCCGGCAGATCCCGCGCGCTTTCCAGACCGAAGTGATCCAGAAACTCCTGCGTGACGACAAAGGTCACCGGACGGCCCGGAGTCATCTTGCGGCGGCCAAAACGGATCCACTCCATCTCAAGCAACTGGTCCACCGTACCGCGCGACACCGATACGCCGCGAATCTCTTCGATCTCGGCGCGGGTGACGGGCTGGTGATAGGCGATGATCGCCAAAGTCTCGATCGCCGCGCGGCTGAGCTTACGGGTCTCGACCGTTTCCTTATGCATCAGGAAACCAAGGTCCGGCGCGGTGCGAAAGGCATAGGCATCGCCGACTTTCATCACCTGCACGCCGCGCCCCTGATACCGGTGCCGCAGGAAGGCCATCGCCTCGCCCACGTCTGAGCCGCGCGGCAAACGCTCTTCGAGTTCGCGCAGGGTGATCGGCTCGGAACTGGCGAAAAGCACGGCTTCGATCATACGCTCCTGCTCGGCGAGCGAGGGCGCGTCGAACAGTTTCTTTTCTTTGGTTTCAATCTCTTCCGACACGCATCAATCCTTCTTGCGCAGTTGGATGGGGGCGAAAATCTCTTTCTGCCGGATCTCCATATGCCCCTCTTTGACCAGTTGCAAAGAGGCGGCAAAGGTCGCCGCCGTGGCCGAGCGGCGGCGTTCCGGGTCGCTCTCCCAGCCCTCGGGCAGATAGCTGTTCAGATCGCCCCAATCGCCCGCATAGCCGATCAGCCCGCGCATACGGTCCAGCGCCTCTTCCATGGTGAAGACCTTGTCGCGGTCCATCACGAAGGGGCGGAAATCCTCACGGGTGCGGGTGCGCGCATAGCCCTGCATCAGGTCCAGCAGCGTGGCGGTATAGGTGACCTTTTTGACGCTGGTGATCTCTTGGGTCTGGCCGCGGGCAAAGAAGTCTCGGCCAAGCTGATCGCGCGCCATCAGACGCGCGGCGGCGTCGCGCATGGCCTGCAAGCGTTCCAGCTGGAAGGCCAGATGCGCGGCCATTTCCTCGCCCGATGGGCCCTCTTCGGTCGGGTCTGGAGGCAGCAGCAGGCGCGACTTCAGGAAAGCCAACCACGCCGCCATGACGAGGTAATCCGCCGCCAGTTCCAGCCGTAACTCCTTTGCCCGTTCGACAAAGGCCAGATACTGCCGCGCCAGTTGCAGCACCGAGATCTTGCGCAGATCGACCTTTTGCGTGCGGCTCAGCGACAGCAGCAGGTCGAGCGGCCCTTCATAGCCTTCGACATCGATGATGAAGGCTTCGGCGGCCAGCCGGTCGGCCACGGTGCTGCCCGCCCCGCCCCGGTCTTCCTGAAATGTCGTGTCAGCCATGCAATGTCCCGCCCAGAAGCGTCTCAAGCTGGGCGCTGAGGGCGTCGATGTCAACGTCATCGGGGGTTTGCCGCGCATCCATCGCGCGCAGGGCGCGGGTTTGGGCGGCGGGGGTCATCTCGCCCGCGGCTTCGGCCACGGCGCGGCGGTCTTCGAGCGGGCCGTTGCAGAAAAGTGCCACGTCACAGCCCGCCGCGATCGCGGCGCGGGTGCTTTCCGCTGGGGTCATTTGCAGCGCTTTCATCGAGATGTCGTCGGTCATCACGAGGTTGTCGAAGCCGATCTCTTCGCGGATCAGCCGCATCACCTCGGGCGACAGGGTCGCTGGGGCATTATCCAGCGCGTCATAGACCAGATGCGCGGTCATCCCCATCGGCAGGTCGCGGAGGCTGCGGAAGGGGGCGAAATCGACCGCCTGCAGATCGATCCGGCGGGCCGCTACCCGGGGCAGATCGTGGTGGCTGTCAAGCGTCGCGCGGCCATGGCCGGGCATGTGCTTCATCACCGGCAAGACCCCTCCGGCCAGCAGCGCATCCGCCACGGCGCGGCCAATCTCGGCCACCTGCCCCGGCGTTTCGCCGTAACAGCGATTGCGCAGAAAACGGTGGGTGTCCGGCCCGGCCACATCGATCAACGGCGCGCAATTGCTGTCGATCCCGACGCTGTGCAGCTCATGGGCGATGATCCGGTACATCAGGTAAAAGGCGTGGCGCGCTTGATCCCCGGCGCGGGCGGCGAGGTCCATCGGCGGCAGCCAATCGCGCCAATGCGGCGCGCGCATACGCTGCACGCGTCCGCCCTCTTGGTCGATGGTGATGACGGCCTCATGCCCCGCCGCCTCGCGCATCTCTTCGCAGAGCGCGCGGAGCTGGTCGGGGCTGTCGATGTTGCGGGCGAAGAGGATAAAGCCAAAGGGCCGCACGTCCCGAAAGAACGCCTTTTCCTCGACGCTGAGCCGATGGCCCGTCGCGTCGAGGATCGTGGCCCCGAAGGGGCGCATCAGCGCATCACCACCGGGATGCAATCCGCGTTTTCAGCCACGAGGGCCGAGCAGAAGCGGCGTGCGTCGGCGATGTCGTTAAAGCCCATGGCACGTAGGCGGTAGAAGACCCGCCCGCCGCTGGTGGCCTTTTGCACGACGCGGCTTTTGCCTTCGAGATAGGCACCGAAACGGCCCTGCAAACGGTCCCATTGTTCGCGCGCCACCTCGGGGCTGTCAAAGGCGCCAAGCTGTGCCATGCGGGTGCCAGCGGGCAGCGATGCGGGATCGACTTCTTGGGTGGCCGCGGCCACTGGATTAGGTTGCACGGCGGCGGGTGTCACCACGGCACCGCCCGCCGGACGGCGGCGCGGGCGCAGGGAGTTGCGCACGCCCGGCGCGTTCAGCACGGCCTTGACTACTTTTGGCTGCACGGAGGTATCGGCCAGCGCCATCGCCACGGCGGCATCGACAGGATCGCCAGCGGCGGCCTCCTCACCGGTGAGCGGGGCCACGCCATTGGTCAATTGCGCCACGAGGTCTTGGACATTGCCCGAGCGGATCGCTTCGGAGGCGTCGATCAGGTCGCCGTCATCCTCACGCGCCACGGCTGGCGTCGCCGTACCCTGTGTCTTCGCGGCAACCATTGCCACTTTGACGGGCTGGTCTTCGTCTTGCAATTCGATCTGGCGCGGCGCGAGGCGCAGCTCATCCGCCGGGCGCCCGGCGCTGCCTTCGGCGGCGACGACATTGACCGAAAGCCCCTGATGACGGGCCAATTCGCCGCCCGGCTCTTCGGGGCGCACGCGCATCTCGCCTTCGATCGCGCGGACCACCGGGATGCCGGTCACGTCGCGCACAAGCAGTTTGTAGCCCCATACACCGATGCCCGCCACCAGCGCCAAGGACACCACGGCGCCCGCGATATTGGTGAGCGTTGTCAGGGTCTTGGGCGCGCTGCCCACTGCGTAGCTATGCGCGGAATCGGGCGCATAGCCCGCCGTCGTCGGGGAAGATGTGAAATCTGCCATCTCTGCCTCTTTGCCCGGCGTGATACATCGCCACGCGGGTCTGGTCATGGGGTTGCCTGTTTTCGGCGCGCTGGTGCGGTTACCGCATCTCTTGCGCCGGTGTGACCCCGAGAATACCAAGACCCGCCGCAATTACAATCGCAACGGCACGCGACAGCGCGATTTTTGCCTGCGAGGTGGCCGCGTCCCCTTCTTGCAACGCGCGCAAGCCATCCTCAGACCGGCCCAAGTGGTAGAGGCTGTGGAAGTCGGAGGCCAATTCATAGAGGTAGAAGGCCACCCGGTGCGGCTCATTACTGCGCGCGGCGGTCTCGACCAAACGGGGCCATTCGGCAAGCTTGCGCAGCAGGCCGATCTCGGCCTCGTGGTCAAGCTTGGACAGGTCCGCGTCCAGCAGCGTGGCATCCGCCACCTCGATCTCCGCCTCTTCGGCTTTGCGCAGGATCGACGCGACCCGCGCATGGGCGTATTGCACGTAAAAGACCGGGTTCTCGCGGCTTTGCTCCAACACCTTGTCGAAATCGAAGTCGAGCATCGCGTCGTTCTTGCGCGTCAGCATGACAAAGCGCGTCACGTCCGGGCCGACCTGATCCACAACATCGCGCAGGGTCACGAATGTCCCTGCCCGTTTGGACATCTTGAACGGCTCGCCGTTTTTGAAAAGCTTCACCAACTGCGTCAGCTTGATGTCGAGCGGCACATGCCCGTCGCTCAGCGCCGAAACCGCCGCCTTCATCCGTTTGACATAGCCGCCATGATCCGCGCCGAAGACGTCGATCAGCATGTCGAAATCACGGCTGACCTTGTCATAGTGATAGGCGATATCGGGGGCGAAATAGGTCCAAGACCCGTCGGACTTCTTGACCGGGCGGTCCACATCGTCGCCATGTTCGGTGGATTTGAACAGGGTCTGTTCACGCGGTTCCCAATCGTCGGGCTTCTTACCCTTCGGCGGCTCCAACACGCCTTCGTAGATCAACCCTTTGGCTTCGAGCGAGGCGATGGCCGCTTCGATCTGACCCGTGCCATAGAGCGATTTTTCGCTATAGAAGACGTCCATCTCGACACCCAGTGCCGCCAGATCGTTTCGAATGAGGTTCATCATCGCGTCGGTTGCGAATTCGCGGATATCGTCCAGCCATTCGCTTTCCGGCTGGTCGACCAGCTTGTCGCCGTACATCTTGGCCAGCGCTTCGCCCAGCGGGATCAGATAGTCGCCGGGATAGGTGCCATCGGGGAATGCCACCTCTTTGCCATTGGCTTCGAGGTAGCGCAGATAGACCGAACGGGCGAGCACATCGACCTGCGCACCGCCGTCGTTGATGTAGTATTCCCGCGTCACGTCATAGCCCGCGAAGTCAAGCAGGCTGGCCAGTGCATCGCCAAAGACCGCGCCACGGGTGTGGCCCACATGCAGCGGCCCCGTCGGGTTGGCCGAGACATATTCAACGTTCACCCGCTGACCGGCACCAAGGATCGCGCGGCCAAAGTCGGTGCCTTGGTTCAGCACCTGACGGGCCACGTTTTGCCAGACCGAAGGCGCAAGGCGCAGGTTGATGAAGCCCGGCCCCGCCACTTCGGCGGAGGTGATGCGCGGATCGTTTTGCAATTGCGCGGCCAGTGCTTCGGCGATGTCGCGCGGCTTCATGCCCGCAGGTTTGGCCAGCACCATCGCGGCATTGGTGGCCATGTCGCCATGGGCCGCGTCACGCGGCGGCTCAGCGGTGATCGGGTCAAAGTTCAGGGTCGCAGGCAGAGCTTCCTGCGCGACCATCTGTTCCAGCGTCGCAATGATGAGATGGCGAATTTCGGCAAATAGGTTCATGTCGGGTATCCTTGTTCCCCGCCCGTTTATCATGTGCGGGGGTGCAGTCAATCAAGCGTCGGGCCGTCGCGGCCCAAGTTGGGGAGTGGCGTTTGAGCCGGTCTGGTTAGCCGAGGTCAAAACGCCCACTTCGGAGCCGTCGGCCAGCCTCAGACCCAAGGTACAGCGCGGTGTCCGTGGCCAATTCGGCCTGCCCCTCGGGCACAGTGATCAGGTGGAAATGCACCCCCCGCGCGCCAAAGACCTTGTCGAGCGCGGCATTGGCCGCCTCGACCGCGCCGATCATCCCGTGCCCCGCCAGCGCCAAGGGCTGGCTTGGTCGGGGCAAAACGGTCACCACAGAGCCCCGCCCGGCCACGAGGCCACGGCCCAAGGCGCGCACCATGGCCGAAAGCCCGCGGATCTGAGCATCCATGCCCTTGGCGCAATCGTCGGGTTCAAGCGGCATCAGGTTCAGCACCATATGCAGCGGCGTGCCGCCCCAGTTGCGGTGCAGCGGTTCAAAGCGTGAGACGAGATCGCCTGCTAGTGCCAGCCCTTCGACACGCTCGGCCGATTGGCTCATCAACCGCGCCAGCACCGCGGGATCGCGGTCCATCGCCACGACCTCCGCCCCCAGATCCGCCGCGCGTTTGGCCACCGTAGGCCCCGGCGCTTGCCCCGCCGAGAGGATCGCGAAGGTCGCGTCACCGGCCAGACTTTCCGGCAGAACGGGGGTTTGTATCATGTCATGTCACCTATGGATCATCAAAAGAAGACTACCATGCCGCGAAGACTAGCGGAAGCTGCGCAGGTCGCTGTCGAAGAGACGCGCGTGTTCTTGCAGGGCGAAACGGTCGGTCATGCCCGCAATGTAATCAGACACCATCCGCGCCAGCGCGGTTTCATCCTCTGCCGCCTCGATCGCCGCCGCCCAATGGCGCGGCAAGAGGTTGGGCTGTGACAGGAACAGCGGGAACAGGTCCTCGACCACCTTGGTCACCTTCTCGCGATTCTCCATCACCGAGGGGGCGCGATACATGCGCGTGAAGAGAAACTTGCGGATCTCGCGCAGGTCTTGCCAGACGGGATCTGAGAAACGGATCACCGGGCGGCCCAGATTTCGGATGGCGTCAGGGGATTTCGCCCCTGAGTCTTTCAGCAGTTTGGCCGAGGTTTCAATCACATCGCCGACCATCACCCCAAAGACCCGCCGCAGCGCCTCATGACGGCGGCGGTAGCTGTCGGTCTCGGGGTAGAGCCGGTCAACCTCGGCATAGGCGGGGCCGACCATGGGCAGTTCGGCGATCTCACTTTCGGTAAACAGCCCTGCGCGCAGACCGTCGTGCAGATCGTGGTTGTTATAGGCGATATCATCGGACAGCGCGGCGACCTGCGCCTCGGCGCTGGCATGGGTGTGCAGTTCCAGATCGTGCCGCGCGTCGTAATCGGCCAGCGCATGGGGCACCTCGCCCGTCACCGGCCCGTTGTGTTTCGCGATGCCTTCCAGCGTGTCCCACGTCAGGTTCAGCCCATCGAATTCGGCATAGTGCCGCTCCAGCGTGGTGACGATCTTGATCGCCTGCGCGTTGTGATCGAAGCCGCCGTAGGGTTCCATCAGCCTGTGCAGCGCATCTTCGCCGGTGTGGCCAAAGGGCGTGTGGCCCAGATCATGGGCCAGCGCCACCGCCTCGGTCAGCTCGCCATTCAGACGCAGCGCGCCTGCGATGGTCCGCGCGACCTGCGCCACCTCAATCGAATGGGTCAGACGGGTGCGGAAATAGTCGCCCTCATGCTCCACAAAGACCTGCGTCTTGTGCTTCAGCCGCCGAAAGGCAGAGGCATGAATGATCCGGTCCCGATCCCGCTGATAACAGGAGCGAAAAGTGCTTTCCTCTTCCGGCACCAACCGTCCCTTGGCGGTGTCCGGATCAGAGGCGAATTCTGCGCGCATCGCGGCTGGTCCTCTCTCGCGGTCCTTGTGACCTGTCCTTGTGCTTTCTATATGTTAGAGGAACGCGAAAGAAAACCGATGCATCGGAGCCCGCAGATGAACCTGCCCCCCAAAGTCACCCCCCGCGCCTTTGAACGCCTCGCCGAGATCGGGGCCGCAGACGAAGGCAAGGCCCTGCGCATCGCTGTCGAAGGCGGCGGCTGCTCGGGCTTTCAATACGACATCGCGCTGGACGAGCCCGCCGAAGATGACCTCATTCTCGAAGGCAGCGGTCAGAAGGTGGTGGTCGATAGCGTCTCCCTGCCGTTTTTGGCCGACGCCGTGATCGATTTCACCGAAGAGTTGATCGGCGCGCGCTTCACCATCGAGAACCCCAATGCGACGGCGGCCTGCGGCTGCGGCACGTCCTTTTCGATGTAGGTCTGTCGGGCGCGTTTAAACGCGCGCCCGGGCGAACCCCTCGAAGAACTCTTCGAAATAAGGCCCGGCGCGTTCGGCGCGCAGCAGGGTCGCGTGGCTCTCCGGGCAAAGATACGACAGCACATGCGGGCGCATCTGCCCCCAGTCGGCCCGGCGGTTTGCGCCCATGTCGTTGAGGCAAGCCGCCAGCGGGCGCAGGGCCCCTGCCCCCTTTCGGCTTTTGTGAAAACGCAATGCGCCTTTTGGGATATCGGTGGATCGCATCGGGCGGCCCGCAATCTGCATGGCCCAGCCGGTGACAAGCCATTCGTGGTAATCGTCCTGCAAAGTCGCGCCTTCGTCGGTGTAGACCCGCATGGCACGGTGGCGGGCGGCAATAACATCCTCCCACAACGGGCTTGGGGCCTGCCCGGCAAAACGCAGCGCGGCGCAGACCTCGGCCAGCAGGTCCATATCCTGATCGAGAAAAGCCAGCAGCCCCGTGAAATGCAGGCTTTTCAGCGCGGCCTCCGGCAGGTCCGGGAGCCGGCGGCCATAGTTTGACAGGTAAAAAACGATATGGGTCAACTCATAGGCCGCCTTGCGATTGGGCATGGCGAAGGTGGCACTGCGGGCGATAAAATCGCGCAACCGTTGACCGAGCGCCCCGTCCTCCACCCGCGGCCCCACACCCCGACGGCGCAGCAGACGGCGTGCCTCGGCCCGTTGCAGATCCGACAGCTCCGCCCCCTCCAGCCCTGCCCGCGCAACCTTGGCGCAAAGGGCCGCGCCGTAGTGCCGAGGCAAACCGAGGTCTTCGAGATCGAGACAAATCGACAGGATGAAACGGTAATACTGAGGAAAATCGCGCAGCAGGTTCCGGCAGCCCTGATGGAAGGCCGCGAGCGGCTGAAGCGCCGCGGTGTCGAGCGTGGCCCCCGTGCTCGCCAGCGCCCCGAGCAGTTCGGCGTTTTCCTTCAGCCAAAAAACATCCCCCTGCGCGTGACGCCCTTCTGCGAAGGCTTGGATCAGCCGGGCCCTTTGAATGGCCTGGTCTTGGCTTTCGTCAGATCTGAGCAGAACAACATTGGTCATCGCATGGCCTCCGACAGGGGGAACGGCGGGCGACAAAGCCGCCCGCTTGAAAGGGCTTCAGCCGCTGAAGGGCAGCACCTCAGCCGGGGCGAGGCCAGTGGTGAACAGGCCGACCCCGCCGCCTTGCGTGATGCTGCTGCCGTCCTGCTGTAGCCCAGTGGTGAACATCTCGACCCCTTCGCCCAACAACATGTCACCGCCCCCACGGTTGAGGCCGGTGGTGAAAAGGCCAACACCGGCGCCAAACGCCATGGGATTGTCCTCTGTCTGCGGGGCTGTTACTGGGGCAAAGTCGCGTGCAAAAATAGCGGTCATCATGAGGTCCTTTCAAAGGGCTTTGCAATTTAAAGATGTAGTTCTTCGACTGACGCACGTTAAGCGTGTTGATCCAAGCATTTTTCGGCTAACGCATTGTACTGAACCACTTATCCACATTAAGGTCGCGCCACAGTTTCGCCTTACTCCTCAAATTATCTTGCGCCCTGTGGAGAAAAAGAAATGCCGCCCACAGGGCAGGATCGAGACAATACGGGCAACCGCCTCGCGGACTTTCTATAATAGCAAGAAATCTGACCCGAGAATCACCTTAAGCGCGCAAGCCTTCCCCTTGCTCCGCGACGCCAATTGCGCGATAGCAGTCGGACGTCGAAAGAGGGCCGGATATGAAGATCGCGAGTTTCAACATCAACGGTATCAAGGCCCGCGCGGCGGCCCTTCCCGATTGGCTAGACGAGGCGCAGCCGGACGTTGTCGTGCTGCAAGAGATCAAGTCAGTGGATGAGGCTTTCCCCCGCGAAATGCTCGAAGAGCGCGGCTATAACGTCGAAACCCACGGGCAAAAGTCCTTTAACGGCGTGGCGATCCTGTCGAAACTCCCGCTTGAGGATGTGACCCGCGGCCTGCCGGGCGATGATGCCGATGATCAGGCCCGCTGGATCGAAGCAACGGTGGTGGGCGACGATATGGCGCTGCGGGTTTGCGGGCTCTACCTGCCCAATGGCAACCCGGCGCCGGGGCCGAAATATGACTATAAACTCGCATGGATGGCGCGGCTGCAAGCCCGTGCCGAAGCGCTTCTGGCCGAGGAAACGCCGTTCCTCATGGCGGGGGATTACAACATCATCCCGCAGGCCGAGGATGCTGCCAAACCCGACAGCTGGCGCGAAGATGCCCTCTTCCGGCCCGAGTCCCGCGCCGCATGGCGGCGGCTGGTGAACCTTGGCCTTACAGACGCTTTCCGGGCGCGCACCCAAGGGCCGGGACATTACTCCTTCTGGGATTATCAGGCCGGTGCGTGGAACCGCAACAACGGCATCCGCATTGACCATTTCCTGCTATCGCCCACCGTGGCGGACCGGCTGCGCGACTGCCAGATCGACCGCGACGTGCGCGGGCGCGATAAGCCGTCGGATCACGTGCCCATCTGGGTTGAGCTGGATATCTGAGGTCAGGCCTCCAGTTCGGCATCCCAATAGAGAAAATCCATCCAGCTTTCATGCAGATGGCCGGGCGGGAATTTGCGGCCCATGTTGCGCAGCTCTTCGGCGGCGGGTTGCCGCGGCGGTTTGCGCAGGGCAAGCCCCGTGCGGTGCAGGGGCCGCGAGCCTTTGCGCAGGTTGCAAGGGCTACAGGCGGCGACCACGTTTTGCCAACTGGTCACCCCACCGGCGGCGCGCGGTACCACATGGTCAAAGGTCAGATCGCCCTTCGCGCCGCAGTATTGGCAGCGGAATTCATCCCTTAGAAATAAATTAAAGCGCGTGAAGGCCACGCGCTTTTGAGGTTTGACATAGTCTTTTAGGACGACAACCGAGGGGATCCTGATCACCGTAGAGGGGCTGCGCACCACCTCGTCATATTCGGCGACGATCTCGACCCGGTCGAGCCATTTGGCCTTTACGGCTTCCTGCCATGGCCAGAGCGACAGCGGGTAATAGGATAAAGGTCGGTAGTCCGCGTTGAGCACCAGCGCGGGGTGGTGTTTGAGCGCCGCCGGGTGGCGGGTAAATTCGGTCCTGAAATCGCCGTCCATCTGGTCGCGTCCTCTGCCCGTTTTAGTCACTATATCTCGCGGTTTCTCTCTGGCAAGACAAAGGTGAACCACTAGATGTCGCCGGTTTTGCCCAAAGATTACGACAGAGGCGTGACAGATGGGCAGAGTTTGTTAACCTTGTGGCATGTCGAAAAGCCCCCTGCCCGATGCGCCCGCGCCGCAATCCCTGCTCGAAGCCGCCGTCTATGCCGATGATCTGGACGCGGCGCGGGGGTTTTACCGCGACATTCTGGGACTGAAACTGTTTCAGGAGGTGCCGGGTCGGCATATGTTCTTCGCGCTCGGCCCTTCGGTTTTGCTGGTCTTTAACCCGACCGCCACGGCGCAGCCGCCCGGCAATCCGAAAATGCCTGTGCCGCCCCATGGGGCGCGCGGCCCGGGGCATGTCTGTTTTGCAATGAAACGCGATGAGATCGCCACGATGGAGACGCGGCTGCTGGCCGCCGGGGTCGAGATCGACACCAGTTTTGATTGGCCCAACGGGGCGCGCTCGCTCTATGTGCGCGACCCCGCGGGTAATTCGGTCGAGTTCGCCGAACCCTGGCTCTGGGACGAGATGAAGAGTTAAAGCCCCAGTTTGTCGCGCATGAAGGCGAGCGCCACGCTCAGCCCATCGGGCGCGATGCCATGGCCCGTGCCCTTCATCACATGGGCGTAAACGTCTTGCCACCCTGCTTCTTGCAGCGCTTCGGCGGCCTGCGGCAGGGATTGCGGCGGCACCACGTCATCGGCATCGCCATGGACCAGCAGCACCGGCGGTTTGACCTGCGCCTCTTCGGCCAGCGCTTCGGGGTTGAGCAGACGCCCCGAGAAGGCCACGATCCCCGCCACCGCATCTTCGCGCCGTGGGGCCACATGCAGCGACATCATCGTGCCTTGGGAAAAGCCGAAGAGCACGACCTGTTCGGGCAACACGTCTTCGTCGACCATCAGCGCGTCGAGGAAGGCGTCGAGGTCTTCGACCGCGCTCATCATCCCGCGCATCGATTCCTCTTCGGATGATCCGTCGATCCATGGGATCGGGAACCACTGATAGCCCATCGGCGCACCGGCGCAGGCCTCGGGCGCGTCGGGAGCGACGAAAAGCGTGTCGGGCAAATGCTCGCTCAGCGGATCGGCAAGGCCCAGCAAGTCAGCGCCATTCGCGCCATAGCCATGCAGGAACACCACCACCGACCGTGTGGTGCCAGAGACCGGCTCGCGGCGCTCCGCGTTCAAAACCCGTGTCATGACAATCCTTCCTTTTGTTTCAACACCCGGTAGTAGGCAAAGAGCAGCCGCGCCGCAACCGACCGCCAAGGTGACCATGCGGCGGCCATGGCGGAGAGGTCTTTCGGGCTGGGACGGACGGGCAGATCAAAGAGCCCCCGCGCCGCCTCTTGCAGTGCCAGGTCGCCGCTGGGAAAGATATCGCGGCGGCCAAGGCAGAACATCACATAGATCTGCGCCGTCCACGGCCCGATCCCCGGCATGTCGACCAGCGCGGCGATGGCTTCGTCATCGGGCAGCCCGTGCAGCGCGTCGAAATCGAAATCACGTTCCGCCAAGGCCAGCACATAGCGCGCCTTGGGGCGGCTCAGCCCCGCAGCGCGCAGGCCGTCGTCTCCGGCGCGCAGGACGTTCTCCGGCTGATCCAACCCCGCCGCAACCAGCCGCGCATAGATCGCCCGGGCCGAGGCCACGCTCACCTGCTGCCCCACGATAATGTCGAGCAGCCCCGCGAAACCGGGCGGGCGCAGGCGCAGCGGCAGCGGTCCGGTTTTGCTCAGCGCCATGGCAAAACGCGGCTCCCGTTCGGCCAGCCATGCCGCGCCCTCGGCCACATCGGCGTCGCAGGTGATCGGGGGCGCGAGGCTCACAGTCGTGCCACCCAATCCAGCATCGCGTCGAGATCGCTCAGACAAGGCGCGCCCTTTGGCAGTGGCGGTCTGTCGATCAGGATCACCGGCAGGCCGAGCGACAGGGCAGCGTCGACTTTCGGGCGGCTGGCCTGCCCGCCGAGGTTGCGGCAAATCAGCAGGTCGACGCCGAGGTCGCGGAACAATGCCGTTTCACTCTCCATGGTGAACGGCGGCTCGCCAAAGATCAGATCGACAAAGTCATAGGGCGCGGCGCGTTCATGGCGGCTCGTCTGTCGTAGCATGAGGCGCGCGCCCTTGAACGGTTGGAAGGTTGGCAGGCTGGCCCAACCAGTCGCTGCAAAGACGCGGGCAGCGGGCGGCACGGTACGGGCGGCGGCCGCGACATCCGGCAACGATTGCAGCAGCGGGTTGTCCAAGGGCCAGAGGGGGCGCGAAAAGCTGACGAAAGGTTTGCCCAGAGACGTGGCGGCGGCATAGCCTGCGTGGCTCAGCCCCGCATCGAACCCGTGGCTGAGGTCGAGCACCGCATCAAAGCCCGCCATATCGCGCCGCAGCGCCGCGGCATCCCCGGCATCGCGCATCTCATAGGCCACCGGCATCGGATTGTTGCCGCGCGGCGGCTCCGTCAGCCAAGCGGTGACCCGGTGCCCGGCCTGCGTCAAGGCGCGGGCAAGCTGCCGCGCTTCGGCGGTGCCAGCGAGCAAAAGAAGGGTCAGCGAAGGGCGAACGGCGGCGGTCATCGGCGCGATCATCGGCGAGCTTGCCGCCGGGCGCAAGCGGGATCGGCGGCGCAAAAACCGCTGCCGGGCTTGCCCTTACCCAAGGGCAGGGCTACCCCTTGGCGGGAAGTGAGGAATTCAGACATGATCGACGACAGACGCGCGCGGCGCAACGTAGCGGTGCTGGTGGCAGCACAGGCCTTTCTCGGGGCGCAGATGCCGATGATTTTCCTTGTCGGAGGTCTTGCCGGGCAGTCGCTTGCGACGAATGTCTGTCTTGCCACCCTGCCGATCTCGATGATCGTTCTGGGCTCCATGCTTTCGGCCACGCCGGTCTCGGCCATCATGCAGCGCTATGGCCGCCGGGCGGGGTTCTTTCTGGGGGCCGCGGGCGGTGCCTTGGGCGGCGCGGTCGCGGCCTACGGGCTTTATCTCGCCTCCTTTCCGGTTTTCCTGCTGGGGTCGCTTCTGACGGGCATCTATATGTCGGCGCAGGGTTTCTACCGTTTCGCCGCCGCCGATACCGCCTCGGATGATTTTCGGCCCAAGGCGATCTCCTATGTCATGGCGGGCGGTCTTGTCTCGGCCATCATCGGGCCGCAGCTTGCCACGGCCACGTCGATGAGCCTCGTGGTGCCCTTCCTTGGCACCTATATGGCCGTGGTGGCGGTGAACCTCATCGGGGCGCTGCTGTTTCTCTTCATCGACATTCCGAAACCGCCGATCCCGGCCCATGACGCGCCCAAGGGCCGCAGCCGGTGGGAACTGCTGACCACGCCGCGCATCGCCGTCGCGGTGATCTGCGCCATGGTCTCCTATGCGTTGATGAACCTCGTGATGACCTCGACCCCGCTGGCGGTCGTCGGCTGCGGCTATAGCCAAGACAGCGCGGGCTATGTGGTCACCGGCCATGTGCTGGCGATGTTCGCGCCTTCGTTCTTTACTGGCCATCTGATCAACCGTTTCGGGGTTGAGCGGATCATGGGCCTTGGCATTGCGATCCTTGCCGCCGCCGGGGTGGTGGCTTTGCAAGGTGTGGAACTGGGCAACTTCTTTGTCGCGCTGATCCTTTTGGGGCTGGGCTGGAACTTCGGCTTTATCGGGGCCACCACCATGCTGGCGGGCGCGCATGAGCCGCATGAGCGCGGGCGGATGCAGGGCCTGAACGACCTGCTGGTGTTCGGCGGCGTGACGGTGGCCTCGCTGGCCTCGGGCGGGCTGATGAACTGTTCGGGCGGCACGGCGCAGGAAGGCTGGGCGGCGGTGAACCTTGCCATGGTGCCCTTCTTGGTGCTTGCGGGCGGATCGCTGATCTGGCTGGTGCTGCGCAGCCGCAAAGAGGCGCAGCCAAGCTAAGCGCCTACCAGCGCGACGCCATGGCCCGCAACGCGAAGTGGCGGCGCGGGTCAGGCAGTGCGGCTTGCGAGACCTTTTCCGGCGCATCCACCGCGACCCGCAAGACCGGCCCCGCATGGGCGGCAGGCAGCAGCGCCGCGCGCGCCGCCTTGGGGACCTTCCCCCGATTGGCCCGCGCCGATTTCAGCCGCTCGAGCGCCCCCTTGGCAAGGGCCGAGACACCCTCCGCCGTACCATCCAGCAGCGGCACGCGGCCCGCCTCTTCCAAATTCGGAATGGCGCAGAGCCATGCGGCGATGCCAGTGGCGTAGGCCGCATCCCGCACCACTGCTTCATCCGTCGCCCCAAGGCGGCGGGCGGCGACCCACATCAGATGGCCTGCAGTTTGCTCAATATAGCGCTCGAAATGCGCGGCATCCTCGAAAGGGTCTTTGTAGATGTCCCACCGCCGCGCGGCGACGAGTTCATCGAGCAGTTCGGCATCCTCTGGCGCAATCGCACGGGCCAGCGGCGTGGTCACCTCATGCCGCCGCACCGGGCCGTCCTTGGCGATCTCCTCCAGCGCGTCGCGCCACCATTGCAGCCGCATCTCGGCGATCATCGTCTCTTGGGTGACCCATGGGGCGCGGGCCACCTCGACGTTAAAGGCATAGAGCGGGAAGAGCAGCTTGCGCGTCTCGACGGGGGCGGCCATGGCGGCGCGAAAGCGCCAAGGGTCGGCGCGCTCTACCATGGCGGCGCAGGCGTTCAGATCGGCGTCAAAGGTCATGTGGGGCGTGCCACCGTCAGAAGATAGCCGAACTCATCCCGATGCGCGCGCCAACAGGCGATCTCCGCCTCGGCGGCGTCGAGCACTTGGGCCAGATCATCATCCGCACCGGGGCGCAGCTTTTCGATCCGTGCCTCCAGGGGGGTGTAGTAATTCTCCCAAGCCTCATCCGACAGGACACGGGTCGCCACGACCTCATAGCCCGCCGCGCGGACCCGCTCGGCAATGCCGTCTGCGTCGCTCATCGCGGGGTAGTCGGCCCATTGCGCGCGGGCCTCTTCCGACGGGCTATCCGTCAGCCAGCAGGGTTCGGAGAATGCCACCACCCCGCCCGCACGCAGCGATTTGCGCCAACGGGTCAGCGCCTCGGTCACGCCAAGAAAGTAGACCGCACCGGCGCACCAAATAAGATCATATTCATTGGCGATGGCGGCCATATCGGCGCGCAGCAGGGTGACATTGCCATCGGCCACGAAACGGCCCCGCGCGGTGTCGACGAAATGTGCAGTTTGATCGAGGGCCGTCACATGGCCCTGCGGGATCGCCGCGCGCAGGGCGCCGATGTCGCTGCCGGGGCCGCAGGCCACATCGGCAATCTCGGCCCGCGCGGGCAGATCGACCTGATCCACGGCCCAGCTCACATCCGCAGGTTCCCCCGGCCCTTCGCGCGGCAGATCGCGGTGCAGGGTGAAAAAGGCGGTCATATCATCTGTCATTGGGCGCGGTCCCGGATCAATTTCCAACGTATCGCATCAAGCAGCGCTTCGAATGAGGCGTCGAGTATGTTGGCGCTGACGCCCACGGTGGACCAGCGCCGTCCCTGCCCGTCTTCGCTGTCGATGATGACGCGGGTGGTGGCTTCGGTGCCGCCTTGGGTGATGCGCACCTTGAAGTCAACCAGACGCATGTCCTCCAGAAGGCTGCTGTATTTGCCCAAGTCCTTGGCCAGCGCCTTGGACAGCGCGTTGACCGGGCCACGGTCCGCGCCATCCTCGTCCAGCGATTCCGAGACCGAGAGCCGTTTTTCCCCGTCCACATCAATGACCACGACCGCTTCGGAGAGGCTGACCATCCGGCCTTCGGCATTGCGGCGGCGTTCGACGGTGACGCGGTAGCGCTCGACCTCGAACAGATGCGGCAACTGGCCCATCACGTCGCGGGCCAGCAGCTCAAAGCTCGCCTGCGCGGTGTCATAGGCATAGCCCTGCGCCTCGCGGTCCTTGACCACCTCCAAGATCCGGCCAAGCGCCGGGTCGCCCTTGGCGACCGAGAGGCCCGCATCGCTCAGCCGTTTGCGCAGGTTGGATTGTCCGGCTTGGTTCGACATCGGAATGACGCGCGTATTGCCGACCAGTGCGGGGTCGATATGCTCATAGGTGCTGGGGTCTTTGGCGATGGCACTGGCATGCAGCCCCGCCTTATGCGCAAAGGCCGAAGACCCGACGAAGCCCGCCTGTTTCATCGGCACGCGGTTGAGGATCTCATCCAACATGCGGCTGGTGCGTGTAAGCCCGCGCAGCGCCTCAGGGCTCACCCCGATCTCATAGCGGCTGGCATAGGGTTCTTTCAGCAGCAGGATCGGGATCAGGGTGGTGAGGTTGGCGTTGCCACAACGCTCCCCCAGCCCGTTGAGCGTGCCTTGGATCTGCCGCGCGCCCGCGTCAACGGCGGCCAGCGTGCAGGCCACGGCGTTTTCGGTGTCGTCGTGGGTGTGAATGCCCAGATGATCTCCCGGAATGCCCGCCGCGATCACGGCGTGGGTGATGCGGGCAACCTCATCGGGCAGCGTGCCGCCATTGGTGTCGCAAAGGACGATCCAACGCGCGCCCGCGGCATAGGCCGCGCGGATTGCTTCCAGCGCGTAGTCGGAATTTGCCTTGTAGCCGTCAAAGAAATGCTCGGCGTCGAAGAGCGCCTCGCGCCCTTGGGCGACGAGATGGGCGACGGATTTGGCGATGTTGTCGGTGTTCTCGGCCAGCGTGATGCCGAGGGCGGTTTTGACGTGGAAGTCGTGGGTCTTGCCGACGATGCAGACGGATTTGGTGCCTGCGTTGAGCACGGCGGCCAGCACGTCGTCATTCTCAGCCGACATGCCCGCGCGTTTGGTCATGCCAAAGGCGGTGAGCCTTGCCCGCGTCGGCGGGGCGGCGTCGAAAAAGGCGCTGTCGGTCGGGTTGGCGCCGGGCCAGCCGCCTTCGATGTAATCCACGCCAAGCGCGTCGAGCGCGCTGGCGATTTGACGTTTCTCATCGGTGGAGAACTGCACGCCTTGGGTTTGTTGCCCGTCGCGCAGGGTGGTGTCGTAGAGGCTGAGACGCGCGCGGGTCATGACGTAGCCCTCCTGCCACGAACCTCAGCAGAGGTGCGAAGGCGCCATGCCCTACCTCGGGAGGGCCCTGCCGAATAGAACAACCGGCGCTTTGACACTTTCTGATCACAGCGCGCGTGGCGGATGTTGTGATGTGCCCTCCCGGGGGGGAGGTCGGGCATGGCGCATGCGCGCCGGGGGGCGGTTGGGGCTATGGTCACAACAACCCCTCCAACTGGCTCCGATCAAAGCCCGGCGGCGGCGTCAGCTTCACCCCATCCTTGCTCATCTGCACCTCGATCCCGACCGAGGTCAGCGCTTTCTTGATCCGGTCCACCTCGGCGAAATCCTTGGTCTCCATCGCAGTGGCGCGGGCATCGCTGAGGAAGGCTTCGATATCGGTCAGATCCAGCGCCTGAACCGCGGCCCATTCGGGGATCAGATCGTCCAGCAGCCCCAAAAGCGACAGCGCCCCGCGCAGGCCCGCCGTATCGCCCGCGTTGGAAAGACGGTGGCATTCGGTCAAAGCGCCGTGGGTGTTAAGATCATCGGCCAAAAGCGCCACCAGTTCAGGCCCGGGCGTCGCGGCCTCGGCCTCTGCCGCCTGAAGGTACCATTTGCGCAGGGTCTTCTCAGCTTCCTCACGCTTCTTCTCGGTCCAGTCCATCGGCTTGCGGTAATGGGTCGAGAGCATCACGAAACGGATGACCTCCCCCGGCACGCCTTGGTCCAGCAAATCACGGACCGTAAAGAAGTTGCCCAGGGACTTGGACATCTTCTTGCCCTCGACCTGCAACATCTCATTGTGCAGCCAGTAATTGGCGAACCCGTGGCCCGCGCATTTCGACTGGGCGATCTCATTCTCATGATGCGGGAATTGCAAGTCGATACCGCCGCCGTGGATGTCGAAACGCTCCCCCAACAGGTCATGCGCCATGGCGGAACATTCGATATGCCAGCCCGGACGCCCCTCACCCCATGGGGAATCCCAGCCGGGGGTGTCTTCGTCCGAAGGCTTCCAGAGCACGAAATCCATCGGGTCTTCTTTATAAGGCGCCACCTCGACCCGTGCGCCTGCGATCATATCGTCGACCGACCGGCCCGAAAGCGCGCCATATTCGGCATATTTGCGCACCCGGAACAGCACATGGCCCTCGGCCTCATAGGCATAGCCCTCATCCATCAGCCCGCGGATCATCGCGACCATTTGGGGGATATACTGCGTGGCACGCGGCATGTGATCGGGCTCCAAGGCGCCCACGGCGGCCATGTCATCCAGATACCACTGCGTCGTCTCGGCGGTGATCTCTCCAATGCTGCGCCCGCTCTCAGCGGCGCGGGCGTTGATCTTGTCATCCACGTCGGTGAAATTGCGCACGTAAGTCACATGCTGCGGCCCATAGACATGGCGCAGCAAGCGGTAGAGCACATCGAAAACGATCACGGGCCGTGCGTTGCCAAGATGCGCCCGGTCATAGACGGTGGGGCCGCAGACATACATCCGCACATTCTGCGCATCGATCGGGGTGAAATCCTCTTTCTTCCGGGTGGCGGTATTGTGCAGCTTGATCGTCAGGTCACGGGTCATGGGCAGGCGTCCTTGCGCGGGTGTGACGCGGGCTTGGCATAGTTTTGTCAGAATGGGAATGACGTGAACAGCGGCCCGCGAGGATGTCTCAGCGGGTAATGCAGCAAATAATGAGCGTTGCGGTGTTCATGACCGGGTTGTAGCAAGCGCGCCGCCCTGCGCCAAGCCCCTTGTCCGGTTAAGTTTTATGCAACCCTGCCTTCCGCCTTGCCTGCGCGGATTGACAAAGCCCCAAGGCTCTGCCCCCTTGTGCGGAAAATTTCGGAGGCATCATGGATAGATCATCGCGCATCAAAGGGGTTCTGGCCGGAGGGTCCGACGGCTGGGAAGTGTTTCACAAATCGCGCGCGATGATCGCGGCGGGGGTGCCGGTGACCGAGCTTACCATCGGCGAGCATGACATCCGCACCGCCGCCCCGATCCTGCAAGAGATGCACCGCAGCGCCCTCGGTGGCCATACCGGCTATGCCGCCGTGCCGGGCACCGATGCCCTGCGCGACCGGATTGCAAAACGCGCCGAAGAGCGGACCGGCGTGCCGACGACGCGCGACAATGTGGTGGTCACCCCGGGCGGGCAAGCGGGGCTATTCGCGGCGTTCATGGCGGTCTGCGACCCCGGCGATGCGGCGCTTTACATCGACCCCTATTATGCCACCTACCCCGGCACCCTGCGTGCTGCCGGGGCACGGGCCGTGTCGGTCGAAGCGCGGGCCGATCAGGGGTTCTTGCCCCGCAGGGCGGATCTGGCGGCAGCCGCCGAGGGCGCAAAAGCGCTGTTGATCAACACGCCCAACAACCCGACCGGCGTGATCTATGGCCGCAAAACCTTGGAAGAGATCGCGCAGGTTTGCCAAGATCACGACCTTTGGCTCGTCTCGGATGAGGTCTATGACACGCAGATTTGGGAGGGTGCACATCTCAGCCCCCGCGCCCTGCCCGGTATGGCGGAGCGAACGCTGGTCATCGGCTCCATGTCGAAATCGCACGCGATGACCGGCAGCCGCTGTGGCTGGATCATCGGGCCTGAAGACATCATCGCCGACCTGATCGACCTTGCCACCCATACCAACTACGGCGTGCCGGGCTTTATTCAGGACGCGAGCGACTATGCCCTCGCCCAAGGTCCCGCTTTCGAAGTGGAAATCAGCGCCCCCTTCGCCCGCCGCCGCGCGCTGGCGCAACGGGTCTTGAGCACTCAAAACGTGGTGCGTTCAGTGCCCTCGCAAGGGGCTATGTATCTGATGCTGGATATCCGCGCCACGGGCCTCAGCGGCAGCGAATTTGCCGATGCCCTGCTGGAAGACCAGCATATTGCGGTGATGCCGGGTGAAAGTTTCGGTGCGGCGGCGGCGGGCCATGTCCGCGTGGCCATGACGATCGAAGACAGCGCGTTCGAGGCGGCCCTACGCGACCTCTGCCGCTTTGCCGAAGGGCGCGCCAGCCGCGCCGCGTAAACAAAAAAGACCGGCCTCCTTTCGGAAGCCGGCCCTTCATCAAAGCGGGTGATCCCGCCAAGACCGATCAGAAGCGCATGGAACCGCGCAGGGAGATCGTGGTCGCGTCGAGATCTTCGCCTGTGCCGCCTACGTCATCGAATTTGTGCTGCAGCACTTCGCCACCGACGGTGTAGCGGTCGGTCACTTTATAGGTGACGCCCAGACCGGCGAAGGGGCCGGTTTCATCGCCAACGCTTGTGTCGGCACGGGCCGCACCGGCTGTTGCGTAAACCAGTGTCTTGCCGAAGTCGTAGCCAGCCTTGACCTTGGCGCGTGCCACGGAGTCCACATCGCCTGCGCCGTTGCCCAGATCGATGTCGGTCTTGTCGTAGTCAAGTTCGCCACCCAGAACGAATTTGCCGAAGTCATAGTCGTAACCGGCGTGGAAACCGTAAGACGTGTCGTCGCCGTCAAGGTTGCCGCTGTCGCTGTCGACGTCGGTCTGGCCGACCTGAAGACCGGTGTAGAAGCCTGTCCAGTCGCCATCAACGGCCACGGGTGTCGGCGCCGGTGTGAAAACCGGTGCTTCAACGGTGGTGTCTTCCAGCGAACCGGCTGCTGCTGCACCCGCGAAGGCGGTGGATGCGATCAGGGCGATGCTGGCGATTGTTGTCGTGCGTTTCATGTTCTGCTCCTTAAATACAGGTGACCCCGCGATCCTCGCCGCAGGGTCACTCACGCAACGCCCCATTTAGGGTTGGGTTTCAGTTTTTTCACATCACAGAATTGCGATGCGCTGATTGTCGCACATTTGCAACATACCCTCGGCTAGGGGCCGCTTAAGTTATGTATCATGTGTCGAATTAGGCGGCGCGCAGATGCATTTTATCTCGCTAAATCAAAGGGTTGATGCCGCAACACGAATTCCCGGCCATGTTTGCCCTCACCGCAGCGAAAGTTCCGCCAGAGAAACGACCCAGAGACAACCGCGCGAAAGAGGCTCCCCGATCGAAAAGCACCAAAACGCCCCCGGCCCCGCACCATGCCCTCACGGTAGACCCCGTCCGAGGCTTGCTGTCACCACTGAACGCGTTATCTGCTTGTATTGTCAGCAAGAAGGAGCAGGCCCCACCCCATGTCTTGGATCACCACCCATCTGGAAATCGTCATCATCGTGATCCTGACGCTGCTCGCGGCGATCGTGATTTTGCAACAGCGCCGCACGCCGCAATCGACTGCGGCGTGGCTACTGTTCATCATCGTGCTGCCCTGGGTCGCGGTGCCGCTGTTTCTGGGGCTTGGCTTTCGCAAACAATCCTCGCGCTATTCACCGGTGCACTTTCTGAAAGGCGATACCGGCGGCCCGCCGCCCCGCCCTGTGCATACGCTTGACGCGACGATGCAGTATTTCGGCCTGCCCGCCGCCGTCCATGGCCAAGACCTGCGGCTCTTGGGCGACCCGACGGCGGCCCATGAAGCGGTGATGGCGCTGATCCAA
Source organism: Sulfitobacter sp. 1A12056 (assembly GCF_043558125.1). Classification (NCBI taxonomy): domain Bacteria; kingdom Pseudomonadati; phylum Pseudomonadota; class Alphaproteobacteria; order Rhodobacterales; family Roseobacteraceae; genus Sulfitobacter; species Sulfitobacter sp. 1A12056. The sequence continues at coordinate 449,554 of NZ_JBIFFY010000001.1, read as the reverse complement.
GGGGCCGAGAAACGGCTCGACGTGCTTTTTTACATCGTAGCCAATGACGACACCGGACGCATTTTCGTCGACGCGCTGACCGAACGCGCCAAGGCGGGCGTGAAAGTTCGGCTGCTGATGGACCGTTTGGGCACCCTGCGCGGCCCGACAGCCGCCCTGCGCCGCCTGCGCGAGGCGGGCGGCGATGTACGCTTTTACTCTCCGCTACTGCAACTGCCGGGATCGGGCCATCTGAACCTACGCAACCACCGCAAAATGATCATCGCCGATGATGCGCGGGTGTTTTCCGGGGGCATGAACATCGGCGCGCATTACCTCGGGCCTGCGGCCTTGGAGGATGGCTGGACCGATCTGGCCTTTCTGCTCGAAGGCCGCGCGGTGCAGAGTTTCGGCGATGTGTTCCGCTCAGACTGGGGCGTCGCCAGCGGGGAGGCTTTGGACCCGGCCCCCTCGGTCGCGGCCCATACGGGCGGGACGGCAACGGTGCAACTCGTGCCCTCCGGCCCTGATATCGCCGAAGACCCGCTGCATGATGGTCTGATCCGCGCGATCCATCTGGCCGAGGCGCGGATTTGGTTGGTGACCCCCTATTTCGTGCCGACCGAGGCGCTCGGTTCGGCTTTGACCACTGCGGCCCGGCGGGGGGTGGATGTACGGGTACTGGTCCCCGAACGCTCGAACCAACGGATGGCCGATTTCGCGCGGGGCGCCTATCTGCGCGATCTGCATGAGGCAGGCGGCCATGTGCTGTACTACCAGCCCGGGATGATCCACGCCAAAGCCGGGATCATCGACGATCTGGGGCTGGTGGGCACGGCCAATTTCGACGTGCGCAGCATGCTGCTGAATTTCGAGGTCACGCTCTTTGTCTATGACGCGGCCTCGGTCGCGAAGCTGCATGATTGGTTCGAACATCTTTCCGAGCATTGCGCCATGGAAAGACCGCCCAGCGGGATGTTCCGCAAGGTGGCCGAAGGGCTGTTTCGTCTGGGAGCGCCCATCCTATGATCCCCGCCGTCGCCCCGCAATCGCTGCGCATCGTGAGCTATAACATCCGCAAGGCCATGGGCACCGACCGGCGCCGCGATCCTGAGCGGATCATGCGGATCATCCGCAGTCTGCATGCCGATGTAGTGGTGCTGCAAGAGGCCGACCGCCGCCGCGCGCCGCGCCCCTCGGCCCTGCCGCTCGACCGGGTCGAAGAGGTGACGGGCCTGCGCCCTCTGCCCACGCCGAGCGACGTGAGCATCGGCTGGCATGGCAATGCCGTTCTGGTCCGCCCCTCGGCCAAGATCGACCGGGTGGCGCATCTGACCCTGCCGGGGGTGGAGCCGCGCGGCGCCATGGTGGCCGACCTGCATCTCGGCGCGCGCCAATTGCGCGTGATCGCCTCGCATCTCGGCCTGCTGCGTCCGTCGCGCAAGGAGCAGCTGAGCGCCATGATCGCCCATCTCGACGCATGCGCCGCCTGCCCCACGCTGATCGCGGGCGACTTGAACGAATGGTCGCAAAAGGTGGGGCTCGGGCGTCTGGCGAAACGGTTCACCATTCATGCGCCGGGCAAAAGCTATCACGCGCGGATGCCCGTGGCCTTCCTAGATCGCATCGCCTTGGACCAACATCTTACTGTGCGCCAAGGCGGTGTGATCGAGACGGCCCAGACCCGCCGCGCCTCGGACCATTTGCCGATCTGGCTCGACGTGGCGCATCGCTAGACGCCCTCACCCCGTGGCCCAAGCCAATTCGCCCACCATCATGTTGCAGGCCTGTTGCGGGGTCGAGAAAGCGACCTGCATATCAAAGGCCATACGCACATCCGCCCTTGCCTTGGCGATGGTGGCATCTGTGGCCCCAAGTCGCCGCGCGGTGGCGATATTTTGGTTGGCATCATGCCGCAGCTTGCGCACGCTTTCATAGCCGCCCGCAAACCCCGCACATTGTTTCGCCGTCAATTCTGCCGCCGCCGCTTTGCGCGCCGCAGCTTCCATGGGCGAGGCCGGGGGCTCCACACAAGCGGCCAGCAATCCGGTGAGAAATCCCAATATAACAAGACGTTTCATCAAATTCTCCCTTTCATGACCTTGATAGGGAGAGACTGGTTTAATTTTGGTTAACGCAATCTGGATGGCAGCGCGGAAATTAACCCTTTCGCGCAAGTATGCCTGAGGCGCGCCGGCAGCCTCGTCGGGGCGGGCCTTGCGGCCCTGCCCCTGCGCGCCCCTTTCGGGGCACATCTCATCAGCTACAGCCCGAGGTGCCGCCGCAGGTGTTGCACTTCATACAGGTGCCGTTGCGAACCAATGTGTAGTTGCCGCATTCACCGCAGGCTTCGCCTTCATAGCCCTGCATCTTGGCCTTGGCCCGCGCATCAAGGCTGACCGCCCCGGTGCTGGCAGAGGCCGAGGGTTGCACCGCGACCGCCACGTCGCCGCCGCTCACTTGGGGGGCGTAGGCGGTGCTCGGCTCGACGCCCTGCCCGCCCTGCAACACTACCAACTCTTGTGGAAGGCGGTTGCGCAGATAGCCGGTGGAGCTGATTTGCTTGAGCACTTCCAAGGACTTATTCGCGGCCCCCTCGCTCAACTCGCTGACGTTCGAGAGGTTCTCTTCCTCGCCCCGGCCCAGATCGTCAAAGGTCGCGCCCTCGGGCTTCACATGCGCCAGATCGGTGCGGTCGAGGTAGCTCACCGCCAATTCACGGAACACATAGTCGAGGATCGAGGTCGCCTGTTTGATGCTGTCGTTGCCCTGCACCATGCCCGCCGGTTCGAACTTGGTGAAGGTGAAGGCATCGACGAATTCCTCCAGCGGCACGCCGTATTGCAGACCGACCGAGACCGCGATGGCGAAGTTGTTCATCATCGCCCGGAAGCCCGCGCCTTCCTTGTGCATGTCGATGAAGATCTCGCCCAGCTTGCCGTCCTCATATTCGCCGGTGCGCAGATAAACTTTGTGACCGCCCACGTTGGCCTTCTGGGTATAGCCCTTGCGGCGCTGTGGCATCTTCTCGCGGTGTGATTTGATGATCTCTTTGACGATCACCTTTTCGACGATCTTTTCAGCCAAAACGGCGGCCTTCTCATGCGTGTTGCCGCTTTCCAGCGTCTCGGCAGCGTCTTCGTCGTCCTCCACGAGGGCTGCGGCCAGCGGTTGGCTCAGTTTCGAACCATCGCGGTAGAGCGCGTTGGCCTTGATCCCCAGCGACCAGCTGAGTTCATAAGCCTTCTGGCAATCCTCGATCGTCGCGTCATTTGGCATGTTGATCGTTTTAGAGATCGCCCCCGAGATGAAGCTCTGCGCCGCTGCCATCATGTGGATGTGGCTGTTGACCGACAGGTAACGCTTGCCCTTCTTGCCGCAGGGGTTGGCACAGTCGAAGATGTCGTAATGCTCCTCGCGCAGATGCGGCGCGCCTTCGAGCGTCATGGTCCCGCAGACGTGGTCATTGGCCGCTTCGATATCGGCCTTGCTGAAACCGAGGGAGCGGAGCAGGTCGAAGGTCGGGTCGTTCAGCTTTTCGGTCGGAATGCCCAGCACCTGCGTGCAGAAGGCTTCGCCTAGCGTCCATTGATTGAAGACAAAGCGGATGTCGAAAGCCTGTTTCAGCGCGGCGTCGATCTTGGCCAATTCATTGGCGCCAAAGCCGTGCCCTGCCAGCGTGGTGTGGTTGATCGCGGGCGCATTGCCGATGGTGCCGTGGCCGACGGCATAGCTGACGATCTCTTCGATCTGGGCCGACCCGTAGCCGAGTTTTTCCAGCGCGGCAGGCACGGATTGGTTGATGATTTTGAAGTATCCACCCCCTGCGAGCTTCTTGAACTTCACCAGCGCGAAGTCGGGCTCAATGCCGGTGGTATCGCAGTCCATGACCAGACCGATGGTGCCGGTGGGCGCGATGACGGAGGTCTGCGCGTTGCGGTAGCCATGGGCTTCGCCCAGTTTCAGCGCCTCGTCCCAGCAGGATTTGGCGATGTCGACCAGCCCTGCCTGCGGGCAATTGGCGTGATCCAGCGGCACCGGTTTGACCGAGAGTTGCTCATAGCCGTCCGCCTTCCCATAGGCGGCGGTGCGGTGGTTGCGGATGACGCGCAGCATGTGCTCGGCGTTCTTGGCATAGCCCGGGAAGGCGCCCAATTCGCCCGCCATCTCAGCGGAGGTCGCATAGGCGACGCCGGTCATGATCGCGGTCAGGGCACCGCCCAAAGCGCGGCCTTCGTCGCTGTCATAGGAATAGCCCATGTTCATCAGCAAGCCGCCGATATTGGCATAGCCCAGACCCAGCGTGCGGAAGTCAAAAGACCGCTGCGCGATTTCCTTGGAAGGAAACTGCGCCATCATCACGCTGATTTCCAGTGTCACGGTCCAGAGGCGCGAAGCGTGCATGTAGTCCTCGACCTGAAAGACCCCGTCCTGAAGGAAGGTCAGCAGGTTCATCGAAGCCAGATTGCACGCCGTATCGTCAAGGAACATGTACTCCGAACAGGGGTTCGAGCCGCGGATCGCCCCGTCCTCGGGGCAGGTGTGCCAGTCGTTCACAGTGTCGTGGTACTGGATCCCTGGATCGGCGCAGGCCCATGCGGCATGGCCGACCTGATCCCACAGGTCGCGGGCGCGGACGGTCTTGACAACCCGGTTCTCGGTGCGGCTGATCAACTCCCAGTCGGCATCCTTCTCCACGGCCTTCAGAAAGGCATTGGTGACGCGGATCGAGTTGTTGGAGTTCTGGCCGGAGACGGAGTTGTAGGCCTCGCTATCCCAGTCGGTGTCATAGGTCGGGAACTCGATGCCGGTGTGGCCCTGCTTGGCATAGTCCAGCACGCGTTTGACGTAAGTTTCGGGGATCGCGACCTTCTTGGCCTCGCGGATCGCCTGTTTCAGCGCGGCGTTCTTGGCGGGGTCATAGGCATCCGCCTCGGCCCCGTCCCATGCCTTGATCGCGTCGAACAAAAGGTTGAGCTTCTGCTCGTGCATCTTGGAGCCGGCGACGATGGAGGCCACCTTCTGCTCTTCGAGCACCTTCCAGTTGATGAAATCCTCGATATCGGGATGGTCGGCGTCGACGATCACCATCTTGGCAGCGCGGCGGGTGGTGCCGCCGGATTTGATGGCGCCAGCGGCGCGGTCCCCGATCTTGAGGAACCCCATCAAACCCGACGACTTGCCGCCGCCCGACAGCTTCTCGCCCTCTCCGCGGAGCGATGAAAAGTTGGTGCCCGTGCCCGAGCCGTATTTGAACAGACGTGCCTCGCGAACCCAGAGGTCCATGATGCCACCGTCGCCCACCAGATCGTCGCCCACAGACTGGATGAAGCAGGCATGCGGCTGCGGGTGCTCATAGGAGGATTTCGACCGGGTCAGCTTACCGGTTTTGTAGTCGACGTAGTAATGCCCCTGCGCCGGGCCATCGATGCCGTAAGCCCAGTGCAGACCGGTGTTGAACCACTGCGGGCTGTTCGGGGCCGCGCGCTGGCTGGCCAGCATGTGGCGCATCTCATCGTAATACGCGCGGGCGTCTTCCTCGGTGGTGAAATAGCCGCCCTTCCAGCCCCAGTAGGCCCAAGCGCCCGCCAGACGGTCGAAAACCTGCTTGGAGGAAGTCTCCCCGCCCATCTCGGCCCCTTCGGCGGGTTCGGAACGCCACAGGAACTCAGGCACGTCCTTTTCTTTGACCTTGCGGGTCTCGCTGGGCACGCCCGCCTTGCGGAAATACTTCTGCGCGATCACGTCGCTGGCGACCTGGCTCCAGGATTTGGGCACTTCGACGTTGTCGAGCTTGAACACCACCGAACCGTCAGGGTTGCGGATCTCTGACACCGTGGTGACAAAGTCCAAATCCGCATAGGCATCCTGCCCGGCCTTGGTGAAATTCCGTTCAATCTTCATCGTCGCTGCCCTTTTTCAAACTCTCAAAATTTGGAGCCGACCTGCCCACGGCAGGCCGTCTCACCCCTATGTGCTGGCAGTTTGAACAAAGCTTCCCCGCGCCACCTGCTGACGCAAGCGGCCCGAAACCGATTGAAACACTGGCTCTATGCTCTGTCCCCGCCGCCCAAGCGCCCCGTTGCGTTAACCACAACATATTGTGGCGCTTTACTTGACCCCCACAAACTGACGTAGATCACACTAATTGGTCAACGGTTTTTTTCGGAATTATTTCGGGGCGGGTAGTTGACCGAAGCCCCCCGATTTGCCCCGCGCCCTACCCCAGTGATTCAGCCTCAGGATATCCCCAAAGATACCCGCAAGTCCGATTGGTGGGCGGCTTTGAAATAATCCATTGCCGGGGCCGGGTTAGCGGAGGTGTTTGAGAGATTAGTTGAATTCATCCACAGCCCAAGATCACCCGCCGGGCGACAGGCCGCCGAAAGTGAACCCTGTGCCACGATCACCCGGCCCAAGCCCCCTGCCCCATGTCCGCGTCAAGAACCGCGGCAGAATCATCACGATCTGGGCGCGCACAGGCGCAAACCTGCCAATGCGGCGGCGATAGCTACTATATCTTGTGCAGAATGAGGATAGGACAACGGGCGCGCCTCAACCAAAGCGGGAAGCGCTACACCAGCGATGTTGTAAGAAAGTGGTCGGAGCGAGAGGATTCGAACCTCCGACCCCCTGTACCCAAAACAGGTGCGCTACCAGGCTGCGCCACGCTCCGACTGGGGCTTCTTTAGCCATAAGCCCGCCAATTGAAAAGCCCCGATTGACCTTAAAATTGGAAAATCCGCGAAGTCTTTAGCAGGGCCAAGCCGGAGCGTTCCCGGCAAAGGCCGGATGGCGGATTTCGCTGCCTTCGGTGATCCCAAGGCGTTTCGACAGGCCGCCGTTGATCTCCAGCACCGACAGCAAATCGTCGCCGCCCGGGATCGGTGTTTCGTCCAGCGGTTTGGCGGAGTGGTGGATCTTCTGCACCACACCCCTTTCGTCTATGAACAGCAAGTCCAGCGGGATCAACGTGTTGCGCATCCAGAAATTCAGGGGCTGAGGTCTTTCGTAGATAAAGAGCATGCCCGCGCTCAGGGGCAGCGAACGCCGATGCATCAGCCCCTTGGCGCGTTCCGCCGTGTCATCGGCCACTTCGACAGAGAAGCGGGCCTTCCCCCACTCCCCGCGGAGCGTCACGGAATCGATACGGCAAACCTCGGCCACCGCCGCGCCGGTCAGCAGCAAGCCAGCCAGTGCCGCCCCTGCCATATGCCTTGCCAGTCGCCCGACCTTTAGCCGTCTATCACCGCGTCCCATGAGCTTACCTCCGCCGCCAGATGACCCCGATCGCCAACAATCACACGCATGGCAAGTGCTTCGCCCGGTTGCAAATCACAAAGTCCGGATTGGCGCAGCACGTCGATATGCAAAAACACATCTTCCGCGCAGCCAAAGACATTTGCAAACCCGAATCCCTTGGCCTTGTCGAACCATTTGACACGGGCGGGCTCAAACTCGGCGGTGGCCAGTTGCTCAGGATCGAAACCGGCGAATTCCACCACGGCGGCGGGCAATTCACTGGGCGCCTCGACGGAAAGCAATTCGACCGCCTGCGCCCCGCGCTCGGTCTGTTGGACGCGCACCGCCACCCGCGCCCCATCCGCGACAGAGCTTTGGCCGTAATTGCGCAGGACATTGACGTGCAGCAGGATGTCCGCCCCGCCCGCATCCGCGACGACAAAGCCGAAACCCTTGACCGGGTCGAACCATTTGACCACGCCTTCGAGGGGGTCATCTATCGCCGCTGGTTCCGCTTGGGTTTCAGACACATCTTTCATGGGGTATCGCGCCGTCAGATCAGGGGTTGAGCCGGGTCACGGCCCAGGGTGCCGCGACATCTGCGCGCCGCCATTGGAAACGGTCATGCAGGCGAAACTCGCCATCGGCCCAGAATTCGATTTCCAGCGGGGTGATCCGGTAGCCGCCCCAGAACGGGGGGCGCTCAGGGTTCACCCCTTTCTGCGCCGTCACCTTGGCCACCTCGGCCATCAGCGCACCGCGGCCCGAGAGCGGCTGCGATTGGCGCGAGGCCCAAGCCCCCAGACGGCTTTTGAGCGAGCGCGAGGCGTAATAGGCATCGGCCTGCGGCCCGTCCTCTCGGCTGATCAAGCCGCGCACCCGCAATTGGCGGCGCAAGGATTTCCAATGCATGACAAAGGCCGCTTTGCCCGCGCCGTCAAGTTCCTGCGCCTTCTGGCTTTCGTAATTGGTGTAAAAGACAAAAGCCTCTGGCTCGATCTCTTTCAGCAGCACCATGCGGGCGTTGGGCTGCCCTTGCGAATCTACCGTGCTGAGCGCGATGGCATTGGGATCATTAGGCTCGGTCGCCTCTGCTTCGGAAAGCCAACGCTGCGCAATTGCAAAGGGATCATCCCCCGCAAAAATACCAGTCCGCGTCTCCATTCGGCATCTCCTTCAGAGTGCTTTGCCTGTCACCGGTTCTACGCCGGGGTCCGATCTCTTCGGTATGGCATTTGTTAACAATCGGCAACTCAAAGGACAACCTCACCCGATTTCCGACAGTTAGCCGCCGATCTTATGGCCAATCTCGGGGGTGAAGGCGCCTGTGCAGTCTTGATGGTAGCGCTGCAATCGCCTAGACCAAGACAACCTCAACGGAACATAGACAAGAACATAGACAAGGCGGCGGAATGGGAAACGAACTGATGCAGGGCAAGCGCGGGCTCATCATGGGGCTGGCGAATGACAAATCCATCGCATGGGGCGTGGCCAAGGCACTGGCCGATGCGGGGGCGGAACTTGCTTTTTCCTACCAAGGCGAAGCGCTGAAGAAACGCGTCGGCCCGCTGGCCGAGCAGCTTGGCAGCGACATCGTTCTGCCCTGCGACGTGGGCGATGAAGCGTCGATTGATGCGTTGTTCGAGAGCCTGAAAGAACGCTGGGGTGAGTTGGATTTCATCGTGCACGCCATCGGCTTTTCCGACAAGGGCGAGCTGCGGGGCCGCTATGTTGACACCAGCCGCGGCAATTTCGCCATGTCGATGGACATCTCGGTCTATTCCTTCACCGCCGTGATGCAGCGCGCCGAGAAGATGATGTCGCCCGGGGCAAGCGCGCTGACGCTCACCTACTACGGCGCCGAGAAGGTGATGCCGCATTACAATGTCATGGGCGTGGCCAAGGCGGCGCTGGAAGCGAGCGTAAAATACCTCGCCGAAGATCTGGGCAAGGACGGCATCCGCGTCAACGCGGTCTCGGCGGGGCCGATCAAGACGCTGGCGGCTTCCGGCATCGGCGACTTCCGCTACATCATGAAATGGAACGAGTATAACTCGCCCCTGCGCCGCAACGTCACCACAGAGGACGTGGGCAAGGCCGCGCTGTTCCTGCTGTCGGATCTGGGCAGCGGCACCACGGGCGAGAACCTCCATGTCGACGCGGGCTATCACGTCGTCGGCATGAAGGCGGTTGACGCGCCCGACATGTCCAAGGAATAAGCCGCCCAAATTAATTCGCGCGGGTGCCCGCGCCAGCTGCTGCAAAGGACCACCATGACCAAATCCAAGGACGCCTCGCGCCTGCCCCATGAAAAGGGCTTTCACATCTCTTGGGATCAGATCCACCGCGACAGCCGCGCGCTGGCGTGGCGGCTCGACGGTCTGGGCCCCGACGATGGCGCGTGGCGTGCCGTGGTGGCGATCACCCGTGGCGGCATGGCGCCCGCGATGATCGTCGCGCGCGAACTCGACATCCGCACCGTCGACACGATCTCGGTCATGTCCTACCACTCGGGCGGCGGGGCCGCCGACCAGCGCCGCGAGGCAAAAGTGCTGAAATCCCCCGATGCCGAGATGATGGGCGACGGCACCGGCATCCTGATCGTCGACGACCTTGTCGATAGCGGCAAGACCATCGAACTGGTGCGCGAGCTTTACCCGCAGGCGCATTTCGCCACCGTCTATGCCAAGCCCGAGGGCGAGCCGCAGGTCGATACTTTCATCACCGGCGTGAGCCAGGACACATGGATCTTCTTCCCGTGGGACATGGCCCTGCAATATGTCGAACCCTACCGCGGCAAGGACTGACCGGCCCCGCGCCACCTGCCCTGCCCCTATCTGACCGGATACCCCCATGACGCTTCCGCGCACCGCCACCACGTTCTTCCCCCCGGTGATGGAGGCGCGGCGCTGGCTCGATGGCGTCGACTTCCCGCCTGACCGTCCGCTTATTAACGTGAGCCAAGCCGCGCCCGTCGATCCGCCCCCCGAAGGGCTGCGCCGTGCGATGGCCGAGGTCACGCTGAACAACGATGAGGCGCATCTCTACGGGCCGGTGCTGGGCCTGCCGGAACTGCGCGCCGAACTGGCGCGGCAAACAGCCGAGAAATACGCGGGCGTGGTGACCGACGAACAGGTCTGCATCACCTCCGGCTGCAACCAAGCCTTCGCCGCCGCCATCGCCACGCTCTGCGGCGAGGGCGACGAGGTCATCATCCCGACGCCGTGGTACTTCAATCACAAGATGTGGCTTGATATGAGCGGCGTCACCGCGGTGCCGCTGCCCGTTGAGGCCGACATGCTGCCCGACCCCGAGAAGGCCGCGGCCTCCATCACCCCGCGCACCCGTGCCATCGCGCTGGTCACGCCGAACAATCCCGGCGGCGTGGAATATCCTGCCGCCCTCGTGCAGGAATTTTTCGAACTGGCCCGCCGCCACGGCATCGCGCTGATCCTTGATGAGACCTACCGCGACTTCCACAGCCGCCCCGGCCCGCCGCATGCGCTGTTCCGCGACCCCGATTGGCATGACACGCTCATTCACCTCTATTCCTTCTCCAAGGCCTACCGCCTGACCGGCCACCGCGTCGGCGCGCTGATCGCCAGCCGCGCACGGTTGGCCGAGGTCGAGAAGTTCCTCGACACCGTCGCCATCTGCCCCGCGCAGATCGGCCAGCACGGCGCGCTTTGGGGAATGCAGAACCTCGGCCCATGGCTTGCCGAAGAGCGTGAGGAAATCCTCGCCCGCCGCGCCGCGATTGCCGACCTTATGCCCAAGCTCGAACCGCTGGGCTGGGAGCTTCTGGGGCTGGGTGGCTACTTCGCCTATATGCGCCAGCCTTTCAGCGTCTCTTCGGCTGATCTGGCGCGCGATCTGGTGCGCGACGCAGGCGTGCTCTGCCTTCCCGGCACGATGTTCCAGCCCGAAGGTGACGCCCGCGGCGAAAGCCAGCTGCGCATCGCCTTTGCCAACCTCGACGCCGCCGGTCTGAAGGTGCTTTTCGACAGGCTTGCAGCCCTGCCACGCAACGCATAGACAGGTCCGAAATTAACGAGGGACCGTGTCATGGCCAAAAAGGGCTTCAGCTTTTCGAAAACCGCCGTCTGGGCCTTGATGGCCCTTTTGATCTTGGGTCTGGGCGGCTTTGGCGCGATCAACCTCAGCGGCAATCTGCGCAGCATCGGCACCGTGGGCGACAAGTCGATCTCGGTCGATCAATATGCCCGCCAGTTGCAGCAGGAAATCCGCGCGATCGAAGCGCAAACCGGTGAGAGTCTGCCCTTCGCCCGCGCCCAAGAGATGGGGCTGGACCGCGCCGTGCTGCAACGGATCGTGCGCAACCGCGCGCTGGACCACGAAGCCGACGAAATGGGCATCTCCATCGGTGACGCCACCCTGCGCGATGAGATCGTGGCAATCTCGGCCTTCCAAGGGATCGACGGCAATTTCGACCGCGAAGGCTATCGCTTTGCCCTTCAGCAAAGCGGGATGAGCGAGGCCGAGTTCGAACGCTCGATCCGCGAAGAAGCCGCGCGTGGCCTGCTCCAACGCGCCATTCTGGGCGGCGTCTCCATGCCCGACACCTATGCCCGCACGCTGGTCGACTATGTTGCCGAAGAGCGCAGCTTCACTTGGGCCCGGCTCAGCGAGGATGACCTCGACGCGCCCCTGCCCGCCGCCACCGAAGACGAATTGCGCGCTTATTACGACGCCAACACCGATGACTTCATGCTGCCCGCCAGCAAAAGCATCACCTACGCTTGGCTCGCCCCCGAAGATCTGCTGGACGAAGTCGAAGTGCCCGAAGAAGAGCTGCGGGCCGAATATGACGCCCGCAGCGACGAATACGACCAGCCCGAGCGGCGTTTGGTCGAACGTCTGGTCTTTGCCGATCAGGAGGCCGCAGACCGCGCCGCCGCAGCGCTTGAGGTCGACGGCACCACTTTCGAGGCGCTGGTCGAAGAGCGCGGCCTTGCTCTGGCGGATGTCGATCTGGGCGATGTCGCGAAATCCGACCTTGATGATGCAGGCGATGCGGTCTTTGACGCCGAAAGCGGTGACATCGTAGGCCCGCTGGCCAGCTCGCTCGGGCCGGCCCTGTTCCGCGTAAACGCCATCCTCCCCGCGCAACATGTGCCTTTCGAAGAGGCCCGTGACGTGCTGGAAGAGACCCTCGCCATCACCCGCGCCACCCGTGCCGTCGAAGCCCGCGCGCAAGAGATTGACGATCAGCTTGCCGGGGGTGCCACGCTCGAAGACTTGGCCCAAGAAACCAAGATGCGCCTCGGCACCATCGATTGGACCCAAGACAGCAGCGAGGGCATCGCCGCCTATGGTGCCTTCCGCGAAGCCGCTGCGGGGCTGAGTGCCAATGACTTCCCGCAGATCGATCAACTCGAAGACGGCGGCATCTTTGCCATGCGTCTGGATGAGACCAAAGACGCGCGCCCCGAACCTTTCGAAGAGGCCCGCGACGCCGTTGAGACTGCATGGCGCAACGCTCAGATCGTCAAGGCGCTGACTGAAAAGGCCGAAAGCCTAACCGAGACGCTGGCCGAAGAAGGTGGTTTTGAAGCCGCCGGTCTTTCGCCGCAGCTTGGCGAAGGGCTGACCCGCAGCTCCTATGTCGACGGCACGCCAAACGATTTCATGGATCAGGTCTTTGACCTCGACGAAGGCGGCGTGGCCGTCCTGCCTGCGGGCGATAGCGTCGTGGTATTGCGCCTTGATGCCGTGACACCGGCAGGCGAAGACGACCAGACCCAAGCGCTGATGGACCGCCTCTCGCAGCAGTTGGATCAGGCGCTGGCCCAAGGTCTTTTCGATATCTACAGCAATGCCGTCATGCGCGACGCCGATCCCCAGATCGACCAGCGCGCGATCAATGCCGTGCATGTGAACTTCCCCTGATAGGCAATTTTGATGGCCCTGACCCCGGATTTCGATAGTTTCGCCCGCGCCTATGAGGCGGGCGAGAATCAGATCGTCTACACCCGCCTTGCCGCCGACCTCGACACGCCCGTGTCATTGATGCTGAAACTCACCGGCGCGGCAGAGAATGCCTTTGTGCTGGAATCCGTCACCGGCGGCGATGTGCGCGGGCGGTATTCGATCATCGGCATGAAGCCCGACCTGATCTGGCGCTGCCGGGGCGAGACCTCTGCGCTCAACCGTGCGGCGCGCTATGATGCCGATGCCTTTCAGGAAATGCCCGGTGATCCGCTGGACCGTCTGCGCGACGTGATCGCGGAATCGCGGATCACACTGCCCGACGATCTGCCGCAAGCCGCCGCCGGGCTTTTCGGCTACCTCGGCTATGACATGATCCGGCTGGTGGAACATCTGCCCAATGTGAACCCCGACCCTCTGGGCCTGCCCGACGCCGTGATGGTGCGGCCTTCGGTCGTCGCTGTGCTCGACGGGGTGAAAGGCGAGGTAACCATCGTCTCCCCCGCTTGGGTATCCGAGGGCCAAACCGCCCGTGCGGCCTATGCCCAAGCCGCCGAGCGGGTGATGGACGCCGTGCGCGATCTGGAACGCGCCATGCCGCAGACCTCCCGCGATTTGGGAGAGGCCGAGGACGCGCCGGAGCCGGTCAGCAATTTCACCCGCGAGGGCTATAAATCCGCCGTGGAAAAGGCGCGCGACTATATCAAGGCGGGCGATATCTTTCAGGTGGTGCCAAGCCAGCGGTGGGCCCAAGGTTTCACCCAACCGCCCTTCGCGCTCTACCGCAGCTTGCGGCGCACCAACCCCTCGCCCTTCATGTTCTATTTCAACTTCGGCGGTTTCCATGTGGTGGGCGCCAGCCCCGAGATCCTTGTGCGGGTCTTCGGCAACGAGGTGACCATCCGACCCATCGCAGGCACCCGCAAACGCGGCGCCACGCCGGAGGAGGATCGCGCGCTGGAAGCCGATTTGCTCAGCGACCCCAAGGAGTTGGCAGAACATCTGATGCTTCTGGATCTGGGCCGCAACGACGTGGGCCGGGTTGCCAAGATCGGCAGCGTGCGCCCGACGGAAGAGTTCATCGTCGAGCGCTACAGCCACGTGATGCACATCGTCTCAAACGTGGTGGGCGAGTTGAAAGAGGGCAAGGACGCACTCGACGCCTTCTTCGCGGGCATGCCTGCGGGCACCGTTTCCGGCGCGCCAAAGGTTCGCGCGATGGAGATCATCGACGAGTTGGAGCCCGAGAAACGTGGCGTCTATGGCGGCGGCGTGGGCTATTTCAGCGCGGGCGGCGACATGGACATGTGCATCGCCCTGCGCACCGCCGTGGTGAAGGACGAGACGCTCTATATCCAAGCAGGCGGCGGCGTGGTCTATGACAGCGACCCCGAGGCCGAGTTCATGGAAACCGTGCATAAATCCGGCGCGATCCGCCGCGCGGCTGCGGATGCGTCGCGTTTCGGCGGTAAGGGCAACGGCTAACCATGGCCCCCCGCGCGCCGTTCCAGATCGCGGGGCATTCCGTCGCCCCCGGCAGCAGCCTTGCCGTGGATCTGCCCGTCTCGATCCTGCCGGACCACACGCCGGTGCATCTGTCGCTGGAAATCTTCCAGGGCAAACGGCCCGGGCCGACGATGTTCGTCTCGGCCGCGGTGCATGGGGATGAGGTGATCGGCGTGGAGATCCTGCGCCGCCTGTTGCGCGCGCCGCAACTCTCGGCGCTGCGCGGCACGCTCATAGTCGTGCCTGTCGTGAACTCCTTCGGCTTCCTGAACCGCTCGCGCTACCTGCCCGACCGCCGTGATCTGAATCGCTGCTTCCCCGGCTCGCCCACCGGCAGCCTCGGCGCGCGACTGGCGCATATCTTTTTGCAAGAGGTGGTGCTGCGCTGCGACTTCGGCATCGACCTGCATTCGGCGGCGATCCACCGCACGAACCTGCCGCAGGTGCGCGTCTCTCCGGCGGATAAGGTGACCCAGAAAATGGCGCTGGATTTCGGCGCGCCGGTGGTGCTGACCTCCCCCCTGCGCGACGGATCGATGCGCGCGGTCGCCGCGAAACAGGGCACGCCGATCCTGCTCTACGAGGCGGGCGAAGGGCTGCGCTTTGACGAGATGGCCGTGCGGGCGGGTCTAGCGGGCATCTTGCGGGTGTTGCGCGGGCAAGACATGCTGCCCGCCAAGGGCATCGCCCGCGCCCGCAGCGCGCCCTATATCTGCACCGCTTCCCATTGGCTGCGCGCCCCCGCAGGCGGCCTGCTGCGCACCTTCCGGGCCGAGGGCGAAACTGTCGCCGAAGGCGATCTTCTGGCCATCGTCTCAGACCCTTTCGGCAAGGAGGAGGCCGAGCTTCTGGCCGATGCGCCCGGCATCCTCATCGGGCGGGCGATGCTGCCCATCGTTAACGAGGGCGATGCGGTCTTTCACCTTGCCAAACTTAGCCCCCGCGCGGCGGAGGCGACGGTAGATGAACTCGCCAGCCAGTTGGAGGAAGACCCGCTCTTCGACGAGGACGAGATTATTTAACGTCAAACCCCGCCCCGCGCGGGGTCACTCTTCGCGCAGCAGCACCGCCGAGATCGGGACCAAAGCCACATCGCTCGCGCGGTCTTGCAGCCCCCAGAGCAGCAGGGCGGAGACGGTATCGGGCCGCAGGCGGCCCAGCATAATCACCGCGCCCTCCTGCCCCGCTTTGAAGGCCGCTTGATCCAGAAAACGCCGGATCACCCGCGCCGACTGGTCCTTGCTGTCAAAATCGCGAAACACCGGATCGGCAGGCACACCCGCCTTGCGCGCCAGCTTGGGCATGGTGTTAAGCCCCTTGTCCTGCGTGACCAACCCGTGGCCTGATTGCGCGAGGATATCGGTCACCTGATCGGCCAGCGCGCGGCTGCCTTGAAAGCCGCTTTCGGTGCCTTCCAACACCCCCACCACCGGGCCAATCTGGTCGAGCGTGGCGCCAAATGCGGTCTCGGCATCGCTGGGCTGCGCGCCCTGCGGCAGGTCGACCATGGCCAAGACCTCGAACCCAGCCTCGCGGTAGGTTTCCACCCGCTCGGCGGCATCCGGCAAGGTGCTATCGACGGCGAAACTCAGCGGATAGGGAAAGCTGCGCAATGCGGCCAGCCCGGCGCTGCCGGCGGTGACCGAGGTGCCATCGTCGATCAGCACCACGCTCATCAGCGGCTTGCCCTCAGGCAGGTCGCTCGGGAGGCTGTTGACCACCACAGGGCGAGGGTCCTCGTTCACGATTTCGTCAGCTTCAGCGGGCTCTGCCACCACCTCTGCACCGGGGCGGTTAATCACGACGCCTGTGTCTCGCTCGGTCAGGCTGGTCGCTGGTGTGCCGATGGCCGGGCGGCTGTCGGCTTCAGTTTCAGCAGGCTCTGGAGTGGCTTCGGCAACCTCCGTCTCTTCCAGCGGCGCGGGGCGCGCCTCCTCGATCTTATCCGGCTCAGGCATCGGGGAAGACAGGTCAGCTTCAGCGGCCTCCGCCTCACCGCGAGGCGCGTCTTCGAGCGCATCGGCTTCGGCCTCCGGCTCTTCAACCACGACCTCTTCCGCCGGCAGAGTGATCGCCTCCTCCTCCTCTTCGACCTCCGGCGCGGCCATGCCCTGCGGCGCGTCAAAGGCCCCTTCGATACCCGCCACATCCGGCGCGGGCGGCTGCGCGGGTTCGGTGCTGATCGAAAGCTCATCCGCCGCGGGCGGCGCATCCGGCGCTGTGGCCTGCGGATTGGGCATGACAGGCTCTTCCGCGCCAGGCGACATCGGCGTCTGCCCCTCGGGGGCCGCGGGGGTGCTGAGCCCCTCCGCACCACCGGTTTCAGGCAGGCTGGCCGAGGTCTGCGTGTCGGGGTCAAGCGCGGCGAGGCTGTCTTGCTGCGGCACATCCGCGCGCGGTGCCGGGGCGTTCAACACCGGCGCGCTATCGCGGCTGCGCCCCTGCTCGCCCGCATCCGTCACATTGATCCGCGCCGGCGCGGGACCGGATCCGGGCGCATCGCCCACTTGCGGTGGCAGCGGCAAAGGCATCATCAGCGACACGGCACCGGCCACACCGATGCTTGCCACACCACCCCAAATCAGCCCGCTCAGAACTCCGCGTGCCATCTGCGCTACTCCTGCTGTCTGCGCCATGGCCAGAAAGCCCGGCGTTCCCCTCAATTGGCTTGCCCCAAACTCTTGACGATGGGGTTCAAGCCTGAACATGTATGCGAAAACCTATACCGCGCTCCGGCGCGGTTTCTCCAGTCCTAATACAAAGAAATGCCTGCCTGTGCTGCTGCTCATCGATAACTACGACAGCTTTACCTATAACTTGGTCCACTATCTGGGCAGCCTCGGGGCGGATGTGCAGGTGCACCGCAACGACGCGCTCAGCGTGGACGAAGCGATGGCCATGAACCCCGCCGGTATCCTGCTGTCTCCCGGCCCCTGCGACCCCGACCAAGCGGGAATTTGCCTAGAGTTGACCCATGCCGCTGCTGCCGCGCGCGTGCCGCTTCTGGGGGTCTGCCTTGGCCATCAGACCCTTGGCCAAGCCTTCGGCGGCAAGGTCGTGCGCGCGGATGATATCGTGCATGGTAAACTGGGCCAGATGCAGCACGACGGGCGCGGCGTTTTCGCCGGGCTCCCCTCGCCCTTCGGGGCCACGCGCTATCACTCGCTGGTGGTCGAACGCGCGAGCCTGCCCGATTGCCTTGAAGTCACCGCAGCGCTTGAAGACGGCACCATCATGGGCCTGCAACACCGGGAGTTGCCCCTGCACGGCGTGCAATTCCACCCGGAATCGATCCGGTCCGAGCATGGCCACGCCCTGCTGCAAAACTTCCTGAACGAGATGAAGGTCCCGGCATGAGTAGCGCGCTGAAACCCCTGCTGGATGCCGCCGCGAACGGGCCGCTGACCTCGGATCAGGCCGTTGAAGCCTTTGAAATTCTGTTCGAGGGCGAAGCGACCCCCAGCCAGATAGGCGGGTTCCTCATGGCGCTGCGCACGCGCGGCGAGACGGTCACCGAATATGCCGCCGCGGCACAGGTCATGCGCAGCAAATGCAACGCCGTGCGCGCGCCCGAAGGCGCGATCGACATCGTTGGCACCGGCGGTGACGGCAAGGGTACGCTGAACATCTCAACCGCGGCCGCCTTCGTGGCCGCAGGCGCAGGCGCTGTCGTGGCGAAACATGGCAACCGCAACCTCAGTTCGAAATCAGGTGCTTCCGACGCGCTGTCGCAGCTGGGGATCAACGTCATGGTCGGCCCCGCGGTGGTCGAGCGTGAATTGGCCGAGGCCGGTATCGGTTTCATGATGGCGCCCATGCATCACCCCGCCGTCGCCCATGTCATGCCGACCCGGTCCGAGCTTGGCACCCGCACGATTTTTAACATCCTCGGGCCGCTGACCAATCCGGCAGGCGTCAAACGGCAGCTAACCGGCGCCTATACCCGCGATCTGATTGAACCGATGGCGCTGACACTCAAGCAGCTCGGATCGGAAAAAGCATGGCTGGTGCATGGCTCCGATGGCACGGATGAGCTGACCATCACCGGTGTCAGCTGGGTCGCAGCACTGGAAGACGGTGTCGTCAACCTGCGCGAATTGCACCCCGAAGACGCGGGCCTCCCGGTCCATCCGTTCGAAGCCATCGCCGGGGGTGAGCCCGCCGAAAATACCAAACATTTCAAGGCGCTCCTTGACGGAGTTCCATCAGGCTACCGCGACGCGGTGTTGCTGAACGCGGCCTCTGCTTTGGTGGTGGCCGATGTGGCCCCGGATCTGAAAACCGGTGTCGAGATGGCCCGCGAAAGCATCGACAGCGGCGCGGCGCGTGAGCGGATCGAAAAAGTGGCGCGGATCAGCCAGTCGGCATGACACCGCCGAACCTGAGCGCCCTTGGCGCATGGGCTGAGCTGCCCTTTTTTGCCGAGGATTGGCCGCGTATCGCCGAACAGCTTGCCGCGGAAACGAGGGTCGTCCTACCGCACGCCCCGCAGATATTCGCCGCACTTGAGCATCTGCAACCAGCGGCTGTGGAGGTGGTGATCCTTGGCCAAGACCCCTATCCGACACCCGGCCACGCCCATGGCTATGCCTTTTCGGCCGAGCCGGATGTGCGTCCCATTCCCCGCTCCCTTGTCAATATCTTCAAGGAGTTAGACGCCGATCTTGGCGCATCACCGCAAGACCCAGACCTGCGGTTCTGGGCCGATCAAGGGGTTCTGCTGCTCAACAACGTGCTGACCGTTCCGGCGGGCTGCGCGCATGGTCATGCGAGGCTCGGATGGCAAAAGTTGACCGCTCAGGTGCTCAACCGTCTTTCTGATCGCCCCCGCGCCTACCTGCTTTGGGGGGCGCATGCGCAAAAGGCGGCGGCAGAGGTCGATCCGGCGCGCAACCTGAAGATAGAGACGCCGCACCCTTCACCGCTATCTGCAAGGCGCGGCTTCTTCGGCTCACGCCCCTTCAGCCGCGTGAATGACTGGTTGCAGGGCCAAGGCAAGCCCGGCATACATTGGACAAAGCCGTGAGGAAGCCATGACCGCCACAATTCTTGAAAAAATCAAAGCCTATAAGCTGGACGAAATTGCCGCTGCCAAGGCCGAAAAATCGCAGGCAGAGGTCGAAGCCGCGGCCCGCGCGGCCCCGCCAGTCCGCCCCTTCGCGCAGAGCTTGCACAAAGCATCCCGCGAAGGCTATGGCCTGATCGCCGAGATCAAGAAAGCCAGCCCTTCCAAAGGTTTGATCCGCGAAGATTTCGAACCCGCCGCCCTCGCCCGCGCCTATGCCGCAGGCGGCGCGACCTGCCTCTCGGTCCTTACCGACACCCCGAGTTTTCAAGGCGCGAAGGAATTCCTCGTCGAGGCCCGCGCCGAATGCGATCTACCGGTACTGCGCAAGGATTTCCTTTACGATCCCTATCAGGTCGCCGAAGCGCGCAGCCTTGGTGCCGACTGCATCCTGATCATCATGGCCTCCGTCTCTGACGCGCAGGCCGCGGAACTTGAGCAAGCCGCTGATGAATGGGGCATGGACGCGCTGATTGAGGTTCATGACGCAGAGGAACTCGCCCGGGCCGAAAAGCTCAACAGCCGCATGATCGGGATTAATAACCGCAATCTCAACACCTTCGAGACCTCTCTTGATGTGACGCGCCAACTGTCAGAGGCCGTCCCTCACGACCGTATGCTGGTCTGTGAATCCGGCCTCTACACCCCCGCGGACCTCGCCGATATGGCTGTCTACGGCGCGCGCTGTTTCCTCATCGGCGAAAGCCTGATGCGGCAGCAAGATGTCGAACAGGCCACCCGCGATCTGCTCGCCAACCCGCTCGTTCCCGGAGGGATGTAATGGCGCTCACCCATTTCGACGCCGAGGGCGACGCCCATATGGTCGATGTCTCGGAGAAAGCCGTTACTTCGCGGGTAGCCAAGGCTGAAAGCTACATCAAGATGGCGCCGGAAACCCTTGATATCATTACTGAAGGGCGTGCTGAGAAGGGTGATGTTCTGGGTGTCGCAAGGCTCGCCGGGATCATGGCGGCCAAACGGACGGCAGACCTGATCCCGCTTTGCCATCCTTTGCCGATCACCAAGGTCAAGGTCGATCTGACTGCCGACGCCGCACTGCCCGGCATCCGAATTCTCGCCACCGTCAAAACCACCGGCCAAACTGGGGTTGAGATGGAGGCCCTCACTGCGGCCTCCGTCACCGCCCTCACCGTCTATGACATGGCCAAAGCCGTGGATAAGGCGATGGAGATTGGCGGCACGCGGGTCGTTCTGAAAGATGGCGGTAAATCAGGCCGTTACGAGGCGACATGATCAGCGTCGAAGCGGCTTTGGAAGCCGTCCTGAACCTTGTCGCTCCTTTGGAAACCGAAGAAGTTGCGCTGCGGGCCGCCAATGGCCGTGTCTTGTCGCAGCCCGTGCGCGCGCAGCGCAGCCAGCCGCCCTTCGCCGCCTCCTCTATGGACGGCTACGCCCTGCGCCGCGCCGAAGTCGAAGCGGACGCGATGTTCAAAGTCGTCGGCGAAGCCGCGGCTGGCCATGGCTACGCGGGCAGCCTGCGGGCCGGACAAGCCGTGCGCATTTTCACCGGCGCGCCGGTGCCGGAAGGCGCCGATTTCGTGGTGATCCAAGAAGATGTGACCCGGCGGGGTGACCTTATCACCCTCGGCCACAGTATTGATGACAAAGACAATATTCGCCCCGCTGGCGGAGACTTCACCAAAGGCGAATACCTAACCGCCCCGCGCATTTTGCGCCCCGCCGATGTGGCGCTGCTCGCTGCGATGAACGTGGCGCAGGTGCCGGTCACCCGCAAACCCATCATCGCGATCCTCGCCACGGGGGATGAATTGGTGCAGCCCGGAGAAAGCCCCGGCCCCGACCAGATCATCGCCTCCAACAGCTACGGCCTCGCCGCGATGTTCGAAGAAGCGGGCGCCGAAGTGCGCATGCTGCCCATCGCGCGGGACACGACAGCATCGCTCAAACAGGCCTTCGCCTTAGCCCGCGGCGCGGATTTGATCGTCACCATCGGCGGCGCCTCGGTGGGCGATCATGACCTCATCGCGCCCGTGGCGGCTGAGCTTGGCATGGAGCAGTCTTTTTACAAGGTCGCGATGCGCCCCGGCAAGCCGTTGATGGCAGGCAAGATCGGTGATGCCGCGATGATCGGGCTGCCGGGAAACCCCGTTTCTGCAATGGTTTGCGGTGCGATCTTCGTGTTGCCGATGCTGCGGCGCATGCTTGGGCTGACCGAAGTCCATGCTGTCATACGCGAAGCCGCCCTTGGACGCGAGATTGGCCCGAATGGGCCGCGTGCGCATTACATGCGTGCCCATCTTCGCGATGGCGCGCTCTACCCGGACGACCGGCAGGATTCGTCACTTCTATCCGTGCTCGCGCAGGCCGATGCACTGATGATCCGCCCGCCTAATGAACCGGCGCGCAAGGCGGGCGATTTGCAAAAGTACATCTTGATTTAACGCCAACCCACGGTTGACACAAAACAAGAACATCCCTAGAACAAAAGCAATAAAAGCTTCAGGGGCCGCGCGATGCTGACCAAAAAACAACTCGATCTGCTTTCTTTCATCCACCAGCGCGTGCAGCGCGACGGCGTCCCGCCCAGCTTTGATGAGATGAAATTGGCGCTCGACTTGCGGTCGAAATCCGGCATCCACCGGCTGATCACGGCGTTGGAGGAGCGTGGCTTTATCCGGCGCCTTGCCCATCGTGCCCGTGCGATCGAAGTGGTCAAATTGCCCGAAAGCCTTGGCGGCGCGCCCGGTTTCGCCCCCCGCGTGATCGACGGGGACCGGCCCGACGCCCCGCCCCCGCCCGCGGCGCAACCGGTCACAGCGCATCATGCGTTCGATGTGCCGGTCATGGGCCGGATTGCTGCCGGTGTCCCGATCGAGGCGATCTCCCAAGTTTCCCATAGCGTCACGGTGCCCGGCGGAATGATCGCAGGTCAGGGGGAGCATTACGCCCTTGAAGTGCGCGGCGACTCGATGATTGAGGCGGGTATCAACGATGGCGATATCGTGGTGATCCGTGAAACCTCCGTCGCCGATAATGGTGATATCGTGGTGGCCTTGGTCGAAGATCAGGAAGCGACGCTGAAGCGTTTCCGCAGACAAGGGTCGTCAGTCGCCTTGGAAGCCGCCAATGCCGCCTATGAAACGCGGGTCCTGCCCTCGGACAAGGTGAAGGTTCAGGGGCGACTGGTCGGGTTGATCCGCACTTACTGACGCTGCTGGCGGCTGTTCCATAAACGCGTCCCGGCGCGGTCTTTCGCGGTGGTGACTTCCCAACCCTGCGCCGATTTGTTCAGCGCGATTGCGCCGGTTTCCCGCAGCCGCAAGGGATCGTAGACTTGGCAGCCCCAATCTCGGGCGGTCGTCATATCGACGGATGCAACCACGACCTTCTCGGGCTGGCAGCCGCTGAAGGCGGCGACCGCCCGTTTTCCTGACAGATGGATGATACCCTTCTCTTGGCCCGCCCATCTTTGGGCAGCCACGGCTTGATCCGCTCCGTCGCCATCATTCTCCAGCCAATTGCGCGCGACGAAACCTGCGGCTTTGTCTTTGCTGAGCGCCCGGCCCGCCGGCGTCATGACACCCACAAGCGTTCCCGTGTCGGCGATGAGCACGTCAGGGCGTGTGGTTCCTTGCCAGAGGGCGAAAGACAGCATGATCGCGGGCAAGCCGAACCAACGTAGATGACCTTGCCACAGGACGAGCCAGAGAAACCCGAGCGACAAGAGCGGCAGCACCCATCCCCCCGGCCCCGGCACGAAGCTGCGCGCGCCGGGCAGATGCGCCACCACATCCGCGACCGTTAGGATCCATTCAAGGCCCAGACCCATCGCCCAAAGCGGTATCCCTTCACCGCCGAAGGGCGCAAGGATCGCCGCCAGCACGGCGGCGGGGATGACCAAGACCCCCATCAAGGGGACCGAGAGCAGGTTCGCGACCAATCCGTAATGCGCGATCGTGTTGAAATGCGCGGCGGATATGGGCGCTGTAGCGATGCCTGCGACGGTCGAAGAAATCACCACCGCGGCGACGGGGCGGAGGCGTTTGGGAATGACCTCGCCTTCGAAATCGCGGATCCAGCCAAAGACGGCGACAAGCGCCGTGGTCGCGGCGAATGACATTTGAAACCCCGGCCCCATCAGCGCCTCGGGCCGCAGGGTCAGCACGATGATGCCCGCCATGGCGACCGCGCGCAGAGAGATCGCCCGCCGCCCGATCATCAGCGCGCATAGCGCCACGGCGCACATGACATAGGCCCGCTCGGTCGCGACATTTCCGCCCGACAGCGCGAGGTATCCGGTGGCGGCAATCAGTGCGGCCCCCGCGGCGATGCTTCGGCTTGGCCAGCGGGTGGCGGTGACCGGATGCAACGCGAGAAGCAGGCGCGTTGCACCGAAGACAACTCCGCTGAGCAAGCCCATATGCAGGCCCGAGATCGCCAATAGATGCGCCAAATTGCTGCTGCGCAGGTCTTGCAGGGCATCTTGCGAAATGGCGCTGCGGTCGCCGGTGGTGATGGCGGCGGCGAAACCGCCGATATCGCCCGGAAGATGGGCGCGTACCCGCGCGGAGGCGGCCATGCGCAATCGGAAGAGGATCAGCGCGATGCCCCCTTCCACAGGCTCCGCCATGCCTAGGAGCGGCACGCGGCTGTAGCCCACCGCGCCCAACTCGGCAAACCAAGCATAGCGCTGAAAATCAAAGCCGCCTGGCTCGACCGGGCCTGCGGGGGGTGACAGATGCGCCGTGGTCATCACCTGCATGCCGGGGGTTGGCGTGATCGCGCCGGGGAGCGTCGAATGGAGTGAAACGCGAACCCGGGGCGGCGTGCGCGCGGGCGGCACCCGATCCAACCGCACCTGATCGAGTGTCACGCGCGGCGCGTCGGACTGGCTTCGGTCAAGCGCCATGACACGCCCCTCGAGCGGGCCATAGTAACGCCAGCCGAGAACTGGGGCCGCCACCGAATGCGCCCGAAACGCCGCCAGCAGCAGTCCCAGCAGGACCAAAGCCGCGCCGACAGCAAAGGGGGCCGTGATCTCAGGCAGCGCCCGCGCGACGACCGCCAGCACGACCACGACACATGCCACCGCCGCCAGCACCCCCCCCGTAGGCTCCGCCCGCAGCGAAAAATACCAGCCCATCCCCAAGGCGAGGCAGACCGGCACCCAGCAAAACAGATGCCCGCGCTGGCGCAGCATCACGGCGCTGAACTGGTTCCAAAGGCCCATGCTTGCCCCCGCGGATCGCACTGGGTAGATAGGCGTCAAATCCTAGGACCGGGATGGTTACCAATTGGTAAACGCCGCTCCGAACACCATATCTCTGACCGAAAGGCCCTCCGCCATGAACGCCTCTGTTGTGACCCGTTTCGCCCCTTCTCCCACCGGGTTCCTGCATATCGGCGGGGCGCGGACCGCCCTGTTCAACTGGCTCTATGCGCGTGGCCGGGGGGGTAAATTCCTGCTGCGCATCGAAGACACCGACCGCGCGCGTTCCACCCCCGAAGCGACGGAGGCGATTCTGCAGGGCATGTCGTGGCTCGGCCTCGACCACGATGGCGAGATCGTCAGCCAGTTCGAGAATGCCCCGCGCCACGCGGAAGTCGCGCAGGAACTGCTGGCCGCCGGCAAAGCCTATAAGTGCTTCGCCAGCCAAGAAGAAATCACCGCCTTTCGCGAGGCGGCCAAGGCCGAAGGGCGCAGCACGCTCTATCGCTCCCCTTGGCGGGATGCCGATCCGGCGAGCCACCCGGACGCACCCTACGTCATCCGTATCAAGGCGCCGCTGGAAGGCACCACCGTAATCCGCGATCATGTGCAGGGTGATGTCACCATCCGCAACGACCAGCTCGACGATATGATCCTGCTGCGCTCGGACGGCACGCCGGTCTATATGCTGGCCGTGGTGGTGGACGATCACGACATGGGCGTGACCCATGTGGTGCGCGGCGACGATCACCTCAACAACGCCGCTCGCCAGATGATGATCTATGAGGCGATGGGCTGGGACGTGCCGGTTTGGGCGCACATCCCGCTGATTCACGGCGCGGATGGCAAGAAGCTGTCGAAACGTCACGGCGCCTTGGGTGCGCAGGAATATCAGGTGATGGGCTATCCCGCGGCGGGCATGCGCAACTACCTCGCCCGTCTGGGCTGGAGCCATGGGGATGACGAATTCTTTACCGACGCACAGGCGCAGGAATGGTTCGATCTGGACGGGATCCGCAAAAGCCCCGCGCAGTTTGACCTGAAAAAGCTGGAAAACCTCTGCGGTCAGCATATCGCACAGGCCGATGATGCCGCGCTGCGGCGCGAGATCGAAGCCTATCTTGAAGCGGCAGGAGAGCCCGCGCTGACCGAAGGTCAGGCCGAGGGGTTGGAGCGGGCGATGTACTGCCTCAAAGATCGCGCGAAGAAATTCCCCGAACTGCTTGAAAAAGCGTCCTTTGTCTTGGCCGATCGCCCGATCACCCCAGATGAGAAAGCGGCAAAGAATCTCGATACGGTATCCCGTGGCATACTGTCGGAATTGACGCCGCAATTGCAAAATGCTAGCTGGAACAAAGAAACGCTGGAGGAGGTACTGAACGGCTTTGCTGCCGCGCATGACACCAAATTTGGCAAGCTGGCGGGGCCGCTTCGGGCGGCGTTGGCTGGCAGGGCAGTCACCCCATCGGTTTTTGACATGATGTTGGTGCTGGGGCGCGATGAGACCCTTGCCCGACTGACGGACGCCGCGGCCTAAGTTTTGGTTCACCACTTCTTTGGGCGGCAGGTATAACTGAACGGGACAGCCCCATATGGGGCTAGGCCCAGACGGCGGGGGCATCTCCGCAGCCTACATTCGGGAAGGGATTTCATGACCAATAACAATAAAACCGCAACGCTGACGATCGACGATCAAAGCTTCGATCTGCCGATTCACAGCCCCACTGACGGGCCCGATGTTGTCGATATCCGCAAGCTCTATGGGCAGGCGGGTGTCTTTACCTATGACCCGGGCTTCACCTCGACCGCGGCTTGCGACAGCACGATCACTTTCATTGATGGTGACAAAGGCGTGCTGCTGCACCGGGGCTACCCGATTGAGCAGCTGGCGTCGAAGTCGCATTACCTCGAAGTCTGCTACCTGCTGCTTTATGGTGAGCTGCCCTCTCCCAAGGCGCTGGAAGATTTCGAGTGCCTGGTGACCAACCACACCATGCTGCACGAGCAGATGATGAATTTCTTCCGCGGCTTCCGTCGCGATGCGCATCCGATGGCCATCATGGTGGGCGTGGTTGGCGCGATGTCGGCCTTCTATCACGACAGCACCGACATCAACGATGAGCACCAGCGTGAGGTCGCCACGATCCGCCTGATCGCCAAGATGCCGACGATCGCGGCGATGGCCTATAAATACACCATCGGCCAGCCCTTCGTCTATCCGCGCAACGATCTCGACTATGCGTCGAACTTCCTGCGCATGTGCTTTGCCGTTCCGGCCGAAGAGCATGAGGTCAACCCGATCCTCAGCCGCGCGATGGACCGGATCTTTACCCTGCACGCCGATCACGAGCAAAACGCCTCGACCTCGACCGTGCGTTTGGCGTCGTCTTCCGGTGCGAACCCCTTCGCCTGTATCGCCGCTGGTATCGCCTGCCTCTGGGGTCCGGCGCATGGTGGTGCGAACCAAGCTTGCCTTGAGATGCTCAAGGAAATCGGCACGCCCGATCGCATCCCTGAGTTCATCGCCCGCGCCAAGGACAAGAACGACCCCTTCCGCCTGATGGGCTTTGGCCACCGCGTCTACAAGAACCACGATCCCCGCGCGACCGTGATGAAGGAAAGCGCCGACGAGGTTCTCGAACTGCTGGGCGTGGAGAACAACCCGATCCTTCAGGTTGCGAAGGAGTTGGAGAAAGCCGCGCTGGAGGATCCGTATTTCGCGGAAAAGAAGCTCTTCCCGAACGTTGATTTCTATTCCGGCATCATCCTCGAAGCGATGGGCTTCCCCACGTCGATGTTCACCCCGATCTTCGCGCTGGCGCGGACCGTGGGCTGGATCTCCCAGTGGAAAGAGCAGATCAGCGATCCGCAGCTCAAAATCGGCCGTCCGCGTCAACTGTACCTCGGCGAAGACAAGCGCGATTATGTCGATATCGAGAACCGCTGAAGCAACCTTCAAAGACCATGCAAACGCCCCGGATTTCCGGGGCGTTTCGCGTTTCGCCCGCCACTGCCCGCAATACCTATGATTGAGGTTGTTGACCCTAGGGCAACAATGGGGCCGCCGGTGGGGCGACTGATTCCGGGCACCCGAATCGCGAAAACCGGTGCCCTTTTATGCACTGTCAGCAATGGCGTGAAAAATCAGTGAATGTTTCCAAGCGTTTTGCCGGACGCGAAACACCGGAGCCGAAAATGTGGCCAAATTGCGGCACTGTTTCGCACCTCGTGACAATGCCCCCGCCCCGCTTGACGGGATTCCCCCCGCGGCGGTAGCCTCCCTTCACGATGTCTTTTCGGGGTGGGAAGGGCATCATTGCGGCACTGCCGAAGGGGTTCGCTCTTTCGCAGTCCGGCCGGCGTTCACCCCATTGTAGACGCCCAGCAGTACAGCCGGGCCGCGACGAGAGGATGCAGGATGACCGCAACGGACCGGACCAAAGGGCTTCGCTGGGACTGCGCCACCGGTCTGACGCCTGCGAAGGCCGAAGACGTCCCCGGCCCTCAGGGTGCGCTCGTCCCCGATACATTGCATGACTGCGACCAGATCGCCGTGGTCTATGACAAGGGCCAGACCCCGCCGCGCATCACCATCGCGCAGGTCTCGAACTCGGTCCATACGGTTTTGGCGGATGGCGTCGCTGTAGCGGTGGTGGCGCGGGCCAATGGCCCGGCGCCTTCGGCCAGCGATGTGCTGCTGGTTGAGCGAAGCTGCTAGCGCTCAGCGCCCCTGAAACTTGGGGCTCCGCTTTTGGGTAAAGGCCGTAACCCCCTCGGCGAAGTCCTGCGACTTGCCGCAGCGGCCCTGCGCTTGGGCCTCAAGCGAGAGTTGATCCTCAAGCCCATTGTCCCATGACGCGCGGATCGCCTTCTTGGCCTCGGCATAGGCAGCCGTGGGGCCGCCGGCCAATTGCGCGGCCTTGGCGCGCCAATGGGCATCGAATTCCGCATCCGGCACGGCCTGCCAGATCATCCCCCAATCATCTGCCTGACGGGCGGTGATCTTATCGGCGAAGAGGGCCGCCCCCATTGCCTTGGCCATGCCCATCTGCCGCGGCAACGCATAGGTGCCGCCCGCGTCGGGGATCAGGCCAATGCGGGTGAAAGCCTGCATGAAATAGGCGCTCTCGCTCGCAAAGACGACATCGGCGGCCAGTGCGATATTTGCCCCTGCCCCTGCCGCCGGGCCGTTCACGGCGGCGATGGTCGGCACCGGGCAGTTGATGATGGCGCGCAGCAGCGGCGCATATTCTTCGCGCAGCGTTTTCTCCAGATCGGCCACGCCGCCCGCCCGGTCGGCCAAGTCTTGGCCCGAGCAAAAGGCACGCCCCGCCCCCGTCAGGACCACGACCCGCGCCGCGCGCCCGCCCTCGGTCACCGCATGGGTCAGCTCTGCCCGCATCTGGGTGGTGAGCGCGTTCATCTTATCGGCGCGGTTCAGCGTGATCAGCGCGACATCGTCGGTCAGCGCATAGGTGATCGTTTCATAGTCCATCTTGCTATCCTCGATTGCTTGGCCGCAGCATATCAAAGCAATGTGCCGCTGCCAGTGCAACGGGGCGTCAGCGGTCGAGAATATCGCGCAGGCGGGCTTCTTCCTCTGCCGAGAGGGGCGCTTCGCTTGGGGTTTTGCTGCGGGCGCGGCCGCGCAGATAGATCACGCCCAGCCCCCCGGCCAGCAAGAGCATCAGCGGCCCCGCCCCCCAAAGCAACCAATTGGCCCCCGTCGCCTGCGGGTTCAGCAGGACATATTCACCGTATCGGTCGACGATGAATTCCACCGCCTCCTCATCGCTGTCGCCCGCCACCAGCCGCTCGCGCAGCAAGATGCGCAGATCACGCGCAAGGCTCGCGTTGCTCTCATCAATGCTTTCGTTCCGGCAAACGAGGCAGCGCAGACCTTGGCTCAACTCCCGCGCGCGGGCCTCCAATGCGGGGTCGTCCAGCATCTCATCAGGCTGCACCGCCCAGAGGGGGCTGGCGAGCAGAGTCAGGATCAGCAGCAGCCGTTTCATTCCGCAGGCACCCCCGCCGGTTGCTTGCGCGCACCCGCCGCGACCCGAAAGCGTCGGTCGCTGAGGCTCAGCACCCCGCCAAGCGCCATGAGCGCGCAGCCGATCCAAATCCAATTGGTCATCGGCTTGATATAGGTCCGCACCGCCCAACCGCCGCCGTCTTGCGCATCGCCGATCACCACATAGATGTCGCGCGCGAGGTTATAGTCGATCGCCGCCTCAGTCGTCGGCATCTGCGCCACGGGGTAGAACCGCTTTTCAGGCCGCAGGGTCGAGATCACCGTGCCGTCCTCCGCCAGCGTAATCTCGGCCATGCTGCTGAGGTAGTTCGGCCCCCGAACCTCGCTCACATCCCGCAGGGTCAGCGTGTAGCTGCCCACGTCAAAAGGCGCGTCGATCTGGGCCACGCGGATGTCATCCACGGCCCAAGCCATCAACCCCGCGATCCCGGCCATGGTGACGCCCAACCCGCCATGCGCGGTGGCCTTGCCCCAATCCGCACGCGGCAGGCGGCGCAAACGGCGTAGCTTGCCCGAGCCACGCCCAAGACGCTGCATCACATCCACCACGGTGCCCATCACCAGCCACGCCCCAAGGAACAGGCCCACAGGCCCCAGCAGGCCGCGCCCGGTCTGCATGGCAAAGGCCAGCCCCCCAAGCGCCAGCGCCAGCAGGAAGGCATAGCGCAACGGGTAGAGCGCGCGCATGATCTTGGCCCGTTTCCATGGCATCGCGCTGCCGATCGGCAGGATCAGCCCGAGCGCTACCATGAAAGGGGTAAACGCGGCGTTAAAGAACGGCGGCCCGACGCTGAGCTTCCGGTCGAGGAACATCTCAGCCACCAGCGGCCACATGGTGCCCACGAAGACCACGAAACAGGCCACTGCGAGCAGCAGGTTGTTCACCACCAGTGCCGTCTCTCGGCTCAGCAGGCCAAAGACGCCTTTCGCCTCCAGCGCCGAAGCGCGCAGCGAATAGAGCACCAGCGCCCCACCGGTAAAGACCCCCAGAATGGCCAGAATAAAGACCCCGCGCTCAGGGTCGTTGGCGAAGGCATGGACGGAAGTCAGCAGGCCAGAGCGCACGATGAAAGTTCCGATTAGCGAAAAGCCGAAGGCGAGGATGGCCAGCAGGATGGTCCAGCTTTTCAAGCTCTCGCGTTTCTCGACCACGATGGCGGAATGTAGGAGCGCCGCCGCCAAAAGCCAGGGCATGAAGCTCGCGTTCTCGACCGGATCCCAGAACCAGAAACCGCCCCAGCCAAGCTCATAATAGGCCCACCAAGACCCAAGTGCGATGCCGATGGTCAGAAACACCCAAGCCGCCAGTGTCCAAGGCCGCACCCACCGGCCCCAAGCCGCATCCACGCGCCCTTCGATCAGCGCCGCCACGGCAAAGCTAAAGGCCATGCTGAGCCCGACATAGCCGAGGTAGAGAAACGGCGGGTGGAAGGCCAAACCGGGGTCTTGCAAAAGCGGGTTCAGGTCTTGGCCGTCAAAGGGCGGCGTGCCCATGCGCAGAAAGGGGTTCGAGGTGAAAAGAATGAACGCCAGAAAGGCCACCCCAATCGCCGCCTGCACCGAGAGCACCCGCGCGCGCAGGCGCGGCGGCAGGTTGCCGCCAAACCACGCGGCCATCGCCCCGAAAAGCGCCACGATCAACACCCAAAGCAGCATCGACCCTTCGTGATTGCCCCATGTGCCGCTGATTTTATAGAGCATCGGCTTGGCGGAATGGCTGTTGGCCACGACCAGTTGCAGGCTGAAATCCGAGGTGACGAATGCCCACATCAGCGCGCCAAAGGACAGGGCGATCAGGATGAATTGCGCCGCCGCCGCCGGCTCGGCCACCGCCATCCAGCCTGCGCGGCCCCGCCACGCGCCCCACATCGGCACCACCATCTGTACAAGTGCCACGCCAAAGGCGAGCACAAGCGCGAAATGTCCAAGCTCTGTAATCATGGGCCGGACTATAGGGGGCCGAAGCCCCCTAAGCCATGGCAAATCAAACGTGAAAAACGGTCAATCGGTCGCAGTCAGCCCCGGCTGCGACGCCAGGCATCTAGGGCCGCATTCTCCGACGGCGCGACCGCAGCGAGGGCCAGACGGCTGTCGGCACCGGTGTCGGCCACCTGAGGGCTGTCGGCGCGCGTCTCGCGCAAGGCTTCGATATTCTCGACCACCTGCGGCACTCGCGCGATGGTGCCAACGATGGCACGCTGAAACTCCTGCGATTTCACCTGCTGCCGCGCGCCGAAATAGAAAGAGACGATCACCCCCAACAACCACCAAAGCGGCTCAGGCACCAAGGCGATGCCCTGCATCCGTTCGGCGAACCATAGCGGATTGACCATGGCGGTGACGAACAGGCCGAGCGTGCCGAGCGCCAGCATCGGGCGCGGCAGCCGGTTGACCCCATCCATGAAGCGGTCAAAGCCACCTTGCCGCGCTTGCGCGAACTCGGCCCCATATTGCGCCATGGCTTGGCCCTGCACCGCATGGGCGCGCTGCGCCCCGGCCTCGGCATTCTCGCGGAACACTTCGACCGTGTCGCGGATGACGTTCCGCTCACCGCCGAAGATTGTCGTGAAGATACGTTCGATCAGCCCCATTGTGCCACCCTCCGTGCGAAATCGGCGTCGCTCATGTGATACCGCGGCGAGATGAATTCTTCGGCCCTGCGTATCCACCCCCCCTTGCCGCCTGAGCGACTGCGGGCGTATTTCCGGCTGGCGGGGCGGCGGTCAGCAAGGCGGAAGTAATAGTTGCGCCGTGCGATGCCGTAGGCGTCGACCAGATGTTCGGGGGCGGCCTGCCATGCGGTATGCGCAGCGCGGATCGTCTGCGGCCCGATGGCTCCGTCAACCGCGACCTCCTGCCCCATCTCGCACAGCAGGCTTTGCAGGATTTTCACCGCGTTGCTGCCAGCGTTGACATACATGTCGAAAACGCTCGGCTGCAAAGGTGCGGGCAGTTCGGCGATGCGCGGCGCATTGAAGTAATGCCGGACAAAGATATCGACCGCCTGCGCGCGGCCAAGGCGGCGCACATCCGCCACATCGACCGCCCCATCGCCGGTCAGGTCCATCCCCAAGCGGCGCATGGTGTGGATCGTGACCCCGTATTTCGTCGCCCCGCCGGGGTCATCGGGGTCATTCACAAAGCCGCCCTCGCGGGCGACGATGGCGCTGGCGATCTCACGCACGGACTGCATCGCGGCTCTCCTGTTTTGCATGCAAACAGGCTCCGCCGGATTGGTTAACCGATGCTCACGCCCCCGCGCGTTGCGCAGCGGTCAGCCCTCAGATTCGCGATAAACGCCCTGCTCTTTCAGCGCGTCCGTCACTTCCTTAGGCATGTAGGTCTCATCATGCTTTGCAAGGATTTCAGTGGCTTCGAACACGCCGCCGACATAGCTGCCGGTGCCGACCATGCCTTGGTTCTCTTCAAAGAGATCCGGCAAAACGCCGGTGAAAACCACCGGGACAGAGGCCCCGCCATCGGTCACGGCAAAGCTTATCTGCTCCCCCTGCCCGCGCTTGAGCGACCCTTCCTCGACCAGCCCGCCGATCCGGAACACCTCTGTCGGGCCGGGCGGCTCGGCGATGACTTGGCTCGGGGCGCGGAAATAGTTGATCCCGTCACGCAGCGCATAGCCGATCAGTGCGGTCGACAGGACCAAGGCCACCGCCGCCACGGCGATGATCTGGATCCGGCGCTGTTTTTTGAGGCTCTTCATGGGAAAAGCGGGGCCATCATCAGCCCCTCGGTTTCCGGCAGACCCAGCATCAGGTTCGCGTTTTGCAAGGCTTGCCCGCTGGAGCCTTTGGTCAGGTTATCGAGCGCCGCGACCACCGTTGACCGCCCAGTCTGACGGTCTGCCACCACGCCGATATGACAGAAGTTCGAGCCGCGCACATGCCGCGTGCTGGGCGCTTCGCCGAGAGGCAGCACCTCGATAAAGGGTTCATCGGCATAGGCTTTTTGCATTGTCTCATAGATCGCCTGCGCATCACCTTTGACATAGCAGGTCGCCAGAATGCCGCGGTTCGCAGGCACCAGATGCGGGGTGAACTGCACCTGCACGGGCCGCCCGGCGAGGGCCGAGAACTCCTGATCGAACTCCCCCAGATGCCGATGCGTACTGCCAAGCGCATAGCCGTGATAGCCCTCGCTCAACTCCGCATGAAGCAGGTTTTCCTTCAACGACCGCCCCGCGCCGGAAACGGCGCATTTCAGGTCCAAAATGATATCATCCAAGGCAATCACCCCCGCCGCGATCAGCGGGCGCAGGGCAAACTGCCCCGTGGCCGCATTGCAGCCCGTCCCCGCCACCAGCCGCGCGGCGGCTATCTCTTGACGGTAGAATTCGGTGAGGCCGTAGACCGCCTCTTTCTGCTGCTCAAGGGCAGCATGTTCATTGCCGTACCACTTGGCATAATCCTCAGGGTCGCGCAGGCGGAAGTCGGCGGAAAGGTCGACGATCTTCAGATCTTTCGGCAGCGCCGCGATCACCTCTTGGCTGGTCTTATGGGGCAATGCGCAAAAGCACAGGTCAATCTGGGAAAAGTCGATTTCATCAATCGTGACCAATGTGGGCAGATCGAGATGGCGCAGATGCGGAAAGACCTCGGCCATGGTCTGGCCCGCTTTGGAATTTGCGCCCAAAGCCTTGATCTGCATAGAAGAATGGCCAGCGATCAGCCGGATGAGTTCTGCCCCGGTATAGCCGGAGGCGCCAAGAATGGCGATGTTCTGGGTCATGGTCTGTCCCCTTGTTCGGAACGAAATGTAATTGGAGTTCAGGCGGCGGTGAATGTGATCTGTCGTCGCAGGAACTGCGTCGCGCGGTCGCTTACCCGGGCGGGATCACCGGTGGTGAGAAAAGCCGCCTCACCCGTGCCTGTCATATCGGGATGCCGCTCAAGGTAATCGGCCAAGGAATCGGCCACCAATTCGGCCTGACTGAAGACTTTGACCTGCCCGCCCAAAGCCGCCTGAAAGGCCTCCTGCATCAGCGGGTAATGGGTGCAGCCAAGGATCGCCGCATCGGGGTTGGGCATCTTGCGTTTCAGCGCGTCGACATGGCTGCGCACCAGCGCTTCGGCAAGGATCATGTCGCCTTCTTCGATGGCATCGACAACCCCGCCGCAGGCCTGCGCCTCAACATCCACACCGATGGCGCGGAAAGACAGTTCACGCTGAAACGCGCGGCTTGCCACCGTGGCAGGCGTGGCGAAGAGCGCCACATGGTTGACGGCCACCTCGCGGGGCGGAGAGTTGTCGCCCCATTGCCGCTCGGTCATCGCTTCGATCAGGGGCACGAAAACGCCCAGCACCCGCTTGTCGCGCGGGATCCACCCCTCTTGCATCCGGCGCAGCGCGGCGGCAGAGGCGGTGTTGCAGGCAAGGATCACCAGATCGCAGCCCGCATCGAAAAGCCGCTGCACGGCGGCGCAGGTCAGCTCATAGATATCATCGGCGTTGCGCACGCCATAGGGCGCATGGGCGCTGTCGGCGAGATAGACGAAATCCACCTCCGGCAGCCGTTCTTGCACCTTGTTCCAGACGGTCAGCCCGCCTAGCCCCGAATCGAAAATACCAACTGCCATGGTCTGTCGTCACCTGTCGGCTCTATGCCGTTCCTCAAACTCGTAACCGAGGCCCAGATATTGGCTCGGCTTTGGTGACAACTCATAGGTGGCTTTGCGCAGGAAATCCATCATCGCTTTTGCGTCCCCTGCCAGAGGGTCAAGCATGGCGCGCGGGATCGGGTCGCCGATGGCCACGCGCACGGGCGTATCGACACGTGCGCGGAACTCTTTGATCAGCAGCCCCATGCGCAGGTTTGCGTGCAGGTGACTGGCGATCTGGAACAAGCGGCTGGTGTGACCGTCAAAGTAGATCGGCACCACCGTGGCGTCAGACTTGGCGATCATCCGCGCCGTGAAGCTGCGCCAGCCGGGGTCCAACGGCTGCGAAAAGGGCCGCGCGGCGGTGCTGACGGTGCCCCCGGGAAAGATGCCAATCGCCCCGCCCTGCGCCAGATAGTTTAACGCGGTCCGGCGGGTGGCGAGGTTGAGCGCCAGTGCGGCGCGGTCTTCGGCAAAGCTGATGGGCAGCAGGTGATGCGCCAGATCCGGCGCTTGGCTAAAGACCGCATTGGCCATGATGCGAAAATCGCCGCGCGTCTGGCTCAGGATATGGCCCAGCATCAGCCCATCCAGAATGCCGTAGGGGTGATTGGCGATCAGAATGACCGGCCCCCGCGTCGGGATATCCGCCAAAGCGCCGCGCATCACGTCCAGCGTCAAACCACAGCGCTGCACCATCGCATCGAAAAATCCCAGCCCTGCGGCCAGATCGTCTTCATAGCCTTCGGCCCGTTTCAGCAAGGACACGCGCCCGGTAGTGTTTTCCATCAATCGAATGAGCGCCCTCCCGCCCCGGGTTCGGGCGGAATGGGCATAGCTTATGTCACGGGCGTAGGTCACATCTCGGCCTCAGGATCGTCTAGGCGGACACTTTAAGGCAAAGATGTAACAGCGGTATTACTCCGCCGCCTTGGCCGTGGCCGTGCCGCCTGCGCGGATCACCGCCAGCAGTTCTTCGCGCCGTTTCGCGGCCTTCGCCTCATTGGCCTGTTTGACCGGTCCGAAACCGCGGATTTGCAGCGGCAGTTCGGCCAGCGCCACGATGGCGTCGCGGGTCTGGTCGGTCAGCTTTGGCAGCACCTCGGCCATATCGGCCTCATATTGCTTGATCAACGCACGCTCCATCTTGCGCTCGGCGGTATAGCCGAAGGGATCGAGCGGCGTGCCGCGCAGCCCTTTGAACTTCGCCATGACCCGCAGCGGCCCTTCCAGCCACTGGCCGAACTCACGCTTCTGCGGACGGCCATTCGGCCCCATCTTCGAGATCAGCGGAGGCGCCATGTGGAAGGTCATGTTGAAGTCGCCATCGAACTGCGCGCGTGCCTTGTCGCGGCTGGTGATCAGCAGGCGGGCGACCTCGTATTCGTCCTTGTACCTCAGGAGTTTATGATACCCCAAGGCCACCGCCGCCTTGACGTCACGATCCTCGATACCGTCGAGCATCTTGGTATAGCGTTTGGCCAAGCCCTTGCCCTGATAGTCGGTCAGGTGGTTCTCACGGAAGGCGATCTTTTCCCCCAGCGATTTGGGCAGTTCGACCACGTTATCGGGCTGGCTCACCTTCCGCGCGTCCTCAGGGTAGAGCACGGCCCAGCGACCGATCTCGAAGGCCCGTTTGTTGCGCTCCACCGCCGCGCCGTTCATCTCGATCGCCTGCATCAGGCTCTCGAACGTCAGCGGCAGCAGGCCACGCTGCCACGCGGCACCGAAGATCATCATGTTGGAAAAGATCGAGTCGCCCAAAGTCGCCTTAGCGAGATCCGAGGCGTCGAACATCGCCACGTCATCCTTCAGCCGCGCCTCAAGCGCGAGGCTCAGCCGGTCATAGGGCATCTGGAACTCAGTATCGCGGGTGAAGTCCCCGGTGATGATCTGGTGCGAGTTCACCACCGCCCCGGTCTGGCCCGCACGGGTCAGACCCAGCGTCTTGTGGCCGGCAGAGACCACCAGATCGCCGCCGATGAGGGCATGTGCCTCGCCAGTGGCCACGCGGATCGCGCTGATGTCTTCGGGGCGTTCGGCCAGACGGCAGTGGATATGCACCGCACCGCCCTTCTGGGCGAGGCCCGCCATCTCCATCATGCCCGCGCCCTTGCCGTCAAGCTGTGCCGCCTGCGCCAGCAGCGCGCCGATGGTCACGACGCCGGTGCCGCCGACGCCCGTGATGACGACGTTATGGGTGCCGTCGATCTTGGGCAGGTCGGGCATCGGCAGGTCGGGAATGCTGAGATCGGTAGTCGGATCTTTGCGGATCTTGGCGCCTTCCAGCGTCACGAAAGAGGGGCAGAACCCGTCGAGGCAGGAGAAATCCTTGTTGCACTGCGACTGGTCGATGGCGCGCTTGCGGCCCAGTTCGGTCTCGTTCGGCACCACGGCCACGCAGTTCGACTGCACGCCGCAATCGCCGCAGCCCTCGCAGACGTCCTCGTTGATGAAGACGCGCTTGTCGGGGTCCGGGAACAGCCCGCGCTTGCGGCGGCGGCGCTTTTCGGCGGCGCAGGTCTGGATGTAGACGATGGCCGACACGCCCTTGTGCTCGCGGTAGGCCTTTTGCACGTTCGGCATTTCGGCACGTTCGTGGATTTCGACACCCTTGAAGCGTGACAGGTCCACGTCTTCCTTCTGGTCGTAGACAACCGCGACGTTCTTCACGCCCATCGCCTTCAACTCTTCGACGATGCGGTAGGCGTCAAGGTCGCCTTCGTTGTGCTGCCCGCCGGTCATGGCAACCGCATCGTTGTAGAGAATCTTGTAGGTGATGTTCGTCCCCGCCGCGATGGCCGCCCGGATGGCTAGCACGCCGGAGTGGTTATAGGTGCCGTCGCCGAGGTTCTGGAACACATGCTCGGTATTCGAGAACGGCGCCTCCCCGATCCAGTTCGCGCCCTCGCCACCCATATGGGTGAAGCCCGTCGTCTCGCGGTCCATCCATTGCACCATGTAGTGACAGCCAATGCCCGCATAGGCGCGGGATCCCACGGGCACCTTGGTCGAGGAGTTATGCGGGCAGCCTGCGCAGTAATACGGCAGGCGTGCGGCGATATCCTCGGCATTGTCCGAGCGGCGCGCTTCGTTGAGCGCCTCAAGGCCTGCGCGAATGCCATCGGTTTCGCGGCCTTCCTCCAAGAGGATGCCGCCGATCTTTTCGGCGATCAGGATGGGGTCGAGCGCGCCGCGGGTCGGGAACAGCTCTTCGCCATGTTCCATCCCCGCACCACCCTTGTGCCAGCCGTAGACCCGGCGGTGCGTGTCGTTGAACAGCGCTTCCTTGATCTGCACCTCGATCAGCTTGCGCTTCTCTTCGACCACGACCACCAGATCGAGGCCATCGGCCCAATCATGGAAGCCCTGCATGTCGAGCGGGAAGGTCTGGCCGATCTTGTAGGTGGTGATGCCAAGGCGCTCGGCCTCGTTCGCATCGATGTTCAGCAGGTTCAGCGCATGCACGAGGTCGAGCCAGTTCTTGCCAGCAGCGGCGAAGCCGATCTTGGCCCCGCGTTTGCCCCAGACCCGCTTGTCCATCTTGTTGGCATGAGAGAACGCCTCAGCCGCGAAGCGCTTGTAGTCGATCATCCGCGCCTCTTGCAGGTGCGGCGTGTCGTTCAGACGGATGTTGAGCCCGCCTTCCGGCATGTCGAACTCCGGGATGACCAGCTTCATGCGGTTCGGATTGCCGTCGACCACGCTGGTGGCCTCAACGGTGTCTTTCATGGTCTTCAGCCCGACCCAGAGGCCCGAGAAGCGGCTCAGCGCCCAACCATAGATGCCGTAGTCGAGAATTTCCTGCACGCCGGCGGGCGAGACCACGGGCATATAGGCATCGACCATCGCCCATTCCGACTGGTGCAATACGGTAGAGGATTCGCCGGTATGGTCGTCGCCCATGGCCATCAGCACGCCACCATGGGGCGAGGTGCCCGCCATGTTGGCATGGCGCATCACGTCGCCGGTGCGGTCCACACCCGGCCCCTTGCCGTACCACAGGCCGAAGACGCCGTCGTATTTACCCTCTCCGCGCAGTTCGGCCTGCTGGCTGCCCCAAAGCATGGTCGCCGCGAGGTCTTCGTTCAGACCCGGCTCGAAACGCACGTTGTAGTCGGTCAGGAACTTCTGTGCGCGCTGCATCTGCAGATCCACGCCCCCCAGCGGGCTGCCGCGGTAGCCGGTCACATAGCCCGCGGTATTGAGCCCCGCCGCCCGGTCGCGCGCCGATTGCATCATCATCAGGCGCACAAGCGCCTGCGTGCCGTTCAGCAGCACCGGGCTCTTGTCGAGGTCGAAACGGTCGTTGAGTGAAATCTTTTGCGTCGTCATGGCGGGCCCTCCCTAGCACGTCAGTCTTGCATGATTGCCCGGATTATAGGTCACAGTTGCTGACCTGTATAGCAGTTATTCCGCAACGGCGGTCCCGCAGGCGACGGTTTGTGCTGTTTTCTCCCGGCTATTAAGGTAGGAGAAAGGCTGGGCAAGGAAAGTACGGGCCATGGATTGGGACAAACTCAGAATTTTTCACGCCGTGGCCGATGCGGGGTCGCTGACCCATGCGGGGGACAAGCTCAACCTGTCGCAATCCGCCGTCAGCCGACAGATTCGCGGGCTGGAAGAGCAGCTTAACACCAACCTCTTTCACCGGCATGCGCGCGGGCTGATCCTGACCGAACAAGGCGAGCTTTTGTTCGACGCAACCTCCGCCATGGCCAAACGCCTCGACGCCGCCGCGGCGCGCATCCGCGACAGCGAAGAAGAGGTTTTTGGCGAGCTGCGCGTCACGACGACGACCGGCTTCGGCACCCTCTGGCTGGCCCCGCGTCTGCCCAAACTCTACGAGCAATATCCCGACCTCAAAGTCGACCTGATGCTCGAAGAACGCGTGCTCGACCTGCCGATGCGCGAGGCCGACGTGGCGATCCGCATGAAGGAACCGAGCCAGGCCGATCTGGTCCGCAAACGGCTGATGTCGGTGCGCATGGGCCTCTACGCCAGCCCGGAGTACCTCGAAAAACACGGCACGCCTGAACGTATGGAGGATATGACCGATCATCGGTTGATCTGTCAGAACACCGACAGCGATCAGGTCGGCGCGGGACTGCAACTCGTCAAAGAGCTAATGATGTACGACCTGCGCTCGCTTTTGACGGTGAACAACTATTTCGGCGTGCTCCAAGGCGTGGTGCACCACCTTGGCCTCGGCGTGCTGCCCAACTACCTAATCCAAGACTTCCCCCATATCGTGCAGGTCATGCCCGATATCGAATCCGCCGAGGTGCCGGTCTACCTCGCCTATCCAGAAGAGCTGCGCCAATCCAAACGCGTCGCCGCCTTCAAGGATTTCGTTCAAGAAGAGATCATTACCTACCGCAAGCAATGGCGCGAACGGGTGGAGGGCGAAGGCTGAACCGCAGCCCATGGCCAGCCATGCAATAGGTGCATATCGGCCATGATGACTTGCCATGTTAATTAGCCTTGATTTGAGCAGCCCTGCCTCCTATTTCACCATCATGAAGATTGACAGCCTGAGGGCGCGTCGCTTCATACCTCCCTGTTGGACTTGGCCGAGCTTTTAGCTCGGCCTTTTTTTTGGCCCATCGCCTTCTTTCAGCCCGCAGGCGGCCAAAGCCACTTCCCCCCCGGCACTTCCCCTTGTATGAGGGCGCAAACGCGCCAGCCGGGGAATTTCCATGCAAGATCCAGCCATCACGCCCGACCTTATCGCCAGCCACGGGTTCACCCCCGAGGAATACGCCGAGGTCGTCAACATCCTCGGGCGCGAGCCGAACTACACCGAGATGGGCATTTTCTCGGCCATGTGGAACGAGCACTGCTCCTATAAATCCTCCAAGAAATGGCTCCGCACTTTGCCCACCGACGGCCCCCAAGTGATCTGCGGCCCCGGCGAGAACGCGGGCGTGGTCGACATCGGCGATGGCCAAGCGCTGGTCTTCAAGATGGAAAGCCACAACCACCCCTCCTACATCGAACCCTACCAAGGTGCGGCCACGGGCGTCGGCGGCATCCTGCGCGATGTCTTCACCATGGGCGCGCGCCCGATCGCCGCGATGAACGCGCTGAGCTTCGGCCGCCCCGACCACCCCAAGACACGCCAGCTTGTGCACGGCGTTGTCGAAGGCGTCGGCGGCTATGGCAACTGTTTCGGCGTGCCGACCGTTGGTGGCGAAGTGCGTTTCGACAAAGCCTATGACGGCAACTGCTTGGTCAACGCTTTCGCGGCGGGCCTCGCGGATGCGGACAAAATCTTCTACTCCGCCGCCTCCGGTGTCGGCATGCCGGTGGTCTACCTCGGTGCCAAAACAGGCCGCGACGGTGTCGGCGGTGCGACCATGGCCAGCGCCGAATTCGATGACACCATCGAAGAGAAACGCCCCACCGTTCAAGTCGGCGACCCCTTCACCGAAAAGCGCCTGATGGAAGCCACGCTTGAGCTGATGGCCACCGGCGCCGTGATTTCGATCCAAGACATGGGCGCTGCGGGCCTGACCTGCTCTGCCGTGGAAATGGGCGACAAAGGCGGCCTCGGCGTGCGTCTCGACCTTGAAAAGGTCCCGACGCGCGAGCCGCATATGACCGCCTATGAAATGATGCTCAGCGAAAGCCAAGAGCGCATGCTCATGGTGTTGCGCCCCGAGCTTGAGGCCGAGGCCAAAGCCGTCTTCGACAAATGGGACCTCGACTTCGCCATCGTGGGCGAAACCCTCCCCGAAGACCGCTTCCTCATCTGTCTCGATGGTGAGGTCAAAGCCGACCTGCCGCTGTCGAAACTCGCCTCCACCGCGCCCGAATACGACCGCCCTTGGGAGGAAACACCCGCCGCCGCCGCGCTGACCGATGCGCCCAGCATCGACCCGATCGAAGGTCTGCGCGCCCTGATCGGCTCCGTGAACCACGCCTCGAAAGACTGGGTTTACGAACAGTACGACACGATGGTCATGGGCGACACGGTCCGCCTGCCCGGCCTCGGCGCGGGCATCGTGCGGGTGCATGGCACCGACAAGGCGCTGGCCTTCACCTCCGACGTGACCCCGCGCTACGTCAAGGCCAACCCCACCGAAGGCGGCAAACAGGCCGTCGCCGAAGCCTATCGGAACCTCTGCGCCGTGGGCGCCAAACCCTTGGCCACCACCGACAACCTCAACTTCGGCAACCCCGAAAAGCCCGAGATCATGGGCCAATTCGTCGGCGCCATCAAAGGCATCGGCGAGGCCGTGGGCGCGCTCGACATGCCCATCGTGTCCGGCAACGTCTCGCTCTATAACGAGACCGACGGCAAGGGCA
The DNA here is from genome assembly GCF_043558125.1 of Sulfitobacter sp. 1A12056. Taxonomy (NCBI): domain Bacteria; kingdom Pseudomonadati; phylum Pseudomonadota; class Alphaproteobacteria; order Rhodobacterales; family Roseobacteraceae; genus Sulfitobacter; species Sulfitobacter sp. 1A12056. The sequence goes on along the minus strand of NZ_JBIFFY010000001.1, from coordinate 406,664 downwards.
TCCTGCCCACGCCCACCATCGGCGCGGTCGGCCTGATCGACAGCCTCGACCAAGTCATCAGCAACCAATTGCGCGACGGCCATGTGGCCCTGCTGATCGGCGCGACTGGCAGCCACCTCGGCCAATCCGCCCTCCTCGCCGAAGCCTTCGACCGGGCCGAGGGCGACGCCCCCCATGTCGACCTCGCCACCGAACGCCGCCACGGCGAATTCATCCGCGCCCAAGCCAGCCAAATCTCCGCTTGCACCGACCTCGGCGACGGCGGCCTCGCCCTCGCGGCCTTCGAACTGGCCGAAACCGCAGGCATCGGCGTCGAGATCGAAAGCGATGACACCGCGACCCTCTTTGGCGAAGACCAAGCCCGCTACCTCGTCGCCTGCACCGCTGAAGCCGCGGAAACCCTGATCACCGCGGGCAAGGAAGCGGGCGTAGCGGTCACCGCCGTCGGCGCCTTTGGCGGCGACAAGATCAGCTTCGGCAATACCTCCGCGCCCCTGTCGGACCTGCGCGAGGTCTACCGGACCACTTTCGCCCAGACCTTCGCCTGAACCTCTGGTTTCGGAGCCGCCCTTGCTTGAGACCAAACGGTCGCGCGCAGGGCGGCGGGACAAGCTAAATCGCCGAGGGGCCCCTTCAGGGGATACGGCTATTTCGCTTGAACCGACGACAGGCGGGTGACAGGCCGGGATCAATCAAGGGTGGCTGCGAAACCTTCTGGTTTTGGAGAGACCCGCAGCCTGCTTCCCTCACCTCACCGCCTAAACCTCTGCGTTCAACCCCGCCAACATCCGCGCTTTTTCCCCCAGATCATCGGGACGCGAGATCGCCTCGGCCAGCGCTTCCAGCGACGCAATCGAATGCCCCGCGCGAAAACTGTCGACATGGGGCAGCATCGCGCGGATGCCCGCCGCTTTGGGCGCGAAACCGTCCCAGCGAAGCAGCGGGTTCAGCCAGATCACCCGCCGCGCGGTCAGATGTAGCCGCTGCATCTGCCGCGCCAGTTCCGCCGGATCGTCCCGGTCCAGCCCGTCGGTGATCAAGAGCACCACCGCGCCCTGCCCCATGACGCGGCGCGACCAGTCGCGGTTGAAGGCTGCCAGTGCCGCGCCGATCCGCGTGCCGCCCTCCCAGTCCTGCGCCTGCGCCCCCGCCGCCGCGAGGGCCGCGTCCACATCGCGGGTCGCGAGATGACGCGTGATATTGGTCAACCGGGTGCCAAAGGTAAAACCATGCACCTGCGACCAGCCTTCGCCCTTGCGATTGGCCACCGCGTGCAGGAAATGCAGGATCACTCGGCTGTATTGGCTCATCGACCCGGAAATATCGCACAGCACGACGAGGTTCGGATAGCGCGCGCGCGGTGTCTTCCGATAAAGCCGGTCCGCCTCTCCACCCCGCCGCAGCGCTGCTTTCATCGTGCGCGCCACGTCGATCCGCCCCCGCGCCGCCGCCACATTGTGGCGGCTTGGCATCGGCGGCACCGGCAGGTCGAGCTTGGCCAACATCCGTTTCGCCTCGGCCATTTCCGCGAGGCTCATCTGTTCGAAATCTAATGTCCGCAACCGTTCCCGCGCGGACATGTTCAGGCTTGCATCCACCTCGACGAGGGTCTCCTCGGGCTGAGGCGCGTCCTCCCGCTCCGGCGCCTCGGCCCCGTCCAACAGGGCCTCTGCCGCGCGTTTCTCGGCGGGCGTGGCGGGGCGATCCTCTTGCACGCCGCGGATCGCGGGCAGCATCGCGGCCATCATATGCTCCAAATACCGCGGGTCACGCCAATAGAGCCGGAATATCTGCGCAAAGACCCGCGCCTGTTCGGGGCGGCTTACGAAACAGGCGTGGAGCGTCCAATAGAAATCGCGGCGGCTGGTGAAGCCCACGGCAGCGACGGCCTCCACCGCCTCTACCACCCGCCCCGGCCCGATTGACAGCCCCGCCCGGCGCAGGGCGCGGGCGAAATGGGTGATATTCCCCGCAAGCTTGGGGTCCTCGGGCAGGTCCAAAGGCAGGTCTTCGGCCATCGTGCTCAGCCAGGCGCCAGCGATGCGCGGGCCTGATCGAGAATGCGCGCCGCCTCGGAGCCTTGCAACTTGGCGATGTCATCTTGATACTTCAGCACGGCGCCCAGCGTATCGGCGATAACCTCGGGGCTGAGCGTTGTGACATCCAAAGCCAGCAGGCATTTCGCCCAGTCAATCGTCTCCGCCACGCCCGGCTTCTTGAACAGATCCTCGGTCCGCAATTGCTGGACAAAGGCCACCACCTCGCGGCTAAGCGCCTCTGCCGCCTCGGGCGCGCGGGCGGCAAGGATCGCCATCTCGCGCGAGACATCCGGGTAATCGACCCAGTGGTAAAGACAGCGGCGTTTCAGCGCGTCATGCACCTCACGCGTGCGGTTCGAGGTCAGGATCACAATCGGCGGCTCGGGCGCACGGATCGTGCCAAGCTCGGGGATGGTCACCTGAAAATCGCTCAACGCCTCCAACAAGAACGCCTCGAAAGGCGCATCGGTGCGGTCTAACTCGTCGATCAGCAGCACCGGGGCGCCGTTCTCATCCGGGCGCAGCGCCTGCAATAGCGGGCGTTCGATCAGGTAGTCGTCGCTGAACAACTCCTGCGTCAGTGCGCGCCGGTCAGCGCCGCCGCCTGCCTCCGCCGTGCGGATCGCCACCATTTGTGCAGGAAAATTCCATTCGTAAACCGCGCTGGAGGCGTCGAGCCCCTCATAGCATTGCAACCGGATCAACCGCCGCCCCAGACCGGCAGCCAGCGCCTTGGCGATCTCGGTCTTGCCGACGCCCGCCTCGCCCTCCAGAAACAGGGGCCGCCCCAGCGTGAGGCTCAGGAACACCACGACCCCAAGCGCGCGGTCGCAGACATAGCCCTCAGCGCTCAGCATCTCTTGGACCGCGTCGATCGTATCAATGTTTTTCATGGCCCCAGTGGTGCATTCCCGCCCCGCCCCGTCAAGAGGGCAGACCGCGCGGCGGCAGATTGACGGGATTTCCCCGCGCTGGCATAGTCCCGCGCAATAAACGACGGCTTCCGGCAACAAGGGGGTCACAGGGGCGGATATGGGACAGAGCATTTTCATCGCGATCCGGCGCGGCGGGGTCTGACATGCGCATCACCGCTGTCACCTGCGTCAAGAACGAAGGCCCGTTTTTGCTGGAATGGATCGCCTTCAACCGGGTGATCGGGGTCACGGATTTTCTATTCTACTCCAACGATTGCAGCGATGGCACCGATGCGCTGCTCGACGCGCTTGCCCGCCACGGTATCGTCACCCATCTGCCCAACCCGGCCACCAATCGAAACTACCAGATGCAGGCGCTCAAGGATGCGCGGCGTCACCCCATCGTCACGCAGGCCGATTGGGTCTGGATCGCCGATGTGGATGAGTTTCTGAACATTCATGTCGGCGACCACCGACTGCCCGCCCTGATCACGGCCTGCGGCAACCCGCAGGCGATTTCGCTGCATTTCCAGTTCTTCGCCAATGGCAGGGTCGAGGATTTTGCCGACGCACCCGTCATCGCGCAATTCACTCATAGCCATAACCCCGACATTTGGTGCGCCGATACGGCGATTGAGGTTAAGACCTTGGTCCGGCACGACTTTCCCTTGGGCTACTACGGGGCGCACCGGCCCTTCCACCATGACACGAAGCACCAGCCGCATTGGACCGATGGCGCAGGCCGACAGGTGCCTAAGCCCTTTCGCAGTGCCGCCACCAAACGGCGCATCCGCGCCTTTCCCGCCCGCGGCGCACGGCGCTTTGCCACGCTGAACCACTACGCGCTGCGCTCCCTCGACAGCTATCTGGTCAAGAACGACCGTGGCGACGTGAACCGCGAACACCGCGCTTTTGACGACAGCTATTGGCGCGACCGGAACGATGCAGCTTGGGAGGATCGCTCGATCCAGCGCTACCTGCCCGCCTTGAATGAAGAAATCGACCGCCTAAAAGCGCTGCCCCGCGTCGCCGATCTGCATGCCGCCTCCGTGGCCGCCCACCGCGCCCGCCGCGACGCGCTGCTGACCGATCCGAGCTACCGCGCGATGCAGGCGCAACTGCGCGCAGCCAGCCCGTTCTGCGCCGCCGAGGCGCGGATCCGCGCCGAGATCGGCCTCACATGACGGGGCCGCGGATCGTCAACCTCGGCCTGCCCAAGACCGGCACCACCACGCTCACGGATGCGCTGCGCCACGCCGGGCTCAAGGTCGCGGATTGGCGCATTCGCAAGGGCCAAAGTAGCTCTACCGAGATCACCGGCGCGCATGTAGGGCGGATCATCTATGCCGACTACTTCGCCAGCGGCGACCCGTTGGCGCGGCTGCATGAGTTCGACGTGATCAATGAGATGAGCGCCGTGCGCCATGACCGCAGCCTTTGGCCACAAACGGATTGGGGCGTGCTGAACGCCATTCAGCACCACCACCCCGAGGTCAAGTTTCTACTCTCGCACCGTGATCCGGCCAGAACGGCCAACAGCATGATGCGCTGGAACAACCTGGGCCGCCGCCGTTTGCCACAGGCCGATGTGCCGGGGCTGCCCCGCGGCTTTGGCCGCGACGAGGCCGAGCTTGCCCGGTGGATCGAAGGGCATTTCGCCTTCTGCCGCCGCGTCTTCGCCGGTTGTGCCAACTTTCTGGAGTTCGACATCGAAGACCCCGAGGCGCGCGACAAGATCGCGGATTATCTTGAGATCGACTTGCCGTGGTGGGGCCAAAGCAACACCGGCAAGGCGGAGGCCGGGTGATGCGGCTGACCCTCTTCATCGGTCCGACCGAACGCGCTGCCGCCCGGCTGCGCAACATCCTGCAACAGCAAAAGGACGCGTTGCTCAAGCAGGGGGTTCTCGCCGCTGACTGGAACCACGTCCGCCTCTATGCCGCTTGCGCCGCCCCGGAAGCGGTGGGGCTGCTACGGCACCGCCGCGGCTTGGACAGCCCCCTGATCGGCACCACCCTGCGCGATGAATTTCACGCGCTGATCCCCCATGAGCTGGCCGCGACCCGCGCCGATCATGTGGTGTTTAGCGCGGCGCAACTGGGCAACCTGCTGTCGCAGCCCGAGGAGCTGCGCGCCCTGCACGATCTGCTGCGCCCCTATTTCGACGACATCCGCGTGATCGCGCATCTTGATGAACAGGCACGGACGCTGGTCGCGCATTACGGCTTTGCCGTGGCCGAAAGCCGCCGTCATCCGCTGACGCAGGAACTGGCCTTGGCCGAGCGCGGCGACTGGTGGCAGGGCGCGCTTGCCCAGAGAGAGACCGCGCCGGACTTCGGCCTTTTCCCCGAGGTGCAAGCCCCTCCCTTTTGGCTCGATTATCAAGCGCTGCACGCCCATTGGGCCGCCGCCTTCGGCGCAGAGAAAATTACGTTTCGCCCGCTTGACCTGCCCCATCTTATGTCCAAGTCCGGGTCCACGGAGATCACCGAGAGCTTGGGCCTTTCCACGCCCCTCGGCCCGGTCGATCCCGGGCGCGCCCTCGCGGCCCTGCCCGCGCCTTGGCTGACGCGGATGCGGCAGTTCAACGATGTGCTGATCCGCTACCAACAGGCCCATGACCTCGCCTGTCCGCGCAGCACATGGAGCCAGATGTTGCAGGCGCTGCAAATCGGCGGCCCCGTGATCAAACCCGGAAGCCTCGCCGCGATCTCCGTCCATTTCGCCCGCGACAACGCCGCACTCATCACCCGTTTTCCAGCGCTGGATCAGGCGCTTACCCCCGACGCGCCCGAGGCCCCGTGGCAAGAAGCCGACCCCCAGTTCGGCTTTCGCGCCACCCAATACCTCGCCGCCTTCGCCCACCGCATCCGCAGCACCGCGACCCCGCTCGCGCAAAAACGCGCAGATGCCGAGGAGGCCCGCCGCTCTGCCGCGAGGTTCGAGGCGCTGTTGCACGATCCCGACGCCCCCGAAGAGACGCGCGCCGCCAATGATCGGCTCCTCACCCGACTAAAGGTCAACCACGAAACCATTCTGCGCGGCCCTTTCCGCCCCCACAACGGCGCAGCCCCTGCGGGCGAAGACCAACCCGCGCCCGCCTATACCGCCGTGCCCCCGCGCACATTGCCGTCCGGCAACAGCGGCAATGTCATCGTCGCCTGCATGAAAAACGAAGCGCCCTATATCGTCGAATGGGTGGCCTATCACCGCGCCGTGGGTTTTGATAACTTCCTGATCTACACCAATGATTGCAGCGACGGCACCGATGCCGTTTTGGGGCGTCTGCAAGACATGGGCATTCTCCAGCACCGCAACAACGACAATTGGAAAGGCAACTCCCCCCAACAACACGCGCTGAACCAAGCGCTGGAGGAACCGCTCGTCCGCCAAGCGGAATGGATCGCGCATATCGACGTTGACGAATTCGTCAACATCCGCACCGGCAACGGCAGGCTCGAAGACTTCTTCGCCGCCGCCCCCGAGGCCACGAATATCGCGATGACGTGGCGCCTCTTCGGCCACAACGGCGTGGCCGCCCTGTCGGAGGCCCCCGTGATCGGCCAATTCGAACACTGCGCACCGAGCTTTTGCCCCAAACCCCATACCGCATGGGGGTTTAAAACGATGTTCCGCAACCTCGGCGCCTATGGCAAACTATCCTGCCACCGACCAAACAAATTGGACGAGGCCGCGGTGTCCAAGATCAAATGGGTCAACGGCGCGGGCCGCGACATGACGCGCGACGCGCTGCGCAACGGCTGGCGGTCCTCGCGCAGCAACGTCGGCTATGATCTGCTACAGTTGAACCATTATGCCCTCCGGTCAGCCGACTCCTTCCTCATCAAACGCCAGCGCGGGCGCGCCCTTCACGTCGACCGCTCCATCGGGATCAACTATTGGATCCGAATGGACTGGAACGACCACCGCGACCTGTCGATCCAGCGCAATTTGCCCCGCCTGCGCGCCGAGATGAACCACCTCCTCACCGACGCCCAACTCCGCAAACATCACCAAGCGGGCCTCGACTGGCACCGCGCCAAGGCCGAAGAACTGCGCCAGACACCGGAGTTCCGTGATCTCTACCGCCAAGCGCTTAACATCAAGTTAACCGCGACAGAGCGCGCCGCCTATGCCCTTGCCCTCGATATGGAAAGCTGACCCGTGACACAGGCCGCGCCCCCGTCTGAACCCAATTTCATCCACTCCCGCGGCATGAAGTTTCCCGACGATCCGGCGATCCTGCGCGGGCGGATCCGCAAGCTGCTGCGACAGAACGCCTATGAAGCCAAGGAGAGTGAGGCCGCGCTGCGCGTCGTCCGCGAAGGCGACAGGGTGATCGAACTGGGCGGCGGGGTTGGCTATATGTCGACGCTGGTGGCCAGCAAACGCAATGTCGCCTCGGTCCATAGCTTTGAGGCGAACCCCAACCTCATCCCCTATATCCGGCGGGTCCACGCGGCCAACGGACTGTCGAACGCCCATGTCACCAACGCGATCCTCGGCCCCGCCCCCGGCAAGGCGGATTTCTATGTGCGCGACCGCATCCTGTCGTCTTCCCTGACCCGTTTCAAAGACGAAGACCCACCTGAGACTCATCAGATCGAGGTTCTCCACGCGGCTCAAGTCTTTGCCGATCTCACCCCAAGCGTATTGATTTGCGACATCGAAGGGGCCGAGGTCGATCTCATTCCCACCCTGCCCCTCGACACCCTCCGCGCCGCGATCATCGAATTACACCCGCAATGGATCGGCCCCGAGGGCGTCAACAAGGTCTTCGCCGCCTTCATGCAAGCGGGCTTGGCCTATTATCACCGCGGCTCGCACAACAAAGTCGTGGCTTTCCGCCGTAGGTGGTAACGCCCCCTCCCTAGTCGCGCCCCCGGAAAACCGTCACATTCTCTTCAATTTCTCACGGATTTTCCGCATTTTCGCCCTAATATCCGGCTACACCCAGCTGAAACGGCGGTTCTGCCCCGCCCCGACAAGCCCGAGGATGCCCGATGCCGCGCGAGACGCCCACGATCGAAAGCTCACTGGCCGATATGCCCAAACGCAAATGGCTGCGCGCGATTGAGGCCGTCGCCGAAGAAGACGGCTATTTCCAATCTCTGGGCAAAAGCCACTTCTCCGCCTTCATCGAGCGTGAGACGACCCTGCTCGTCACCTTCGAGACCTATCAGGGCATGCATGCGCTCTCTGACAAGGCGCAGCCCTTGGGCTGGGACATGGTGCGCAATCACGACTGGTCGCATCTGTGCCTTGCCAGCGACGGTGACACATGGTTCCGCGCCGAAGAGGTCTATGCCTATTTCGACCGGCTGATTGACGACGGCTTCTTCGACGAATTCGACCAAGTGCTCTTCTACGGCGCGGGCCCCTGCGCCTATGCTGCCGCCGCCTATTCCGTGGCCGCGCCCGGCGCGGCAGTGGTGGCGATCCAACCGCAGGCCACGCTGAACCCGCGCATCACCGAATGGGATGACCGTTTCGCAGATATGCGCATCCTCGATTTCACCTCCCGCTATGGCTATGCGCCCGATATGCTCGACGCCGCCGAACGGGTCTTCGTCCTCTACGATCCGCGCGAGAGGCTCGACGCGATGCATGCGGCGCTCTTCACCCGCGCCAATGTCACCAAATTGCGGATGCCCTTCATGGGCGATGCGCTGCAAACCGACCTGCTTGAGATCGACCAGCTAGACCCGCTGTTGCAAGCCGCCGCCGAAGGCACGCTGGACGCAGCCCGCTTCGCCGCTCTCTACCGCGCGCGGCGCGATTACCTGCCCTATCTGCGCAACCTCAGCCAAGCGATCAACACCCAAGGGCGCGAACTGCTGCTCGAAGCGCTCTGCGCCAATGTCTCAGCCCGGATGAAAGCCCCCCGCTTTGCCCGCCGCCTAGAACGCATCCGCGCCAGACGCAAGGCGCGCGTGGCCGAGGCCGCGACCGCCACCTGATAGGTTTTCAATCTGGCGCGCGGCCTCGCTCTGTGCTAGCCCCGCGCCCATGACACAAAGCCTCACGATCCGCCGTCCCGATGACTGGCACCTGCACCTGCGCGACGGCAATATGCTGCGCGCCGTGGTCCCGCACAGTGCCCGCGATTTTGCCCGCGCCATCATCATGCCCAATCTCGTGCCCCCCGTGGTGACAGGCGCTCAGGCCGCCGCTTACCGCGACCGGATCATGGCCGCCCTGCCCGAGGGCGCGGATTTCACGCCCCTGATGACCCTCTACCTGACCGAGGAGACGGACCCCGACGATGTCGCCCGCGCCCATGCTGAAGGGCTGATCCACGCCGTCAAACTCTATCCCGCAGGCGCCACCACCAACTCCGCTAGCGGCGTGTCGAACTTCGACAATGTCGCCCCGGTGCTCGACCGCATGGCCGAAATCGGCCTGCCCCTTTGCACCCACGGCGAGGTTACCGACAGCGAGGTCGACATCTTCGACCGCGAAGCCGTGTTCATCGACCGCGTGCTCGACCCGATCCGCCGCGCGCACCCTAAGCTGCGCGTCATCATGGAACATATCACCACCTCAAACGCCGTGGACTACGTCCGCAGCGCCGAGGCGGGCCTCGCCGCAACGATCACCACGCACCATCTGGTGATCAACCGCAACCACATCCTCGCCGGTGGCATCCGCCCGCATTACTATTGCCTGCCCGTGGCCAAACGCGAGACCCACCGCCTCGCCCTGCGCCAAGCCGCCACCTCAGGCGACGCGCGCTTTTTCCTCGGCACCGACAGCGCCCCCCATACCGACGGCGCGAAACTGCAACCCTGCGGCTGCGCGGGCTGTTTCACCGCGCCTAACACGATGGCGATCCTCGCTCAGGTGTTCGAAGAAGACGGCGCGCTCGACAAGCTCGAAGCCTTCACCTCGCTCAACGGCCCTGCCTTCTACGGCCTGCCGCCGAACGAAACACAGATCACCCTGCGCCGCGAAGCGCCCCAGCACCCCGACAGAATCGACACGCCCGACGGCCCGGTCACGGTCTTCGACCCCGGTTTCGATCTGCACTGGACCACCTGATCTTCATCCTTTCTTAAATACCGCTCCGACCTCTCCCCACCCAAGGACGCCTGCCATGATTCCCACCAGCCACCCAAGCCCCCAAGAAATGGCCCGCCTCACCGCGCGCATGTTGCTGGAGATCGGCGCGGTGCATTTCAACGCGGATGAGCCCTTCACGCTGGCCTCCGGCCTGCCGTCCCCCACCTATATCGACTGCCGCAAACTGATCTCGCACCCGCGCATCCGGTCCACGCTGATGGATTTCCTCACCGTCACCGTCATGCGCAACGCGGGCTTCGAGGCTTTTGACAATATCGCCGGGGGCGAGACGGCGGGCATCCCCTTCGCCGCCATGGTCGCCGAACGCATGGCCCTGCCGATGACCTATGTGCGCAAAAAGCCCAAAGGCTACGGTCGCAACGCGCGGATCGAAGGTGAGATGACGCCGGGCCAGCGCGTGCTACTGGTCGAAGACCTGACCACCGATGGCGGCTCGAAACTCAGCTTCGTCGACGCGATTCGCGAAACCGGGGCGACCTGCGCCCATACGGCGGTGATCTTTCACTATGGCATCTTCCCCCAGACCGAAAAGACCCTTGGCGACCATGGCGTTACACTCCACGCGCTCTGCACATGGTGGGACGTGCTGGCCGAGGCCCGCGCCCAAGGGGCCTTTGACGAGGCCACGCTGACGGAGGTCGAAGCCTTCCTGAACGCCCCGCGCGATTGGCAGGAATCCCGCAAAAGTTAACCGAATTTTCGCAAGATGTTGACCGAAGGCCCCACCACAAGGCAAAATGTGGTGGGGCCTTTTGTCGGTAAAGATATCCACAAAAGATACAATTTGCGCCGGGCGAACCCACTGGCTATGAGGTCCATCTGGGTAGAAATGGGTGAGGTCATGAACGAGATTACATCGCTGAACGCGAACCAATTGGCCGTGCAGGCACCGGAATCGATGCCGCATTCGATCGAGGCCGAACAGCAGCTTTTGGGCGCGATCCTGACCAACAATGACGTCTACGACCGTGTCGCGTCCGTCATCGGGCCTAAGCATTTCTACGAGCCGGTCCACGCCCGCATCTTCGACATCGCGGCTCAGCGGATCGCCAAAAACAACCTCGCCTCCCCGGTCACGCTCAAGGCCTTCATGGAAGACGACGAGGGGCTGAAGGAGCTGGGCGGCCCGGCCTATCTCGCCCGTCTCGCGGGTGCGGCGATCAGCGCTTTCGCCGTGCGTGACTACGCACAGATGATCTATGACCTCGCCGTGCGGCGCGATCTGATCCAGCTGGGTCGCGACATCTCGGCCAAGGCGGCACAGGTTGATGTCTCCTCCGAGCCGCGCGAGCAGATCGTCGAGGCCGAACAGGAGCTTTACAAGCTTGCCGAACAGGGTCAGGTGGAAAGCGGTTTCCAGTCCTTCCTGAAGGCCGTCACCGACGCGGTGAACGTGGCAAATGCCGCCTACCAGCGTGACGGGGGGCTTTCGGGCGTCTCCACCGGGCTTATCGACATGGACAAGAAACTGGGCGGTCTGCACCGCTCGGACCTTCTGATCCTCGCCGGGCGCCCTTCGATGGGTAAGACCTCGCTTGCCACCAACATCGCCTTCAACGTGGCCAAGGCCTACAAGCGCGGGATGAAGCCCGATGGCACCGAGGGTGCCATCGACGGCGGCGTCGTGGGCTTCTACAGCCTCGAGATGAGCGCCGAACAGCTTGCATCTCGGATTCTCTCGGAAGCCGCCGAGATCCCCAGCCACCAGATCCGCTCGGGCGACATGACCGAGGCCGAGTTCCGCCGTTTTGTCGACGCCGCCAAGGCGCTCGAAGCCTGCCCGCTCTTCATCGACGACACGCCTGCCCTGCCGATCAGCCAGCTTGCCGCGCGCGCGCGACGCCTGAAGCGGACCCACGGGCTCGACGTGCTGATCATCGACTACCTCCAGCTCGTGCGCGGCACCGGCAAATCCGAGAACCGGGTGAACGAGATTTCCGAGATCACCATGGGCCTCAAGGCCATCGCCAAGGAACTCGACATTCCGGTGATCGCCCTGTCGCAGCTCTCGCGTCAGGTGGAGAGCCGCGACGATAAACGGCCGCAGCTCTCGGACCTTCGGGAATCCGGCTCGATCGAACAGGACGCCGACGTGGTGATGTTCGTGTACCGCGAGGAATACTACAAGGAACGCGAGAAGCCCGGCGATCACGAGCTCGACAAGATGGCGGTCTGGCAGGAAGAGATGGAGCGTCTACACGGCCGCGCCGAGGTGGTGATCGGCAAGCAGCGTCACGGCCCCATCGGCACGGTAGACCTCAGCTTCGAGGGCAAGTTCACCCGCTTCGGCAACCTCGTGCAGCCTTGGCAGCAGGGCGGCGGGGACGATCAGGAGTTTTGAGGGGAGAGCCTTCCGTTTTCCCTGAGGAACGATTTTAAAGAACCTGGGGCCATCGCCTGCCTGCGGGTGGGCGATGCAACAAAAGTTCGGTACCACTTTATCTTTCAACTATGATGTGCGTGCCGCGAGGTCTCACCCAGCCTAGCCAAATCGCCTACCCGTCCGGGCGGGCAGGCGATGGCCCGGCGCCTGCGGCTTGATTCCGGGCTGCGTGGCAACCTCGACTGGTGCTTTTGCCGCCATGATCGGTCTTAAGGAACGCCATGCCGAACTTCACCTAGTGGCCCCCCTTTCGCCAAGCAGGCTATGGCCCGGCGCCTGCGGCCTGATTCCGGGCCCGGTGGCAAAAGGGCCCGGCAACGCTACCGGGCCCCAGCCTCACTCAGCCGCCGACTTCACCTCATACATCAGCCCCTTCGCGGTCCCTTCCGGAAAACCCTTCCAGTAGCTGTGGTCCTCCTTCTCGGTCCCATCCTCCTCGACCGACCAGACGCCGTCGTTCGAGTTCTCTACCAGATCGAGATACGCCGCCTTCTTACTCTCACCCTTCAAATGACTATCCATCCACGCGGTCACGAAATGCTGCGCGATGTTGTTCATCCGCGCCGTGTCCCAGACCGCGTCGGTGTAATGCTCGGAAATGTTGAAGCCCTTGTCCTCGCTGAAGTAATAGGCTTCCTCTGGCGCCGGCATGGGCGCGCCCGCGTTGTGGCCCGCATTCATGTAGGTCAGCAGCGCGCGGTCCACGTTCGAGGTGTTCTCCCAGATCGCCCGGATGCCGTTTTCGTAGAGCGAGGTATCGTCCTGCGAACCTGCGATGAACAGTATCGGGTTCTGGACCCCCGCCAGCCCCTCTGCATCCCAGAAGCCGCGGTTCATGCCCCAAGGGCCGAAAGCCACGGCGGTCTTGATGCGCGGACCGGGCAGCGCGTCATGCGTCTCGGAGCCCGCCTGATGAATGCCTAGCGTCCCGTGCGGCCCGCCCCAAGTGTAGCCGACCGATGCCTCCGTCACCCCGCCCCCGGCGGTGATGATCGCGCCGTAGCCGCCCATGGAATAGCCGATCAGACCTGTGTTCTCGGCATCATAGAGCCCCGCGAAGTCACCGCCCTCCGCGGCCTTCTGCGCCATCTGCTCCAGCACGAAAAGCTGGTCCAGCGAGCGGTTCACCAGTGTCGAGCCAAAAGCCGCCTGCGTGCGGTAGGTGCTGTCGGTATGGTCGATCGAGGCCACGACATAGCCTTTGGAGGCGAGGTTCTCTGCCAGATGCGACATGAGGTACCGGTTGCCCGGATAGCCATGGCTGATCAGTACCAGCGGAAAGGTCTCGCCCTCCGCCGGATCGACGTCGCGCATGGCCTGTCCCTCGAGCGTGACCTCGGTGGTGCCGTCGCGGAGATAAGCCTTGAAGGAGGTCTCGCCCTCCGCCCCCTCGGCGGCGGGATAATACATCTCGACCGTGAGCGGCCGGTCATAGCGCGGCATCTCCTCAGGCTTGTCGGCGGCGGGGTCGATGGCGAGGATGTCGATCTGGCCGGGGTTGACCATCTCCAGTGTCCGCACCCCCACGGCATAGTCGCCATAGGCCGCAAGTTCGGGCGCATTCGGCAATTGCCGGTCGATCCGGTTCTCCGCCTGCGCCGCGCCAGCGGTAAGGCCCGCGGCAAGCAGGGCTGTGGTGGTCATATGTCGGTGCATGGTTCGTCCTCCCTTGAATTGGGCCAAGCCTACCCGGGCCACGGGAACAGGCAAGCGCCCTTCGGGTAACGTTACGGAAGTTTCACATCTATCCCCGCGCGGCGCGCGCCACTTCGGCCTCGTTCAGCCCGTATTTCCCGGCGAATTTCGCTCGGGCGGCCAGCAGTCTTGGATCGTCGGGCTGCATCCCCAAGGTGCGGATAAAAGCCACCCGCTGCTGCTGTTTCAAAGCCTCGGTGTCGATATCGGTGCCCATGGCCCGGTCAATGATCTCCCCGCCCGGGCTGACGTGGAACCACTTGTTGAAGTCGCGAAAGTGATGCTGGTTGTGCAGCCGGGTGACATGCAGCTCCACCGCCGTTTTCGGCACCGTCAGATGCGCCGTCATGTGAAACCACTCATAGCCCAGAAAGGTCAGCACCCCACCCAGAGGCACGATCGCCGTGGCGATCCAGATGCTCGCCTCGACCCCCAAAAGCGCCGCGATGCCCCAGACCAGAAGGAAATTCCCCACGAGCATCGGCAGCGCGACCCAGAGCGGCACGAAGAACAGCCCGTGATTGGTCGGGAAGTCATGGTGCCCATAATGCGCGCGGTATAGCAGATCGAAGGCCCACTGCCGCTTGGGCGGGGCAAGGTGAAAGACATGGCGGTGCAGGTTGTACTCATTAAGCATCTGCGCCGCGCCCCCCAGCGGCACCAGCGGCCAAGACCACAGCGGCGCCCCCCAAAGCATCGCAACAAAGGCCACCACAGCGGCCAGCGCCATGAGCGACACGCCCGCATGGCCGAACATGATCTTGATCCTTGACATCCGCCTGACCTCCCCATCCTGCGCATCCGGTAGGCAAAACTGTAACAAATCCCCCGCCTCCCTGTCGCGCATGACGTTAGGTGCCCTTGGCCGCTTGACCTCCCCCCTCATTCCGGCCCACATCCGCGCATGACGAAATCGACCCTGACCATCGACCTTCAAGCCATCGCCGACAACTGGCGCGCTCTCGACCGTATGACAAAGGCCGAGACTGCCGCCGTGGTCAAAGCCGACAGCTATGGGCTGGGCGCCGCCCGTGTGGCCAAGACATTGGCCGAGGCCGGGGCGCGGCAGTTCTTCGTGGCCCTTACCGAAGAGGGGGTGGCCCTGCGCCAAGCCTTGGGCGAAGGCCCGGTGATCAATGTCTTTTCCGGTCATATGGCGGGAGATGCGGAGGCGATTGCCGGTGCCGCGCTGACGCCGATGATCAATTCGACCGAGCAACTGCTGCGCCAGCTAGAGACCCTGCCCGGCCATGCTTTCGGCATCCAACTCGACAGCGGGATGAACCGGCTGGGGATGGAGCCCGCGGAATGGGCGGCCCTGCGCGACATCGCGCTGAGCCAGAACCCCAGGCTGATCATGTCGCATCTGGCCTGCTCGGACGCGCCGGATCATGAAATGAACGATGCGCAACTGCGCAGTTTCAGCGACATGACCCAAGGGGTCGAGGTGCCGCGCTCGCTCTCCGCAACGGGCGGCATTCTGCTGGGGCCGGAGTATCATTTCGACGTCACCCGGCCCGGCATCGGTCTTTACGGCGGGCGCCCTTTCACAGAGGCGCGGCCCGTGGTCATCCTCGACGTGCCGGTGATCCAGACCCGCAGCGTTACCCCCGGGGAGACTGTGGGCTATGGCAACACTTGGACTGCGGAGAGCACCGTGAAGCTCGCCACCGTGGCCGCGGGCTACGCCGACGGCCTTCTGCGCGCGATGGGCAATGCGACCGGCACCGCCTGTTTCCAGCATGAGGGTGTTACCCTGCCCATCCTTGGCCGCGTCTCAATGGACCTGATCACGGTGGATGTCTCTGCATTGGAGGAGGTGCCCGCGACCCTGCAACTGCTGGGGCAAAGCCAAGGCATTGACGATTTGGCGGATTGGGCGGGCACGATCGGCTATGAGGTGCTCACCTCATTGGGCGCAAGATACGCGCGAAACTACGCCGGTTAGGTCGGCGATTTTCCCCCGCATCGCAGCACGCCGCCGAGAGAGTCGCTGCGCGACTCACTGGCGTTCCCCCACGGTACGCATCGCCCCTGCCCTGCGCTGCCGATCACGAATTGCACGGCGCAGGCGCAAATAACTTCCGAAAAACCTGCGGTTGTGCCATAATCTTGGCAAAACTACGTTAAATCCTCAGCATAATCCCGCAGGGAATGGGAACAAAGAAGGATAAGGAGGCGTTGGTCGGCAGAAACTTGCTTAGTAGCTCTTCCAGGGGGGAGAAAGTATGTCCCAGCTTCGTTCCTTTGCCTACCTCATTCAATTCGCCTTTCAGCGGCTCGCCGTTGTGGTTTTTGCCCTCGCCGCGCTTGCCCTTACGGGGGCCAGCATCATGGCGGCCCTTGGCCTTTGGAATTGGATCAGCCTTGATCTGCAATACGGCGGTGAGCCTGTCGAAAACGCCGGGATGTACGCCCAACTGGCGCTGACCGTCCTTGCTGTGGGCCTGTGCTTTTTCCTGCCCACCAACCGCCGTGTCATGCAGCTTGAGACCTCGCACCGTCAGTTCAATGTCGGCATGCAGGACGTGGCCCGCGCCTATGCCGCCGTGCACGCCGCCGACCGGGCCGAAACCTTTCAGATGAGCTCGGAATTCGATTCGGTGCGCGAGCGTCTGGCCTATCTGCGCGATCATCCCGACCTCGCCACGCTGGAGCCTGCCGTGCTGGAAATGGCCGCTCAGATGAGCCACGTGGCCCGCGATCTGGCCGAAGTCTATTCGGATGAGAAACTGGCCCGCGCCCGCAGCTTCCTCAAGCAGCGTCAGGAAGAGGTCGAACTCTTCAACAGCCGCCTCGATCAGGCCAAAGCGATCTCGACCGAGATGAAACATTGGCTGCATGAAGTCGAACTCGAAGAAAGCGTCGCCGTGGCCCAGCTTGAGCGTCTGCGCGAGGAAATGCGTGAGATTATGCCTGAGCTTGGCCTTGAACGTGTGGTCCAGACCGAAACACCTGAGCGCAAGCCTGAGACGACATCGCTCGACAATATCGTGATCGACCTGCCGCCCAAAGCCGCTGAGTAATTCCAGCGGCGGCATCCGGCCCATTGGGTTCCCCCCCGGGATCATCACCCAAGGGCCGGATGCTTTTCCTTTGACGCCATCGGGCACCTGCGCGAAAAGGGCCCATGGCCAAATCCTCCTCCAGTTTTTCCTGCGCCGAATGCGGCGCGAAACATTCCAAATGGTCCGGGCGCTGTGACGCCTGCGGCGCTTGGAACTCCATCGTCGAAGACAAAGGCATCTCCGCAGGGCCGCCCAACAAATCCTTGGGCGCAAGGCGCGGCTCTGCCATTGAACTCACCGATCTTGCCACACAAGAAACCCCGCCCCCGCGCGCACAGTCGGGCATTGCGGAGTTGGACCGCGTGTTGGGCGGCGGGCTGGTGCCCGCCTCGGCGATCCTCGTGGGCGGCGATCCCGGCATCGGGAAATCGACCCTTCTGCTGCAAGCCGCCGCGCATTTCGCCAACTCCGGCCTCAAGACGATCTATGTCAGCGGCGAAGAAGCCAGCGCGCAGGTCCGCATGCGCGCGCAGCGTCTTGGCCTTTCCGAAGCGCCGGTGAAACTCGCGGCGGAAACCAACCTGCGCGACATCCTGACCACGCTCGAGGCCGAGCGCCCGCAGCTTGCCATCATCGACTCGATCCAAACCATGTGGGCCGACAACGTCGAAAGCGCGCCCGGATCGGTCAGTCAGGTCCGCGCCGCGGCGCATGAGTTGACCAGCTTCGCCAAACGCCGCGGGGTCGCGGTGATCCTCGTGGGCCATGTCACCAAGGAAGGCCAGATCGCTGGCCCCCGCGTGGTGGAGCATATGGTCGACACCGTGCTCTATTTCGAAGGTGAGCGCGGGCACCAGTTCCGCATCCTGCGCGCGGTGAAAAACCGCTTTGGCCCGGCGGATGAGATCGGCGTTTTCGAGATGACGGGCGGCGGTCTGTCAGAGGTGATCAACCCCTCGGCGCTGTTCTTGTCGGAACGCGGACAACCCTCTCCCGGTTCGGTCGTCTTTGCGGGCATCGAAGGCACCCGGCCTGTCTTGGTCGAACTTCAGGCGCTCGTGGCCCCCTCGCCCCATTCTCAAGCACGCCGCACGGTGGTGGGCTGGGATTCGGGGCGTCTGGCGATGATCCTCGCGGTATTGGAAGCGCGGTGCGGAATTCCTTTCGCGGGGCTGGATGTCTACCTTAATGTGGCGGGCGGGATGAAGATCTCCGAACCCGCCGCCGATCTCGCCGTGGCCGCCGCGATCTTGTCGGCGCGGGAAGACGCGGCCCTGCCCGCCGAAACCGTTGTTTTCGGAGAGATTAGCCTCTCCGGTGCGCTGCGCCCCGCCAGCCAGACGGAAAACAGGTTGAAAGAGGCGCAAAAACTTGGTTTTACGAGCGCTATTGCACCGCGCGGCGGCAAGGCTGTGGGTGTGACCGGAATTGCGCTGAATACGATGAGCGATCTGACCGGATTTGTTGGCGAAATTTTCGGGGCGGGCTGATCCCCCCTTAGACGAGGGCGAGAACGCGCATGGACGGTTTTACCATTATTGACGGGGTGGTCGCGGTTGTCATCGTGCTATCGGCATTGCTGGCCTATGGCCGCGGGCTAGTGCGCGAGTTGATGGCGATTGTCGGCTGGATTGCAGCGGCCGTGCTGGCCTTTCTCTTTGCGCCGCAGGTCGAGCCGCTGGTGCGTGAACTGCCCTATGTGGGCGAATTCTTGGCCGATAGCTGCGAATTGTCGGTGATCGGTGCCTTCGCGCTGGTCTTTGCCGCGGCGCTTATCGTGGTCTCGCTCTTCACGCCGCTGTTCTCCTCGCTCGTGCACCGCTCTATGCTGGGCGGCGTGGACCAAGGGCTTGGCTTCATCTTCGGAGTCGTGCGCGGCGTGCTGCTCGTCGCGATTGCCTTCTTCGTCTACGACACCGTCATCACCGGTGAGCGGACCACAATGGTCGAAAACAGCCGCTCCGCCGCCGTGTTCTCGCGCTTCACCGGCCAGATCGAAGAAAAAGACCCGCAAGAGGCGCTCGGCTGGATCACCAACCGCTATGAGGCGCTGGTGGGCAAATGTAGCGCCTAAGGCCTTCATAATCTCTTAACATAATCCTTTTAGACAGGCGGCCAGAGCATCATGGCCGCCTGATTTGCGTTTGGGCTTGGCAGGTTACGGGGGGCGCCTCCTTGGCGGGCAATGCGGCGCTTTATCCTGCCTCATGCCCCCCGCAGGCGACATGCGGGGTGACAGCCGCTTGCGAAGCCCCTACATAGGCAGCGACCTCACCCGGATTCGGAGTTGCCCCGTTGTCCAAGCACATGCCGCCCGCCCATCCCTTTGACACTTCCTATCTGCGTGACAGCGGAGATGAGGATAAACTGAAGGAGGAATGCGGCGTCTTTGGCGTGGTTGGCGTTGCCGATGCCGCCACTTTCGTGGCCCTTGGCCTGCACGCCCTCCAGCACCGTGGACAAGAGGCTGGCGGCATCGTCAGCTACGATCCCGCCGCCGGTTTCCAATCGGCCCGCCGCTTTGGCTATGTCCGCGACAATTTCACCTCGCAGGATGTGATGCAGACCCTGCCCGGCGAGCTGTCCATCGGTCACGTCCGCTATTCGACCTCTGGCAACAAAGGCCCCACCGCGATCCGCGACGTGCAGCCTTTCTTTGGCGAGTTCGCCATGGGCGGCGCCGCGATTGCCCATAACGGCAATATCACCAACGCCAACGCCCTGCGCCGTGAGTTAATCGAGCGGGGCTCGATCTTCCAATCCTCATCCGACAGTGAGTGCATCATTCACCTGATGGCCCGATCCTTGCAGCAAAACATCCCCGAGCGGATGGAAGATGCGCTGCGCCGGGTCGAGGGGGCCTTTTCGGTCGTTGCCATGACACGCACCAAGCTGATCGGCGTGCGCGATCCGCTGGGGGTGCGCCCGCTGGTGCTGGGCCGTGTCGGCGATGGCTGGGCGCTAAGTTCGGAGACCTGCGCGCTCGATATCATCGGCGCGGAATTCGTCCGCGAGATCGAACCGGGCGAGATGGTGGTGATCACCGAGAAAGGGGTCGAAAGCCATTTCCCCTTCCGCCGTGTCGCCTCGCGTTTCTGTATTTTCGAACATGTCTACTTCAGCCGCCCCGACAGCATCCTCGGCGGTCGCTCGGTCTATGAAACGCGTGAGAATATTGGCCGCGAACTGGCCAAGGAAAGCCCTGTGGAGGCCGATCTCGTCTGTCCCGTGCCTGACAGCGGCACCCCGGCGGCGATTGGCTATAGCCTTGAATCCGGTATTCCCTACGCGATGGGGATCATCCGCAACCAGTATATGGGCCGGACCTTCATTGAGCCGACCGAGCAGATCCGCAACATGGGGGTCCGTCTCAAGCTCAACGTCAACCGTGCGCTGATCAAGGGCAAGCGGGTGATCTTGGTCGACGACTCGGTGGTGCGCGGCACGACCTCGCGCAAGATCAAAGAGATGATCCTCGACGCGGGCGCGAAAGAGGTGCACTTCCGCATCGCCTCCCCCCCCACGGCTTGGCCCTGTTTCTACGGCGTCGACACCCCGCAGCGCGAAAAGCTACTGGCGGCGACCATGTCCGAGGATGAGATGCGCGACCACTTGCAGGTCGACAGTCTCAAGTTCATTTCGCTCGACGGTCTCTACCGCGCGGTGGGCGAAGCCGAAGGCCGCAACGCCGACTGCCCGCAGTATTGTGACGCCTGTTTCTCGGGCGACTACCCGGTGACCCCTGCCGATCAGGTTAAGGAAGGTTTCCAAATGAAACCCGCCGCCGAGTAATCCGTCAGACGGATCAAACCAAAGCAAAGGCCGCGCCCGGTTCCCAGGACACGGCCTTTGCTTTACCGCGCTGCGCGGAGCCGCTTAATTCTGCGCCGCAGGCTCCCCCGCGTCATTGGCGCTCTCGGTTGCGTCATCCACGGCATCGCTGATCGCCTCCCCGGCGGCATCCACGCTGCCCGCGATTGCATCGGCGGCGTCTTCAGCGGCGTTGGTCATATCTTCGGCCACCTCGGGCGCATTGATCGCCTCGGAAGCTTCGATGGCCACTTCCTGCGGCCCTTTGCCGGTGAAAAGCATATAGCCCGCCAGCGCAATCAGCGCCGCCACGACCAACCAGACCAGATTCTTCATTCCATTCCCCTTAATCTACGCCCCGCGAGGTTAAAGATTTCCCCCGGGGCCGCATAGCCGTGAATTGCGCCACAATCGCCCCAGATCAAGGGTAAATCGCCCCAAAGCCCACGCATAGCGTGATTTTGCGACTTGAAGATGGCCCCACGCGGGTTTACCTTGCATTCTCGAATTAGGTAACAATCAAAGGACCATCACCATCGCTCGCAGACCTCATAACGCGCCGCCCCAACGTGACACCGGCCCGCGCGTCAACGACAAGATCCGTGCCCCCGAAATCCGCCTGATCGGTGCCGATGGCGAAAACGTCGGCGTTGTCTCGCCACAGCGCGCCATGGAAATGGCCGATGACGCCGGCCTCGACCTTGTTGAAATTTCGCCCAATGCCAAGCCGCCCGTGTGCAAGATCATGGATTTCGGCAAGTTCAAATATGAACAGCAAAAGCGCGAGAGCGAAGCCCGCAAGAAACAGAAGATCATCGAGATCAAAGAGGTCAAGTTCCGTCCGAACACGGATACGAACGACTACGATGTGAAGATGCGCAATGTCTTCAAGTTTCTTGAAGGTGGCGACAAGGTGAAGGTTACCCTCCGGTTCCGTGGCCGTGAGATGGCGCACCAGAACCTCGGTCGTGAGCTTTTGGAGCGCGTCGCTGCCGACACCAAAGAGATCGGCCGGGTGGAGAACTTCCCCAAGATGGAAGGGCGCCAAATGGTCATGGTGATCGGGCCGCTACCCAACAAGTGATCAGCTCAATCGGGTCCGCATGACGGGCCCGACTGGCCCATTCACCATCCAATAACGCAAAACGCCCCCGGATCGCTCCGGGGGCGTTTTCTGTTTGGGGTGCTGGTCTGCTTAGCGCAGCAGACCTGTAATGTTGCGCACCACGGCACGACGGTTCGCAGGTTCCGCCGACGTGGTCGGCACGCGCAGCTGGCTCTCGCCATAGCCTTGCGTGATCAGGTTGGCGGGCGGCACATCAAAGTACTCGGTCAGCGCCAGCGCCACGGTCTCCGCGCGGCGGTCCGACAGGGCGAGGTTATAGCTCGCATCGCCCACCGCATCGGTGTGACCTTCGACGAGGATCACGGTGCGCGGGTCCTTCTGGATCAGGTCACGCAGTGTGGTCCCGATATTGGCCAGTGCGCGGGCCTGTTCCGGCTGGATCGCGGCAGAGCCGGTGGGGAAGCGTACGGCATCGAGTTCCAGTTCCGGCGCGAGGGAGCGTACCTCACGAATTTCGCGCACCTGACGCAGGGAGAATGTCCGCCCCTGATCGTTGCGCATCTCAGCTTGCAGGGCCTGACGCAGCGCAGCCTCATCTTGGGTGCTGGCGCGCTGTGCCTGCTGGGTCTGCTGGACCTGCGGTAGATCGTTCACGACGACTTCGCGCTCTTCCACGAGGTCATCGACCAGCACATATTCACGGCCCTGCGCGTCAAAATTCGTCCGGCGCAGCACGGTGCCATCCCGCGAGCGGATGGTCTCGACCCGGCTGC
Organism: Sulfitobacter sp. 1A12056; assembly: GCF_043558125.1. Lineage (NCBI taxonomy): Bacteria > Pseudomonadati > Pseudomonadota > Alphaproteobacteria > Rhodobacterales > Roseobacteraceae > Sulfitobacter > Sulfitobacter sp. 1A12056. The sequence goes on along the minus strand of NZ_JBIFFY010000001.1, from coordinate 383,893 downwards.
CGTCGCTTTTGGTCACGATGGTCCGGGTGGAGCCGTCGTCGAAGGTCTGGGTCTGCACCTCGTCACCGGGGCGGCGGAGCAGTGCGTTGTCATCCTTCAGGACGCGCAGCTCGCCTGTGTCGTCCTGCACGACCACACGGTCACCGGAGCGGCTGACGATTTTCTCACCGTTGTTCAGCACCGAGCCGACAGCGACGGCCCCAAGGCCAAGCAGCAGCGCTTTTTCGAAGTCCGACATCCCGCTGTCGTCGTCCTCAGCGGCGGCGGCATCGGCTTCGCCTGCCGCAGTCACTTCGGTCTCGAAGTCTTCGTCCGAACTGCGCACGTCTTCTTCGGTAACTTCTTCGGTCACGACTTCGGCGTCCGCATCGCTTTCGGCAGCAGCGGCGGCGGCGGCGGCAGCTTCACGCTCGGCGCGGCGTTGCTCACGGCGCTCTTCGCGGCGTTCGGCACGGCGGGCTTCGCGGCGCTCTTCACGGGCTTGGATCTGCTCTTCGGTCAGACCGGCGTTGTCTTCCTCGCCGACCGCTTCGCCGCTGGTTTCGGCTTCCATTTCGGCCTCGGCTTCTTCCGAGGTCTCGACGGCAGTCTCATTGGTTTCCGCGCCAGCTGCAGCTTCGGCGTTTTCGTCGGTTTCTACGCTTTCGGTCGCCTCAGCATCAACTTCATCGGTCGCTTCGGCTTCAGCTTCCACGTCCTGCGCAATCTCAGCCTCAACGTCTTCGTCGATCTCGGCCTCGGCCTCTTCCTCAACCTCGGCTTCGCTTTCCTGCTCGGCTTCAACTTCCGCGTCGGTCTCAACCTCTTCCTCGACTTCAACCTCGCCCTCAGTCTCGGCGGTCATCTCGGCTTCGGCCTCGGCGGTCTCCGCTTCCGCTTCGCTTGCGGTTTCCTCTGCCGCCTCTTCTGCGGCTTCAGCCTGCGCCTCTGCTGCGTCCGCGGCCTCTTCGGCCTGTTCGGTCACGTCGTTCACGGCAGCCGCAGCAGCGTCACCCGTCGCTTCAACCGCGCCAGTTGCCTGATCCAGCAGCGAACCCGCCTCGGCTTCGGTCTCCGCCTCGGCCTCGACCTCTGCTTCACCTTCCGCTTCGACTTCCGCCTCGGCCTCACCGCTCAGCCCGGCCATAACACGAAGCTCTTCGGCACTTTCTACCGTCTGATCATCGAATGCGCATGGGAATTCGGTCGCTTCGCCCACGGGGCCGCATTCATTCAAATTTTGCTCCTGCGCAAAGGCGCCATGGGGGAAAGCCAAGGCAAGGCTCAGACCCAGCGAAGTCGTAGATCTCAGTAGGTTTTTCATGTTCACGTCCTCATCATTACGGGAACGCCGTTCGGGCAGCGCTTGTCACCCAACGCATGATGGGGGCGCTGGTTCCGCTATCCAATATCAAGAGCTTACCCCATGAAAATACCGCGCCCCCTATAAGGACGCGGCAAAAGTTTACGCTGCTGTTATCGGCTATCAGGCGATGGCGGCCACGGCGCGGCGGGTCATCACGCCGCACAGATGGGCGCGGTAGGCGCCGCTGCCGTGCAGATCGCTGATCATGTCGCCCGCGTCGAGGGCCAGCCCCTCCAAAGCTTCCGGCGCGAAGCGTTCCGAGAGGGCAGTTTCGGCTTCGGTCCAGCGGAAGACACCGTCGTTCGACGCACCCGTGATCGCCACGCGCACCCCATCGCCGAGGCGCGCGACATAGGCCGCGACCAGCGGGAAGCGCGAGGCGGGCTGAATAAATTTCTCGTAATGCGCGGCCTCAGGGATGGGGAAACGGACGCCGGTGACGATCTCCCCTTCCTCCAACGCGGTGGTGAACATGCCTTGGAAATAGTCATCCGCGGCAATCTCGCGGCGGTCGGTCTCAATCGTCGCGCCACTGGCCAGAGCGCCCGCCGGGTAGCAGGCAGAGGGGTCGTTATTGGCGAGCGATCCGCCGATGGTCCCCCGGTTGCGCACCGCCGGGTCGCCGATCCGTGCGGCGAGGCTGGCGAGCGCCGGGTAGCTCTCCGCCGCCTCGCGCATGACCGTGGCATGGGTCGTGCCGCCACCGATCCAAAGCGCGCCATCGCGCATCTCAACCCCTTTGAGCGCATCGATCCCCGCCAGCGACACCAGAACCGAGGGCATCGCCAGCCGCGCCTTCAGCGTGGGGATCAACGTCTGACCGCCGCTGAGCGGTTGCGCATCCTCCTGCCCCAAAGCCTTGACCGCATCCGCCACGCTGCTGGGGCGCTCTACTTCGAAATCATACATCTTTCATCCTTCCCAGAGGCCGCCCGAGCGTCGCCTCTTTTCTCAAACCAATCTTCAGCAGGCGCTTAGCCATTCATCGCCTCCCAGACCCGCGCGGGGCTGACCGGCATGTCGATATGGCCGATGTCCTTCCCGCCCGAGCGCATGGCATCGAGCACCGCGTTGACCACCGCAGGGGGCGAGCCGATGGCCCCCGCCTCCCCGCAGCCTTTCACGCCCAAGGGGTTGTGGGTGCAGGGCGTCTGGCAGGAGTGATCCACGTCATAGAACGGCAAATCGCTGGCGCGCGGCATGGCGTAATCCATGTAGGACGCGCTGAGGAGTTGGCCGTCTTCATCGTAAGCACAGTTCTCCAAGAGCGCCTGACCGATGCCTTGGGCCAAACCGCCGTGGACTTGGCCGGTCACGATCATCGGGTTCACCACATTGCCAAAATCATCGGCGGCGGTGAAACGTTCGACGGTGACATGGCCGGTTTCGGGGTCCAACTCGACCTCACAGGCATAGGCCCCCGCCGGATAGGTGAAGTTCGACGGGTCGTAAAATGCGGTTTCCTCAAGCCCCGGTTCGATCTCTTCCAACGGGTAGTTATGCGGCACATAGGCGGCAAGCGTCACATCGCCCCAAGCCACGGATTTATCCGTGCCCGCAACACTAAAGGCCCCATCCTTCAACTCGATATCCCCTTCCGAGGCTTCGAGCAGGTGGCTTGCGATCTTCTTGGCCTTGGCGATGATCTTTTCGGTCGCGCGCACCATGGCGCTGCCGCCCACCGCGAGCGAGCGCGAGCCATAGGTGCCCATGCCCATCGGCACCTTAGAGGTGTCGCCATGGACGATCTCGACCATATTCTCGTCGATGCCGATCATATCGGCCACCACCTGCGCGAAAGAGGTCTCATGCCCCTGCCCGTGGCTGTGACTGCCGGTCATCACGACCAGCCCGCCGGTGGCGTTGACCCGCACCGTCGCGCTTTCATAGAGCCCCGCGCGCGCGCCGAGTTGGCCCACAAGGTTCGACGGTGCAATGCCGCAGGCCTCGATATAGCAGTTCACGCCAAAGCCGCGCAGCTTGCCCTTCGCCTCACTCTCACGGCGCCGCGCTTCAAAGCCCGCGTGGTCAGCGATCTCTTCGAGCTTGTCCATCGTGGCGTTGTAATCGCCCGTGTCATATTCCACCGCCACCGGGGTGGCATAGGGAAACTCCGTCACGAAGTTCTGGCGGCGCAGTTTGATCGGGTCGACCTGCAACTCATGCGCAGCCTTGTCGATCAAACGCTCCAACTGATAGGTCGCCTCGGGCCGACCGGCCCCGCGATAGGCATCTACTGGCACGGTATTGGTAAAGACCGCCTTAACGTTCACGTAGATCAGCGGCGTTTTATAGTTCCCCGCCATGAGCGTGCCGTGCAGCCAAGTCGGCACCGAAGGCGCGAAGGTCGACAGGTAGGCCCCCATATTGGCATAGGTATCGGTGCGCAGGGCGGTGAAGTTATTCTCCGCATCCAGCGCCAGTTCGATCTTGGTCACATGGTCGCGGCCATGGGCGTCGGACATGAAGGCTTCCGACCGGCTCGAGGTCCATTTCACCGGACGCCCCACCGCCTTGGCCGCGAATGTGCAAAAGGCCTCCTCCTGATAGTGGAAGATCTTGGTGCCGAAGCCGCCGCCGACATCCGGAGCTACCACACGCAGCTTGTGCTCGGGAATGCCCAGCACGAAGGCGCCCATCAGCAGGCGGATCACATGTGGGTTCTGGCTGGTGGTATAGAGCGTATGCTCCCCGTCCGACCGGTTGTAATCGCCGATTGCCACACGCGGCTCCATCGGGTTGGCGACGAGGCGGTTGTTCACGAGCTCAAGCGTGGTGACATGGGCGGCCTCGTCAAAGGCTTTGCTCACCGCCTCCTTATTCTCTTCCACGAAACCCCAGTCATAGCAGAGGTTGCTGGTCAGATCGTCATGCACCTTGGGCGCATCGTCTTTCACGGCGTCTTTCATGTTCACCACGGCGGGCAACTCGTCGATATCGACGACAATCGCTTCGGCGGCGTCACGGGCCTGCGCCAACGTTTCGGCCACGACGGCGGCGATGGGCTCGCCCACATGGCGGACCTTTTCATGCGCCAGCACGGGGTGTTTCGGCTCCTGCATGGGTTGGCCGTGTTTGTCGGTGATCTGCCAGCCGCAGGGCATCCCGCCCACTTCGGCGAAATCCGCGCCGGTGAAAATCTTCAGCACGCCGGGCATGTCTTCGGCGGCAGAGGTATCGACCCCGGTCAGCCGCCCATGGGCCACATCCGAGCGCAGGAAAAATACATGGGTCTGGCGGCGCAGGTTGATGTCATCGGTATAGCGCCCCGCCCCGGTGAGAAAGCGCACATCCTCCCGTCTTTTGCTGCTGGCCCCAATACCGCTCGTCGGTTCAAAATCCTTTGGCATAATATCCTCCCGTTTGGTGGCGGTGCGATGCACCTGATCCGTCACGCGGGTTCCGGTTCTGGCGGTCCTCCCTCCGCCATCACAGGTCTGCTCAGCGCGACACTGCTTCCAACGTTACTCTGCCGCCAGCGCGCTGACCTCCTGGCCGCTGGCCGCCATGACCGCTTTGACGATGTTGTGGTAGCCGGTGCAGCGGCAGATGTTGCCGTCAAGGTAATGGCGCACCTCGGCCTCCGAAGGTTTCGGGTTTTCCTTTAGCAGCGCCGCCGCCGACATCACCATGCCCGGCGTGCAAAAGCCGCATTGCAACCCGTGGTGATCCTGAAACGCCTGTTGGATGGTGCTGAGCGTGCCATCGGGGGCCGCCTGCCCTTCGATGGTCTCAACCTCGGCGCCATCGGCCTCGACCGCGAACATGGTGCAGGCCTTGACAGCATTGCCGTTGACATGCACCACGCAGGCGCCGCATTGGCTGGTGTCGCAGCCCACATGGGTGCCGGTCAGTTCCAGATCATCGCGCAGGAAATGCACCAGCAGCGTGCGGCCTTCGACCTCTCCCGACGCGGGTTTGCCGTTCACGGTCATCTTGACCTGTGTCATGTTCTTCCTCCCAGTCTGACGCTTGTTGAGATCAGTTAAGCACGACAAGCCCTAGTTGAGAACATATATTTTCCTAAGGTTTTGCCTCAGCCGTTGCCCGCGCTTTTGCCGGGGTTGCGCGGCTGCGGGCGCGTGGGGATCTCTTTCAGCAAGCCGCCCACCCCCATCGCCGCGATATCCGCGCTGGTGACGGGAATGCCGCAGACCAGCCGTGACAGCACCCAATCGGCTCCGTTGAGCGCGGGCGAACGGGCGCAGCCCGGCAGGCCGATCACGGCGCGGGTGCCAAGTTGGCCGAGAAAGAGCAGATTGCCCGGATCGACCGGCATGCCAAAGCGCGTGACCTCGCCCCCCGCCGCGCGCAGGGCGGAGGGGGCGACGTCATTGATGTCCGACGTGGCGGAGGCGGTGAGGATCAGGACCAGATCGGTCTCTGCCGCCGCAATCGCCTCGGCCAACGGGGCGCTGCGGTGGGGAACGGTTACAACATCGCGAAGGATCACATTAAGCGCCGTCAGCCGCCCCTCCACCGCGGCGCGGCCCTTGTCCCCGGCCCCGCCGGGCACGTCTGTGATGATCAGCGTGGCATCGCGCAGCAGAGGCGGCGCGAGGCGCAAGGCGCCCTCTCCCGCCGCCGCGCAGGCAGCCTCGACTGTGCTTTCAGACAGGGCGTAGGAGATGATCTTGATCGTCGCCACCATGCCGCTCTCGCCCATCTGCTGATAGGGTGGCACGGTGGCCAGCGTGATCATCGGGTCCACCGCATTGACCGCCTCAAGCGCCGCGCGGTCCATCACCACCACCCCCGGCCCATCGGCCAGCAGGTTCACCCGCCCGGTAAAGGGTTTCGACATCCGCAGCCCCGCACCGCAGAGGCTTTCGGCCAGCCGCGCGGCGCCTGCGTTCTCGTCAATATCACCGGGGTCGAGCCGGGCGACGATCACCTCTTCGATGCCTGCGCCTTCCAGTGCTGCGATATCCTCTTGGGTCAGCACGCGGCCCTTGCGCAGCCGCCCCGCCGTCACCGCGACGGAATGGGCCAGCGTCGCGCCCAAAGCCGCGCTCAAAGGGACCGGGCCAAACCTCATGGGCGGCGCAGGCTTTGGATCGTCTGGGCAAGGATCGACACGGCGATTTCAGCTGGGCTGGCCGCACCGATATCGAGGCCGACCGGCCCGTGGATACGCGCCGCCTGCTCTGCCGCCACACCTGCTTCCGCCAGCCGATCAAGCCTGCTGGCCTGCGTCCGGGTCGAGCCGAGCGCGCCGATATAGAAAGCCTCGGACACGAGCGCTACATGCAGCGCCGGATCGTCGAGTTTCGGGTCATGGGTCAGCAAGACCACGGCGGTGCGCGCATCAATACCGATCTCACGCAGGGCGACGTCGGGCCAATCGTTCACCACTTGGCAATCGGAAAAGCGGGCGGGTGAGCCGAAAGCCTCCCGCGGGTCGACGACGATCGGATCGAACCCCGCCTCCGTCGCCATGCGCACCAGATGCTGCGCAATATGCACGGCGCCCACGATCACCAGCCGCAGCGGCGGATTGTGGATGGCAATGAACCGCCCGGTTTCATCCTCCACGCCAGAGCGGTCGCGGCGAAAGCGGTCCTCATGCCCCGCCTCTGTCAGCCGACGGTCGCTGCCGTCCAACGCCACCTCATAGGCCACCGGCTTACGGGCCGCGCGCCTTGCCACCAGTTCGCGCAGCATCTTAAGGCTGAGCGCCTCCGACCCCACCGGCTCCACCAGCACCTTGATCGTGCCGCCGCAGGCCAGCCCCACGGCAAAGGCATCACCATCGCTGACGCCATATTCCAACAGCCGCGTGCGCCCGTCCTCCAGCGCTTCCAGCGCCTCGACCACCACGGCCCCTTCGACGCAGCCGCCCGAGACGGAGCCCATCATCATGCCGTCGCCCGCCACCGCCAGTTGCGCGCCTGCGCGGCGGGGGGCGGAGCCCCATGTTTCCACCACCGTGGCAAAGGCCACAGGCTGTCCGGCTTCGGCCCAGTCGAGCGCTTGTTCGGGGATCCGGTCCATCGGTTGTCCTTTCAACGTGAGGGCGCAAAGTGTGTCGCAATAGGGGCAAAGGTCAATGGCCGATCCGGCCTTCGGCTTCGCCTTGCACGCCGTGGCCTGCGGCACTACATCTAGCCCAAGCACTCACAACAGCCGGAGCCACCCCATGCCCATGCAAGCCAGCGAAATCGAAGACCTGATCCGCGCGTCCTTTCCGGATGCCAAGATCACCGTCGAAGGCAATGATGGCGTGCATATGGCGGCCATGGTCGTGGACGAAAGCTTTCGCGGCATGAACCGGGTCCAACAGCAGCGCGCCGTCTATGCGGCCCTCAAAGGGAAGATGGACGGGTCAAACGGCGAATTGCACGCGCTGGCGCTTACCACCCGGACCCCGGACTAATCATGTGGGGCTGGGTCGCTGCGGCTGTCGTGGGCGGGATCGCCGCCACCGCCTATGCCCAGCACCGCGCCCGGCGCGGCCAGCATGTGCCGCTGTCGCGGCGCCAGCCACCCCGGCCTGAGACCGGCAAGGTGCCGCTGGGGATGGAGGCGCTGGATTTGGATGCCGTGGCCCGCACCGCGCGGCGCAACGAAAGCCTAGAGCGCGGGCATACGAATTGGACCAAGAAACGGGGCGGCTTTTTCCTCGGCGGGGCCGAGGTTGAGGTCAAACCCTGGGCCGACGATGAAACCTATGCGCGGCGCTATCACGCTGCGTTCAAGAAACCAGATACGAAGGACGAATGACATGAGCGATGCCGCAAGCCAGATTAAGGAACAGATCACCGAGAATGACGTGGTTCTGTTTATGAAAGGCACGAAAGAAATGCCGCAGTGCGGCTTCTCCAGCCGCGTGGCCGGGGTGCTGAACTACATGGGCGTGAACTACAGCGACGTGAACGTGCTGGCAGATGAGAACCTGCGCCAAGGGATCAAGGATTTCTCCGACTGGCCAACCATCCCGCAGCTTTACGTCAAAGGCGAATTCGTCGGCGGCTGCGACATCATCACCGAGATGACGCTGTCGGGCGAATTGGACACCCTGTTCGACGAGAACGGCGTCGCCTTCGACAAGGAAGCCGCCGATAAGATCCGCGAAGCCAACGGCTAAGCCGGGCGCCCGCGTCAAACAAAACACCCCGGAGCGGTTTCGCGCTCCGGGGTGTTTTTGTATGTAAGGCTCGGGCGGTGCCTCAGTCTTCGATGGCCGAGATCATATCCACCCGGCGCCCATGGCGCCCGCCTTCGAATTCGGTATCAAGGAAGGCATCCACGATCTCAAGCGCCAGACCACCGCCGATCACCCGCGCGCCCATCGACAGCATATTCGCGTCATTATGCGCTCGGATCATCTTGGCCGAGAAGGTATCGCTGCAAACGCCGCAGCGGATGCCTTTGACCTTGTTGGCGGCCATCATGATGCCCTGCCCCGTGCCGCAGATCAAAATGCCCAGATCGAATTCCCCCGCCGCGATGCGCCGTGCGGCGGCCTCGCCGTGTTTGGGGTAATCGGTGCTTTCCGCCGTCTCGGGGCCGATGTCTTCAACCGTGAACCCACGTTCGGCCACATGACGCGCGATGTCTTGGCGTAGGGCGATGTCGGCGTGGTCACTGGAGATGATGATGCGGGGTTTTGTGGTCATCGGAAGGCGTCCTGATTGTTACGTCATGGAGGGTCGCGCCAAAGGAGCGCAGAGGGAGGAAACCCCAAAGGGGCACGTTTCGCGCCCCCCAGAGCATATTGCAGCCCGCGCCGCAATCCCGGCCCTTCAATCTTGCGGCAAACAGTCGGTGTAGATCGGGGTCACTGCGTCATTGCCCCCTGCCCGCCAAGCCAGCGAAGCACGGCCCTGATGCTCCCACCACTCATAGCCCGCGCCGTCCGAAGGCCAGCCATAGCGCGCGCCCGAGGCGGATGGCAGACTGCGCAACTGGATCAACCGCCCCTCGACATAGAGCACCGCCATGCCCGGATCGGCATCGGGCACATAGACCACCGGCACCGAAACGCCGCGCTCACAAATGTAAGTAACGGCGGAGGTTTCGGCCCCCGCAGGCGCGGCCCAGAGCAGCGCGCAAAAGGCTGCCCTGAGGACCCGGCTCATTTGCCCGCCTTCTCCTCGATCTCGGCGGCCAGCGCCTCGGCCCGGGCGGCGATTTCGGCAAGGGTGTCTTTCACCCCCTGCGGCACCACCGGCACTTCGATCCGCTCAGGCTCGACCTTGACGTTGCGCAGGCTGGTGAGTTCGGCCTCACGTTCGGCCAGTTCCGCGCGCAACTCTGCGATGCGATCCTCGACGCTTGCGGTCTTGTCGGCCAGAAGCAGGCCCGCCATCAGCAACATCCGCGCCTCGGGCATGCGGCCCACCTGATCGCTCAGCACGCGGGCTTCGTCGTCCAGCATCTTGGCGGCGGATTGCAGATAGCTTTCTTCACCTTCCTGACAGGCGACCTCGAAATGGCGGCCGCCAATGGTGATCCGTACCTCGGGCATCAGTCGGCCCCTCCTGACTTGGGTTCTTCTTCGGCGCTGTCGTCTTGCGCAGTTGTCTCGGGCGCGGGCGCTTCGGCTTTGGCCTCTGCCCCCGTTTCATCCGCAGCTTCAACTTCCGGCTCGCCTTCTTCGACCAAGGGGGCCAGCGCGGTCAATACCGCGTCGATCTCGGCCATCTCGATCGCGCGGGTGGCGCGCAGGCTCTCCAACTCTGCAATCACGGCGGTGTCGATCAGCTTGGGATCGGCCAGCCCCTCGGCATTGGCCAGCCGCAACTGCTCACAGGCCGCCGACAGCTGCTCATTCGCCTGACGCAGACGCTGCACGTCCATATCAAGCTGGGTCACCCGGTCGTTGTTAAAGTCCATCTGCGCACGCAGGTCGTTCAATTCGTCCTGATGGCTTTCCTTCAGCGTCTTGACCCGGTCGGTCAGCTGAGCGTTGGCTTGCCGCTCCTCTTCCAAGGCCTGCACGATATCTTCATCCGGTTCTGCGGGCGCGGCGCTCAGCCGGTCCACCCCCTTGGCCATCTGGTCCATCGCGGCCGTGATGCGGCGCTGATAGTCTTCAAGTTCACTCATCCGCATGAATTCTCCTCACTCGTCCTGCTCTCTCGGCGGCGTTTTCGCCTGCCGTGCCCCGGGCTGCACCCTGTTGCGGCGGCCCGTCCCGCAGATAGCGCGCGCCACGCCCAATGTCACGCGCGCGAATCGCCCGTATCAGCCGGTTTTCGCAATCCTAGCCAAAGCGCGCTCAAATTGCGCCCCCCCTTTCGTTTCAGCGACTTGAGCCGCCAAGTTCACTCTCGCCCCCGCTATGGGCCGCCCCGGACCCGCTCGCGCACCCCGGTTGTGCTTGAACTTTGCCCCATCGCTGGTATGCACGAGCCCAATCTGCCACAGCCCCAAAGGAAGCCCCCGTGGATCTGACAGCCCTCGCAAGCGCAAACCCCGACCACTGGTCCAAGGCCACCGCCATTCGCGCGCTGACCCTCGATGCCGTGGCCGCCGCCAATTCCGGCCACTCCGGCATGCCGATGGGCATGGCCGATGTGGCCACCGTCCTCTTTGAGAAGCACCTGAAGTTCGACGCGTCCAACCCGCTTTGGCCCGACCGCGACCGCTTCATCCTGTCGGCGGGCCACGGCTCCATGCTGCTTTATTCGCTGCTGCACCTGACGGGCTATGAGCAATTCCCCATCGAAGAGTTGAAGAACTTCCGCCAAATGGGCGCGCGCACCGCGGGCCACCCGGAGAACTTCCTCGCCGATGCGATTGAGACCACCACCGGCCCGCTGGGCCAAGGCATCGCCAACTCCGTCGGTTTCGCCATGGCCGAAGAGATGCTGCGCGCGCAATACGCTGCGAAGGTCGTGGACCATTACACCTATGTCATCGCTGGCGACGGCTGCCTGATGGAAGGCGTGAGCCAAGAGGCAATCACGCTGGCCGGCCGTCACAAGCTGAGCAAGCTCATCGTGATGTGGGACAACAACAACATCACCATCGACGGCCCCGTCACCCTGTCAGACACCACCGATCAGGTCACCCGCTTCAAGGCCGCCGGCTGGCATGTGATTGAGATCGACGGCCACAACCCCGATGAGATCGACGCGGCCTTGACCGAGGCGAAAGCCTCTGACCTGCCCACGATGATTGCCTGCAAAACCCATATCGCGCTCGGCCACGCCGCGCAGGACACCTCGAAAGGCCACGGCGCGCTGACCGACGCCGACCAGATGGCCGAAGCCAAAGCCGCCTATGGCTGGACCACCGGCCCCTTCGAAGTGCCCGCGGACGTGAAATCCGCTTGGGAAGAGATCGGCAAACGCGGCGCCGATGCCCGCCGCGACTGGGAAGAGCGTTTCGACAAACTGCCCCGCGCCAAGCGCGAGACCTTTAATCGTGCCCTCGCCCTCGACGCGCCGAAAAAGATGAGCGCGAGGGTCAAGGCCTTCAAAAAGCAGATCACCGAAGGCGCGCCCAAGATGGCGACCCGCGCGGCAAGCGAGAAAGCCCTCGAAGTGCTGAACCCGATCCTGCCGGAAACCGTTGGCGGCTCGGCGGACCTGACCGGTTCGAACAACACCAAGACCAGCGATCTTGGCATCTTCGACACCGACAACCGCGGCGGGCGCTATGTCTACTGGGGCATTCGCGAACACGGCATGGCGGCGGCGATGAACGGCATGGCGCTGCACGGCGGCCTGCGCCCCTATGGCGGCACCTTCATGTGTTTCACCGACTATGCGCGCCCCGCGATGCGTCTGGCGGCCCTGATGCAAATCCCCACGGCCTTCGTCATGACCCATGACAGCATCGGCCTTGGCGAAGATGGCCCGACCCACCAGCCGATCGAGCATCTGGCGATCAGCCGTGCCACGCCCAACACCTACGTCTTCCGCCCCGCCGACGCGGTGGAAACGGCAGAGGCTTGGGAGCTCGCCTTTACCACGAAAACCACGCCGTCGGTTCTGTCGCTGACCCGTCAGGGCCTGCCCACCGTGCGCCTGGAGCACAAAAACAACAACCTCACCGAAAAAGGCGCCTATGTGCTGGCTGATGCCGAGGGCAAACGTCAGGTGATCCTGATTGCCACCGGCTCTGAGGTGCATGTCGCATTGGCCGCGCGCGAGCTGCTCCAAGCCGAAGGCATCGGCACCCGCGTCGTCTCCATGCCTTGCATGGAACTCTTCGCCGCGCAGGACGAAGCCTACCGCAAGCGCGTGCTGCCCGGTGGCGCCGTGCGCGTCGGGATCGAGGCCGGTGCCCGTCAGGGATGGGATCAGTGGCTCTTTGGTGAGCGCGGCAAATACGGCAAAGCCGATTTCGTTGGCATGGACCGTTTCGGCGCCTCTGCCCCGGCGGAAGAACTCTTCGAGCGCTTCGGATTCACCGCAGAGAACGTGGCAGAGAAGGCCAAAGCGCTGCTCTGATCTGCGGGTCATACAATACCAAAAGGGGGCGACGGTTCATCCGTCGCCCCCTTTTTCCTTTGCGAGATAAGGTCGCTCTTAAACGGCAGCCTTATGAAACACCTTACGCCAGATCGGCGTCACGATCTTTTCCCCGATTGGGATCAGAACAAGACCAAGCGCCAGACCAAAGACCCCGTCAAACCCTGCCGTGGTGATCCATTCGACGGCCCCTTGGAACTGCGCCGGCACTGCATGACCAACGGTCACGGCGATGTCATGAATCCATTTGTAAGGTGCGGCATAACCCATCTGCTCCAACCCGTGGATGATAATCGACCCACCGACCCAAAGCATGGCCGCGGTCCCGACAATGGTCAGCAGCTTCAGGAACCCCGGCATCCCGCGGACCAGACCGCGGCCCAAGCTCCGCGTCAGGCCAAACCGCCCCCGGTTCGCCATTACAAGCCCCACATCATCCATTTTGACGATCAAGGCGACAGCGCCATAGACCGCCACGGTGATCATAATCGCCACCGCCGCAAGCGTCGCCGCCTCCATCCAAAAGTTGCTTTCGGGGATCGCAGAAAGGGCAATGGTCATGATCTCCGCCGACAGGATAAAGTCAGTCTTGATCGCGCCTGCGGCCTTCTTCTCCTCCAGCTGCGCAGGGTCTTCGACCACCTTCTCCTTATCGGGATAATCCTCATGCCCATGCCCCCAACCAAGCGCATGGGCGACCTTCTCGGCCCCCTCGAAACACAGGTAGGCCCCGCCCAGCATCAAAAGCGGCGGGATCGCCCATGGCGCAAAATTCGCCAAAAGCAGACCCACGGGCAGCAAATAGACCAGCTTATTGCGCAACGACCCCTTGGTGATCCGCCAGATCACCGGCAATTCACGCTCGGCCTTGAACCCATGCAGATATTTCGGCGTCACGGCGGCATCGTCGATCACCGCGCCCGCCGCTTTAGAGCCCGCCTTGGCCGCCTGCCCGATCACGTCATCCACGCTCGCTGCTGCAACCTTGGCGATCGCCGCCACGTCATCCACAAGTGCCAGTAAACCGCTCATTCCATGCCCCTTTTTGCGTGCTGCATCCGAAGTAGCATGTGCAGCCCATCTGGCAAGTCCGAAGCCGTTGCGACCTTTACCGCTAACATGCAAGTTTAACGCTAACATATGGAAATCATTTGGTTTTGCCCCTTTCCCCTGACCGCCCCTGCCGGATATAGAACCCGCGACCCCGACATACGGCCCCCCACCCGCGCGGCCCGAGACAAGGAATGCACCATGACCATCAAAGTTGGCATCAACGGATTTGGCCGCATCGGCCGCTGCACGCTCAGCCATATCGCGGCCTCGGGACGCGATGATATCGAAGTGATCAAGGTCAACGCCACCGGCCCGCTCAGCACCGCGGCGCATCTCATCAAATACGATTCCGTCCATGGCCGTTTCCCGGGCGAGGTTCAGATCGACGACGGCTACATGAACCTCGGCCAAAACGACATCGAGATGATGTCGACCTACAACCTTGAAGAGCTCGACTGGTCCGGCTGCGACGTGGTGCTGGAATGCACCGGCAAGTTCAACGACGGCAACAAAGCAAATGTGCACCTCGAAAATGGCGCCAAACGCGTGCTCCTCTCGGCGCCAGGCAAGAACGTCGACAAGACCATCGTCTACGGCGTCAACGACGACCAGCTCGAAGTCTCCGACCGGATGATCTCCAACGGGTCCTGCACCACCAACTGCCTCGCGCCGCTGGCCAAGGTGATGCACGAAGCCGTGGGCATCGAAAGCGGTCTGATGACCACGATCCACAGCTACACTGGCGACCAGCCGACGCTCGACCGCCGCCACAACGACCTCTACCGGGCCCGCGCCGCCGCCATGGCGCTGATCCCCACCTCCACCGGCGCCGCCAAGGCCCTGGGCGAAGTGCTGCCGGCGCTGAAGGGCAAACTCGACGGCACCGCCATGCGCGTGCCCACCCCCAATGTCTCCGCTGTCGACCTCACCTTCCAGGCCAGCCGCGACGTGACGGTGGAGGAAATCAACGCCGCCGCCCGCGCCGCCGCCGATGGCCCGATGAAACGCGTGCTGGCCTACGACCCCGAGCAGAAGGTCAGCATCGACTTCAACCATACCGAAGAAAGCTGCATCTTCGCCCCCGACCAGACCATCGTCGTCGCAGGCCGCACGGTGCGCGTGCTGGGGTGGTACGATAACGAATGGGCCTTCTCGGTGCGCATGGCCGATGTGGCCGTGGCCATGGGCCAGTTGGGCTAAGGCTTGCACGGCGGGGACGTGCCTGTAATATCAGGCCATCCCCGCCCGGAGCCACACCATGACCAATCCCATCGCCATTGTGCTGGCCCTCGTCATTGCCGGGGCGATGATGATTGACCTCTACGTCTATGGCGCGGACCATATGGTCTATCTCGGCAAAAAGCTCTTTGAGCTGATAGAATGGATGGCCTTCTGGCGGTAACCGCTCAGCTCTCCAAGCTCGACCTTACGCCAACCAAAAAAGGCGCGGCCACCAACCAAGCGCCACGCCCCTCCCCCTTCATCCTTTTAAAAATACCTCGCAGAACCGCGCCCCACACGGCCCACTCGCCACTCCAAACGCTACTTCTGCGAAAACCGCTCAATCAGCACCTTATTCACAGCCGGCGTCACGAATTTACTGACATCCCCATCCAACCGCGCGATCTCTTTCACCAATTTGCTGGCAATCGCCTGATGGGTGGCCTCGGCCATCAAGAAGACCGTTTCGATGGAATCGTCTAGCTGCCGGTTCATGCCGACCATCTGGAACTCATATTCGAAATCGGACACGGCGCGCAGGCCGCGCACGATGGTCTGGGCGCCGACATCGCGGGCGCAGTCGATCAGCAGGTTCTCGAAAGGATGCACCACGATCTCGACGCCGGTCTCCTCGGCAAGTTGCGCGCATTCCGCTTCGATCAAGGCGACCCGTTCTTCGAGGGTGAACAACGGCCCCTTATCGCGGTTGATGGCCACGCCGATCACCAGCCGGTCGACCATACGGGCCGCGCGGCGGATGATGTCGATATGCCCCAGCGTGATCGGGTCGAACGTACCGGGGTAAAGGGCTATGCGCATGTAATTGTCCTGCGTATCTGCTGCGTTGCGGCACAGCCAATCATTTCACCGCCCCAAGCGCAAGTCGGTTAGCGGTAGCATTGCCCCGCCGTCAGTCGGCAGGGGTCACAGTTCAACGGCCGCTTCAGTGGCCCATGATCATGCCTTCAAGAGCCTGTTTCTCCATCGACAGCTCTTGCAATTGTGCTTTGACCACATCGCCGAGGGAGATCAGCCCCACCAGCTCTCCGTCCTCAAGCACGGGCATATGGCGGAAGCGACCATCGGTCATCTTTTGCAGCACCGCATCGGACCGGTCGTCGCGGCTACAGGTCACCAATTTGCGGGTCATGAGGGTTTCGGCCGCCTGCTCCAGACAGCCCGCGCCTGCGCGGCCCAGCTCGCGCACGATGTCCCGCTCGGACAGGATCCCATCAGGCGTCTTGCCATCGGCCGAAATCACCAGCGTCCCGATCCGTTTCTCGGCCAGCATCGCCGCCGCCTCGGAGATCGCCAATCCGGGTTTGGCCGTCACCACCTTGTCATCGGGCTTGGTCTTGAGAATCTGCGATACGAGCATCTGGCGCCTCCTTGGGTACAGGGCAAAGTCACCTCCAGCGTCACCGCGAAATCCTTTTCTGTCAAGCTTTTGGCGCAGCCCGGCCCGAGGCCAGCGCCTCCAGCCGCGCGGTCTCGGCCCGCAATCCGGTGGCCAGCGCTTCGGCAAAGGCCGCCAACCGGGCATTGCGGCGGTCATCTGCGTGGCGGATCAGATAGAAGGCGCGTTTGAGGCTCACGGCATCGGTGAGGATGCGCCGCACCCCCTGCGTCGCGGCAAGCGAGAAGTCATGCGCGACCCCAATCCCCCCGCCCTGCTGGATCATCCGCACCTGCACGGAGACGGAATTCGACGCCAGCGCCACCCGGCTGATGCCAAGGTCCGCAAGGTAGTCCAACTCACGGTCAAAGATCATATCGGGGATATAGCCGACCATCCGGTGCCCTTGCAGATCGCCCACGGCGGTCACCTCAGGATGCTGCGCCAGATAGCTTTCCGCGGCGGCGAGATGGAGGTGGTAGTCCGTCACTTTTTGCACCACCAGCCGCCCCGCCGTGGGCGCACTCACCCCGATGGCCATATCCGCCTCGCGCCGGGACAGGTTGAAAACGCGCGGCAATGCGATGATCTGCACGTCCAGATCGGGGTTCTTCGCGGCAATCGCCGCACAGACCTGCGGTAGCAGATAGTTCGCCGCCCCATCGGGCGCGCCGACACGGATCTGCCCCGAAAGCTGATCGCTTTGCACCTGCACCCCGGCGGTGGCCGCGCGCATCGCCTGTTCGGCCCGCTCTGCCCGCTGCATGAGGTCTCGCCCCGCTTCGGTCAGCATATAGCCCTGCGGCGATTTCACGAAGAGGACGGTCTGCAACGCCTTTTCCAACCGTGCCATACGGCGGCCCAGCGTTGCGGGGTCGAGCCGCAGCAGTTTGCCCGCGCCAGACAGGCTTTCCTCTCGTGCGACGGCCAGAAACAGCCGCAGGTCATCCCAATTCTGATCCATCTACCTGCCCTCCTACGCTTTGCAAAAATGCAAGACGGTTTTGCCATCCTTCCTCTGTTCCGGTTCTTTTTGCAAGGCTATCGTGCCGCCAACCATAGAGGAGACCGATCATGCAAGAGATGACCCATTACCTGAACGGCGAACACGTTAAGGGCACCTCCGGGCGCTTTGCCGACGTGATGAACCCCGCCACCGGCGAGGTGCAGGCCAAGGTGCCGCTGGCCAATGGCGAAGAACTGAACAAGGCCGTGGAATACGCCTTGGCTGCACAGCCGAAATGGGCCGCCACCAACCCGCAGCGCCGCGCCCGCGTGCTGATGAAATTCGTGGCCCTGCTGAACCGCGACATGGACAAGCTGGCCGAAGCGCTGAGCCGCGAGCACGGCAAGACCCTGCCCGACGCCGCCGGCGACGTGCAGCGTGGTCTCGAAGTGGTGGAATACTGCATTGGCGCGCCGGAACTGCTGAAGGGCGACTTCACCGACAGCGCAGGCCCCGGCATCGACATGTACTCCATGCGCCAGCCGCTGGGTGTCACCGCGGGCATCACGCCCTTCAACTTCCCGGCCATGATCCCGATGTGGATGTTCGCGCCCGCCATCGCCTGCGGCAACGCATTCATCCTGAAACCGTCCGAGCGTGACCCCTCCGTGCCGCTGATGCTGGCCGAACTGCTGGAAGAAGCCGGTCTGCCCAAGGGCATCATCCAGGTCGTGAATGGCGACAAAGAAGCGGTCGACGCGATCCTGCAACACGACGTGATCCAGTCCATCGGCTTCGTCGGCTCCACGCCGATCGCCGAGTACATCTATGCCACCGGCTGCGCCAACGGCAAACGCGTGCAGTGCTTCGGCGGTGCCAAGAACCACATGATCATCATGCCCGACGCAGACCTCGACCAGGCCGCCGACGCGCTTGTGGGTGCGGGCTACGGTGCTGCGGGCGAACGCTGCATGGCGATCTCGGTCGCCGTGCCGGTGGGCGAGGAAACCGCCGACCGTCTAATCGAGAAGCTGGTGCCGCGAATCGAGAAGCTGAAAGTCGGCCCCTATACCGCGGGCAATGACGTGGACTACGGCCCCGTGGTCACCGCCGCCGCCAAGGCCAATATCGAGCGTCTGGTCCAGACCGGCATCGATCAGGGCGCGGAACTGGTCGTCGATGGGCGCGATTTCAAACTTCAGGGCTACGAGAACGGCTATTTCGTCGGCCCGCACCTGTTTGACCGCGCGACCAAGGACATGGACATTTACCAGCAGGAAATCTTCGGCCCCGTGCTGACCTGCGTCCGCACCAAGGACTACGAAGAAGCGCTTGGCCTTGCGATGGACCATGAATACGGCAATGGCACGGCGATCTTTACCCGTGACGGCGACGCGGCGCGCGACTTCGCCAACCGCATCAACATCGGCATGGTCGGCGTGAACGTGCCGATCCCGGTGCCGCTGGCCTACCACACCTTCGGCGGCTGGAAGAAATCCGTCTTCGGCGATTTGAACCAGCACGGCCCGGATGCGTTCAAGTTCTACACCCGCACCAAGACCGTGACGGCCCGCTGGCCGTCGGGCATCAAGGAGGGTGGCGAGTTCTCCATCCCGGTGATGGAGTAAATCATCACGCCGGCTGCCCCCGGGCAGTCGGCCTCAAAGAACGAGGCCAGCGCCATGCAAAAAGAATTCACCATCGGAATCGAAGAAGAATATCTTCTGGTCGACAAGGATTCACTGGCGCTGGCTGACACCCCCGAAGGGCTGATGGAGGATTGCCGCAAAGACCTTGGCGATCAGGTCAGCCCCGAGATGCTGCTCTGTCAGATCGAGATTGGCAGCAAACCCTGCGCCACTGTGGCCGAGGCCCGCGACGATCTGCGCCACCTGCGCAGCACCATCGCCAAACATGCCGCCAAACACAACCTCGCCCCCATCGCCGTGTCCTGCCATCCGTTTTCGGACTGGAAGAACCAAGAGATCACCCACAAGGAACGCTACGCCAAGATCGAGAACGAGTTGGAAAACGTCGCCCGCCGCATGCTGAGCTGCGGGATGCATGTCCATGTGGGGATCGAGGGCGACGACCTGCGCATCGATCTGATGCCGCAGTTCTCCTATTTCCTGCCGCATCTGCTGGCGCTCTCGGCCTCTTCGCCCTATTGGCAGGGCGAAGACACCGGGCTGGCCTCCTACCGACTTGCGGTGATGGAAAGCATGCCGCGCACCGGCCTGCCGCCTCTGCTCCATAGCTGGGGGGAATATGAACGCAGCACGCAGGCGTTGATCGACCTCGACATCATCCCCGACCAGTCGAAAATCTGGTGGGACCTGCGCCCTTCGACCCATTACCCAACGCTAGAAAGCCGTATCTGCGACGTCCAACCGCGCCTGTCACATGCGCTTGGGCTGGCGGGGCTGACGCAATCCATCGCCCGCTTCCTGCTGCGCCTGCGCGACAGCAACCTGCGCTGGCGTGAGTATGACCGTTTCCTGATCGAGGAAAACCGCTGGCGCGCGCAGCGCTACGGCGTGAACGAGACGCTGATCGACTTCGGCGGGCCGACCCTCAAACCCTTCGATCAGATTTTCGAAGAGATCATCGGCATGATCGCCGAGGATGCCGAAGCGCTCGGGTGTCTAGATGAGGTCTGCGCCCTGCGTGATGTGGTGAAAGAGGGCACCTCTGCCGACCGCCAGCGCAAAGTCTGGACCGACGCGCCCGAGGGCAAAGGCGGCGAAGCGGTCGTGCGCCAATTGATAGAGGAATACCACGCCGATCTGTGACGCTTGTTGCGGCTCCTTTCGGCTGATAGAATTAAACAAGTGTTCAGTTCCAAGGACACATGACTTCAGGGAGGAGCCGCGATGGATTTCGCATTGAACGAGGAACAGACCGCCATTTTCGACATGGCCCATGCCTTCGGGCAGGACAATATCGCCCCCCATGCCCACCAGTGGGAAAAGGACGGCACCATCCCCAAGGAGTTGTGGCCGCAGATCGGCGAGCTGGGCTTCGGCGGGCTCTACGTCTCGGAGGAAACCGGCGGCGCGGGTCTCACGCGCCTTGACGCCACGCTGGTCTTCGAGGCGCTCTCGATGGCCTGCCCCTCCGTCGCGGCATTCCTCTCGATTCACAACATGTGCGCCAAGATGCTCGACACTTTCGCCAGTGATGAGATGAAAGAGCGCGTCATGCCCAAGGTGCTGACCATGGAGACGGTACTGAGCTACTGCCTCACCGAACCCGGCTCCGGCTCCGACGCGGCGGCGCTGAAGACCCGCTGCGAGCGCAGCAATGAGGGCTACACGCTGAACGGCACCAAGGCCTTCATCTCAGGCGGCGGTTATTCGGATGCCTATGTCACCATGGTGCGCACCTCCGACGAGGGCGCGCGCGGCGTCTCCACCGTCTATGTCGAGGACGGCACCCCGGGCCTCAGCTTCGGCGGTTTGGAAGACAAGATGGGTTGGCGCAGCCAGCCGACCGCGCTGGTGCAGTTCGACGATTGCAAGATCGGGGCCGAGAACCTTGTCGGTGAAGAGGGCAAAGGCTTCAAATACGCCATGGCGGGGCTCGACGGCGGGCGGCTTAACATCTCCGCCTGCTCGCTTGGCGCGGCACAAACCGCGCTGAACAAGACGCTGGAATACATGGGCGACCGCAAGGCCTTCGGCCAGACCATCGACCAGTTCCAGGGGCTGCAGTTCCGTCTCGCCGACGTGGAGATCGAGTTGCAGGCCGCGCGCACCTTCCTGCGCCAAGCGGCGTGGAAGCTCGACACCGGTGCGCCGGACGCCACCAAGTTCTGCGCCATGGCCAAGAAATTCGTGACCGAGACCGGCAGCAAGGTCGTCGACCAATGTCTGCAACTGCACGGCGGCTACGGCTACCTTGCCGACTACGGCATCGAGAAGCTGGTCCGCGACCTGCGCGTGCACCAGATCCTCGAAGGCACCAATGAGATCATGCGCGTGATCGTCGCCCGCGACATGCTCAAGAACCGCTGAGGCCCCCATGAGTGACATCGACATCCGCAAAACGGGTCGCGCGGGCCGCATCACCCTAACACGGCCCAAGGCGCTGAACGCGCTGAGCTACGACATGTGTATCGCCATCGAGAAGGCCATTGATGCTTGGCGCGACGACCCGGAGGTCGCGGTCGTCGTGTTGGACGCGGAGGGCGAGAAAGCCTTCTGCGCTGGCGGCGACGTCGCGCAACTCTACCAGACCGGCAAGGAGGGCGATTACGATTTCGCCCGGCAGTTCTGGGCCGATGAATACCGGCTCAACAACAAGCTGCATGGCTACCCCAAGCCGGTGATCTCCTTCATGCAGGGCTTCACCATGGGCGGCGGCGTCGGCATCGGTTGCCACGGCTCGCACCGCGTGGTGGGCGAGACGAGCACGATCGCCATGCCGGAATGCGGCATCGGACTGGTGCCAGACGTGGGCGGCACGCTGCTGCTGGCGCAAGCGCCGGGGCGGATGGGCGAATACCTCGGCCTCACCGGGGCGCGCATGGGTCCGGCGGATGTACTGCACGCGGGCTTTGCCGACTACTTCATCCCCGAGGACCAATGGCCCGAGCTGATCGCGCAACTGGAAGAAAACGGCGATCCCTTCATCCTCGACCGCGCGGCAACGACCCCGCCCCCATCCAAACTGGCCGAAGTTCAGGATGAGGTGGATCACCTCTTCGCCCCGGAGAATTTGGAAAAGATCGAAGCCACCTTTTCCATATCGGAAAGCGCCTTCGCCGCCGAGACGCTGAAGACCCTGCGCCGCAACTCCCCCCTGTCGATGGCATGCACGCTGGAAATGCTCCGCCGTCTGCGCGGCCCGGGCATCGGCATGGTCCCGGCGCTGCAACAAGAATACCGCTTTACCGCGCGGTCACTGGAAAAAGGCGACTTCATCGAAGGCGTGCGCGCCGCGATCATCGACAAGGATCGCAGCCCCAACTGGCAACATGCCGATTGGAACGTACCGCAGGCCGATGTCGAAGCCATGCTCGCCCCCTTGGGCGATAACGAATTGAAGTTGGAGGAAAATTCATGAGCAAACTCACAATCGGTTTTATCGGGCTGGGCAACATGGGCGGCCCGATGGCGGCCAACCTCGCCGCCGCGGGCCATACGGTGCGCGGCAATGACGTGGCCGGTACCACCGCCGAAGGGGTGGCCGAAGCCAAGACCATCGCCGAAGCGGTGACCGACGCCGAAGTCGTCATCACCATGCTGCCCAATGGCGCGATCCTGCGCCAAGTCGCCGAGGAAGCGGTCGCCCATATGGCCCCCGGCGCGCTGCTGATCGACTGTTCCACCGTGGACGTTGAAAGCGCGCGTTTCGCGGCAGAGGCGGCGCAGAAAGCCGGGCTGCTTTTCGTCGACGCCCCCGTCTCCGGCGGCATCGGCGGCGCACAGGGCGGCACGCTCACCTTCATGGCAGGCGGTGCAGAAGCGGCCTTCGAGAAAGCCAAACCGCTCTTCGACATCATGGGTCAAAAGGCCGTGCACTGCGGCGACCCGGGCGCGGGCCAAGCCGCGAAGATCTGCAACAACATGATCCTCGGCGCCACGATGATCGCCACGTGCGAAGCCTTCGCACTCGCCGACAAGCTGGGCCTTGATCGTGAGCGGATGTTCGACGTGGTTAGCACGTCCTCCGGCTATTCATGGTCAATGAACGCCTACTGCCCTGCCCCCGGCGTCGGTCCGCAGTCGCCTGCCGACAACGACTACAAACCGGGCTTCGCGGCGGAGTTGATGCTGAAGGACCTGGGCCTCGCGCAGCAAGCCGCTGAAATGGCCAATGCCGACACGCCCATGGGCGCGCTGGCGAAAGAGCTCTACACCCGCTTCGT
This sequence comes from Sulfitobacter sp. 1A12056, assembly GCF_043558125.1. NCBI lineage: Bacteria > Pseudomonadati > Pseudomonadota > Alphaproteobacteria > Rhodobacterales > Roseobacteraceae > Sulfitobacter > Sulfitobacter sp. 1A12056. The sequence goes on along the minus strand of NZ_JBIFFY010000001.1, from coordinate 360,634 downwards.
CGAAGAGGAAGGCGGCAAGGGCAAAGATTTCTCTGCCATGCTCCCGCGGTTCGAACAGCGCGGATATAAGGGCTAAGCCCCTAACATAACTGACACGGTGAAGTGGCGGCGGTTATTCCGCCGCCACTTTCGTCTCCTTGCGCAACATGGGCTTAAGGTACTTCCCCGTGTAGCTCTCGGCCACTTTCGCGACCTTTTCGGGCGTACCCGTGGCCACGACACGGCCCCCGCCATCACCGCCCTCGGGGCCAATATCGATGATGTGATCGGCAGTTTTCACCACGTCGAGGTTATGCTCAATCACCACGACGGAGTTTCCCTGATCAACCAATTCATGCAGCACTTCCAAAAGCTTACGCACGTCCTCAAAATGCAAACCGGTGGTTGGCTCATCTAGAATGTAAAGCGTGCGCCCGGTCGAGCGTTTGCTCAACTCCTTGCTAAGCTTCACCCGCTGCGCCTCACCGCCCGAAAGCGTCGTCGCCTGTTGACCCACCTTGATATACCCTAGGCCGACCCGCATCAGCGCGTCCATCTTCTCCCGGATCGACGGCACCGCGGCAAAGAAGTTCTGCGCATCTTCCACAGTCATATCAAGGACATCGGCGATGCTCTTGCCCTTGAACTTCACCTCTAGCGTCTCACGGTTATAACGCGCGCCCTTACAGGTTTCGCATTCCACATAGACGTCCGGCAGGAAATGCATCTCAATCTTGATGACCCCATCGCCCTGACAGGCCTCACAACGCCCCCCCTTCACGTTGAAGGAGAAGCGCCCGGGCTTATAGCCGCGCTCCTTGGCCTCCGGCAGACCGGCAAACCAGTCGCGGATTGGGGTGAAGGCCCCGGTGTAAGTCGCTGGATTAGAACGCGGAGTCCGCCCAATCGGGCGTTGGTCAATGTCGATGACCTTATCGAGATGCTCCAACCCCTTGATCGTTTGACATGGCGCTGGCGTCTGCCGGGCCCCATTCAGATTCATCGAAGCGGTCTTGAACAAGGTTTCAATCGTCAGGGTCGATTTGCCGCCCCCCGACACGCCCGTCACGCAGACGAATTTCCCCAGCGGAAAGTCCACCGTCACATTCTGCAAGTTGTTGCCGGTGGCCTTTACCACCTGCAACTTCTTCTTATTCCCCTTGCGCCGCTTCGCCGGGACGGAGATTTCGCGAACGCCGGTAAGGTATTGACCCGTAACTGAATTCGGGTCGGCTGCAACCTCTTGCGGCGTGCCATGGCTGATAACCTGCCCGCCGTGCACCCCAGCCCCCGGCCCGATGTCAAAGACGTAATCCGCCTCGCGGATGGCCTCCTCATCGTGCTCAACCACGATCACGGTATTCCCCTGATCGCGCAGGTTCTTCAACGTATCGAGGAGACGGTCATTGTCGCGCTGGTGCAGACCAATCGACGGCTCATCAAGAACGTATAGAACGCCCGTCAGCCCCGAGCCGATCTGGCTCGCCAAACGAATGCGCTGGCTCTCACCACCACTTAACGTTCCACTTGAACGTGACATCGTAAGGTACTCAAGACCAACGTTATTTAGGAAGCCAAGACGTTCCCGGATTTCCTTCAAAATGGCCCGGGCAATCTCGTTCTTCTGATCGGTCAGATGGTCTGGCACCGTTTTGCACCAGTCGAAAGCCTCGCGGATCGACATCTCGACGACTTTGCCGATATGCAGCAATTCATCTTCACCACCGTCGCGCGGGCCAATCCGCACCGCCAGCGCTTCGGGCCGCAGGCGATAGCCGCCGCAGGTGCCGCAAGGGCGGTTATTCTGATAGCGTTCGAACTCCTCGCGCACCCAATTACTATCGGTTTCGCGGTAGCGCCGCTGCATGTTGGGAATGACCCCTTCGAACACCCGCTTCACTTCATAGACGCGGCCGCCTTCGTCATAACGGAAGGTGATCTCTTCTTTGCCGGAGCCGTGGAGGAAGACGTTCTGGACCTTCTCAGACAGGTCTTTCCAACGGGTCTTCTGGTCAAAATTGTAATGTTTCGCAATGGCTTCGATGGTCTGCTTAAAGTAAGGTGACTTCCCCTTACGCCAAGGCGCCAGCGCACCATCATAGATCTTTAGGTTTTGATCCGGCACCACCAAACGTTCGTCGAAGAAAAGCTCGACCCCAAGGCCGTCACAAGACGGACAAGCCCCGAAGGGCGCGTTGAAGGAAAACAACCGCGGCTCAATCTCGGGGATGGTGAAGCCACTGACGGGACAGGCGAATTTCTCGGAGAACGTATGGCGTTCTGCCTCACCTTCGCTGGGGGCCGTCTCTAGCACAGCGATCCCGTCGGCAAGGTCGAGCGCGGTGCGGAGCGAGTCCGCAAGCCGCGTTTCCAAACCTTCGCGCACCACGATCCGGTCGACGACGACGTCGATGTCATGGCGGAATTTCTTATCCAAGGTGGGCGGCTCATCCAGATCGTAAAAGTCGCCATTCACCTTGACCCGCTGGAAGCCCTGCTTGCGCAACTCAATGAATTCCTTGCGGTATTCACCTTTCCGGTCACGGATGATGGGGGCCAGCAGATAGGCCCGCGTGCCCTCTTCCATTGTCATGATCCGGTCGACCATATCCTGCACCTGCTGCGCTTCAATGGGCTTGCCGGTGGCGGGGCTATAGGGCGTGCCGACGCGGGCGAAGAGCAGACGCAGGTAGTCGTAAATCTCGGTCACCGTGCCGACGGTCGACCTTGGGTTCTTCGACGTGGTCTTTTGCTCGATTGAGATGGCGGGGCTGAGGCCGGAAATGTGATCCACATCCGGCTTTTGCATCATATCAAGGAACTGCCGCGCATAGGCCGAGAGCGATTCCACATAGCGCCGCTGCCCTTCGGCATAGATCGTGTCGAAGGCAAGGCTCGACTTGCCGGAACCAGAAAGCCCGGTGATTACAACCAGTTGGTCCCGTGGAATATCCACGTCGATGTTCTTCAAATTGTGCTCGCGCGCGCCGCGCACTTCAATATTCTTCAGCTCAGCCATCACATGCCCCTCTTAACGATTTGTACATAGGTGCTGATGCAGTGTTTTCCAACGGAAAAGTGAGAACTAAACAGGAACGTGCCGCCTGCGACGTCGGGCCGCACCGAGGAGGAGATGTGCCACAAGCCCCATAACGAAGGCCCCGCCCGCAAGTAACGGCAGCGCCGCGGCGCCGAAGCTTGCCAGACCGAAGGCCATGACCGGCGTGCCCAGGCTGTTGCCGAGGTTGCCCATCTGCGCCACCGCGCCGTTGGCCTGCGCCTGCGCGGCAGGGCCGGTGTTCAGCTGCGCCACAGCGGTGAAACTTGCCCCTTGGATCAGCCCCATGGCCCCAGCAAGCGCCAGACAGGCCAGCGGGGTGCCGGGGGCGAGCCAGAGCCAAACCATGGAAAGGGCCGAGAGGCCAAAGCCCGTTTGCACGACGTAGACCGCTGGCAGGCGGCGCAGCAGCGCCACGCCAATGGTCATCGACACCGCGATACTGGTGAGCGGCATGGCGGCCATGGTGACCGCGCGCCATCCCTCGGGGAGGTAGGGCGGCAAGACAGTAAGGATGGAGACGAAGCTGAATGTATAGAACAACCACCCCGCCGCCGGGGCGGAGAGGAAGGGTGACCGGTAAATCGCAAGGTGATCGCGGAGTATCTGCGGCAGGAAGAAAGGCGGCTGCGCCCCCTCCTCCGGCAAGCTGCGCAGACTGGTGGAGAGCACCAGCGCGCAGCCCGCCATATAGACCGCGTGAACGGCGAAGAGCGCTGGCACACCCCAGTTCAATGCGAGCGGGCGGCCGAAAAGCGTCAGGACCGCGAAGGCGACGCCAAAGAAGGTGCCCCAGAGGGTCAGGGTAAACCCGCGGTCTTTCACAGCGCTAAGCTGCGCGATGAGGGTCGGCGCGGCGACGACGATGGCCAGATGTGACAGCCCTTCGACCACCCGGCTGGCCAGCATCCAGCCAAAGCCCGGCAAAAGCGCCTGAAAAGCCGACACAGCCGCGCCAAGCCAAAGGGCGAAGAGGAGCGCGCGGCGATAGCGGACCCGGGCGACCACCAGCCCCGCCACGACACCAAGGAGGATACCGACACCGCCCACCAAGGAGACCAAGAACCCGAGCGCCGCCCCGGCCTGCGGGTAGATATCCGGCAGCAGGTCAAAGATGACGCTCATCTTGCCATACTGCGCCGCCGCCCCCAGCCCCGCGGCCCAAAGCGCAAAGACGCGCAGAAAGGAGGTGTGTTCAGCCATCTGCCCTCAAGCCTTTTGAGCCAGCGCCCATGCGCAGAGCGGCATCTTGGGGTCGTTGGTCAGATCATCCGTGGTCTTGTCGAAAGCCGGGGGCCAGTCGGGTTCTAGATTGCGGGCGGCGGCGGCGCGGTTGCCCCATTGTTTGGCGGTGATCCGATGCGCCTCAAACCCGGCTTCGATCAGCAGGTTCTTCAGGCCCCGGGCGGACCAACGGGAGTTGTCATTTGGGGCCGCATGAAAGGGGACGAAAAAGGGCACGGCGATCCAGAAATATCCGCCCGGCCTGAGCATCTGTTGAACATGGCCCAGTGCCGTATAAGGCCGGTCGAGATGCTCCCAAACCTGATTGGCGAGGATCAGATCGAACTGCCGCACGGCACCGCTCGCCGGATCGGTGAAGGGACCTGCGCAGATGTCATAGGTCGGATAGGCGAACTGGGTGTAGCTCTTGAACGTAAACCGTTTGCCGAACTTGCCGGAGATTTCGGCGGCATCCAGCATTTCAGGGTTCAAACGGTCAATCATCCGGCGGGTGCTGCGGTGCATGACGACACGGTTTAGGCTGACCACGACATGGCTCCCGACGGTTTGGCCGAAGTGCGAGGGGGCGAGGCGCGTTGGGCGCACCCTGCCCCGCGCGCTTTACATATGAATCACGCGGTCGAAAGCGTCGAGGACGGATTCATGCATCATCTCGCTGAGCGTCGGATGCGGGAAGACGGTGTTCATCAGGTCTTCTTCGGTGGTCTCCAACTGGCGGCCCACGACATAGCCTTGGATCAGTTCCGTCACCTCGGCCCCGACCATATGCGCGCCCAGAAGCTCGCCGGTCTTGGCGTCGAAGATGGTTTTCACCAGCCCCTCAGGCTCCCCCAAGGCCACGGCCTTGCCATTGCCGATGAAGGGGAAACGCCCGACCTTAATGTCATAGCCCTGCTCTTTGGCCTTCGCCTCGGTCAAACCGACGGAGGCGACTTGGGGGTGGCAATAGGTGCAGCCGGCGATGCTTTCGGGTTTGACGGGATGGGGTTTCTGGCCCGCGATCAGCTCGGCCACCATGACGCCCTCGTGGCTGGCCTTATGCGCAAGCCAAGGCGCGCCCGCGATGTCGCCGATGGCAAAGAGCCCATCGACCCCGGTGCGGCAATATTCATCCGTCACGACATGGGTGCGGTCGACCTTGACACCAAGCTCTTCCAGCCCCAGCCCTTCGGTATTGCCAACAATGCCAACAGCGGAAATCACGGTGTCGAACTCAAGCTTCTCGACCTTGCCGTCCCGTTCGATATGGGCGGTGACCTTGTCGTCCGCACGGTCGAGTTTCTTGACCGTGGCCTTTTGCATGATGGTCATGCCCTGTTTTTCGAATGCCTTTTTGGCGAATTTCGAAATCTCTTCGTCTTCGACAGGTAGCACGCGGTCCATCACCTCGACCACCGTGGTATCGGCGCCAAGGGTGTTGTAAAAGCTCGCAAATTCGATGCCAATGGCACCGGACCCGATGACCAGCAGTTTCTTGGGGTCATGCACAGGTTGCAAGGCATGGCGATAGGTCCAGACGCGTTTGCCGTCCGCCTCTAGCCCCGGCAATTCGCGGGCCCGTGCGCCGGTGGCGAGCACGATGTTCTTGGCCGTCAACTCCTCGCCGCCCTTATCGGTTTTGACGGAGACCTTCCCCTTCGCGGGGATCGAAGCCTCGCCCATGAAGACATCGACCTTGTTTCTCTTCAGCAGGTGTTTGACCCCGCCTTCCATCTGTTTGGCAACGCCGCGCGAGCGTTTGACCACGGCGGCGAGATCATAGTCGATCTTATCCGCCGCCAGACCGAAGTCCTTGGCGCGATGCATCAGGTGGAACACTTCGGCAGAGCGCAACAGCGCCTTGGTGGGGATGCAGCCCCAGTTCAGGCAGATGCCGCCGAGATTCTCCCGTTCGACCACCGCGACCTTCAGGCCAAGCTGGGCGCCACGGATCGCGGCGACATAGCCGCCCGGCCCCGCACCGATCACGATCAGATCAAAGGATTTGGCAGCCATGGCAAGGACCTCGCGTTAGGGTTTGCAAATATAGTTTACCGCTAAACCATATTTGCAATCGCCACAACCACGCGTGTTGCCCCGGCCTGCCAAGGCTCAGGCCGCTTGAAGTTCCGCGCGCAGGTCCTTGACTGTTCGCCCATAGCCGCCCGCGTCGAGATAGGAGGTCTCCTGCGCGGTGAAACTGCGTGACAGCGCCTTATTGCGATAGGGAAAACGGCCAAACTGGCGGATCACTTCGCGGTGGGCGCGGGCATGCAACAGGTTGCTGCTGTCGCTTTTCGGCATCCGCTCGCACATCAGACGCACGCAGCGGTCCTGATCGCAGAGGTTCTCGGAATGCATCAGCGGCAGGTAGAAGAACTGCCGCGCGGGCGCCTCAACCCGCATGTCCCACCCCTTTTCGATGGCCAGCTTTGCCGCCGCCAGCGCGGTACGGTCACTGGAAAACGCCTTGCCCGTGTCGCGAAACATGTTGCGCGGGAATTGATCCGTCAGGATCAGAAAGGCCAGCGCATCGGTGGGATTGGTCAGCCAGTGGTTCAGCTTGCCAGCCTGCGCCTCATCCCAAAGCCCCTCGAAACGCGCGCGGATATCGGCATCCAACGTTTCAGAACTGTTGTACCACCCGGCCGGACCTACGTCCTTGAGCCAGTAATTCAGTACATCTTGGGGTTCTGCATTTGTGGCAGCCATCCCGCACACTCCTTTGCCGCATCTGGGGCGTTTCGTTAAAGTTAAGAACGTCTTACCGCAAAAGCCTAGTCACGTTTTATGTCATCCGCGACATCGTTATCGCTATCAGAGGCGTTTTTCTCTGCTTCGGCGTTTTCTTGGGCAGCTTCCTCGGCGGCCTCCTGTTCCGTTTCAATGATATATTCCTGCGCGATCTCCACGGCCACGGCAGTGGCCGAGGGGTAGATCGGCACGTAGTTGCCCGTCTCGTCGACCGGTACCGCGGCACGCTGTGTCTTACGATAGGAGGCATAGGCGGCCAGAGCGGCGAAAAGCACGGCGGTGAAGAGGTAAAAGCCCCCCGGCCCGAGCGCCGTGCCCATCATCCAACCGGTGATTACGGGGCCCAGAACCGCACCCAAGCCGTTGATAAATATCATCCCACCCGAGGCCGAGGCCATGTCCTCATGCTCCAGAAAGTCGTTGGTGTGGGCCATGAGCAGCGAGTAGAGCGGGTTCGACATGCCCCCCACAAGAAAGGCCGTGGCCAGCAGGATCGGGAAGACATGGCCCAGCGTCATCCCGATGACCGAGCCGATACCGCCGAGGGTCGCGACGATGACGATCAGGCTGCGGCGGTCCATGCGGTCCGAGATCCAGCCGATGGGGTATTGCAGGATCACGGAGCCGACGAAGAACATGGCCACGAAAAGTGAAATCTGACCGACGCTCAGCCCGGCTTCGGCGCCGTAAACCGCCGCCATGCCGAACTGGGCCGAGAATACGCCGCCCAGAAGGAACATGCCGACGCAGCCCAGCGGCGAGAAATCCATCAACTCGCGCAGGCTCATCGGTTTGGTGGTATCGAAAGGCGGTGTCGGGCTGATCGACAGAAGGATCGGGGTCACCGCGATGCTCACCAGCACCGACGGGATGACGAAGAGCACGAAGCCCGAGGGGTCGGCGGTCAGCAAGAGCGCCTGCGCGATCACGATGCCCAGCGTCTGCACGATCATATAGGCCGAGAGCGCCTGTCCTCGGTTTTCGTTCGTGGCGGCGTTGTTGAGCCAGCTTTCCGCTGTGACGTAGACGGCGGAGAAGCAGAAGCCGATCAGCACCCGACCCAGCGACCAGACGATGGTGTTGGGGAAGGTCGGATAGATGATCATCACCGCCGAGATCAGCGAGGCCAATGCGGCGAAGACCCGCACGTGGCCCACCCGCCGGATCATCCCCGGCGCCATGCGCGACCCGCCGAGGAAGCCCACGAAATAGGCCGACATGACGATCGACATCTGGAAGGTCGAGAAGCCTTCGATGCCGCCGCGGATACCCAGCAGCGTGCCTTGCATGCCGTTGCCGACCATCAACAGGCACATGCCCAGCAAAAGCGCCCATGCGCTTGAAACCACTTGAATCATCAGTCAATTCCTTGTTCGCCCAAGCCCTCCCATGGACGGCAATCGCAGGCTAGTCACCCCCTAGTGCGACATTCAAGCGGGTTTTTGCGCCTCAGGCAGCAGAAGGGAGGAATCGCCGTAGGAGAAAAAGCGATAGCCCTCACCAATGGCATGGGCATAGATGTCTTTCACCCGCTGCACCCCCATGAGGGCCGAGACCAGCATCATCAGCGTGGATTTGGGCAGGTGGAAATTTGTCATTAGCCCGTCGGTCACGTTGAACGTGAACCCCGGCGTGATGAAAATATCGGTGTCGCCTTCCCATGCGGTGATCTCACCCTCGCGCGCCGCCGTCTCAATCAGGCGCAGGGCGGTGGTGCCCACGGGGATCACGCGCCCTCCGGCCGCGCGGGTGGCGGCAATCTCTTCAGCGGCCTTTGCGCTGACCCGGCCCCATTCGGCGTGCATCTTGTGTTCCGAGATGTCGTCGACCTTGACCGGCAGGAAGGTGCCCGCGCCGACATGCAGGGTGACATGGCTAAAACTCACGCCCTTCGCGGCCAGTGCTTCGAGCAGCGGTTCGTCGAAATGCAGCGAGGCTGTGGGCGCCGCGACCGCACCCGCGTGGCGGGCAAAGACGGTCTGGTAGTCGGTCATGTCCTGCGCATCAGCGGCACGTTTGGCGGCGATATAGGGCGGCAGCGGCATCGCCCCCGCGGCATTGAGCGCCGCGTCAAAATCATCGCCCGCGCAGTTGAACCGCAGATGCCCCTGCCCGTCTTCCACTGCTTCCAACGTGGCGCGCAGATCGCCGGAAAAGACGACCTCTTCGCCGATCTTCAGCTTGCGCAGCGGCTTAATCAGCGCCGACCAAGTGCCGTTCCCGCGCGGCTCCAACAGGGTGACTTCGATCTTGGCCTGCACCGCCCCTTGGGCCGAAGCGCGATGGCGAATGCCGCTCAGCCGTGCGGGGATCACGCGGGTGTCGTTCAGCACCAATCGGTCGCCGGGGCGCAGCCAGTCTGTCAGGTCGGTCACGCGCCGGTCGTGCAGAGTGTCACCCTCCGCCACCAGCAACCGCGCGGAGGAACGCGGGTTGGCAGGGCGGGTGGCGATCAGGGTCTCAGGCAGGTCGAAATCGAAATCGGAAAGCTTCATCGGCGCGGCTCCGGGTCTGGCGGCAGGGTCGCTTCGGCGCTTAGCGCTCCTCCGGCACCCGGGCAACCGGATTCGCTTGGCCCTGCACCTGTGGCGGCTGGGGCGGCGGGCGGCGGAACAGCTCGCGGAACATGCCGGGGGTGAGCGCCGAGAGCGGGTTGACCGAAACGCTGGGGTCTTTCGCGGCCCCCGTGAGCCGGTAGTTGAACCCGATCAGCCCCTCGCCCTTGCGGGTAAAGAGCGACCCGATCCCGTTGAACATATAGACCGGAGAGATCACGCCCTGCATATCGATCAATCCGCTGTCGAGCGCATAGACCCCATCCATCGACAAGCCTAAGGAAGCGCCCACGGCGCTGGCCTCGGTCAGGGTCAGGCGGTTCGGGGTAAGGTGAAAGTTTGCCTCCACATCGTCAAAGTAAATCCCATCGCCGTTGAGCTCGTTAATCAACCCGACGACCGAGATGGCATTGACCAGCGCCGCGATCCCCGGCGCGTCCTGAATAGCGACGTCCCTGACCGTGAGCTGTCCGTCAAAGGCGCCGCCCGAGCCAACGGGCAGCAGGGTGAGCGACAGGTTGCCCCCGACCACCTGTTTCACCAACCCGGCAGAGCGCAGAACCCCGCCTGCGTCGTCCGAGACCACCCGTACCGCGCTGCGCCCCGCTTGGGGCAGCACCCGCCCCTGCACCGGCGTGCCGCCATTGAGCCGGGCGGTAAAGGCGCCGTCCATCCCCTTGGCGGTGTCGAATGTGCCCGAAAGATCGGTCAGGTAAATCGTGTCGGTGATCTGCAACCGGTCCAGCGCCACGCGCATCGGCGGCCCTGCTTGCCCCCCGGCCCCGCCGAATTCGGCCCTACGCATATCCAGCGTGCCGCCGCCCAGCACCACCTGCACCGGGTTGCCCTTGCCCTGCCCGATCAGTTGCAACGGGATATCCAGCCAGTCGCCCCGCCGCAGCCGGTCGATCCGCACCCGGTCCAATGCGCCGCCGGGGGCGAGGTCGATGGAGCCCGCCACCCGCAGCCCCGGCGCGTTTAGCTGAAAGGCGTCGATATTCGGCGTCTCGCCCAAACGCCCCGCCAGTCGCAACTCGCCCTCGGTGCCCGTCGCCTTGCTCCATGACAGTTGCGGGACGGAGACGTCCAAACCCGCCAGATCGCTTTGCAAGGTGAACCGCGGCGCTTCACCCTTCTTGAGGTCCACGGCAATCCGCCCGCGTCCCTCGCCACGAAGGCTGCCGGGGGGCAGTGCCACGCCAAAGGCTTCGAGCCCCGCCGGGGTCAGCGCCACCTGCGCGGTCAGGCGGCTTTCATCCGAGCCGGGGCCGATCGCCTGCGACCATTCCCCGTCGAAGCCCACCCCGTCGATACGCCCTTCGCCGCCGATGGTGATACGGTCATTGCTTGCGGTGATGGCCAGCCTGTTGGCCTGAAGGCTCCGGTCCTTGACCAACGTATCGGTCGAGAGCGCCAGCAGATCCCCCGCGAAGTGATAGCGCACGTCTTCGGGCTTGCCGCCCTTTTTCAACGGCAGCGCCAGCGTGCCTTTCAGCACTGCCTCCCCATCCGCGAGCGTCACGGGCAGCCCGGCCTTATCCATCACCCGCATCGGCGGCTGGTTCAGCAGCGACAGCGCCGCGCTCAGGGTGGAGCGGGTGTTGAGCCGGATCACCGAGGGGCTGCCGTCTTTCACCCGCACGTCAGGAATGATGAAGGACGAGCCATCCAGAGTCACCGCCCCGCCCTGCGGCGCGATCACCTCGCCCGCGTCCACCGTGACGACAAGGCGGTTGTCGAGCAGGCTCATATGGCCGCTGCCATCGGTGATATGCGGCAGGGTCTTCAGAAACCGCACCTCGGCCCCGGCATAGTCAAAGGCAACATAGGTCTGCGGCGCTTCCCCCGGCGCCATCCGCAGCGCCAGATCGAGGTTGCGCATCCGGCCCGCATGAAGGTTCTCATCCAGCCATTTGCGAGTCTTGGGCTTCACCCCCTCGGGCCAGAGCGCCAGTAGGCGTTCGGGGCTGACCCGGTCCATCCGCCCGTCGAGGGACAGGTTCCAGCCCTCAGGCTCGGCCACCAGCCCGCCGTCAAGGCGCAGGTTGCGGCCCTGATCACTGATCTCCAGACGCCCCAGTTTCAGGTGAAACGGATTAAGGCTGAGTTCAAAGTCGATATCCGCCTGATCCAAAGCCACCGTTTCGGGGTAGACTTCCGCCGGATTGGCCCGAAGATCGCGCAGACTGAACTGCCCCACCATCCGCCCCGGAATGCCGCCCGTGACATCGCCCAGTTGCGAACTGCCGGTGATATTGCCCGAGACCCAAGGGCTATCGAGGGACATCTCGTCAAAGCGCAACAGCTGGCGCGCGGGGTCGTAGCTGAAATAGCTTTGCGCCCCATCGAAGGGGATCGGCTTGGTCTGCGGGTTGGGCTGCAAGACGCCCTTGCCGATCTGCAAAGAGGCGTTGATCGGTGCGAAACGGCCCGCGCTGTCGATGCCGCTGCGCACCGCGCCCGAGATATTGGTCCGCAGCACTTCAAGCCATGAAAAGGCAGGCCCCTGCGCCGCGATGTCGCGCGCATCGACCCCGTCGAACGTCACACCAAAGGTCGCGGCATTCTCACCGATTTGGCTGCTGTAATTGGCGGTGAGCGTGGCCACCCCCGCGCCCCCGCTGAGCACCGCAAGGTCCGCCGAGAGGTCAAGCGCATCGCCATTGCGCGACAGGCGCAGCCGCCCGCCATCTCCGGTCCAAGCGCGGCCCGCGCGGGCATCCTCGAACCGCAGCGTCAGCGCGCGCAGCTCGACCGAGCGCAGGGCGGAAAGCGCGGGGGCGGCCAGCACCTCGTCGATCTGGCCGATGAGTTGCGGCAAGGTCGCCGCCTCCCGCTCGGGTGGCGCAATCCCGGCCCCGGCGCTCAGGCTCACCCGGCCATCCGCCCCGCGGCGCAGATTGGCCACCACGCCCGAAAGCGAAATCGCCCGCGGCTGCGCCACACCGCGCAGCAGGGACCGCATCGACAGGCTGGCCTTGAACTCATTGAAACTGACGATCTCATCGCCCTCGGGCGTGGTGACAAAGATGTCTTGCAAACGCACGCGGGGGCGCCATCCCTCGTCGACGACGAATTCCATCGCGCCGAAATCCACCCGCGCCTGCGGCAGGGCCGAAGCAATCCGCGCCTCGATCCGTGTCTGCACCCAAAGCGGCGCCGGAATCGGACGCCCGGTGAAATAGACCGCCGCCCCGGTGGCCAGCGCCGCCAAGAGCACCAGCACCACAGCCGAGACGATCCCCGCGCGGCGGCGCGACCGGCGGCGCGGCGGCCTTTCGCCGTCTGGCGCAGGGGGGCTGGAAGAGGACGGGTCGCGCATCGGGCTCCGGTTCGGATAGGGCGGCTCTCTGGGGCGGCTTTGACGTTGTCAAATCAGATGCAGTATGACAGCCCTGAACGACCCTTCACAAGCCAAAGGAACCGCCCCATGTCGCAGATCGGACCCCAGCCCGGCCAACCGGCCCCGGATTTCACCCTTCCCGTGACCGGCGGTGGCGAGATCACGCTCTCTGCCTTGCGCGGCGCGCCGGTTGTTCTATTCTTCTACCCGCGCGACGACACGCCCGGCTGCACCAAGGAATCGGTGGGCTTTTCCGAGCGTTTGTCTGACTTCGCCGAGGCAGGCGTGCAGGTCTTTGGCATTTCGCGCGACAGTATGGACAAACACGACAAATTCGCCGCCAAACACGCGCTGACGGTGCCGCTTTTGTCGGACACCGATGGCGCGGTGACCGAATCCTATGAGGTTTGGGTCGAAAAGAACATGTACGGCAAGAAATCCATGGGCATTGAACGCGCGACCTATCTGATCGACGCCGAAGGGCAGATCGCGCAGGTCTGGCGCAAGGTGAAGGTGCCGGGCCATGTGGATGCCGTGCTCGACGCGGTGCGCGGCGCATGATGCCGCTGGCGGAAATGGCCGAGGCGGTGCTGCGCACGGCGGATGGGCGCGAGAAGACCGCGCTGTCGCGGAAATATGCGGCGCAGTGGCTTTCGGCCCGGGAGGCCGGTGAGCGCCCCGAAGTGGGCCGCGCCGACCCGCCGCTGCACCCTGCCCGGCCCGCACAGCCCGAATTGCTCTCGCCCCGCGACGTCCCGCGCCGCCGTCCCGGCACACCCGAGGGCCGCGCGGCGCTGCTTCATGCCGTGGCGCATATCGAGTTGAACGCAGTGGACCTGCATTGGGATGTGGTCGCCCGCTTCTCCCATGTGCCGCTGCCCTTGGGCTTTTATGACGATTGGGTCAAAGCGGCTGATGACGAATCCAAACATTTCAACCTGATGTGCGATTGTCTTGAGGAAATGGGTAGCCATTACGGTGCCATGCCCGCCCATGCCGGCATGTGGCGCGCCGCCGAAGACACGGTGGACGATCTGATGGGCCGCCTCGCCGTGGTGCCCATGGTGCTGGAGGCCCGCGGCCTTGATGTGACCCCCGGGATGATCGAGATTTTCCGCAAAGCGAAGGCCGACAGCGCCGTGGCAGCGCTTGAGACGATCTATGCCGAAGAGGTTGCCCATGTGGCCTACGGCAGCAAGTGGTTTCACTTTCTCTGTGGCCGCCATGACGACGACCCAAAGGACCGTTTTCATGCCCTCGTGCGCAAGTATTTCCATGGCGATCTGAAGCCGCCCTTCAACGAGGAAAAGCGCGCCGAGGCGGGAATCCCGCCCGATTTCTACTGGCCCCTGACCGCGGATGGCGGGCCAAGCTGAACCGGGCCTAACGCAGCAAGTGCTTGGTATCGGCGGTTTTTTGCCAATTAAGAAGCGCTTTTTTGGGCGAATGGGGGAATGCCGCGCAGGCGCGGGTCAATAGGGTTGCCCCATTCGCGGGCACTGGCTATTGACGTTGGGCGCGAAGGGGCCGAGCCCCGCGCACCGACGGGACGGGACAAAGGACGAAAACGTGCGCACACGGATTGCCATCAAGACGCATGCTCTGCTTGAGCATTACTTTCCCGAACGCCGCGTCTTTTTGAAATCCGACAGCGACACACGTTTCATCCGCCTGCGGCCCGGCACCCAGATCCTCGGGCTGGCGGGATCGGCCTTTCTGGTTTCTTGGGCCATCATTGCCACCGCCATCATCTTGATGGACAGCATTGGCTCCGGCAATTTTCGCGAACAGGCCAAACGCGACCAGCGCACCTATCAGGCCCGGCTGAACGAGCTTTCCGCACAGCGCGACCTGCGCGCCGAAGAGGCGCTTGCCGCCCAAGACCGCTTTAACGCCGCGCTGACGCAGATTTCCGTCATGCAGTCCGAACTGCTGGCCTCTGAGACGCGCCGCCGCGAATTGGAGACCGGGATCGAGGTGATCCAATCCACCCTGCGCGACACGATGAAAGACCGCCAGAAGGCCCGGCTGAAACTGGCCGAACTGGAAGGCAGCCTTGAGAACGGCGAAGCGGGCAGCCTGCGCGCCGATGCCGATCAAGCGCCGGTCGATTTCCTTGCCCAAGCCCTTGCCCGGACGGCAGCGGAGCGTGACAAAGTCGTGGTCGACGCGCAGGATGCGCTTTTGCAGGCCGATGAGATGGCCCAAGAAATCGCCCTGATGCGCGATCAGAACGACGCGATCTTCCGCCAGCTTGAAGAGGCGATGAGCGTTTCCGTCGCCCCGCTCGACAAGATGTTCCGCAGCGCGGGCATGCCGACCGACCGTATCCTCGCCACCGTGCGCCGGGGCTATTCGGGCCAGGGCGGGCCGATGACGCCGCTGTCCTTCACCACCCGCGGCGAGGAGCTGAGCCCCGACACGCTGCGCGCGAACAAGTTGCTGGGCCAGATGGACCGGTTGAACCTCTACCGCATCGCCGCCGAAAAGGCGCCCTTCGCGAACCCAGTCAAAAACGCTTTCCGCTTCACCAGCCAGTTCGGCTATCGCCGCGATCCCAAGACCGGCGGCCGCCGGATGCACAAGGGCGTCGACTTTGCCGCCGGGATGGGCACGCCGCTCTATGCAACCGCCGATGGCGTGGTGATTCACGCAGGCTGGTCCTCGGGCTATGGCCGTCTGGTCAAGATCCAGCATGAGTTCGGCATTGAGACCCGTTATGCCCACATGTCCAAGCTGCGCGTGAAAGTTGGTCAAAGAGTCTCGCGCGGGCAGCATATTGGTGATATGGGAGCATCAGGACGGGTCACCGGTGTCCATCTCCACTATGAAGTCCGCGTAGGTGGCAAGGCTGTTAACCCCATGATCTATATCAAGGCTGCAAACGATGTTTTCTAAAAGCAAAATCAACGATCCCGCCCCTCAGGATGCAGATGTATCCAAACCGGCACCTTCCAGTGCTTCGGCGTCCCCCGCGCCCGCTAAGCAGAGCGAGTTCAAGGCCAGCGCGCCCAAGGCGAAGCCGCCCGCATCCGTTCTGTCTTCGGACCTGCATGTGACCGGCAACATGAAAACGACGGGCGACGTTCAGGTTGAAGGCACAGTCGAAGGCGACATCCGCGCGCATCTGCTGACCATCGGTGAGACGGCGACGATCAAGGGCGAAGTGGTTGCCGATGACGTGGTGATCAATGGCCGCATCGTGGGCCGCGTGCGGGGCCTCAAGGTGCGCCTGACATCGACCGCGCGGGTCGAGGGCGACATCATCCACAAGACCATCGCGATCGAATCCGGCGCGCATTTCGAAGGCTCCGTGCAGCGTCAGGACGACCCGCTGAACCCCGGCGCGAAATCCGCACCCGCGCAGAAGCCGAACCCCGCGTCCTAAGCTTCGGCAGGCTGAACATTCGCAGGCGTCGCAGGCAATGCGGCGCCTGTTTGCTTTTGGGGGGACAGGCTACGCTGCGCCCTGCCCGCTTCATAAAAATTAATAGCTCGGGAATTTCGCCCCGCTGCGTTGCTGGCAGAACACTGGCGATAACGCTCATTTCATCAGGGCCTGAGCTGGCCGAGGCGTGGGGAGAGCAAGCCCACCCCACACGATGCTCGTCGGGACGTTACTCGGTCACCGTGACCGTTTTCATCACGTCCGGCGTGCCCACGACGGCCCCGTTCGGGCCGGTGCCGCGCTTGATGGCATCAACCACGTCCTGCCCTTCGGTGACCTTGCCGACAACGGTGTACTGACCGTTGAGGAAAGGTGCTTCGTCGAACATGATGAAGAACTGGCTGTTGGCGCTGTTCGGGCTCTGGCTACGGGCCATGCCGACGACGCCTTTCTCATAGGCGATGTCCGAGAACTCGGCCTTGAGGTCGGGCTTCTCGGACCCGCCCATGCCGGCGCGGGCGGTGTCGCCATCGGCGCGACCAAACTGCACGTCGCCGGTCTGCGCCATGAAACCGTCGATCACGCGGTGGAAGACCACCCCGTCATAGGCGCCTTCCTCGGCCAGTTCGGTGATCTGGGCCACGTGGTTGGGCGCAACGTCTTCGAGCAGGTCGATCTTGACGGTGCCATTGGCCTCGCCCGCGACCTCGATCTCGAGCCCGGTGGCCATGGCCGCCGAGCCGAGGAGCGCGAGAAAGGCGCTGGAGGTGGCGATCTTACGCATCTGCGGCCACCTTGACGGAGATCATGCGGTCAGGGTTCGCAGGCGGCTCGCCGCGGGTGATCGCGTCGACATGCTCCATGCCGGAAATGACCTGCCCGTAAACGGTGTATTGACCGTTGAGGAAGTCATTGTCCTTGAAGTTGATGAAGAACTGGCTGTTGGCGCTGTCGGGGTTGGCCGAACGGGCCGCACCGATGGTGCCGCGTGCGTGCGGAACCTTGGAGAATTCTGCGGGCAGGTTCGGCAGGTCCGAGCCGCCAGTGCCCGCCGCGCGCAGGTTGAAGTTGTCTTCCATGTTGCCATTGGCCACGTCGCCGGTCTGGGCCATGAAACCTTCGATCACGCGGTGGAAGGCGACGTTGTCGTATTTCCCGGCGCGGGCCAGTTCCTTCATCCGCTCCACATGTTTGGGCGCAAGGTCGGGCATCAACTCGATGACGACGGTGCCGCCTTTCAGCTCCATCAGGATGGTGTTCTCGGGGTCTTTGATCTCGGCCATGGGGCAATCCTTTGGTTTGTCTTTGCCAGATACCTAAGGAGCTTAGCCGCGATTGCCAAGCCGCGCATTGACCTGAGGCCAGATAACAGCAAAACACAGCGCAAGAGATTGGATTGGGAGAAGACCGATGGGCTGGAAATCACTGGACGATATGGAACTGGACGGCAAGCGCGTGCTCTTGCGCGTCGATATCAACGTGCCGGTCGAGGAGGGCCGCGTCACCGATGCCACGCGGATCGAGCGGATTGCGCCCACGGTGGACGACATCCTGTCGCGCGGCGGCAAGGTGACGCTGCTGGCGCATTTCGGACGGCCCAAGGGCAAAGTCGTCGAGGAGATGAGCCTGCGCCAAGTCCTTCCCGCGCTGGAAAAGGCACTGGGCCGCGACGTGGCATTCCTGCCATCGCTGGACGCCGCAGGCGACGCGCAGGCCGATCTGCAACTCATGGAAAACATCCGCTTCTACCCCGGTGAGGAGGCCAATGACGAAGATTTCGCCCGCCAGTTGGCCGCGCTTGGCGATATCTATTGCAACGATGCCTTCTCTGCCGCGCACCGCGCCCATGCCTCGACCGAGGCGCTGGCGCGGCTGCTGCCCGCCTGCGCAGGGCGCTTGATGCAGGCGGAGCTCTCGGCGCTGGAGACGGCACTGGCCAAGCCCGAGCGCCCGGTGGGCGCTGTCGTGGGCGGGGCCAAAGTCTCCACCAAGATCGCGCTTTTGGAGAACCTCGTGAACCGGCTCGACGTCTTGGTCATCGGCGGCGGCATGGCGAACACCTTCCTCGCCGCACTCGGGGCCGATCTGGGCAAATCGTTGGAAGAGCCAGACTATTACGACACGGCCAAGGACATCATGGCGCAGGCCGAAAAGGCAGGCTGCCGGGTCATCCTGCCGGTCGACGGTCTGGTCTCGCGGGAGTTCGCCAAGGGTGCGGCCCATAAGGTCGCCCCGCTTGGGCCTGATGCAAAACTCGCGACAGATCAGATGGTGCTCGACGCGGGCCCCGAGACCGTCGCATTGGTCGAGACGGCCTTCGCCGAGCTGCGCACCCTGATCTGGAACGGCCCCATGGGAGCCTTTGAAATCCCGCCCTTCGACACCGCCACCGTCGCCGCGGCTCAAGCCGCCGCCGCCAAGACCCGCGACGGCACGCTGATCTCCGTCGCCGGGGGCGGTGACACGGTCGCGGCGCTGAATCAAGCGGGCGTGGCGGATGATTTCACCTATATCTCCACCGCCGGGGGCGCCTTCCTTGAGTGGATGGAGGGCAAGACCCTGCCCGGCGTCACCGCATTGGACGCATCGGCTGCGTAAAAAGGCGATTTACCGCTAAAAACAACGGGTTTCCCGCAATTGTGGGATTCCCATGACGAATCGCCTGTGCCATACTGATGTCACGTCCGCCAAGAGACGCAGAGGCAGTACCATGACACGCAACACCCGACCGGCTTTCGGCACATTGCTGTTCTTCGCAATCGCATTCGCGCTGAGCCTGTATTTCACCTTTGCCGCCGTGCAGGGGGATTTCGGCCTGTTCCGCCGGACCGAGATCGTGGCCGAGAACCAAAAGCTGAGCGACCGTCTGGCCGAGGTCCGCGCCGAGGTGGCCCGGATGGAGAACCTCACCCGCCGCCTGTCGGACGACTACCTCGACCTCGATCTTCTGGACGAACGCGCGCGCAAAGTGCTAGGTATGGTCCGCACCGATGAGATCGTCATTCGCTAAGCTCTCGCGGCTTATCGTCTATTGGCCCCGGCCCTGCGCCTGCGGCCTTGCAATCACACCAAATCTCTGGCCTCCTTCGCCTTGTCAGCCGTGGTGCGCGCACCACGTCACAAAGTCTCTCGCAATCCATTCTGGAATGCGTTAGGGAATAGTTTAACGCTAAACTACTTTTGGCACCTGACCAAAGCCGACGGAGGAGACGTCCATGGCCGCGAGGAAATCGAGCAAGAAACCCAATGTCTCGGCGGAGGAGCTGACCAGCTACTACCGCGACATGCTGCTGATCCGGCGGTTTGAAGAGAAAGCCGGACAACTTTACGGCATGGGGCTGATCGGGGGGTTCTGTCACCTCTATATCGGACAAGAAGCGGTCGTTGTTGGGCTTGAGGCCGCTGCTGAGGAAGGCGACAAGCGCATCACCTCCTACCGCGACCACGGCCATATGCTGGCCTGCGGCATGGACCCTAACGGCGTCATGGCCGAGCTTACGGGCCGCGAGGGCGGTTATTCCAAGGGCAAGGGCGGCTCGATGCATATGTTCTCAAAAGAGAAGCATTTTTATGGCGGTCACGGCATTGTGGCGGCGCAGGTGCCGCTTGGCGCGGGCCTTGCCTTTGCTGATCAATACAAGGGCAACGGGCGCGTCACCTTCACCTATTTCGGCGATGGTGCGGCGAACCAGGGCCAGGTCTACGAGACCTTCAATATGGCCGCTCTGTGGAAACTGCCGGTGATCTTTGTCATCGAGAACAACCAATACGCCATGGGCACCTCGCAGCAACGCTCGACCTCCTCGGCCGAGATCTGGGAACGTGGCCGCGCCTTCGGCATCCCCGGTGAGGCGGTCGACGGCATGGATGTGCTGGCGGTGAAGGAAGCCGGTCAGAAAGCCGTGGAACACGCCCGCAAGGACGGCCCCTATATTCTGGAGATCAAGACCTACCGCTACCGTGGCCACTCCATGTCCGACCCCGCGAAATACCGCACCCGCGAGGAAGTTCAGAAAATGCGCGACGAACGCGACCCGATCGAGGCCGTGCGCAGCCTGCTGTTGGAGGGCAACCACGCGAGCGAGGAAGATCTCAAGGCCATCGACAAGGAGATCAAGCAGATCGTGAACGAAAGCGCCGATTTCGCCAAGGAAAGCCCGGAGCCCAATCTCGACGAGCTCTGGACCGACATCTACGCAACCGAAGTTCCGCAGGAGGCCTGAAGCAATGGCAACCGAAATTCTCATGCCCGCCCTCAGCCCCACCATGGAAGAAGGCACGCTGGCGAAATGGCTGGTCAAGGAAGGCGACGAAGTCTCCTCTGGTGACATCTTGGCCGAGATCGAGACCGACAAGGCTACGATGGAATTCGAAGCCGTGGACGAAGGCACCATCGGCAAGATCCTCGTCGAGGAAGGCACCGAAGGCGTGAAGGTGAACAGCCCCATCGCCGTGCTGCTCGAAGAAGGCGAAAGCGCCGACGACATCGACACCGCGAAATCCGCCCCCGCCGAGGATAAGGGCGAAGAGGCTAAGCCCGCTGAGGCCAAATCCTCGGACGATGACCGCGAAGCGCCTGCCGAGGGCAAGAAGCAGCCCGAGCCCGACACCAGCCCCGACTGGCCCGAGGGCACCGAGATGAAGCAACAGACCGTGCGCGAAGCGCTGCGCGACGCCATGGCCGAGGAAATGCGCCGCGACGAAAACGTCTTCCTCATGGGCGAGGAAGTGGCCGAGTACCAAGGCGCCTACAAGATTTCCCAAGGTCTGCTGGACGAATTCGGCGCCAAGCGCGTGATCGACACGCCGATCACCGAACACGGGTTTGCCGGCATCGGTGTCGGCGCGGCCTTCGGCGGTCTGCGCCCGATCGTCGAGTTCATGACCTTCAACTTCGCCATGCAGGCGATGGACCAGATCATCAACTCCGCGGCCAAGACGCTCTACATGTCCGGCGGCCAGATGGGCGCGCCCATGGTCTTCCGCGGCCCCAACGGCGCGGCGGCGCGTGTGGGCGCCCAGCACTCCCAAGACTACGCCGCTTGGTTCATGCAGATCCCCGGCCTCAAGGTCGCGATGCCCTATTCGGCCAGCGATTACAAAGGCTTGATGAAGTCAGCGATTCGTGACCCGAACCCGGTGATCTTCCTTGAGAACGAGATCCTCTACGGTCGCAGCTTCGACGTGCCGGACATCGAGGACTACACCGTCCCCTTCGGCAAGGCCCGGATCTGGCGCGAGGGTTCGGATGTCACCATCGTCAGCTTCGGCATCGGCATGACCTATGCGCTGGAAGCGGCCGAGAAACTGGCCGAGGACGGTATCGAGGCCGAGGTCATCGACCTGCGCACCCTGCGCCCGATGGACACCGAGACGGTGCTTAAATCCGTGATGAAGACCAACCGCTGCGTGACGGTCGAAGAAGGCTGGCCGCAGGGCTCGGTGGGTGGCTACATCAGCGGCGTGATCATGCAGGAGGCGTTCGACTACCTCGACGCCCCGGTCATCACCTGCACCGGCAAGGACGTGCCCATGCCCTATGCCGCCAACCTCGAAAAACACGCGCTGGTCACCACCGACGAGGTGATTGAGGCCGTGCGCAAAGTCACCTACCGGTAAGGAGCGGATCATGCCCACAGAAATTCTCATGCCCGCCCTTTCGCCCACGATGGAGGAAGGCACGCTCGCCAAATGGCTGGTCAAAGAGGGGGACGAGGTCGCCTCGGGCGACATCCTCGCCGAGATTGAGACCGACAAGGCCACGATGGAGTTCGAAGCCGTCGACGAAGGCACCATCGGCAAAATCCTGATCGAAGAAGGCAGCGAAGGCGTGAAGGTAAACACGCCGATCGCCGTGCTGCTCGAGGAAGGCGAAAGCGCCGACGACATCGACAGCGCCGCCCCGGCCAAAGAAGAGAAACCTCAGGCCGAGGAAGCGCCCAAAGCAGCCGAGGTCGAAACGCCCGAAGCGGGCTATGGCCGCGGTGCGACGGATGCGAATGACGCGCCGACCAACAGCGACGCCAAGGCCCCGGCCGCGCCGAAGGACGACAAGGGCGAGCGTATCTTCGCCTCCCCCCTCGCCCGCCGGATCGCTGCGGACAAGGGTCTCGACCTCACCCAGATCGAGGGCAGCGGCCCGCGCGGTCGGATTGTCAAAGCCGATGTGGAAAGCGCCCAGCCGACGGCTGCCAAGGCCGACAGCCCCGCCGCCGCCAAGGACGCCGCGCCGGTGACACAGCCTGCTCCTGCTGGCCCCTCCTCAGACGCCGTGCGCAAGATGTACGAGGACCGCGAGGTCGAAGAGGTCAAGCTCGACGGCATGCGCAAGACCATCGCCGCGCGGCTCACCGAGGCGAAGCAGACGGTCCCGCATTTCTACCTGCGCCGCGACATTCAAATCGACGCGCTGCTGTCCTTCCGCAGCGATCTGAACAAGCAGCTCGAAGCCCGCGGCGTGAAGCTCTCGGTTAACGATTTCATCATCAAAGCCTGCGCGCTGGCGCTGCAATCGGTGCCGGATGCCAACGCGGTCTGGGCCGGGGATCGTATCCTGAAGCTCAAGCCCTCGGACGTGGCCGTGGCCGTGGCCATCGAAGGCGGGCTGTTCACCCCCGTGCTACAGGACGCCGACACCAAGTCGCTTTCGACCCTCTCCGCGCAGATGAAAGACCTCGCAACCCGCGCCCGCGACCGCAAGCTGGCACCGCATGAGTATCAGGGCGGCAGCTTCGCGATCTCCAACCTCGGCATGTTCGGGATCGACAATTTCGACGCGGTCATCAACCCGCCGCATGGTGCGATCCTCGCCGTGGGCGCGGGCGTGAAGAAACCGATCATCGGCAAGGACGGTGAAATCACGGCGGCGACAGTTATGTCCGTGACCCTCTCGGTCGATCACCGCGTGATCGACGGGGCGCTCGGGGCCCAGCTGTTGAACGCGATTGTCGAGAACCTTGAAAATCCGATGATCATGCTGGCCTGAGGGCTGCACCATTCAAACGAAGAAAGCCGGGGCATGCCCCGGCTTTTTATTGCGATACTGGCAACTGCCCCTATTCGGCGTCCGGCCCAAAAAGATGGTTCATCGACATCGACGGCTGATCGCAGCCCGCCTCTCCAACGATCCGCGCCGGGATCCCGGCAACGGTCTTGCAGGCAGGCACCGGCTCCAGCACAACCGACCCCGCCGCGATGCGGCTGCAATGGCCGATAGAGATATTGCCCAGAACCTTCGCGCCTGCGCCGATCAACACGCCATTGCCGATCTTTGGGTGACGGTCCTCTTCCTCTTTACCGGTGCCGCCAAGGGTCACCGAATGCAGCATCGAGACGTTGTCACCCACCACCGCCGTCTCACCGATGACGATGGAATGCGCGTGGTCGATCATGATGCCCTTGCCCATCTTGGCCGCCGGATGGATATCCACGCCAAAAATCTCGCTCACCCGCATCTGGATGAAATAGGCCAGATCACGCTTGCCCTTGGCATAGAGGTAATGGCCCACACGGTAGGCCTGCACCGCCTGATAGCCTTTGAAATATAGAATCGGCTGCAACAAACGGTGGCAGGCCGGGTCGCGGTCATAGATGGCCACCAGATCCGCACGCGCCGCGGCGACGAGATCGGGGTCTTCGGCATAGGCTTCTTCGACCATCTCGCGCACGACCATCATCGACATCTCGTTCGACGAAAGCTTGGCCGCGATGCGATAGGAAAGCGCATTCTCGATCGATTTATGGTGCAGGATACAGGCATGTACAAAGCCGCCGATCAACGGCTCATCACGCACCGCATCCTCAGCCTCTTGCTGAATCTGGTCCCAGACCGGGTCCACTTTCGAGATATTTCTGCGTGTCTGCGCCATGGCACGGGCTCCTTCACTCTGCCGTAAGGGTAGCTCATGCAATAGCGTAGGACCATTTGTAAATCCGCACATGCTCAAAATCGTGATAACGCGCGGGCCTATCCGGGGATGGTCAAACCTGTAGCGGGCCCCGCGCCATATGTGGCCGAGATCTGCGCCACCCTCACGTCAAACGCCCCGCTGACGCCATCCGCCGCCCGTGCCGCAGTGCTATAGGTCCATCGCGGCGTATCGACCAGCACCTCCAGCCGCTCCTCGCTGCCTTCGTAAACGCGTAAGAGATAGCGTTCACTCTCCTCGCCAAGCGGCACCTCCGCCCCCTCCCAAGGGTCGCCGTCGATCCGCGTTCGGCGAATCCAGCTAAGGGTGATATCGCCACTGGCCCCAGCCTCGGCCCGCAGATGACAGGGGCTGTAGGGCCGCAGACCATTCCCGTCAAAGGCATGAACCTGATGCAGGTAAGAGGGGTCATCCACCGGTCGCCGCGCAGGCCCGATGCGGTAATGCTGTGCCACACGGCGCAGATGCGGGCTCAGCTCGACCTGCTGTGGCGTCCCGTTCATCAGCACAAAGCGGGACCCGGCGGGCCAAACCTCGGGCATCAACCCATCGCTGCCCGCCTGCCCGCGCAAACGACCGGTCAGCCAATAGGTCATCGGGGCGACAAGCTGCGCCTCCTGAAACTGGAGCAACTCCCAACGGTCCGCGCTCCCATCCCCGATGGCGGCGAGGTTCGCCCCATTTAAAAGCGCCTCTCTGCTAACGGACTGAAGGCTGCCGCTGGTTAATTTGACCTCCAGCACCGGCCCCGCGTCGATCAACCCTGGCCGTGCTGCGTGCAGCGGCGTTTGGGTAACGCCCATGATCGACCGGTTCGCCACGATGGCGTTCAGCGCATAATCCGAATCCACGGCAGAGCGGTAGACCGCGACGGACCCCGGCCAAGGGGTCGCCGTCACCGCCAGATGCGGCGCATGGGGCGCCTCATCTCCGCGCAAAAGCGGCAGGTCCATGAACTGCGGCAGAACCGGCAGCGGCGGGACGAAGGGGCGCAGCGCTGCAAGTTCTTCATCAAGCGGTGCGGGATCATAGACTTCGGGCTCAATCCGAACGCCGTCGATCAGCAGGGAGCCGGCCTGTTCCACCCGGTCGACGCGGTAGCGTCCCGGCCCCTCCGCCCCATCGCCCGGCAGTTCGATCACATCCCCCGCCCCGACAGCCATCCGCGACGGCGGCAATGCCAGCCGCAGCGTCTCACGCGCGACGCGCGCTTCGGTCAGCCAGCGTTCGGCCACCTGCCGCCCCTCGCCTCGGGTCAAGGCCATGTTCAACTCGGTCCCGGTGACCGCATGGGTCGCCTCATCCGCCAGAACCGCCTCTTCGGCAATCGCGTCGAAATCCCCATCGGCCTGAATGAATCGCAGCCGCACACGGCCCGAGACTTCGGCCTCCGCCTCACGCAACTGCTCGGTCAGCCCGCTCAGGTCGGGGTGAACCGCGAGACGATCAGGGTCGAGGGGCAGCGCATCTGCCCCGTCACGCATCCGAAACTGTAAAACCCCGTCGCGTTCGATCGCGTCAAAACCATAACGCAGCATCAGCGGTTGCAGCGCGGCCCGCGCCTCGCCAACCTCGGCAACCGTATAGCCGCGCACATAGCCGAACAGCGCGGAGGTATCGAAATGCACCACACCCGCGCGGCGGCAAATCTCGCCCACGACCGAGGCCAGCGACCGCGCCGAGGCGCGCCCGTTCAGCCAGTGGCCCCGGCTGTAATTCTCTCCATCGCTCCAGAGATTGACATTATTGGGGAAGAAGGGAAAAGGCCGCGTGTCCCATGCCCAAACAAAGGCGCGCGTCGTATCAAGCATCGCCGCGCCATATTCCTCCGAGATCGGATTATGCGCCGGATCGCGCCAGTAGTCCGAGATCGCGCGCAGATATTGCATCTGCATCAGATCGTCCCGTGCGCCGGTGGAATAATGCGGCAAGGCGCTTTCCGAGCTCTTCAGATCGAGGAACTTGTTGGGCTGGTTCGCCCCTTTGTCGATGGCCGCGCAGCCGTATTCCGTGAACCAGATCGGTTTCGACATCGGCTGCCATTCCGTTGGAGCGGCTTGCCGCTGCCCGCCGATACGCGGGTGGTGCGGGCTCTCCCACCAGCAGCGCAAGTCTTTGTAGCGATACACCCAAGGCTCATCATGCGCCCCATCGGTGATCGGCGTGCGGATCTGCGCGTCGCGGGCCTCGGGCGAATGGTAGTACCAGTCATAGCCCTCGCCGCCTTCGATGTTGGATTTCAAATAGCCGATATCGTAGATCGCGGGCCAGTTCTCGCCGTCCAGATGCCCCTCCTCATCGCGCCAATCGGCTAGCGGCATGTAGTTGTCGATCCCGATGAAATCGATCTGCGGATCGGCCCATAGCGGATCAAGGTGAAAGAAGACATCGCCGCTGCCATCCTGCGGGTGATAGCCGAAATACTCAGACCAATCAGCGGCATAGCTGATCTTGACCTCCGGCCCCAACAAGGCGCGCACCTCTCCGGCCAAGGCCCGCAGCCCGGCCACCGCGGGAAAGCTGTTGCCTGCCGCGCGTATCTGCGTCAGCCCCCGCATCTCCGAGGAGATGCAAAACGCCTCGACCCCGCCTGCCGCTGCGCAAAGCGCGGCATAGTGCAAGATGAAGCGCGACAGGGTCCATTCCTCGGGGCCGTTGTAGATGACCGAGCCTTCGCCCACCGCGAAATCCGCAGCCGTGACGGTTCCGAAAAACGCCGCCACCTCGGCTTCTGCCACCGCCGTACCGTCCGGGCTGCCCGGTCGCCCCGGGGCCACCGAAAGCGTGATCCGTCCGCGCCACGGCAAGCGGGGCTGGTCCTCGGCATCGCTATAGGGGTCCGGGAGCCCGTTTCCTTCGATCTGATCCATCAAGATAAACGGATAGAACATCACCGCCTTGCCCGCTGTCTTCAGCGCGTGAATGGCCTCGACCACCGCCGCATCGGCGGGCGTGCCGCCGTAGATCGGGCGCGCGTCTTGCTGGGTGATCACCTGTGCCGTGCCACGCGTCAGGCCAGAGACTCGCCAAGGCATGTTCTCCCCATCGATATCCGGGTCTTCGACCTTGGGCCGCAGGCGACAGTCACCGCAGCGCAGATCGCCGCCAAACCATGATACAACGAGAGAGGCCGCTTCCAAACGCGGCAATTCCTCGGTCAGGCTTTCCAAGGAGACCGCAAAATCGGTCTTGGCGGCGGGCGAGTTCACATTGGCGCTCCACCGGCTGCCGGGGCCGTCGGTGTAATGCACCGGGGTCGTCGCCAGCGCGTATTCTCCCGTGCCGGGGATCAGGGCGAGCCCCTGAACACCATAGGCGGGCGCGTGCTCCCACCCCGGCACTTGCGGCTGCTCGGGGCGCAGCACCTCGAAAGAGAACTGCGGAACCCGGTTGCCGAATTGCGCAAGCGAAAGGTCTTCCATCACCACATAGGCCGTGCCGCGATAGGCGGGCACCCGGTCCGCGCCCTCGATCGCGGCGATGGTCGGGTCAGGCTGCTGGTTCGCGGCGCCTCGGTAAACGCGCATGTTCAGATCGTCCGGGGCAATCTCCTCCCCATCTGCCCAGATGCGCCCAACGCTGGTGATCTCCCCTTCGCAGAGCGCGATGGCAAGGCTGACGGTATAGCTGTATTCGGTCGTCTTCGGCGTCGGCGGGCCGCCCTTTCCCCCGCCACTGACTTCGGTGACCTCTTGGAACTGCGAGGCCCAGATGACATGCCCCGCCAGTCGCATCCGCCCGTAAAGCTGCGGGATCGCCGCCCCTTCGCCCAAGCCTGTCAGGCGAAAGCGATCCACCTTACCGGTCTCGACCGCCTCTCCGCCTTGGCCCAGCAAACGTTGATCCACCAATCGACCAAGGCTCGCCCCCACCGCGCGGCCCACCGCGACCGAAGACAGCCCCGCCAGCGTGCCCCCGATGGAGCCGCCAACCGCCGCCCCCGCTGCCGAAAGAACAATCGTCGCCATCAGGAGACCTCCTCAGGAAATACAAAACGCGCTACGATGCGCCGCTGCCATGGCGGGCTGAGCGGGCTTTCCACCACTCCATGCCGCGCATAGGCGTGAATCAAACTGGCGCTGGCCCCGACGCGCGCCTGAAGTCCAAGGTGCTTTGCCACCGCACCCTGCCGCATTCGGAAAAGCAGCACGTCACCGGGGGCCGCATCACCGCTGTCTTTCATCGCCATGTGCCGCAGCGCCGCTGCCCAGAGCCGCTCCTGCCCCTGCGGCTCGGACCAATCCATCGAATAGGGTGGCACCGCCTCAGGCTCCGCGCCCAACAGCTCCCGCCAAAGCCCCCGGATCAGCCCCAGACAATCGCAGCCCGCCCCCTTTGTCGCAGCCTGATGCACATAGGGCGTGCCGATCCATCCGCGGGCGCCCTGTACCAAACGCTCCCCCGCAGCACTCATCGGCGTGACCCGCCGCCATTCGCACCGTCCGACCGGGGCACTGCCATCATCCAATCCTCCCCCGGCAAATCGGGAAAGCCGCGAAAGTTCAGCAGGTTGTTGAATTTCAGCCGACAGGTCTCCATCCGCTTGTCGCAGCCTGCGGTAAGCCGGACACGGGTGCCCGCCGCCACTGCGCCGCGGATCGGTTGCCAAAGCTCGATCACGCGCTGCCCGCCCTCATGGTAGTCACGTTTGACCATGCCCCAAAGCCCCGCCGCCGGCCCCTCCAGCACATCAAGCCGCCCCCGGGCGAACCAACCTTCCTCGTAGCCCGGGAACGCGGTCCAACAGAAATACTGCGCCTCCGCCATCGTCTCGACCACACGCGTCTCAGCATAGCCGGGCGCGGTGAGATCGAACCGGCACTTGCCATCTCCCAACACCGCCGAACAGGGCTTTTGATAGACCCGCCCCAGGGGCCGGTTAAGCGGTTCCGTCAGCCCCCGCAACTCGGCGCGGAAGCTGCCCCCCGCGCGGTGCAACTCACCGGTTGAGCCGCGAAATTGCAGCCGCCGCTGCGCGGGCTCCGCCCAGTTCACCAGCCACGCCTGCACCTCGGCCCCATCAAAGCGGCCCTGTTCGATCTCATCCTCGCGGATCGCATCATCGCTGAGCGCGCCAAGCGCCTCCGTGTTGTCAACTGCCAGCCCGCTGGTCTGGGCCAGCGCCCGCGCGCTCAGCCCGGTATCGGCGCGAAAGGTGATCCCGTCGAACACCAGCGGCATGTCGTGATCGGTAAAGGCAAACACCGCCCCATCCGCGCGCGTCACCTGCCAGCAATGGCACAGCGTCGTCACACCCTGCGCGATATGGGCTGCAAAGCCTCTGTCCAGCCCCGCCATCAGACCCGCACCTCGATCACCGGCACGTCGGGCACCTGTCCGGCCTGAAAACTCTCGACCGAGACCAGAATGCGGTCGGTGTCAAAGCGCACCGGCACGTCGAACTCGAAGCCCGCGAAAACCTCGATCTCAGGATCAGGCGGATGGGCAAAGGTGATGATCCCACTCTTGGCGTCGACCTCATATTCGACGCCCTCGCGCAGCTCATCCTGCTCCAGCCCCACGCGCACGGTCCCGGCCACCGGTTTGGTGATCGGACGGCGATAGGACTGCGCCCCCGAGCGGTAGGTTTTGGTCAGTTGAAACGCCGCCCGCACCCCATCCCCATAGCCGATGCTCTGGTCGTCGAAAGCCACCGGAAGCGCCATTTTGCCCGACTTATAATCGGCCCAATCCTTCCAGCGAAACCCGTACATCTGCCCCATGCGCGCCTCAAAAAAGGCGATCAGCACCTGTAGATCGTCGATCGAGCGCATCCCCAACCCGGCGTCATAGACCCGCCGCGAATGGGCCCAAGGCGTGTTACGCTCCTCATGGCCGTTGGCCAAGGTGACCACATCTGTCTGCCGTTGCGGCCCCCCGACAGAGCCAAAGCTTAGCGACGGGGGAAATCTGACCTCGTGAAACTGCATGATCTGCTCCTTTATCCGCCGCGCGGCCTATCGGTTGCGGTTGCCGGTGCTGAGGGCACGGCTCAACTGTGCGGCGATCTGGCTTTGGCTGCGCTGAAACCCCTGCACATCGGGGGTAGTGATGTTCATCACGATGGTCGTCGCGCCGCCGCCGTTGCCGCGCACGCCCAGCTTGCCATCGGCGCCCCGCGCCAAGGGCATGATCGCCTCCGGCCCGGCCTCACCCATCAGCCCCGTGCCGCCGCGCATGGGAAAGGCCGTCGCCGAGGTGACCACCCCACCCTG
Source organism: Sulfitobacter sp. 1A12056 (assembly GCF_043558125.1). NCBI lineage: Bacteria > Pseudomonadati > Pseudomonadota > Alphaproteobacteria > Rhodobacterales > Roseobacteraceae > Sulfitobacter > Sulfitobacter sp. 1A12056. Next base: position 330,190 of record NZ_JBIFFY010000001.1, on the reverse strand, counting down.
CGCGAAGGGCATGACTTTACCTTGCGAGAAAGGCGCACCATCTGCGAAGGGCAATATCCCTTCTACGATGCTGCCCACGCCCTCGCTGATCAGCCCGCCGAAATGGTCCGTCACCGGGCGCATCGCGGCATTGTAAGTCGTGCGGATCATCGACTGCGCCAAGTCGCTCAGCGCGTCCGAGAGTTTGGCCCCGTCAAAGACCACCCCATCAAAGGCCCGCCGCAACCCACGGCTTAGCCCTTTCTCAAGGGTCGCCACGTCTTTGCCCGTCGCGGCAAGCGCGCCCCGCATTCGCCGTAGCTCACCGTCGAACCCGGCCACCAAGCCGTTGGTCTGCGCCAGCGTCTCATTCAGCCCCTCGGCGCGGCTCTCAAGGTTCTCGAAATCGTCAAAGTCAGCCATCACCGGCCCCTTTCGTCTCATCTGGATAGGCAGCCATCAGCGCGGCGAGACCGTCGCTCAGCAGTGGCGCGGGGCCAGACTTCGGCCCCAGCATCAACTGTAACTCCGCCGGCGTTAGCGCCCAGAATTGATCCGGCAGCAGCCCCAATCGTGACAGCCCCACCCGCAGCAACGCGGGCCAGTCAAAGCCCCGTGCTGCGCTCACGCCTGCACCGTAAAGGCGCGCGCCAGCAATTCCGCCGCCGCCCGCGCCGCCGCCATCGGCCCGCCCTCGATCTGCGCGTGTTCAAGCGTGGCGGCATCCATCTCCGCCCCACCTCCGCGCAGCCCGGCCAGCAACAGGGCCAAGACATCGCGGCTGGAAAAGCGATTGTTTTCAAATCGCTCGACCAGAGCCACGAGGCCGTCGGCCTCCAACGCCGCCTCCAACTCGGCCAATGCCCCAAGGGTCAGCCGTGCCTCATGACGTTCACCATCAATCACGAGGCTCACCTCGCCGCGCCATGGGTTCGTCATGCTCACACCACCACATCGGGGGTAAAGATCAGCTCACCCGCCGATTGCAGGCTAAGCTCAAAGGTGGCCTCCCCATTCAGCGACCCCCCGTATTCCAGAGCGGAGACCTGAAACGGCCCCTGCACCACGCCGAAATCCGGAATGATCACCTGAAAATCCGGCGTGAGCCCGTTGAAAAACAACTGCCGCGCCCGTTCATCCGTGCCCGCATCGCGAAACACCCCCGACCCGCTGATCGCGGCCGAGCGGACACCGGCACCCGCCAACAACTCCCGCCAACCGCCGCTTGAATCGAGCGAGGTCACATCCACCGTTTCGGCGTTGAAACTCACCCGTTTGGCCCTAAGCCCGGCGATCGTCTCGAACTGCCCATCGCTGGTCATATCCACTTTGACCAAAAGGTCTTTGCCCGCTTGAACTGCCATCACTGTCTCCTCGCACCAATCTGAAATCTAAAGTCTTATGCGTCCGCGACCCGGGCGCGGAATTGCAGATCGATCCGCCGGGCAGAGGCCCCGTCGATCCGCCGCGCCATCGCTTTGAGAAAGGCCATATCCACCACGCGCCCCCGGCTGAGCGCCGGCACCGCCCCATGCAGCAGGTCTGAGATCACCGCCGCGCAACCCTTCGCCGTGCTGAACCCCGGCGCGCTGGTGACCACCGACAGGGTCAGGCGATGCTCCGCCCCCGCGCCCTGCGGGTCCGACAGGTCCTTCGCCACCTCTTGGCCCAGCAGCACATAGGTCTCTGGCAGGCTCCCCCCCGGCACCGCGTCAAAGACCGCGTCACCGATCAGCGCGGTGAGCCCCGGATCGCTCTGCAACAGGTCATAAACCGCCGCCTGCAATGCCCCTGAAAGCGCATAGGTCATACCGCCACCTCCTCATCGGCAAAACAGATCAGATAGCGCCCGCCCGCATCGCTTTCGGCCACCGCCCGGATCACGAAGACCCGCGTGCCCTCGCGAAACCGCTGCTCGGGGGTTGGTCGCTGCGGGGCACCTTCCGGCGCCGCCCGCACTGTGATCTTGACCCCCATCCGGCTGACGGCCACCCCGCCCTGCGCAGTCTCCCGCCCCGTCCGCGCGCGCACCTCGGCCCAGAGGGTGCCCAAAGGCTGCCAGATCTCGCGATGCCCCCCCGCGCCATCGCTCACGCGCTGCGGCGCTTCCAACACGAGGGGCCGGTTCAACTGCGGGCGGCTCATGCCGTTCCCCCAAAGCCGAGGCGCACGCGGCGGTAGCGTTCGATCAGGCTGCTGACACCAAAGGGCATGCACCCTTCACCAAGCGCCGTGTCGTCGCGGTATTCATAGTAATGTGCCGCCAGCAGCATCACCGCTTGGGCCAGATCATCCGGCATTCCACTCCAATCGGCGGCCATGCCCGCGTCAAAACTAATCAGCGCGGCCCCCGCGCTTGGGATGCGCGGCAGGGCGGCGGTGCTGGCTCGAAGACGCGGCGCTTGCGCATCGCGTTCCAGCCAATAGCGCTCGGGGTCCACCGCCGTCTCCACCCCGTCCCGCGCCACAAGCGCCACCCGCGCGATCTCTTGCACCGGCGCCACGGGCAAGACCTGCGCCGCCGCATCGCGCCAAAAGGTCAGCGACAGGGCAAACCGCCGAATGATCAACACCTTGCCTGTCCGCGCCTCCACCGCCGCCATCGCCGCGCGCAGGAAGCTGCGCAACACCGGATCTTGAAGGCCGTCCTGCGCAAAGCCGGTGCCAAGGCGCAGATGCATTCTGAAGGCCTCAACCGGCAAGACCGCATCCGGCACATTTGTCTCTTCGATCAACATCATCGAACGTCTCCAAAAATCGCTCCCGCGCCCAATGGGGCCATGCGGTTATTTCCGGACGCGCACCGGTTGCATTGCTCGGTCGGAGGGGAGCAGCTAGACAACGCAACCTCGCAGGCGCACGTCCGGACCGGGGCCAAGTTGCCCCGGCCCCGGCTTCGGCGCCGGCTTACGCCAGGCCGAATTTCATCAGCTTGATCGCCGCGAAATCGCTCACGTCGCCGCCGACACGTTTGGTGGCATAGAACAGCACATGCGGCTTTGCGCTGAACGGGTCGCGCAGGATCCGCAGATCGGGGCGCTCGGCCACGGTGTAGCCTGCGGAAAAGTCGCCAAAGGCGATGGCCATCGCATCGGTCGCCGGATCGGGCATGTCCTCGGCCACCAGCACCGGATAGCCCATGAGCCGCGCAGGCTCGCCTGCCGCCAACCCGTCGGACCACAAGAACCGTCCATCGGTGTCTTTCAACTTGCGCACCTTGGCCGTTGTCTTCGAGTTCATCACGAAAACCGCATTCTTGCGGTAAGCCGCGCCGAGGGCATAGACCAACTCGATGATCGCATCCGCCTCGGGATTGGCGTTGGTGCCGCTGGGGACATAGCCCAGATTGCCCCAGGTCCAGACGTCGTTGTCGACCGCCGGATGGCTCAGAAAACCGGTGGGCTTGTCGATGCCGTCACCGCTGACAAAGGCCGCCGCTTCGGCCCGTGCAAATTTGTCGGCGATACGCCCCGCCAGCCAACCTTCGATATCAAAGGCACTGTCATCCAGCAGACGTTGGCTCGCCTTGGGCAGCGCGCTCAGCTCATGCAGCGGCACGGTGATCCGGTCGATCTGGGGCGTGTCCGTCTCGGCTTGCGCCCCGCTTTCGGTCGCCCAACCAGCGCCCACATCGGCGTGATCGACCAGCACGTCATATGAGGTGGCCTCCACCTGCACCACCGAGGCAATCGCGCGGATCGACGCCCCCGCATTCAGCACAGATTGCACCCGGTCGGCAGTTTGCGGATCCACCAGATAGCCGCCATCCGAATTCACCGCCGTCGACATCGATTTGCCGTCCAGTTCCAGCCCCCGCAGCCCGTCGTCATCGCCGTTGCGCAGATAGGCGTCAAAGGCTTTCTTATGCGGCGCATCGTGATCGATCGCGCCCCCCAAAGGGCTGCGGGCAGGCAGGGTCATCTTGCGGTCCATCATGGCAATTCGCTCTTCTGATTGTTGAAGTTTCGTATTGATCTCGGCCCGAAAGCCGTTGAAGTCACTGACAAAACCGCTCACGGCCTGCCGCACTTCCTCCGCCGGAGACCGGTCTTTGCCCGCCTTTGTGCTCATCTCACTCTTGGTCATCGCTTTTCCTTCGATCTGCTCAGTCAAACTCAGGCTCAGCCCCGCGCCATCTCGGTCCGCGCGGCATCAAAGGCCGCCGTCATCTCGCGCAGCACATGGCCCACGGCCCTGAACTCCCCCTTGGCCCCGACCCGCGCCGAGGGCAGCATCGGAAAGGTCACCAAAGACACCTCCCAAAGCTCCAGTTCCGACAGCAGCCGCTGCCCCTTGGTGGTCTTGCCCGCCTTCACGGTGCGGTAGCCGATGCTGAGCCCGTCGATGGCCCCCGCCTCGATCAGCGCCGCCGCCTCCCGGCCCTTAGCCACAGTGCAAAGGATGCGCCCCTTGACCCAAAGACCCCGGCCATCCTCGCGCACCTCGTCCCAAACGCCGATGGGCTGGGCCGGATCGTGCTGCCACAGCATCTTAATGCTGCGTCCCGCCTTCGCGACCGCCGCAAGGCTCGCCGCATAGGCCCCCGGCTCGACCACATCGCCGCCCTGATCGACCGTGCCAAAGAGGCTGGCGTAGCCGCTGATCTCCAGCCCATCCTCGACCGGCGTCACGCTGCCGAAGCGGGCGAATTTATGCTCCAACCCGCCGCCCGCAGGCACAGCTTCCCCGTTCTCCGGCCAGCCGCCGGAGGCATCCAATTGATAAGTCATCGTATTTTCCCTCGTTCAGCCCGCTACGGCGCCACCGCCAGAACGGATTGCACCGCCTGCGCCAAGATCACCGCCACCACGCCGTAGACCGTCAGCCACAGCCGCCGTTCCAACCGCTCCATCATCTGCTCGATCCGGTCGAGCCGCTTTTGCATGTTCTCGCGGTGCACCGCGCTGAGCGTCTCATGCGCCTGAAGCCGCAAGCCCGGCGCGCATTCGAACCGCTCGATCTCGCGCAGCTCAGACATCATCCGCCACCGCTGGCAGCCCCAACAGGCTGCGCTTTTCCGCATCGCTCAAGAATGCCGCCCCGGACACCCGCGCCCATTGCGCATCACGCTCCGCCGCCAATGCAGGCACTTGGTCGAGGTCCGGCTTCAAACTCACCGCCGCCCCCAGATACCCGCTCAGCCACTCCGCCAGCGCCGCCGTCACCCGTGTCGCCAAAGGCAGCACTGTCAGACGATAGAACGCCCGATGCGCCTCTTGATAATTCGCGTAAGTCGCATCGCCCTGCACCCCGATCAGCATCGGCGGCACCCCAAAGGCGAGCGCAATCTCCCGCGCCGCACTCTCCTTTGTTTTCTGAAACTCCATATCCGAGGGCGAAAAACCCATCGGCTTCCAGTCGAGCCCGCCCTCCAGCAGCATCGGCCGCCCGGCATTGCGCGCCCCTTGATGGTGGCTCTCCATCTCGCTCACCAGCCGGTCATACTGATCCTCGCTCAGCTTGCCCTGCCCCTCGGCCCCCCGATAGACGATCGCGCCGGAGGGCCGCGCGGCATTGTCCAACAGCGCCTTCGACCAACGGCTCGCCGCATTATGCACATCCATTGCCATGGCCGCCGCCTGCATGGGGCTGAACCCGTAGTGATCGTCCTGCGGGTGAAAGTTGCGGATATGACAAACCGGCGTCGCCGCACCGCTCGCATCAAAACGGTGCTTGCGCCCGCCCACCGCATATTCATAGGCGACAGGCCAGCCATCCGCCCCCGGCACCACGCTCATCCGGTCCGAGCGCAGCACATGCAGTTCTACCGGCAAACCGCTCTCACCGCCCACGGCTTCGACATAGCCATCGCCGCTCAAAAGCATCTGCCCATACAGCGCCTCAAGCATCTCCGCCCGGCCTTGGCCCGCATTGGGGCGCCGCATCAGCTCGATCAGCGGGTGTTCGTCGTAGCGCCGTGCGCTGTCCTGCACGACCAGCGGCAGCGCCGCTGCAGCCTCGGCGATCAGCTTGACCGAGCGAAACCCAACCGGATTGCCGCAGAACCCGGCACGCGTCAGGCTCACGCTATCGCGGGGGCTCCAAGCGACACGGCCCGAGGTCTGATAGGCGACGACCGGCCCCGTGGCGGATGCTTTGCGCTCCGCTGTCTCACCTGCCGCGCCACGCCGTAGAAAATCGAATACCATGTCGTCGCTCCTCATTCTGCCCGGCCCCGGCGGCGAAGACCTGCCCCGCATTGCCCGGCGTTGTCAGACTTTCCCCGAAATCCCTTAACGCTGGAGAAACCCACCGTGCGCTGTCCCATGCAACGGCCCGCTCACAGGCTTCGCACCCCCGGGCTGCGCCACTGCGCGGCAGGCTCGATCATCAGCTCATGCAGCGCCCAGACCAGCGCATCGACGCGGTCCGGGCTGCCCTTGCCCTCGTACCCCCGCGCCGTCATCAGACACATCTGATCCTCCAGCGCATCAAGCCCCGGCAAATGGCTCACCCGCCCCTGCTCATAAAGCGCGGCCACAGGCTCCGCCCGCGCCACCTTGCCCCGCGCCGCATGCACGGTCTTGAGCGAGACCAGCGGATCGACCTGTCGCAAGACCTCGGCCACCAACTGCCCGCCCTGATTTACCTCCGCCACCAACCGATCCGCCCCGTAGCGCGTCATCGCCGCAATCGCCGCCTGCGCCCAGCCCATCGGCGTGGCCCCCTGCACCGTGCAATCGGCCAGCACCACCGCCCGCCAATCCTGCGGCGGCCCCTTGGTCTGCGCCCCCACCACCACGATCCCGCACTCATCCGAGCCTGCTCCACTCGTCGTCGCCGGGTCCAAGCCCACCACGATCCGGTCCAGATCCGGCACCTCTCGCACCCGCCCCGCCTCCAGCAAAGCCGAGGTCCACAGCGCCCCCTCTGCATCCGCCAGCAAAACCCCATCCAACTCCTGCCGCCCCAACCGCGTCCCGCGATAGCGCGCCCGCACCTCTTCAAGGAACGACCCCGCCAAATTCGCCGCATTCGCCTCCGTCGGCGCATGGGTCGTCACCGTCGAAGGCGCGGCCAAGAGCGCCTTCAACACATCCACGTTGCGCGGTGTCGTCGTCACGCAGACCTGAGGCCGCTCCCCCAAGCGCAGCGCAAACTGCAACTGGTCCCAAGCCTCCTGCCCGCGCTTCCACTTTGCCAATTCATCCACCCAAGCCGCGTCAAACTGCGGCCCGCGCAGCCCTTCGGGGTCATGCGCCGTATGCACCGTGGCAATCGCCCCGTTGGGCCAGACCAAGCGCTTGCGCGTCACCTCCCAATCAGGCCGCCGATCCGGTGGGCTACAGGCCAGTATCCCGCTATCGCCAAAGATCATCACCTCGCGCACCTGCTCGATGGTCTCCCCCACCAGCGCCACGCGGCTGCACTCCCCGGGATCAAGCGGTCGGCTCCCCTCAACCTTACTGCGGACCCATTCCGCCCCGGCCCGCGTCTTGCCCGCGCCGCGCCCGCCCATGATCGCCCATGTCCGCCAGTCGCCCTCAGGCGCCAGTTGGTGGTCAAGCGCCCAGAACTCAAACAAAAAAGGGAGAGCCAGAAGCTCTCCCTCATCTAGGTCATTCAGTAACTGCGCCTGGGTCTGAGCATCGGCGCAGGCGATCCAGCTTGCACCCGATGTCAGCCCGCGCTTTGTCCATGTCGAGGGCATAGCCCCCGCGCGCGATTCCAGCTTGTCGGTTTCGACAGTCATTCAGCGTGTTCTCCGCTTTCAGGCAATGCGCCAGCAGTCCCGCCACTTTGGACGTTTTGCCAGACACCGCAGTTTCCTTGAGTTCCCCCCCGGACCGGGCCTGTTCCGTCAGACCTTCGATTTCCCGGCGCAACGCGCCGATTGCTTCTTGGAGACCGCGCAGGATTTCCGCGCTGTCTTCCGTCTCTTGCTCCGGGGTAATGATCGTCATCGCTTTACCTCTTGTTGGTTATCCCCAACCGAGCAGACACAAAAAAAACGACCACCGGGTTACCCCGGGGCCGTTCGCCCATGTCCTCTAGCGTGCCACAAGTCCTACGCCAGACCGTGCGCAAAGTCAAGAAAAACTGTATTAACAAGACCTTACAGCACCGCGCGGCAAGGACTTCCCGTAAATAAAAACCCCGCTGTCTCCAGCGGGGTTTTCAGTGGTCTCAGTTTCCGCCGGTTGAGGCATTCCCCGCCGCTTCCGCACCGCGCTCCGCCTCGATCTGACGCCAGCGCGCAACGTTGCGGTTATGCTCGTCCAAGGTTTCCGCAAAAGCGTGCCCCCCGGTGCCATCCGCCACGAAAAAGACGTAGTCCGTCTCCGCCGGTTGCGCTGCGGCCATCAGGCTCGCCCGGCCCGGATTGGCGATGGGCGTGGGCGGCAGACCGTCGATCACATAGGTGTTCCACGGCGTCTCTGCCCGCAGTTCCGAGCGGCGCAGCCCGCGGCCTAGCACGCCCTTGCCCTCGGTCACCCCGTAGATCACCGTGGGGTCGGTCTGAAGCCGCATCCCTTGGTTCAAACGGTTCACGAAAACGCTCGCCACCTGCTCACGTTCGGCGGCGACACCGGTTTCCTTTTCGATGATCGACGCAAGGATCAGCAGGTCCTCGGGCGTCTCGATCGGCAGATCGGGATCGCGCGCTTCAAAGGCTTCGGCCAAGAGCACCTCTTGCGCCGCGGCCATCCGTCCGATCACCTCGGCGCGGTCGTCGCCCGGGCGCACCTCATAGCTATCGGGCGCGAGGCTGCCCTCTGCTGGAAGCTCCGCAACCTCGCCGGTCAATTGCTCGACCTGCTTGAGCGCTTCCACTACCTGCCAGCTGGTCACCCCTTCGGCCAATGCCACACGAAACCGCGTGTCATTCGCGCTTGAGATTTCGGTATAGGCTTCGGGAGCCTCCTCCTCACCCGGGGTGAATTCCGCGCGTTCAACAAAACGGCTGGTGACCGGGTCCAACTCACGGACCTGCACGCTCACCCGGTTCACCCCGATGCGATAGACTACCTCAGTACCGCAGGTGCTGGCCCCGCCTTGGGTCACGATATCCACGATCCCCTGCATCGAGGTGCCGGGCTGAACAAGAAAGCTGCCCGCCTTCAGGCTGCTCGACTTCTCCTCGTAATCCGCGCCCATGCGAAAGATCGCGGGCGAGGAAACCGCGCCCTGCTCCTCAAGGTTCTGGCTCACCTGCCGCATGTTCGAGCCGCGCTCGACCTGCACACAGATCGCCTGTTCCAACGGCCCTTCAGAGACATAGGTCGACTTGCCCCAGAGGATGATCCCCCCAAGCAGAAACAGGCCGACCAACAGAAACGTCACGGCGTTAGAGGCGATATGACGCCACATTTAGCTGACTTTCCCGAAGAGAACCGATGCGTTGGTGCCGCCGAAACCAAAGGAATTGCTGAGCGCCACGTCAATCTTGCGCTCGACCTTCTTGTTCGGCGCCAGATCAATCGGGGTTTCCACCGCCGGATTGTCGAGGTTGATCGTCGGCGGCGCTACCTGATCGCGGATCGCAAGCATGCAAAAGATCGCCTCGATCGCGCCCGCGGCACCCAAAAGGTGCCCGGTGGCGGATTTGGTCGAGGACATGGTCACATTCCCCGCCGCATCACCCATCAGACGCTCGACCGCGCCCAACTCAATGGTGTCAGCCATGGTCGAGGTGCCATGCGCGTTGATGTAATCCACATCCGCAGGCTCCAGCCCCGCGTTCTTCAGCGCCGCACGCATGGAGCGTTCGCCGCCCTCGCCATCCTCGGAAGGGGCGGTGATGTGATGCGCGTCGCCCGACAGGCCATAACCCAGCACCTCGGCATAGATCTTGGCACCGCGCGCCTTGGCGTGTTCATACTCTTCCAGCACCACGATGCCCGCGCCTTCGCCCATGACGAAACCGTCACGGTCCACATCATAGGGGCGGCTGGCCTTTTGCGGATCGTCGCCGCGTTTGGTCGAAAGCGCCTTGCAGGCATTAAAGCCCGCCATACCAATCTCACAGATCGCCGCCTCGGCACCGCCTGCGATCATCACATCCGCATCGCCGTATTTGATCAGCCGCGCCGCATCGCCGATGGCATGGGCGCCGGTTGAACAGGCGGTCACGACCGAGTGGTTCGGCCCCTTGAAACCATAGCGGATCGACACCTGACCCGAGATCAAGTTGATCAGCGCGCCCGGCACGAAGAAGGGGCTCACGCGGCGCGGGCCCTTCTCATGCATCATGACGGCGGTATTGGCGATGGAGTTCAGCCCCCCGATGCCCGAACCGATCAGAACGCCGGTGCGTTCCTGATCTTCCTGCTCGGTCGGCTTCCAGCCCGAATCCTCGACCGCCTGCTGGGCGGCAGCCATGCCAAAGAGGATGAAGGTATCGACCTTGCGCTGCTCTTTCGGCTCCATGTATTTATTGGCGTCGAAGGTGCCATCGCTGCCATCGCCCAAAGGCACTTCGCAAGCGTATTGAGTCACCAATTTGCTGGCATCAAAGCCGGTGATCGGCCCGGCCCCGGACTTCCCATCAAGGATCCGTTTCCAGCTTTCTTCCACGCCGTCCGCGAGCGGGGTAACCAAACCCAAACCCGTTACTACAACTCTGCGCATCTCAGTGCCCCTTGCCGATAATGTCTCGGCGAACCTCTTACCCTGCAAAAGCCTGTAGGCACAAGCATATCGGCGGGGGTCCGCAGGCAGAGCGCAAAAACGCCGATGGGTCGAATCTCAGGGGCCTTCGCGGCTCACAAGCTCAGCCCGGCGGGCCGCGCCGGGTCATCAGATGCACCGCACCGCCCGCCGTCTTGACGTCGCGCAGCCCCTGATAGCCAAGCGCCCCCGCGATCCGCAAAGCGGCCTCATTCCCCGCCGAGATCATACAGACCGTGCGGCCCGTGATCACCCGATCAAACCACTCATGCGCCGCCCGGGCGGCCTCGGCCCCAAGCCGCTGGTCTTGGGCCTGAGGGGCCAAGACCAGCCGCGCCTCGGGGTAAGTGTCGAAATCCTCGCCGAGATTGCGGGAGCCAAAGACGAAACCGGTCTGACCCAACATCTCGCGCTGGCGGTGAAGCTGCACCGCCCATTGCCCAAATCCCGTAATCTGCCAATGGCCCGCGTTGCGCAGAAAAGCGTCCCATGACTGCCCCTTGGGCCGCGGCTGATCGAGTATCCGGTCCGCCACATCGGGCATCGCCCAAATCTCGGCATAGCGCTGAAAATCCTCGGCGCGCATGGCGCGCAGGGTCAGTCTGGCGGTGTTGATGGTCGGGATCGTGCGGGACATGGGGTGAATTGCCTTCACGCTTGAAACTTCTTGGCGCAGACATGCGACCTCAGCTCCAAAGGGACAAGCCCACCCCGCTACGGCAAATAAAAACGGCGTCATTCCGCTAGGAACAACGCCGTTTTCAAAACTCACATCCGCCGGTTGCCCGGCAAAGCCTTAGGAGGCTTCTTTGATGAACTTGACCGCATCGCCAACGGTCTGGATGTTCTCAGCCGCGTCATCGGGGATCTCGATGCCGAACTCTTCTTCGAACGCCATCACCAGTTCCACGGTGTCGAGGCTGTCTGCGCCGAGATCGTCGATGAACGACGCATTCTCAGTCACTTTGTCCTCTTCCACGCTCAGGTGTTCTACAACGATCTTTTTCACGCGGTCTGCGACGTCGCTCATAATAAGTCCTCATGTCTTCGGGCCATTCAAGGCCCCTTTTGGTTTCCGCCCGCCGGTAATCGGCGTTTGGAGGATGCCCCAAAAGGGGCGGCTATTTCCTTGTTCGCACAAGGCGCAGGGGGTGATCAAGCACCCTCCGTTTCGATTCTGCGCCCCCTTTAGCACATGCGCCGGGCTTGGCAAACGCTATTGAGGCGCAGGGTCACAACATGGCCATACCGCCGTTCACATGCAAGGTGGTCCCTGTCACATAAGCGGCCTCGGGGCTGGAAAGATAGACCACGGCGGCAGCGATCTCATCCGGGTCGCCCATGCGGCCTGCGGGAATTTGCCCCATGATTCCAGACTTTTGCTCATCCGTCAGCTTGTCGGTCATGGCGGTGGTGATGAAGCCCGGGGCAACGGCGTTCACGGTGATTCCGCGGCTTGCCACCTCATAGGCCAGCGACTTGGACATGCCCACGACACCCGCCTTTGAGGCCGCGTAATTGGCCTGGCCGGGGTTGCCCGTGGCGCCCACCACGCTGGAGATATTGATGATCCGACCCCAACGCGCCTTCATCATGCCGCGCATCACCCCTTTGCAGAGCTTGAAGGTCGCGGTGAGGTTCACGTTCAGCACCGAATTCCACTCGTCATCCGACATGCGCATGAAAAGATTGTCGCGGGTGATGCCCGCATTGTTCACCAAAATATCGACCGAGCCCATGGCCTCCGCCGCCTGTTTCGGCAGCGCGTCGACGGCCTCCATATCGCTCAGGTTGCACGGCAGCACATGGGCGCGTTCGCCCAACTCGGCCTTCAGCGCCTCAAGCGGTTCGGTCCGCGTGCCCGACAGGCCAACGGTAGCCCCTTGGGCGTGCAGCTTGCGCGCGATATCCGCGCCGATGCCGCCCGAAGCGCCGGTGATCAGGGCATTCTTTCCTGTAAGATCGAACATGTCTCTTCCTTTATTCTCTCGAAGGGCGCGAGGCCCCGACGCGGCGGAAATGCCGCTTATTTTCATACCTCAGGCGTCAGACGCGGCCTTTACCTCATCCGGCGTGCCGATGCAGCGGGTGGCGACACTTTTGTCGATGCGTCGGATCATGCCCGAAAGCGCCTTGCCCGCGCCGATCTCCCACGCCTCGGTCACGCCCTGCGCGGCCATCCGCTCGACCGAGGAACGCCAGCGCACGCGGCCTGTGACCTGTTCAACCAGCAACTCGCGAATGTGGGCGGCGTCCGTCACTGCTTCGGCGGTGACATTGGCGACCAGCGGCACGGCGGGATCGTTGAAGGTCACCTCGCCCAATGCTTTCGCCATCTCTTCCGCAGCCGGCCCCATCAGCGGGCAATGGAAAGGGGCGGAGACGGGCAGCAGCAACGCGCGCTTGGCCCCGGCTTCTTTCGCCATGGCGACGGCGCGCTCTACCGCGGCCTTCTCGCCCGAAAGCACGTTCTGGCTCGGGTCATTCTCATTGGCGACCTGACAGACCGCGCCCTCGGCAGCGGCTTCGGCCAGTTTCTCGGTCTCTTCGATCCCGAGGCCGAGAATCGCCGCCATGGCGCCCTCGCCCACTGGCACGGCGGCCTGCATGGCCTTGCCGCGAATGCGCAGCAGCCGCGCGGTGTCAGCCAGTGACAGCGCGCCCGCAGCACACAGCGCAGAATATTCGCCAAGGCTGTGCCCCGCCACGAAGGCCGCTTTCTCGACACTTACACCTTCGGCCTTCAGCGCGGCCATAGCAGCCAAAGAGGTCGCCATCAGCGCGGGCTGGGCGTTCTCGGTCAGGGTCAGCGTCTCCATGTCGCCCTCCCAGATCAGCTCCGACAGTTTCTCGCCCAAGGCCGCATCGACCTCGTCGAAAACGGCGCGGGCTTCGGTGTAGGCTTCGGCCAGATCGCGGCCCATGCCGATGGTCTGGGCGCCCTGCCCGGGGAAAACGAATGCGATGCTCATGGTTGCAGCCTCTTATTAGCGATTTCATCCGATGTATCGCGTCCCATGCCGCAAGGGCAAGCCCGTCCCGGCCCGCGCGCCCGCGCCGGGGGTTGCCGTGGCCGGGAAACCGTGTATACGGGCGCTTCCTTGCACAGCATATGAACCGCGCAGACTCTCGTGGTGGGGAGCAAGGATGAACGCCCCGCCTATGAAATGCGCCTTGATACAAATAGGAGTGCACATGCCGCTTTATGAGCATGTTATGATTGCGCGTCAGGACCTGTCCAACACGCAAGCAGAAGGCCTCATCGAACACTTTGGCACCGTCCTCGCGGACAACGACGGCAAGCTCGTCGACAGCGAGTACTGGGGCGTCAAGACGATGGCCTACAAGATCAACAAGAACCGCAAGGGCCACTATGCCTTCCTGCGTTCGGACGCCCCCGCGACCGCCGTGCAGGAAATGGAACGCCTGATGCGCCTGCATGACGACGTGATGCGTGTTCTGACCATCAAGGTCGACGAGCACAAAGAACTGCCCTCCGTGCAGATGCAGAAACGCGACGAACGCGACAACCGTCGCGAGCGCCGTTGATCGCCAGCTTGAAGAAGAGGACATAAACCATGGCTGCAAAACCATTTTTCCGCCGTCGCAAAGTCTGCCCCTTCTCGGGCGACAACGCACCTGCGATCGACTACAAGGACACACGTCTGCTGCAACGCTACATCTCTGAGCGTGGCAAGATCGTTCCTTCCCGCATCACCGCCGTATCGGCCAAGAAACAACGCGAGCTGGCCCGTGCCATCAAACGCGCCCGTTTCCTCGCCCTGCTGCCCTACGCCGTCAAGTAAGGAGAGAGCACATGCAAGTTATCCTTCTGGAACGTGTGGCCAAACTGGGCCAGATGGGCGAAGTCGTGGACGTAAAGCCCGGCTATGCCCGCAACTACCTGCTGCCGCAGGGCAAGGCGCTGTCGGCCTCCAAGGCCAACGTCGAAGCCTTTGAAGGCCAGAAAGCCCAGCTCGAAGCACAGAACCTCGAGACCAAGAAAGAAGCCGAGAAACTCGCCGAGAAGCTGAACGGTCAGCAGTTCGTCGTGATTCGCTCCGCTTCCGACGCCGGCGCGCTCTACGGCTCCGTCACCACCCGTGACGCCGCCGAAGCCGCGACCGCCGAAGGCTTCTCGATCGACCGCAAGCAGGTCGTTCTGGGCAACCCGATCAAGGAACTGGGCGTGCATGATGTGCGCATCATCCTGCACCCCGAAGTCGACGCCACAATCGAGCTGAACGTTGCACGTTCGCCCGAAGAGGCCGAGCTTCAGGCATCGGGCAAATCGATTCAGGAACTGGCCGCCGAAGAGGAAGCCGCCGCTGAATTCGAGATCTCCGAACTCTTCGACGACATCGGCTCTGCCGCTGACGAAGACGGCGACTCGGACGTGGTGCGCACCCCCGAGGGCGACGCACAGGACGACAGCAACAGCTGATCCGGCCTGTCCGATCTGACATGAAACGCCGCGCGGTCCTCCGCGCGGCGTTTTCTTTTGCGCAGCCCCTCCAACCGCCCCGCACGCGCCTCTGACGCAAACCCCTGCAAAAACAGCGCGATTTATGCTAAGATACCTCCATTCAGCATGGAGGATGACACATGCGTTACATCACCATCACCACTTGGGAACTCGCCGACGGGGCGGATTACGACGTGGCCCTGCGCGCCATCGAAGAAAAGCGCCTACCCGCCCTCAAGGGCTTTGGCGCCAGCCGCATCACCGTGGTCCGCACCTCTGAGCGCACGAGTGCCGCAATCACCGAATGGCCCGACAGGGCCACGCGCGACGCCGCCGAACTCAAAATCGACGAGGTCCGCCGTTCGGTAAAACGCGAAGATCAGAGCCGCATGACCGGCGAAATGAAAGGCGAAATCGTCGCCGATGTTTAAGCATGGCGAAAAGCCGCGCCTGAGGGTCCAAGGCTTGGGCAAGGGGCCGCGTATCCTGCGCCTGCGCTCTTGCCCGATGGCCCCCTTGGGGCGATCCTCGGGGCGAGATAACAAGCTCCGGTGCATCATGCCTCAGACCACACGCCGCGTGTTCCTTTCCCTCATCGCTGCCAGCACGCTCACCGCCTGCAACGCCGCACCCGAAGTCTCCCCCACGCCGCCGCAGCGCCCCGCCCTGCCGCTGCACCCGAATGAGACGCCCGAGTTGCGGCGCAAGATCAACCACTGGGCCGACTTCTACGACCTGCCCCGCCCATTGGTGCACCGCCTCGCCATCCGCGAAAGCACCCACAACCCTCGCGCCCGCAACGGCCCCTATTACGGGCTGCTGCAAATCCTGCCCGCCACCGCGCGGTCGATGGGATTTCAGGGCCAGCCTTCCGATCTTTTGGATGCCGATACCAATCTGAAATACGCGCTAAAATACCTGCGCGGCGCCTGGCTCCTGTCGGACGGTGACCATGGCACCGCCATCAAATGGTACGCCCGCGGCTATTACTACGAAGCCAAGCGCCGCGGCATGCTTGTGGAAACCGGCCTACGGGACGGGTGATTAATTTTCGGGCTTGCGCGGCCTCTCGCTTCGCCTCAGGTAGGTGTTAATCACGTCAAGAAGGAACGCCGCATGACCCTCCGCCTCAACCGCCGTCACTTCCTCGCCGGCACTGCCGGATTGCTGGCCCTCCACCCCTTTTCTCTCCGCGCCGCGGCCAATCAGGCGCATCTGCGGTTGATGGAGACGACGGACCTGCATGTGCATGTCTTTCCTTACGACTATTACGCCGACAAAGAGGTCGACACCGTGGGCCTTGCCCGCACCGCCAGCATCGTCAAATCGATCCGCGCCGAGGCGACCAATACCCTGATGCTCGACAATGGCGACTTTTTGCAGGGCAATCCGATGGGCGATTACATCGCTTATGAGCGCGGCATGAAAGAAGGCGACATGCATCCGGTGATCCAAGCGATGAACGCGCTTGGCTATGACGCCTCGACCCTTGGCAATCACGAGTTCAACTACAGTCTTGACTTCCTGATGAAATCCCTCGCCGGGGCCGACTTCCCGGTGGTTAGCGCAAATGTCGTCAAAAAGGTCGGTGCCAAGCCGAGCGACGATGAGACACTGGTCAAACCCTATGTCCTGCTCGACCGGATGCTGATCGATGGCGCAGGTGAGACGCATCCGATCAAGATCGGCATCATCGGCTTCGTTCCGCCCCAGATCATGAGCTGGGACCGCCGCCACCTCGAAGGCAAGGTGCAGGCCCGCGATATCCTCGAGTCCGCCCGCGCATGGGCGCCCCAAATGAAAGAGGCAGGGGCCGACATCATCATCGCGCTGTCGCACTCGGGCATCGGTGCAGCCAAGGAAGAGGATATGATGGAGAACGCCTCTGTCCCCCTCGCCGCGGTGGAGGGGATCGACGCCATCATGACCGGGCACAGCCACCTCGTCTTCCCCTCGGGCAGCTATGCGGACTATCCGGGCGTGGATGTCAGCGAGGGTACGATCCACGGCAAGCCCGCCACTATGGGCGGCTTCTGGGGCAGCCACCTCGGCCTGATCGACCTGATGCTGGAGCGTGACGGCAGCGGCTGGCGCATCGCCAGTCACAGTGCCGAGGCGCGCGCCATTTCGCAGCGCAACGAAGACCGCTCTGTAATGCCGCTGGTGGAAAGCGATGCCGAGGTGCTTGCCTCCGTCCAGCAGGAACATAATGAGACGCTGGCCTATGTTCGCCGCGCCGTGGGCAAGACCGACGCCAATCTGCACAGCTATTTCGCGCTGGTGGCGGATGATCCTTCGGTGCAGGTCGTCTCCAACGCGCAGCGCTGGTATATCGAACAGATGCTGAAGGGGACCGAACATGAGGGGCTGCCGATCCTTTCCGCCGCCGCCCCCTTCAAGGCCGGTGGCCGTGGCGGGCCGGAGTATTACACTGACGTCCCGAAAGGCGATGTAGCGATCAAGAATGTCTCCGACCTCTACCTCTACCCCAACACGGCCCGCGCGGTGCGCGTGACCGGGGCGCAGGTGAAAGACTGGCTCGAACGCTCTGCCGGCATGTTCAACCAGATCACCCCCGGCAAGGCCAATCAACCGCTGCTGAACCCCGAGTTCCCCAGCTATAATTTCGATGTGATCGACGGGGTGACCTATCAGATCGACCTTAGCCAGCCTTCCAAGTTCGGCCCCAAGGGCACCGTGGCAAACCCTGAGGCAAGCCGGATCGTGAACCTTGAGTTCGAAGGGCAACCCATTGATCCTAAAGCCGAATTCATCATCTCCACCAACAATTACCGCGCCAGCGGCGGCGGGGCTTTCCCCGGCGCGATGGGCGATACCATCGTGTTTGAAGGGCCCGACACCAACCGCGATGTGATTGTGCGCTATATCGTCGAAAAAGGCACCATCAGCCCCCGCGCCGATGGCAACTGGCGCTTCGCGCCGTTGGAGGAAACGAGCGTGATGTTCGAAACCGGGCCAAAAGCGGCGGACTACGTCGATGAGGTGACAGGGGTAGAGATGGAACAGGTAGGCGACACGGAAGACGGCTTCGCGCAGTTCCGGATTACTTTGTGACGTCCCCGATGCGTATCAGCATCTGACATTGCCACATAGAGCAGCGCCTTCCCTGGGGGGCGTTGCAACGATGGTGGCCTGCGGTTGCCCCCATCGCACGCGACTGTTGCGAATTTCCGAGACCTTGCAAATCGCCCCCCCGGGGGGGGAGGGAGGGCGATGCCCGGGGTGCCCCCGGGCGGGACGTCGACAGTAGGTTCGGTAACCCTTCAAGCCCATCCAGAGTGACAGGCAAAGGCCACGCTTCTTGTCCAGCCCAAACGAAACAGGGGCGACGGTTTCCCGTCGCCCCTGCTCCAAAATCCGATCCGGTAAGACTTACTCGTCTTCCAGCTCTTCAACAGCTTTCTGAAGCTCTTCTTTCGAGATCTCTTTCTCGGTCACCTTGGCTTGTTCGACCACGTGATCGACAACCTTGTCCTCGAAGATCGGCGCGCGCATCTGCTGCTGCATCTGCTGGTTCTGCTGCACGAATTCAAAGAACTGACGCTCCTGACCCGGGTACTGACGCGCCTGGTTCATGATCGCTTGGGTCATCTCGGCGTCGGTCACCTGAACGTCGGCTTTCTGGCCCAGCTCGGCCAGCAGCAGGCCCAGACGGACGCGGCGTTCGGCCAATGTCTTGTGCTCGTCTGTCGGCTCGATCTCGGGGTGGTCGTGACCTTCCACATCAGGGTTTTCCTCGTGCCACAGCTGATGCGCGATCTGCTTGGCTTCGGCATCGACCAGCGACGGCGGCAGGTCAAAGCTGACCTCTTTGTCCAGCGCGTCCAGCAGGTTACGCTTCATCACAGCGCGCGAAGCACCGGCATATTCCGCTTCCAAACGCTCAGCGATCTGACCTTTCAGCGCGTCGAGATCCTCGGCACCGAATTTCTTGGCCATCTCGTCGTTCACTTCAGCGGCGACGGGCTCTTTCACTTCTTTCACGGTGCAAGCGAAGGTCGCTTCCTTACCGGCCAGATGCGCGGCCTGATACTCTTCGGGGAAGTTCACGACGACGGATTTCTCTTCGCCCGCTTTCACGCCAACCAGCTGCTCTTCGAAGCCGGGGATGAAGGAGTTGGAGCCCAGCACCAGCGGGTAATCTTCCGCCGCGCCGCCTTCGAATTCTTCGCCGTCGACGGAGCCTTTGAAGTCGATCACAACCTGATCGCCATCTTCGGCCTTGGCACCCTCTTCGCGGGCTTTGAAGTCCTGCGCGGTTTCGGCAAGGCTTGCCAGCGCTTCTTCGACAGCCGCATCGTCAGCTTTGACCACCATCTTTTCCAGTTCGATCTTGCTCAGATCAACTTCGGGGATTTCCGGCAGTTTTTCGTAGGACATGGAGACTTCGACGTCGTCGCCTTCTTTCCAGTCCTCATTGGTCATCTTGACCTCGGGCTGCATCGCGGGGCGGTCGCCGGTCTTTTCGAAATGCTCGTTCATGGCACCGTCGATGCTTTCCTGCATCGCTTCGCCCATGATCCGCTGGCCGAACTGCTTTTTCAGCAGCGCCATCGGCACCTTGCCCTTGCGGAAGCCCTTCATCTCGACTTCGGGCTGCGCTTCGGCCAGCTTCTCGTTGACCTTGGCTTCAAGCTCATCGGCGGTGACGGTGATGTTGTAACCGCGTTTCAGACCTTCGTTCAGCGTCTCGTTGACCTGCATGTGTGCTCCATAGGGTAAGGCCGCGCGGCGGGGGCGCGGGCGAAAATTTGTGTCCTTCTATGGGTGTTGAACCGCCTGCGCAAGGGGGTCCGCGGCCCATCGCGTCACATCCGCAGAAATCGCCCCCACCCCCGCCGGGCAGCCCAGTGTCGGGCTAGACTAAAAGCACTGCGACATAAGCCACATAGGCCAGCGCAAAGAGCGCCCCCTGCCCGCGTGTCACGCGCCCGCCAAAGGCGCAGGCGATCAGCGCCACCGTGGCCCCCATCATCACCCAGATGTCGAGCGCGGCGATCTGCGCGGCCACCCCCACCGGCTGGATCAGCGCGGTGATGCCCAGCACGCCGAGCATGTTGAAAGTGTTGGAGCCGACCACGTTGCCCAATGCCACATCGCTCTGCCCGCGCCTTGCGGCGATGACCGACGTGACCAATTCCGGCATGGAGGTGCCCACGGCCACGATGGTTAGGCCGATCACCGCCTCAGACAGCCCCACGGCCTGCGCAAGCGCCACGGCGCCGGTGACCAGAAACCGCGCCGAAAGAATGGTCAGCAAAAGCCCACCCAGCAGCCAGACGAGCGCCAGCCAAGACGGCGCTTGATCCGGCAGCGGCTCCATCGCCTCTGCCCCGCTTCGATCGCTGCGAAAGGTGTAAATCAGATAGGCCGCCAGCCCCACGAGGGCGACGCCCCCCGCAAGCCGATCCACCTGCCCCAGCAGCACAGTGCCGAGGCAGAGCAGGCTCGCCGCCAGCATGACCGTCCCGTCCCGCGCGAAACTACGCCCGGAGATGGCCACCGGGGCGATCACCGCCGCAAGGCCGAGAATCAGCAGGATATTCGCGATGTTCGACCCCACGACATTCCCAAGCGCAATGTCCGGCGCGCCCAGCAAAGCCGCCTGAACCGAGGTCACCAATTCCGGGGCCGAGGTGCCAAAGCCCACCACCGTCAGCCCGATCACCAAGGGCGACAAGCCAACCCTTTGCGCCAGCGCCACGGCGCCGCGCACCAGATACTCACCACCGAGCACGAGCCCCAGCAGACCACCAAGGACAAACAGAATGTTCACGGGAAAAATCTCACCGGCCTCAGACCATCGGGCGTCGCGGAGACCGCGCAGACGCCCGATGCAAATGGGGATGGGCCGGAGGCATTCAAGGCCGCGCGGAAAATTCAGTCCCGCCGCGGCAGGGCGCTCACATGCCCAAGGCTTCTTTGTACATTTCCATCACCGCTTCTTCTTCGGCGATGTCGTCCTTGTCGCGCTTGCGCAGGGCGATCACCTTGCGCAGCACCTTGGTGTCGTAACCGCGCGATTTCGCTTCGGCCATCACCTCTTTTTGCTGTTCGGCAAGGTCTTTCTTCTCGGCGTCCAAACGCTCGATCCGCTCGACGAACTGGCGCAGCTCATTGGCGGTGACCCGGTAGGTCGCATCGCCTTGGGATTCGACGACATCGGGATTGGTGCTGGTATCGCTCATGGGAAGTCCTCACGGAATGGCTGGCTCTGGCGGGTTTGACTACAGGCTGCACGCCCAGCCCGCAAGCGGGACTTGCCCCCCTTGGCGGTTTGGCGTAGCTCTGCCGCCATGGAAAGCGCAAACACATCTATTTTCGATCTCATGGTCTGGGGCGGCGCAGGTCTGTCCCTTTTGGGATTGCTCGGTCTGGGCTGGTGCATCATCAAGGTGAGCCGTGCAAAACGCGCGCAGCTCGACGATGAGGAGATGCGCGTGGTGCTGCGCAAAGTCGTGCCGCTGAATATGGGCGCGCTGTTTCTGTCCGTGATCGGTCTGATGCTGGTGATCCTCGGGATTTCGCTGGGCTGATCGGCGCGTTTGAACGGCCCGCCCCGGCGGTGCTGGACAGGGCCGCCGCATCTGCTTAAATCGGCCCATGGATATTCGCCAAATCACCCCCCGCTATTTCGTCGCCCCGCAGATCGAGCCCGGTGACATGGAAAGCCTGCGCGCCCAAGGCATCACCCGCATCCTGTGCAACCGCCCCGACGCGGAAGTGCCCCCCAGCCATCAGGCCGCCGCCATGCGCGAAGCGGCCGAGGCCGCGGGGATTGCCTTTGCCGAACAGCCGCTGACCCACCAGACCATGACGCCTGACGTCATCGCCAAGAACCGCGCCCTCGGCGTGGAGACCGATGACACCGTGCTGGCCTATTGCGCCTCTGGCACCCGTTCGACCATCGCTTGGGCCTTGGGCCAAGCCGGTGAGATGGACAGCGACGCGATCATCGAAGCGGCGCGTCAGGGTGGCTATGACCTTGAAAACATGCGCCCCATGCTGGGGCAAAGCTATACCTGAGGTCTCTGCCGGTCCCCTTGGGGGCCGGTGTCCTACGCCGCTGCGGTCAGAGCACGGGCGGGCAGTTGAACCCGGAAGGCCGTGCCGGGCACATCCCGCAGGAAGCTGATCTCTCCGCCCAAGCGGCACATGATTTCACGGCAGATGGCAAGGCCAAGCCCCGCGCCATCGCCCTCCCCCGTGATGCGCGAGAACTTCTCGAAAATCAGCGCCTCCGACCCCGCGTCGATCCCATGGCCGTTGTCGACGAAATCAATCACCAGCCCCTGCGCCGTCACCCGCGGCGTGATCAGCAGTTGCGGGTCATCCGCAGCGCAGTATTTGCGGGCGTTGGTGACGAGGTTGATAAAGACCTGCACCAGCCGGTCGAGATCGCTGGTCAGCACAATATCCTCGGCCTGCGGATCGCGCAGCACCTTGAGCGGCCGCGTGGCCCCCGCCTGCGCCGTGGTCACCGCCAGTTCCAACAGATCGCGTAGGTTGCCTTCGCGCTGGTTCAGCGTCACCTGCCCGTTCTCCAGCACCGACAGGTCCAACAGATCATCCAATAGCCGCGTCAGACGGATCGTCTCGCTATGGATGATCGTGGCATAGCGGTTCTTGTCGGCGTCCGTGAGGCCGGGCGCATCGCGCAGGATCTCGGAAAACGAGCGGATCGAGGTCATCGGCGTGCGCAATTCGTGGCTGATCTGGCTGAGGAAACTATCCTTTTGCAGCGACAACTGCGTCAGCTTCTCATTGGCCGCGCGCAGCTGCGCTGCCGTCTCGGTCAACTCGCGCGACTTGGCTTCCAACTGGCTGGAATACTCCAGCATCTGCGCGGATTCGTCGGCCACAGCCAAGAGGTCTTGGACCGAGACCGAGGCCCCGCCGACGATCTGCGCCACCATCGCATGGGCCGTGGCCGCCCCGACTGAGGCCGCCAACTCCCGCTCCAGCGCTTGCACGAATCGTGGCGTGGGCTCGGGCAGACGTTGCCCCTGCCCCTGCCGTTCTGCCTCGCGTGTGAAAAACGCCTGCGCCTCCGTTGCGCCCAAGATGCGCTGCGCCATGATCATCAAGTCTTCGCTACCCGCGACGGATGCTGTCCAGCCCCGCGCCGGGCCGGAATGGTCAAAGACATTGACGAATTGCGCGCCCTGAAGCCGCTCCAACGGTGTGGGGAAGCTGAAGAGGGAGACGACGACGAAAACCAGCGTGTTGAGCGCGAGGCTCCAGACCACCGCATGCACCGTCGGGTCGATCCCCGCGATGCCGAAAAGCGCCTCGGGGCGCAGCCAAGCGAGCCCCCAAAGCCCCTGCTCCAAGGTCGCACTCGACAGGGCCACATCCGCGCCAAAGCTGGGCAGCAGCATGGTAAAGACCCAAAGCACAAAGCCCGTGCCCAGCCCGCAAAGCGCGCCGGTCCGCGTTGCCCCGCGCCAGAGCACCCCGCCCAGCATCGCGGGCAGAAACTGCGCCACCCCGCCGAAGGAAATCGTGCCAATCGCGGCCAGCGCCCCGCTGCCGCCTGAGGCCCGATAGTAGAGATAACCCAAGCCCACCACGCAGAAAATCGACAGCCGCCGCGCAAGGATGACGATATTGCGCACATCCCCAGACTGCGTCGCCCCATCGCGGCGCAGCGCCAGCCAGATCGGCATGACGATATGGTTGCTCACCATGGTCGACAGCGCCAGCGTGGCGACGATCACCATCGAAGTCGCCGACGAGAAACCGCCCAAGAAAGACAGCATCGCCAGCCCGTTTTGCCCTTGGCTGAGCGGCAGGCTCAACACGAAAAGATCGGGGTTCGCGCCTTCGGGCATCAGGTCCAGTCCCACCACCGCGATGGGCACGACGAAAAGGCTCATCAGCATCAGGTACAGCGGGAAGGCCCAGCTTGCGATTTGCAACTGCCGCTCGTCGTCGTTCTCGACCACCATGACCTGAAACATGCGCGGCAGGCACAAAAGCGCGGCCCCCGAAAGCACGGTCAACGCGGCCCAACGGCTGCCCTGCACTTGCCATTGGCCGATGTCGGAGGCGTCGATCCGCGCCAAGGTCTCGCTCAAGCCCCCGGCCAGCCCCCAGATGACGTAAACCCCCACCGCCACCAGCGCCAAGAGCTTAACCACCGCCTCCACCGCGATGGCGATGACCACGCCATGATGCCGTTCGTTTACATTCAGGTTCCGGGTGCCGAAAAGCACGGTAAAGAGCGTCAGCCCCGCCGCGACCCAAAGCGCCGCCTGCCCCCGGTTGATCACATCGCCTTCCGCCTCGGCCAGCGGCACGTCGGCGGCGGCAAAGATTGACAGCGACAGGATAACCGATTGCAATTGCAGCGCGATATAGGGCGTCACACCGATCACGGCCATCACCGTCACGACGATCGCCAGCGTGTTGGACTTGCCGTAGCGCGATGAAATCAGGTCGGCGATCGAGGTGACGCGATGGCTTCGCCCGATCCGCACCAAACGCCGCAGCCCCCACCACCAGCCGATCATCACCAGCGAAGGGCCGAGGTAGATCGTCACATATTCCAGCCCCGAGCGCGCCGCATATCCCACCGCGCCGTAAAAGGTCCAAGCGGTGCAATAGATCGACAGCGACAGGGTATAGACCAGTGGCGAGCGCAGCAGCCAGCCGCCCTGCCCGCGCAGGGCCGCGCGTTCGGCGGCGAAGGCCACGATGAACAGCCCCGCCACATACATCAGGCAGACCGCCACCAACTGGTTGAGCGATACCATCAGCGCGGCCCGTCCGGCTGTGCTGCATCCTCACCCGAGGCCACATCCCGGGTCCGCCGCCAGAGCGCCCATGTCCCCAAGATCAGCAACGCCCAGACCCCAAAGAGATAGCGCAGCGCCACGCTCATCGGGATGGTCGGTGCGGTGGGGTCCGTACTGCCCGCTGGCACGGGCCAAAGCAGCGGCACCATCCACAGCATCATTCCCAGAAACGGCAGCAACCGCACCGCATCCATCATGCGCCGCTGACGGTAGCCGCGTTTTTCCAAAAAGATCGGCCTACGGGGCATGGCGGGTCAACTGGCGATCAGGTCGCGCACCGCGTCCAGCATCTCGGCATTTGAGAACGGCTTGGTCATGAAGCGGCTGACACCCGCCTTTTCCGCCATGGCGCGGTCCCGGCTTTGGCCCCGCGCGGTCAGCATCAGCACCGGCAACGCGCCGGTTTCGGGGTCACCGCGCAACTCATCGAGTATCTCGAACCCGCTCTTGCCAGGCAGCATCACGTCAAGCATCACCAGATCGGGCGCTGCCTTGCGGATCACATCCACCGCGCCCGATCCATTGGCAAGCGTCTCCACGCGCCAACCCTCTTGGCTCAGCAAAAAGCGGATGGCTTCGGCGATATTCACCTCGTCCTCCACCAGAACTACGAGTTTGCTCATCGGCAAAAAGTCTCCCCCCTCGGTGTGCGGCGGCCCCGTCTTGCTGCGGGGTCTCGCGCACCGGGGGGAGCATGCATCGGTTTGCCAGCCCTGTCAAAAACTGCCTTCCGCGCGGCCTCAGATCCCCTCGCGCAGGATCGAAGGCTCGCGCCGCGCGCGGCATCCTTCGACCGGGCAAATGCGACAGGTCGCCCCCACCGGCTGCGCAGGCGCCGCCCCCGAGGGCACCGGCAAGAGCAACATGACCGATTGGCTGAGCGGCGGCGTGTTATAGGCAGCCGCAGCTTGCACTTCGCAAGTGGCAATCGCCTCGAACTCCGCCTGCCCGCGCCCCATCTGCATGACGCGGGATTTCATGACCAGTCCCGGCTGCCCCTGCACCGCGAAGAGCGACCAAAGCGGGCAGCAGGCGCCAAAGCGCGGCACGGTGAACCCTTCGATCGACTTGGCGAATGTCACGCTGCCAGAACGGTCACAGACCACCAGCCCCGCGCCAAGCTCGGGCAGTGACGCCAAGCGCCGCAGCACCCGGCCCATCGGCTGGTCGAGTGCCTGAGCCAATTCGGCAGGATCGTGACCCATCTCCCCCGCCGCCCGCTCCAGCCGCGCCAAAGGCAGCGCCGCCGCATCGCGGGCGATCTGTTGCAACACGCCCGTCGCGATATGCTGCGCGGCCTTAGTCTTGAGCGTATCGGCCTGTTCGACCAGCGCCGCAATCGCCGCCTGCGGGGCGCGCGCCTCTTCCAAAGGGTCGAAGCGGTAGTCATGCGCGGCGAGGAAACTTTCAACCTCTGCCTGGGGCGAATGGGCCACCTCGCGGGTCTCGGCGGCATTGTCGAAATAGGTCACCAGCGCCTGCGCACTGTCAGATAGGCGGCGGCTGTCTTGGTGGATATTGGCGTGAAACCTATCGCGCCATTCCGCTTGCAAACTGTCCGTTTCTGCCAGAATCGCGGCAGTCGACCGGATCGCCGCGGCGGTACTCAATAGCTCATGCATGGAGGTGGCAAGCTGCGGGTCATGGGCCAAACGGTCCGAGAGCGCCTCGACCGTCTGCTCCAATGCCGCGATGCGGCGCTGGCTGTTGGCCAGCACCTTGGCCCAGCCCGGAAACCGCCCCGCGAATTCATCCGCCCGGTCGCTCTCTGGTCCGGTTAGCCCCGCATCCTCTGCCGCCTCGCGCAGGGTGGCAATCAGCGCGGCTTCGGCCCCTTCGGTCAACGCCTGCGGCTCGACCCCAAGCGCATGGGCGATGTTGAGCAAGAGCTTGCCGCCGATTCTGCGCCGATTGTGCTCGATGAGGTTGAGATAGCTGGCCGAGATGCCGCTTTGCTGCGCAAGCTCGGCCTGTTTCAGCCCCGCCATCACGCGCCGCTCACGGATACGGCTGCCGGTCAGACCCTCACGCATGGGACGGCCCGGCCGGATGTTTCGCCCGTTGTTTCAAGGTCTTTCTGCGCCGCAATATCATATTCTTTACAGGGCCGCCGATGCGATTGCGAATATATTTACAAAAAAATCGTTTCGATCAAGCGCCTTATTGATCGGTTTTCATTTTCCGCGCCATAGTTTCTTTGCACTATTGCGTGTTGTGGCATCGGGGGGAGGTTCCGCTGCTGCGACTTACAAAAATGGGAGGACTTCATGTCGTTTACAAAACTGACACGCCGCGGGCTGATCCAGACCGGCGCGGTTGCCGGTGCAGGGTTGGCGCTGCCGACCTATCTGCGCGCGGAAAATCACGCGGGCTTTACCAATGCCCCCACGGGCAGCACCGTGACGCTTGGCTTCAACGTGCCCCAGACCGGCCCCTATGCCGAAGAAGGTCTGGATGAGCTGCGCGCGCAAGAGCTTGCGGTCGAACACCTCAATGGCGGGGGCGACGGCGGCATGATGAACACCTTCAGCTCCAAGGCGCTGAAAGGGAACGGTATTCTGGGCAAGAAGGTCGAATATGTCACCGGCGACACCCAAACGAAATCCGACGCCGCCCGCGCCAGCGCCAAGTCGATGATCGAAAAAGACGGCGCGGTGATGATCAACGGCGGCTCGTCCTCGGGCGTGGCCGTGGCGGTGCAGGACCTTTGCCAATCGGCGGGCGTGATCTTCATGGCGGGTCTCACCCACGCCAATGACACCACCGGTAAAGACCGCAAGGCCAATGGCTTCCGGCATTTCTTCAACGCCTATATGTCCGCCGCCGCTCTCGCCCCGGTGCTCAAGAACGCCTATGGATCTGAGCGTCGCGCCTATCACCTGACGGCGGATTACAACTGGGGCTGGACCCAGCAGGAATCCATCGCCGCCGCGACCGAGGCGATGGGCTGGGAAACCGTGGAGAACGTGCTGACGCCGCTCGCCTCGACCGATTTCTCCTCCTATATCGCGCCGGTGCTGAACTCGGGCGCCGATGTGCTGGTGCTGAACCACTACGGCGGCAACATGGTGAACTCGCTCACCAACGCGGTGCAGTTCGGCCTGCTCGACAAACAGGTCAATGGCAAGAAATTCGAGATCGTCGTGCCGCTCTACTCCGAACTGATGGCCGCCGGTGCCGGGGCCAACGTGCAGGGCGTGATCGGCTCAATGAACTGGAACTGGCAGCTGCAAGACGAAGGCTCCAAAGCCTTCACCAAATCCTTTGGTGAGAAATATGGCCGGCCGCCGTCGAACTCCGCGCATACCTGCTACGTGCAGACCCTGCTCTATGCCGATGCGGTGGAACGGGCGGGCTCGTTTAACCCCTGCGCCGTGGTCGAGGCGCTTGAGGGTTATGAGTTCGACGGGCTGGGCAACGGGCCCACGCTCTACCGTGCCGACGATCACCAGTGCTTCAAAGACGTGCTCGTGATGAAGGGGGCAGAGAACCCGACCAGCGAATACGACACGCTGGAGATCGTCGAGCAGACGCCGCGTGCACAGGTCGAATATGCCCCCGATCACCCGATGTTCGCGGGCGGTGATCTGGGCAAATGCAACCCCGGCGCGTGATCCGCTGACATCAGATGGCGCGCGGGCCTGATCCTGCGCGCCCTTTTTATCGCTGCAAGCGGCCAAGCCGCTTGTAAACGCTTCCCTTACAGGTGGGGACCATGGACGCAATCCTTCTGCAAATACTCAACGGCCTCGACAAAGGCTCGGCCTATGCGCTCATTGCGCTCGGGCTGACGCTGATCTTCGGCACCCTTGGCGTGGTCAATTTCGCCCATGGGGCGCTCTTCATGATCGGGGCCTTCTGTTCAGTCACGCTGCAACGCATTCTGACGCTCAGCGTCGAGACCATCGACGAGACCAAGAAGGATTTCCTCGGCAATCCGCTGAAGGTCAAAACCCCCTATGTCGAACAGTGGTTCGGGCCGGAAACGGGACAGGCGATCATTGATTGGTCGGTGCCACTGGCGATCCTCTTTGCGATTCCGGTGATGCTGCTTATCGGCTTCATCATGGAACGCGGGCTGATCAAACATTTCTACAAGCGCCCCCATGCGGATCAGATCCTCGTGACCTTCGGCCTCGCCATCGTTTTGCAGGAAGTCGTCAAATATTTCTACGGCGCCAACCCAATCCCCACACCTGCGCCCGAGGCCTTTGTCGGCAGCTTCGATTTCGCGCCGCTCTTGGGCTTGGACACGTCTTTGGCCTACCCCTATTGGCGCTTGGTCTACTTTGGCTTTTCCACACTCATCATCGCCGCTGTCTTTGCTTTCTTGCAATTCACCACCTTCGGCATGGTGGTCCGCGCCGGCATGGCAGATCGTGAGACCGTGGGCCTTCTGGGCATCGACATCGACCGCCGCTTTACCATCATGTTCGGCATTGCTGCCGCCGTGGCGGGGCTTGCGGGCGTGATGTACGCGCCGATCAACTCGCCCAATTATCACATGGGCATGGACTTTCTGGTACTGAGCTTTGTCGTCGTTGTGGTCGGCGGCATGGGCTCGCTGCCGGGCGCGGTGCTGGCGGGGTTCCTTTTGGGTATCCTCGAGAGCCTCGCGTCCATGAATGAAATCAAAAGCATCATCTACGGTATCGACCAGATCATCATCTACGTCGTTGCCATCGTGATCCTGCTGGTCCGTCCGCGCGGTCTGATGGGACGCCGCGGCGTGATGGAGGAATAAGACATGTTCGGACTGGAAAAACGCGATACGCTTCTTTTGGGGGTTGTGATCGTTCTCACGCTCTTCGCCCCCTTCATCCTCAACCCCTTTCCGGCGGATTCGGGCCTTGCACAGTTCAACGCGGGCTACCCCGACCTGATGCAACGCTTTGTGATCTTTGGCATCTTTGCCATTGGGTTCAACATCCTCTTTGGCCTGACCGGCTATCTCTCCTTCGGCCATGCGGCCTTTCTGGGGGTCGGTTCCTACTCTGCTGTCTGGATGTTCAAACTGCTCAGCTACAACGTCGTGCCCGCGCTGGTGCTGGCCGTCATCATGGCGGGGCTTTTCTCCGCACTGATCGGCTACATCAGCCTGCGGCGCTCGGGCATCTACTTTTCAATCCTGACGCTGGCCTTCGCGCAGATGTCCTTCAACCTCGCCTATTCAGTGCTGACGCCGATCACCAATGGTGAGACGGGGTTGCAGATCTACACCTCCGATCCGCAGTACCTCCAATCCGTCGACGCGCCTTCGTTCCCGAATCTCTTCGGTGCCGCGATGAACTCCTCGACGACACTTTTCTTCGGCGGCTGGAGCTTCACCTTCTCGGTCGGCTACTACTTCTGCGCGGTCTTCCTGATCCTCGCCTTCTATCTGGCGATCCGCATCTTCCGCTCGCCCTTTGGCATGATGCTGCGGGCGGTGAAATCGAACCAGCAGCGGATGAACTACACCGGATTGAACACGCGGCCCTACACGCTGGCGGCCTTTGTCATCTCGGGCATGTATGCCGGGCTGGCGGGCGGTCTGCTGGCGGCGATGGACCCGCTGGCGGGGGCCGAACGGATGCAGTGGACCGCCTCCGGCGAGGTGGTGCTGATGACGATCCTTGGCGGCGCGGGCACGCTCATCGGCCCGGTGCTGGGCGCGGGCTTCATCAAGTATTTCGAGAACATCTTCGCCAAGATCAACGACAACGTGCTGCACGGCTGGTTCGCCTTCATGCCCGACGGGATCGAAGACGCGATGGTCGCCATCATTCACCCCTTCGTCGGCAAGGGCTGGCACCTGACGCTTGGCCTGCTGTTCATGCTGGTCGTGATCTTCCTGCCCGGTGGGCTGGTCGAGGGCGGGCAACGTCTGGGACGGGTCTTCCGCCGCCGGGACAAGAACGCAGGCTCGGTCGAGGCCGATGCCGCCCAACAGCGCAGCGAAGCCGCGGAATAGGAGAGACATCATGGCCATTCTCGAAGTCAAAAATGTCGGCAAGCGCTTTGGCGGGTTGCAGGCGCTGAGCGATGTAAACCTCAGCGTGGCGGAGAACTCCGTCCATGCGATCATCGGCCCCAATGGGGCGGGCAAATCCACGCTGCTGAACTGTCTGGTGGGCAAGCTCATCCCCGATACCGGCTCTGTCATGTTCGACGGGCAGTCGGTGCTGGGGCGCAAACCCTATGAGATCAACCAGATGGGCATTTCCCGCGTGTTCCAAACGCCCGAGATCTTTGGTGATCTGACGGTGATGGAGAATATGCTGATCCCCTGCCTTGCCAAACGCGACGGGGCGTTTCAACTGAACGGCTGGTCGCGGGTCGTGGGCCAGCGCGACATGATCGACAAGGCCGAGGAAATGCTGCGCGACATGCGTATGATTGACAAACGGCACATGCCCGCAGCCTCCATGTCGCGCGGGGACAAACGGCGGTTGGAGATCGCCATGTGTCTCGCCCAAGACCCCCGTCTGCTGCTTTTGGACGAACCGACCGCCGGGATGGCACGGGCCGACACCAACAACACCATCGACCTGCTCAAACAGATCAAGGACGAGCGCGACATCACCATCGCCATCATCGAACACGACATGCATGTCGTCTTTTCACTGGCCGAGCGGATTACCGTGCTGGCCCAAGGCACGCCGCTGGTCGAAGACACGCCCGACCGGATCAAGGGCCACCCCAAGGTGCGCGAAGCCTATCTCGGCGAAAGCCAAGACGCCGCCTGACCCCCTCCCTTTGCCGCAGATCTAGGACAGCATATGACCACCAGCACGCTCGACAAAAACGCCAACCACGCCCAAACCGCCCCCGCCTTCCTCTCGGTCTGGGACATTCACGCCTATTACGGCGAAAGCTACATCGTGCAGGGGGTGAGCTTTAACGTCCATGAAGGGGAGATTCTCGCCCTGCTGGGCCGCAACGGGGCGGGCAAAACCTCGACCCTGCGGGCCATCGCGCGGGTGAGCGACCCTGAGCTGAAACGCGGCGAGGTCTGGCTCGACCATCAGCCGCTGCATAATATGGCCAGCCACCAAGCCTCTGCCGCGGGGCTGGCACTGGTGCCCGAAGACCGCCGCATCATTTCCGGCCTCACGGTCGAAGAGAACCTCAAGCTCGCCCAGATCGCCCCGCCCATCGGCTGGTCGCTCGACCGGCTCTATGACCTCTTCCCCCGCCTGCGCGAACGGCGCCATCAAGAGGGGGTGACCCTCTCCGGCGGGGAGCAGCAGATGCTCGCCATCGCCCGCGCTTTGGCCCGTGACATCAAGGTGTTGCTACTCGATGAACCCTACGAAGGGCTGGCGCCGGTGATCGTGGATGAGATCGAAAAGACACTGGGGCTGATCAAGGCGCAGGGCATCACCACGATTCTGGTCGAACAAAACGCGGTGCGGGCGCTGAAACTGGCCGACCGGGCGGTGATCCTCGACACCGGCGGCGTGGTCTTTGACGGCACCGCCGCCGAGGTGCTGGACAACGCGGAACTGCGCGCAGAATACCTCGCGATCTGACCTAAGGTCACTCAGGTCCGGCGCGCGCGGCTGAGGCACAGCCTCTTTCTCGCGCCCCGGACCGCTTTGCGCGACAAAAAACCGATCCTACCCCCTAGACAACAGTTGGCTTTTCATGGCTTTGCCCATGCCCTATAAGCGTGCCAATCAATCGCGCAGCGACGGGCTGCAGGCCTGTCGAAATCTTCGAGGATCCAATGACAAACAAAACCCATGACGCTGACGTGGCCTTCATCAAGGCCCTCGCCGAGCTGCTGAACGAAAACGACCTGACCGAGCTTCAGGTGAAACGCGACTATGCCGAGGACGACAGTCTGAACGTGCGCGTCAGCCGCAAGCCCCCGCAGCAGGTCATGGCCGCCCCCCAGCAGCAGTACCAAGCCGCCCCCGCGCCTGCCGCCGCACCGGCCCCCGCCGCTGCCGCGCCTGCCGCTCCGGCGCCTGCTGCCGACGCCGATCCGGCGGATCACCCTGGTGCTGTCACATCGCCCATGGTCGGCACCGTTTACCTGCAAGGTGAGCCGGGTGCGCCCGCGTTCATCACCGTTGGTGCGTCGGTCTCCGAAGGCGACACGCTGCTGATCGTCGAGGCGATGAAGACCATGAACCACATTCCCGCCCCCCGCGCCGGCACCGTCAAACGCATCCTCGTCGGCGACGGTGATGCGGTCGAATTCGGCGCCCCGCTGGTCATTCTGGAATAAGGGCCGGACATGTTCAGCAAAATCCTAGTCGCCAACCGGGGAGAGATCGCGCTGCGCGTCATCCGCGCGGCCCGCGAGATGGGCATCCAGACGGTCGCGGTGCATTCCACTGCCGACAGCGACGCGATGCATGTGCGCATGGCCGACGAATCCGTCTGCATCGGCCCTCCCTCCTCGACCCAATCCTACCTCTCGATCCCCGCGATCATCGCGGCCTGCGAGATCACCGGCGCCGAGGCGATTCACCCCGGTTATGGGTTCCTGTCGGAAAACGCCAACTTCGTGCAGGTGATCGAAGACCATGGTCTGACCTTCATCGGCCCCACCGCCGAGCACATCCGCGTCATGGGCGACAAGATCACCGCCAAGGACACGATGAAAAAGCTCGGCGTGCCTTGCGTGCCCGGCTCCGACGGCGGGGTCACTTCGCTGGAAGAGGCCAAGCGCATCGGTGAGGAAATCGGCTATCCGGTTATCATCAAGGCCACAGCAGGTGGCGGCGGCAAGGGCATGAAAGTCGCCCAGACCGCCAAGGACATGGAAAAAGCCTTCCAAACCGCACGCGCCGAGGGCAAGTCGAACTTCGGCAACGACGAAGTCTATATCGAGAAATACCTCACCACCCCGCGTCACATCGAGATTCAGGTCTTTGGTGACGGCAAGGGCAACGCCGTGCATCTGGGCGAGCGCGACTGCTCGCTCCAGCGCCGCCACCAGAAGGTGTTTGAGGAGGCCCCCGGCCCCTCGATCACCGAGGAAGAGCGCGCGCGCATCGGCAAGGTCTGTGCCGACGCCGTGGCCAATATCAACTACATCGGCGCGGGCACCATCGAGTTCCTTTACGAGAACGGCGAGTTCTATTTCATCGAAATGAACACCCGCCTGCAGGTGGAACACCCGGTGACCGAGGCGATTTTCGGTGTCGATTTGGTCCGCGAGCAGATTCGGGTGGCCGAAGGGCTGCCGATGTCCTTCACGCAGGACGATCTGCAGATCAACGGCCATGCCATCGAGGTGCGCATCAACGCCGAGAAACTGCCGAACTTCGCACCCTGCCCGGGCAAGATCACGCAGTACCACGCCCCCGGCGGTCTTGGCGTGCGGATGGATTCGGCGCTCTACGACGGCTATTCGATCCCGCCGTTCTACGACAGCCTGATCGGCAAGCTCATCGTGCACGGCCGCGACCGGCCCGAAGCGCTCGCGCGTCTAGGCCGCGCTTTGGGCGAGTTGATCGTGGACGGCGTGGACACCACGGTGCCGCTCTTCCACGCGCTTCTGGCCGAAGAGGACATCCAGTCGGGTGGCTACAACATCCACTGGCTGGAGCATTGGTTGGAAACCAACCTCGGCGACGGCTGACATGACATGTCGGATCTGACGCCAGAGATCCTGCTCCACGGCTATTCCATCGGGATTTTCCCCATGGCGGAACACCGCGACGACCCGGAAATTTTCTGGGTCGATCCGCGGCGCCGTGGGGTGATGCCGCTCAATGGTTTCCACATCTCGCGCTCTCTGGCCCGCGCCATCCGGCGCAGCCCCTTTCACCACACGATCAACCGTGATTTCCAAGCTGTCGTCGCCGGTTGTGCCGACCGCGAAGACACATGGATCAATGCCGAGATCACCGCGCTCTACACTGCGTTGCACCGCGCGGGCTACGCCCATTCGCTTGAGGTTTGGGACGGTGACGCGCTGGTTGGCGGCGTCTATGGCGTGACGCTGGGCCGCGCGTTCTTTGGCGAGAGCATGTTCTCACGCCGGACCAATGCGTCAAAGATGGCGCTGGCAGCGCTGGTGGATCGGCTGCGCCGCGCGGGGTTCACCCTGTTCGATACGCAGTTTTTAACCGATCACCTCGCCTCTCTCGGGGCGGTGGAGATTTCGCGGGCAGAATATCACGCGCAGCTCGATGTGGCGAAACGCGGCAATGCGCGGTTCAACGCGCCTAAGTTGGACAGTCTTCAGGACGTGCTGCAGCGCATGACCCAGATGTCATAGCGAAAATGCTCCAGCGCGTGCAGCGCGGGGGCCGAGGCGATCATCCAACCGGAGAACAAGGCGCTGTCGCTGCCCTTTTCGGTGATCTCAAGCGCGGCATAGGCATTGGCCGCCGGATCCCCCGCCGGATAGCGGCAATCGACCATGGAGATCTGCAAATTGCCCAAGGTCAGGCGGTCACCCTTAGCGATCTCCAGATCGGTCGTGTCGCCCGAAATCTTGTCCAAGGCACGCAACACGCCGCCCGAGGCGCTGGCGACCTGCCCCCCCTCTTGAGCGTGAAGCGGCGCGGCCAGCACAAGCGCGGCCAAGAGAAGCTTTTTCATGGGTCCACCCGGATTGCGTGAGCTTTGGGGCCGCGCGGAAGGCGCGGCCAACCGATCATTCAGGCTGCCAAGCCTCATAATCCTTACGCTCGACAGGTTCGGCGCGGCGCAGCGACCCGGCGGGCGCATAGGCCATGGCGGTGCCAGTCCGATTCTCGACATGGGCCTTTTCCCAAGGCTTATGCGCCAGCGGCTTGTCGGTCGGCGGCTCATCCCATGTGCGGTGCAGCCAGCCATGCCAATCGGGGCTCACGCGGCTCGCCTCGGCCTCACCGTTGAAGATGACCCAGCGTTTGCTGTCATCCGCGTTGCGGTAATAGACGTTGCCCTGCGCGTCTTCGCCCACCTTGCTGCCCTTGCGCCAAGTGAAAAGCTGGGTGTTCAGCGTCTGGCCGTTCCACCAAGTAACGCTGCGCAGAAGTGAATTGAGAATGCCCATTGAGGTCTCCGTTCCTGTTGTCCGTTATATGCACCATGGAGGCTTTGGCGTCCAGCCTCACCGCGCAGGAGGTTCCACGCGCGGCAGGATTCGTCGCTGAAAATCAGCCCTCTGCCGCCGCGCGCAAAAGGGCCGTGCATTCGATCTCAATCCGGTATTTCGGGTCGATCAGCCCGCATTCGATCATCGTCGCGGCGGGTGGATGCGCGCCGAAGGCCGCGCGTAGAAGCGGCCAGCAGGCTTCGAACTCCGCCGCGTCGGGCAGCATATAGGTGACGCGCACCACATGGGCGAAATCACTGCCTGCCTCGGCCAAGGCCGCCTTGATCGTTGCCAGTGCCGCCGCGCATTGCGCTGTCACCTCTGCCCCCTCACCCACGGTGCCCGAGACATGGACCATGCCCCCCGCCACCACAGCGCGGCTGTAGCCGATCTTACCCTCATAGATGCCGCCAGATAAAATGCGCTGCATAAAGCCCTCTCCTGAAACGCAAAAGGGCGGACCAGATGGCCCGCCCCTATGACTTTGCCTTACGCGCTTAGCCCGCGCTGGCTGGTTCTTTGCTTTCGCTGTCGGCGTGGATCATCAGCGGCTTGGCCTCCGATGTGACGGCCTCCTCGTTGACGACCACTTCGCTCACCGTCTCCAGCCCCGGCAGTTCGAACATCGTGTCGAGCAGGATGTCTTCGAGGATGGAGCGCAGGCCCCGCGCGCCGGTCTTCCGCTCGATCGCGCGT
Source organism: Sulfitobacter sp. 1A12056 (assembly GCF_043558125.1). Lineage (NCBI taxonomy): Bacteria > Pseudomonadati > Pseudomonadota > Alphaproteobacteria > Rhodobacterales > Roseobacteraceae > Sulfitobacter > Sulfitobacter sp. 1A12056. The sequence goes on along the minus strand of NZ_JBIFFY010000001.1, from coordinate 293,589 downwards.
TTGGCGATGGCTTGCAGCGCGTCATCGGTGAAGGTCAGCTGCGTGTCCTCCAATTCGAACAGACGCTGGTACTGCTTGACCAGAGCGTTCTTCGGCTCGGTCAGGATGGTGACCAGAGCGTCCTCATCCAGATCTTCGAGCGTCGCCAGAACCGGCAGACGGCCCACGAATTCCGGGATCAGACCGAACTTCAGCAGGTCTTCGGGTTCGAGGTCGGTGAAAATCTCACCAATGCCGCGGGCGTCATTGTCACGCACATCGGCGCCAAAGCCCATGGCCGAGCCTTTGCCGCGCTGCGCGATGATCTTGTCGAGACCGGCAAACGCACCGCCGCAGATGAAGAGGATGTTCGTGGTGTCCACCTGCAGGAACTCCTGCTGCGGATGCTTGCGCCCGCCCTGCGGCGGCACGGAGGCCACGGTGCCTTCCATCAGCTTCAGCAGCGCCTGCTGCACGCCCTCACCCGATACATCGCGGGTGATCGAGGGGTTTTCCGACTTGCGGGTAATCTTGTCGACTTCGTCGATGTAGACGATGCCGCGCTGTGCCCGCTCGACGTTGTATTCCGACGCCTGCAACAGTTTGAGAATAATGTTCTCCACATCCTCGCCGACATAGCCGGCTTCGGTCAGCGTGGTCGCGTCGGCCATGGTGAAGGGCACATCGAGGATGCGCGCCAGCGTCTGCGCCAGCAGCGTCTTGCCGCAGCCGGTGGGGCCGATCAGCAAGATGTTGGATTTCGCCAGTTCTATATCGCCGCCCTTCTGGGCGTGGTTCAACCGTTTGTAGTGGTTGTGGACCGCTACCGAGAGCACGCGCTTGGCCATCGCCTGACCGATCACATAGTCGTCCAGCACGCCGCAGATGTCGCGGGGCGTGGGCACGCCATCGGTCGCCTTCAGGCCCGAGGCTTTGGTCTCTTCTCGGATGATATCCATGCACAGCTCGACGCATTCGTCGCAGATGAACACGGTCGGCCCCGCAATCAGCTTGCGCACCTCGTGCTGGCTCTTGCCGCAGAAGCTACAGTAGAGCGTATTTTTGCTGTCGTTGCCGGAATTATTCGCCATCTCAAACCTTTCAGGTCTGTCGTGTATGTCCGCCCCGGTCTTGGGGCCGCGAGATTTGGCCTCAAGCTTAGGCCAGTGACCCCGGCGCTACAATCGCAAAATATGCAGCGCCGGGCCCCTTCGATTACTTGTCTTTCTTGTCCTTGCCACCGGCGGCAGCTTCATCGGCCTTGCCACGGCTTTCGACGATCTCATCCAGATGGCCCCATTCCTTGGCTTCCTCTGGCGTCATCCACAGATCACGGTCGAGGGCTTTTTGAACGGTTTCCAGCGGCTGGCCGGAGTGTTTGACATAGAGCTGATACATCCGCTCACGGGTGCGTTCGATGTGCCGCGCCGAGATCAGGATATCTTCGGCCATGCCCTGCGAGCCACCGGAGGGCTGGTGGATCATCACTTCGGCATTGGGCAGCGCGAAACGCATGCCCTTTTCGCCGCCGATTGCGATGACCGACCCCATAGAGGCCGCCATGCCGCAGATCAGGGTGGAGACCTTGGGCTTGATGTATTGCATCGTGTCGTAAATCGACAGGCCCGCCGTTACCTCGCCACCGGGCGAGTTGATGTACATGCTGATTTCCTTGGAGGGGTTCTCTGCCTCAAGGTGCAGCAGCTGGGCGACGACCAGATGGCTCATCCCGCTGTGGATCGGGCCGTTGACGAAGATGATCCGCTCTTTCAGCAGACGCGAGAAGATGTCGTAGGACCGCTCGCCCCGGCTGGTTTGCTCAACCACCATCGGGACAAGCGTGTTCATATAGGTGTTGATCGGATCGTTCATGCGTGCCTGCCTCAGTTCCTGTTCGCGGGACCATACCCGCAAAACTGTTACCCAGAGATTAGTCCCCCCGGTATGGGGGTTCAAGGGGGGCAGGCACGACAGTCTGCGCTAATCGCGCCGATCACTCCGACGCGTCGCGCAGGTAGGCGATCAACGCGTCGATATCCTCGGGCTTGCGCACACCCCGGAACGACATTTTAGTGCCTTTCATGAAGCCCTTAGGGTCCGCCAGAAAGGCGCTCAACTCATCGTGAGACCAGACCAACCCCTCCGCCGCTGCGGCCTGCATGGCTTTGGAGTAGCGGAAGCCATCGACAGCACCCGCCGGGCCATCCACGATGCCGTTCAGCATCGGGCCGACACGGTTCTTCGCCTTGGCGCCGATCTGGTGGCAGGATTTGCATTTGCGAAACGCCTTCTCCCCGGCCTTGATCAGCGCGGGATCGGCGGCGGGGGCTTCGGCCACCTCGACCGGCGCGGGGGGCTCTTCGGGGGCAGGCTCCGCCGCAGCTTTGACCTCTTCGGCCTTAGCCTCTTCGGCGGCGGCCTTGGCGGCGGTCTCCTCGGGCGTCACGTCCAGCACGGCTGCGCGCATGGTGATCTCGACCGAGGGTTTGCAATCGCTCATGCAGGGCTCTTGCTTGAAGGACGCAAACTCGACCTCCGCCCGGTCATCGGGTTTGAAGGCCTCCTCATTCGGCAGGCGCAGCTCGGCGAAGTTCTCTGACGAGAGCACGAAATCCTCATCCACCTCGTCATTGAGATAGAGCAGATAGGCTGTGATCGCATAGACCTCATCATCGCTCAGCGACTGTGCGTCGCCGAAGGGCATCGCCCGGTTCACATAGTCGTAAACCGTTGAAAGGTATGGCCAATAGCTTCCGATTGTTTTGACGGGGCGCATGTCGGTCAGGCTGCCCTGCCCGCCAGCAAGCACCGGCCAACGGCCCGTGCCCTCGCCAAAGACGCCGTGGCAGGAGGCGCATTTCGCGGTGTAAATCTCATCCCCGGTCATCACGTCGCCACGGCCCTCGGGCAGACCTGTGCCGTCAGGGCGCACGTCGATGTCCCACAGCGCGATCTCTTCGGGGGTGGCGGCGCGGCCGAGCCCCAGAGGCTCGGCGGCCAGCGGGCTTGCTAGCGCGGTGGTCAGGAGGGCAGCTTTAAGAAATCTCGACATTTTCGGCCTTTCCGTCTGCATCGACCGCCCAGGTCTGGATGCCATTGTTGTGGTAGATCGAATTCTCGCCCCGGACCGCGCGCAGCGCGTCCTTCGTGGGCTGGACGTAGCCGGTGCTGTCATGTGCACGGCTTTGCAGCAGCAGGGGTTTGCCGTCCCATTCGAAGTCGAAGTAGAAGCGGTGCAGCGCCTTTGGCGTGCTCGGCCCGTCCATCCGCGCCTGATGCCACGTGATGCCACCGTCGAGCGTCACATCCACGCGCGGAATCGTACCGCGGCCCGACCACGCGAGGCCGGTCAGAACGGTCGGCCCCGGGCCGTGGGTGATCGGCGCCTGCGGGCTGGGGCTGGTGATGACCGACTTCGCGTCCATCTCCCATGTGAACCGCCGCGCCACACCGTCGGCCATGAGGTCGGTATATTTGCTGGTCTCCTCGCGGTGGTGCCAAGGCCGGTCGCCGACTTCGAGCCGGCGCAGCCATTTGACCCACATGTTGCCCTCCCAGCCCGGCACAACGAGGCGCACCGGGTAGCCCTGTTCGGGGCGCAGCGCTTCGCCGTTCATCTTGAAGGCCACGAGGCAATCGTCGAGCGCCTTTTCCATCGGGATCGACCGGCTCATCGCCGCGGCATCCGCGCCCTCGGCCAGAAGCCACTTGCCTTCGGGCTTCACGCCCGCTTCCTCCAGCACCAGCCGCAGCGGGACGCCGGTGTATTGGACGTTGTGGATCATACCATGGGTGAACTGGCAGCCATTGAGCTGCGAGCCGCGCCATTCCATGCCGGAGTTGGCGGCACATTCGAGGAAATAGACATGGTTCTCGCGGGGGAAGCGGTGCAGGTCGTCCATCGTCAGCACCAGCGGCTTGTCAACTAGCCCATTGATCATCAGCCGGTGCTTGGCGGGGTCCACCTTTGCGACGCCCGAATGGTGCCGCTCGAAACACAGCCCGTTGGGCGTGATCGTGCCGTCGAGGTCGTGCAACGGGGTGAAGTTGATCGAGCTCACCGGGTCGGCGGTCAGCCATTCCACGGTGCGGCGCTTCACGTCTGCCTCATGCGGCGAGGGCATGCCGTAGGGGGCGACATCGACGCCGTCGCCCAACTCCTGCATCCATGGATGGATCGCAATGCCCGGATCAGCTTGCGCGGCACTGGCCCCGCCCGCCAGCGTCCCCGCGGCCGCCGCCCCTGCCCCCGTCAGAAAGGCACGGCGCGATGGCCCCTTGTGGTTCTCTTCTGTCATGTCGTGGCCCTCACATATTCAAATTCATTTTATTGAATTTGTGTCTATGTGAGAACCCCTATTCTCATTTTTCTTACTTTGGCAGAACGATTTTCACCGGGGTCCGGGCGCCTTCGCCCACGGTGTTCAGTTTCGAGATATGGCTTTCCACCACGTCCCAGATCGGCGGGCCTTCGGTGCCCTCGTTGACCGAGGCCCAGCCGGCCACGACATAGCTGCGCTGCGGATCAATTGGCTCGCCGGTGCTGAGCAAGGTCATCTCGCTAATCCGCTCGCCCTGCGGTTTGGCGATGTCCATCTTGAAGCCCATGCCACCGACGCGCACCATGTCGCCGCCCTGCTGGTAATAGGGATCGGGGTTGAACAGGTTGTCGCCCACGTCCTCCAGCACGACTTTCAGGAATTCGCCCGTCATTTCCGTGCGGTAGGCATTGGGATAGGTCATTGAGGTGACGTTGAAGATATCCTCGCGCGTAATGTCCTGACCGGGCAAGATTGACGGCCCCCAACGCACCCCGGGGCTGAGCGCAATCTCGGCGTCACGTTCGCTCAGCAGCGCATCGCAGATGAGGTCGTCCCACGTGCCGTTGAAGTTGCCGCGGCGGTAGAGCAGCGCATCGCTCTGCCCCACCACATGGGTCAGTTCCTCAAGGAAGGGCGCGCGCTGTGCATCGATCAGCTTGGCCACCTCCGCGTCCGGCGTGATCAGGTCCGAGAAGATTGGGATGAGCTTGTGCCGCAGCCCCATCATCTTGCCGTCGCGCACGTCCAGATCGACGCGAGAGACGAATTTCCCGTTCGAGCCGGAGGCGATGATATGCGTCTCGCCCACCAGCACCGGTTCGGGCAGCGCGTCATGGGTGTGGCCCGAGAGGATCACGTCGATCCCTTTGACGATCCCGGCCATCTTCTTGTCGACGTCGAAACCGTTGTGGCTCAGACAGACGACCAGTTCAGCACCTTTGCTGCGCACCTCGTCGACCATCTGCTGCATATGCTCGTCGCGGATGCCAAAGGAGTATTCGGGGAACATCCAGCCGGGGTTGGCGATGGGCATATAGGGAAAGGCCTGCCCGATGACGGCGATCTTCACGCCGCCGCGCTCGAAGAACTCGTAGGGCTTAAACAGTTCCGCCGGCTCATCCCATTCACGGTCAAAAATGTTCTGGCCGAGGGCGGCAAAGGGCAGCCCTTCGACGATCTCATGTACCCGTTCGGAGCCCAAGGTGAACTCCCAGTGGAAGGTCATCGCATCGGGCTTCAGCGCGTTCATCACGTTAACCATGTCCTGCCCTTCGGTCTTGAGACAGGTCATCGAGCCGTGCCATGTATCGCCGCCATCCAATAGCAGCGCGTCGGGACGGTCGGCGCGGATGGCGTTCAGCACGGTGGCCACGCGGTCGAGCCCGCCGACCTTCCCGTAGGCCTGTGCTTGGGCCACGAAATCGTCGTAGGTCAGGGCATAATCCAACGGCGTGCCGCCGCCGATGCCGTAGCGGACGCGGAAATCCTCGCCGGTGATATGGGGCACCTTGCCGCGGTTCTCGCCCACGCCGATGTTGACCGACGGCTCGCGGAAATAGATCGGTTTCAGCTGCGCATGGATGTCGGTCACATGCATCAGGGTGACATTGCCGAACTTCTCGAACTCCAGCAGCGCATCCTGATCAAAGCGGTCCTGCGCCGCCAGCCGCGCCCAGTTGCCGAAGCCCGAGCCGCCATAGATGGAGGCCGCGGCCATTGACATTTGCAGAAAATCACGGCGAGACAGCATGTTACGCTCCAGCACTTGAAAACAGGGAAAGGCCCCGCCCCCATGCGGGGGGCGGGATCAGGTCAGGCGAAACGCCCGGAAATTAAATCAGTTACGCACCGAGGGTGCTTCGACCGACAGGCCGTTGCCGCGGCTGGCGACGTAGAGTTCCAGCGCCACGAACTCGGGGCTGCCGGGGCTGAATGTCTCGGCCCGCGTGTCGCGCACGCAGCCCTTGAAGCGCGCATGGGCGCTGTTGAGCTTGGTGTTTTTCAGACGGTAGACCGGGAAGCCGTTGATTTGGCCCTGGCTCAGGTGGTCGGCCCGGATCATGTTGCCGTAGTTGTCCTCGTGGCAATTGGCGCAGCTCAGCTCAAGCTGGCCGTAGCGGGTGTAGTACATCTCCTTGCCCTGCTCCCATGTGCTCTGGGCCGGGCCGTCGATCGCCACGTTGACCGGCATGCCGCGCGACTGAACCGAGATCAGCGCCTCCATCGCCGTCATCTGGCTGCCGGTGTACTTGTAGGGCTCGGCGCCCATCTGGTTCTCGCGGCAGTCGTTGATCTGCTGCGCCAGCGTGCGCACCTCGCCCGCGTCCTCGTTCCACTTCGGGTAGACCGCGCGGACCCCCTTCATCGAGGTTTCGACATCGTTGTGGCAGGAGGCGCAGGACTTGCCCTCGCTGCCCTCTGCCGTGTCCCAAGCCGCCTGCGCCTGATCGACGAAGATCATGCCCGAGTTGTCGAAGTCGTCCATTTGAAGCTGCTGCGTCTCGTCCGAGCGGAAACGCCAGCCAGACATGATCTCGGGCAAGGCGCCGCCGAGATGCGCAGGCGCATCGGTCTTGGTCACCATCTCGATCTCGCCGTTGACGACAAGCTCGGCCTCCTCATCGGCGGACCCCAGCGTGGGTGCGGCCACCAAAAGCGCCGCGACAGCAGTCATTGCCTTGAATTTCATGTCTTTCCTCCCTGTTCCATGCGCCGCTTGGCTGACCCGATGGGTCAGCCGATGGCGATGGATTTGACTTCTTCGTAGACCGAACCGTCGTCGTCGTACCACGTGAATTTGAACTCACCCGCTTCCGGAACGGTGGCGTCGAATTCGAAATAGGGGTTGGTCGACATCGCCGGTTCCATCTTCACGTCGATCACGTTCTCGCCGTTGAACTCGGCGGTGAAGCGGTTGATGATCGAACGCGGGATGACGTTGCCGTCGCTGTCCTTGCGCTGGCCCGATTCCATCGGGTGGCTGATCAGCGTCTTGATCGTGATGACCTCGCCGGCCTCGGCCTTTTTCGGCACTTTGACGCGGGGTGTTACACCTTCTGCCATTTTCTAAACTCCTGATTTGGGGCGCGCGGGCTTAGCCGCCGCAGCCACCGATTGTAACTTTGATCTCTGCGCTGGTGCGGGCGAACGTGCCGTCTTCCAGCTTGGCGATGGCGATGACGTCTTGGGTCTGCGCCAGCCGGATGCGGGTGGAGGCGCTGCGGCTGCCCGCCAGCGGGCCGAAGTTGAAGGTGCCCACGGGCGGTGTCGGGTTGCCCGCAGCCAGCACCATGATCGCCGAAGCGCCCGGTGCCTCTACCGAGATTGGCACGGTGTTGCCATTCTCGGCAATTTCAGGCGCGGTCAGGGTCACGCCGGTGTCGGCCATGTCGGCCCCGCCGGTGAATTCCGCGATCAGTTCGTCCACCGTGGCGGCCGAAGCCCCCACCGGCAGGATGGTCAGCGCCATGGCGCCAAGGCCGAGGCCCAGAGTTTCACGTCTTGAGAAGTTCATCTCTCATCTCCTTATTCGTCTGCGGCGTGGGGCGCCGTCATTCCGTTCCACGATGCGCTGATCGCGATTCTTGCACCGGTCCCCCGCCACCGCTTGCTCAGCGCGGCGGGCGGGCCGCGTCACTCTTCTTTGAGCGTTGCCAGAAAGGCCACGACATCTTCGATTTGCTGCGCATCCAGCAGCGGCGGCAAAGGCTCGGTCCCCGCCTTGCCGGTGAACCCGTCGCCGGGGCGGACATAGCCGCTGGTCTTGTAGTAGGAAGGCATCATCGAGCCTTCGAAAGTCATCTTGCTGTTGGCTACGATCCCGCGCAACTCGGCCTCGTTCCAGCGGTCGCCAGCCCCGTCGAGCATCGGACCGATTTCACCCTGAAAGGGAACCTCGCTGAGCGCGCTGATCTGGTGGCAGGCCACGCAGTTGCCCGCTTTCTTGCTGCCGACGATGGCCGCACCCTTGGCGGCATCCCCGGGTGTCCCGGTCAGGGATTGTTCAACCGAACCATAGTCATCATAGGTCACGTCGGCAGGTGCCACGGTTTCAGCGGCGGCCAGAACGGGCGCGCCCGACACAATTGCGGCGGCGATCCATCTCATCATCGAAAACTTCCTCCCAGTGCCGATCACGGTGATGTGTGATCCGGTTTACCTGACCCTAAGACAGGGATGCGGCGCGGCGCAACAACAAATTCAAACTTTTGAATAGCTTTCCCCGTGCGGCGCCGCTTTCCCCGGTCAATCGGTCCTGCCATTGTTGCGCTCTTGGATCATCCGCGCGTGGTAGCGTTGGAAATCCTCATCGCCGTCGAGCGCGTAGCGTTCCTCGTTCACCCAAGTGAGTATATCGAGCGTCGTGCCCTTGCCGAACGCCCCCGGCATCACCGCCACCGCCGCCTGCGGCGCGGTCGTGTCTTCGGCCACCTCATGGGGCAGGAACATCAGCGTCGGGGTAAAAAGAATCCCCCATTTCCGCGCCATCTGCTTTTCCGAAAGCGTCTCCCCGTCGAAATCGGTCACCTCGATATCGCCATGCAGGTTCAGCTGCACAACGAAATAATTCTCTTCGATGTAATTGGCGATTTCGGGGGTGGGAAAAACCTCTTCGTGCATCTTGGTGCAATAGATGCAGCCGCGCTGTTCGAACATCAGCATCAGACGTTTGTCCTCGCCCCTAGCCTCCTCCAGATCCTCACGCAGGTCTTTGAAGGTGTCGCGCATCCAGGGCGTCTTGTGCAGCCCGTCGTCGCCCAGTTCCGCCGCGGCCAAAGGCCAGGCCAGCATCGCCGCCGCCACCGCGGCCCCTATCCTTGATCCGATCATCTTGGCGTCCTCCTCCTGATTGTTGCGTCTATCCTAGCGTCGTGAAGCTGGGGAACCAACGGATCATCGCATCCGCGATCAGTTGCACCCCGCCGGTCACGATCAGCACGGCAAAGAGGATCAGCATCACCCCCATCGCCTTTTCCACCTTTTGCACCAGCGCCATATGCCGCGCGGCCCAGTTAAGAAACGGTTTGGCGAAAAGTGCGGCCACCACGAAGGGCGCGGTCATCCCCGCGCCATAGGCGGCCAGCAACAGCCCGCCCCGGGCGATATCGCCCATGCCCGAGGCAATCATCAAGATCGCCGCCAGCGCGGGGCCGACGCAGGGTGTCCAGCCAAAGCCGAAGGCCAACCCCATGACATAGGCGCCCCAGACCGAAGTGGGCTTGCCGCCCCCCTCCAGCCGCGCCTCGCGGTAGAGCAGCGGCACTTTGATCACGCCGAGGAAGTGCAGGCCAAAGACCGTCAGGATCGCGGCCGCCACCCAGCTCAGCGGCTCAAGGTACTGGGTGAACACCTGCCCGATAGCCGTGGCACCCATGCCGAGCAGAACAAAGATCGTCGTGACCCCAAGCGCGAAGAGCAGCGAAGACAACACCAAGCGCCGCTGCGCCCCCGGCGCGATTGCACCATCGCCGCGCAATTCGGTCACGCTGAGCCCCGCCATATAGCTGAGGTAGAATGGCACCATCGGCAGAATGCAGGGCGTAAAGAAGCTGAGCAGCCCTGCGAAAAGCGCGCCTGCATAGGTGATGTCGAACATGTTATCCCCCGCCCGCGCCGCGCTGGTCCGCCGCGCTTGAACAATTCACATATTCAAATTACGTTGAGTGTCGTCCAAACGTCAATCAGGCAAGCCGATGATCCGCACAGTGACCGCCTTGAGCCTCGCGGCCCTGACCGCCCTGCCCCTTGGAGCGGTGGAACTGGTCATGGTCGAACAGCCCGGCTGCATCTATTGCCAACGTTGGGACGAAGAGATTGCCCCCGCCTACCCCAAGACCGCCGAAGGGGCTTTTGCCCCGCTGCGCCGCGTCGATATCTCCGCCGTGGAAGAGAGCGTCACCCCGCAGCGTGCGGTGATCTTCACCCCGACCTTTTTGCTGGTCGAAGACGATGTCGAATTGGGTCGCCTCGAAGGCTACCCCGGTGCGGAGTTCTTCTGGCCCATGCTTGATACGCTCTTGCACGACAAGACCGATTTCGAGGACCCGACCGAATGACAAGCCTGCCCGTGATGACCCCCGACATGTCCCAAGAGGACATGGACCGGATGCTGACCAATGCCGTGACCGCGTCGAATTTCCTCAAGGCGATCAGCCATGAGGGGCGGTTGATGATCCTGTGCCACCTCGTCTCTGGCGAAAAATCGGTGAGCGAGTTGGAGGCCCTGCTGTCCACCCGACAGGCGGCGGTGTCGCAGCAGCTGTCGCGGCTCAGGCTCGAAGGTCTGGTCACGCCGCGCCGCGATGGCAAGACGATCTATTACCGGCTTGCCGATGACCGGCCCCGCAAAATGCTGGAACTGGTCTACGAATTGTTCTGCAAGGATGATTGAGCTTTGGGGCCAGCCGCTGACCGCCGCCCTTCTGGGCGGGCTGGGCGGCGTGTTGCTGGGCCTCGCCGCACGACTGGGGCGGTTTTGCACCCTCGGCGCGATCGAAGACCTGCTCTATGGCGGATCGGGCGACCGGATGCGGATGTGGGGTCTGGCTATCGGGGTGGCGATGCTGGGCAGTTTCACCCTTGCCGGCTTGGGGCTGATCAACCTCGACCGCGCCTTTCACCTGACGATTGCCTTCTCTTGGGCGCCTGCGGTCTTTGGCGGGCTGATCTTCGGCTATGGCATGGCGCTGGCGGGCACCTGCGGCTTTGGCGCTTTGGCGCGGTTGGGCGGGGGTGACCTGCGCGCCTTCGTGATTGTCTTGGTCATGGGGCTTGCGGCCTTTACCGTGCTCTCTGGCCCGCTTGCCCCGGTGCGCGCCCTGCTCTTCCCGCGCCAGATGAACGCGGGGCCGCCTGACGGCATCGCACATGTGCTGTCGGCCTTCACGGGCGGATCGGTGCCGCTGATCGGCATCCTGCTGGGCCTTGCGGTCTGCCTGCTGATGCTCGGCGCCCGCAGCTTTCGCCGCGATCTGCGCAAAGTGTTCTGGGGCGCCATGGCCGGGCTTGCCATCACCTCGGGCTGGGCGGGCACGGCGTGGCTGGCGCAGACCGGTTTTGGCGCGCAGACGCTGATGTCGCATAGCTATGCCGCCCCCGTGGGAGAAACGCTGCTCTATGCGATGCAGGGGTCGGTCCGCCCACTCAGCTTTGGCATCGGCTCGGTCGCGGGGGTCTGGGTCGGCGCCTTTCTGGGTTCGCTCTGGCAAGGGCATTTCCGCTGGGAAGCCTGCGAAGACCCGCGCGAACTGCGCCGCCAGATTTTTGGCGCAGGGCTGATGGGCGCAGGTGCGGTGATCGCCATGGGCTGCACCATCGGGCAAGGCATCTCGGCCATCTCGGTGCTGGCCTTCAGCGGGCCGGTGACCCTCGCCGCGATCTTTGCGGGCGCGGCTTTGGGCCTGCGCCAACTCATCGTAGGATTTCGCCGCAGCACAGTCTGACGCGTCATAAAACCGTGACAGTCATGATGCAAATGGAGGCCAGCCAAGTCACCTGAGGAAGCATGATGACCCGCCGCGAGATTCTCAACGACCCCGCCATCGGCAACAAGGCCGAAGCCTTTGAGGCATTCGACGACATCCCCACCAATGCGAACCTGTCGCGCACCATCGGCGATGTAATCAACGCCCGCTATGGCCGCCGCGACATCCTGCGCGGGATGCTTGGGGTTTCCGCCACCACCGCGCTTTTCGGCAGTGCCGCCGCCATCGCCCCGTCCAAGGCCCGCGCCGCCACCAGCCGCTATGTCTTTGACGAACTGGCATGGGGCAATGACGAAACCCACCACGTCGCCCCCGGCTATGACGCGCAGATCCTGCTGCGGTGGGGCGACCCGATCACCGCCGATGCGCCGGAATTCGACGTGATGAACCAGACCGCCGCTGCGCAGTCGAAACAGTTCGGCTATAACAACGACTATGTCGGCTTCGTGCCCCTGAACGACGACGCCAGTCGCGGGCTGCTCTGCGTGAATCACGAATACACCAACGAAGAGGTCATGTTCCCCGGTCTTGGCCGTCAGGACAAGGTGAACTTCAAAGGCATGACGCCTGAGTTGATCGACATCGAAATGGCAGCCCACGGCGGCTCGGTCGTCGAGATCGCCCGCGATGCGGCGGGCAAATGGCAGGTCGTGCGCGACGGCAAGATGAACCGCCGCATCACCCCGCTTGACACCGCGATGACGCTGAGCGGCCCCGCCGCCGGTCACGTGCGGCTGCAAACCAACGACGACCCCAGCGGCACCAAGGTCATCGGCACGCTCAACAACTGCGCGGGCGGGCTGACCCCTTGGGGCACATGGCTGATGGCCGAAGAAAACTTCCACGGCTATTTCTGGACCGACAAACTGGATGCCGACGGCAAGCCTGACATCACCGGTGCCGCGGAAGAGAAATCTTGGGACCGTTACGGCGTGCCGGGCATGTGGTACGCTTGGGGTCAGAAACACGACCGTTTCAACGTGGATGCCGAGCCGAACATGCCCAATAAGTTCGGCTGGGTCGTGGAAGTTGACCCGATGGACCCGACCTCAACCCCCGTCAAACGCACCGCTCTGGGCCGCTTCCGCCATGAGGGCGCCGAGACCACGGTGAGCAAAGATGGCAAGCTCGTGGTCTATATGGGCGACGACAACCGCTTTGATTATCAATACAAATACGTCTCTGCGGGAACGGTTTCCGATGATCCGGCGGCCAATGGCGATCTGCTGGACGATGGCACGCTTTATGTCGCGCGGTTCGAAGAGGACGGCACGATCAACTGGCTGCCGCTGGTGCATGGCACCGGGCCGCTGACCGCCGAAAACGGGTTCAGCGACCAAGCCGACGTGATGATTGACACCCGTCTGGCCGCCGACCTGCTGGGCGCCACCCCGATGGACCGCCCCGAAGACGCGCAGCCGCGCGGCGATGGCACGGCCTATATCCTGCTGACCAACAACACCAAGCGCAAGCAGGGCGACACCAATGCCGCCAACCCGCGCCCGGAAAGCAGCTTTGGCCATATCATCGAAATCAAGGAAGCGAATGCCGACCACGCCGCCGCCAGCGGCACTTGGTCGATCCTTGTGCAATGTGGTGACCCAAAGGTGGCCGAGGTCGGCGCGCAATGGAACCCCGAGACGTCGGAAAACGGCTGGTTCGGCAGCCCCGACAATGCCGCGATGGATGCCGACGGGCGCCTCTGGATCAGCACCGATCAGGGCAGCAGCTGGGGCAAGACCGGCAAATCCGACGGGCTCTACGCGCTTGAAACCGAAGGCGAAGCGCGCGGCACCTCGAAGCTCTTCTTTCGCTGCCCCGTGGGCGGTGAGATGTGCGGCCCTTACTTCACCGAGGATGGCGAAACGCTCTTCGTCGCGGTGCAGCACCCGGGCACGGACGGGACAAAGGACATTCCCGGTTTCGAACGGGAAAGCACCTTTGAAGACCCGGCCACCCGCTGGCCCGACTTCGACCCCAAGATGCCCCCGCGCCCTGCGGTGGTCGTCATTACCAAGCAAGGCGGCGGTAAGATCGCCGTCTGATCAGAATTTTATAAAAGTCATTTCAGCATGTAAGATGTGGTGCAGCTTCCCCGGCTGCACCACTTTTTATTGGGCTGCTTCTATTAGCCAGCGCCTAAATCAATCCGACAGGCAGTCAGACATGCTCTGCGCCATGCCGCGCAGCAGATCGGGGTAGAAAGAAACACCCAGTTCCAGATCCGCGCCGATCGGGTCGAGCGTGCCGGTCCCGGTCTCCTGCCCTTCGGTCACGGCGGCGATCAGGCCGGGGTTGAATTGCGGCTCGGCAAAGACGCATTTCGCACCGCTCTCGGCCACCAGGTCACGCAGTTCAGCCACGCGCGCCGCCCCCGGAGCACGGGCATCGTTCTCACTGATGGCGCCGCGGGCTTCGATGTCGAAACGCGCTTCGAAATAGTGGTAGGCGTCATGGAAGACGATGAAGGGGCGGTCTTTGACCGGGGCGAGAGTCTCGGCGATGTCTTCCTCCAAGACCGCAAGCTCGGCTTGAGCGGCCTCGGCGTTCTCACGATATTGCACGGCGTTCTCAGGGTCTAGCTCCGCCAGCGCCTCGGCGATCTGGCCCAGCCAAAGCTGCCCGTTGCGCGGGTCGAGCCAGACGTGGGGATCGTCGCCGTCATGGGTGTGATCGTGACCTTCATGGCCGTGGTCGTCGTGACCGTGATCGTCGTGATCCTTCTCGCCATGGCCAGGATTGTCATGATCCCCGTGGTCATGTCCTTCGTGGTCATGCGCCTCGTGATCGTGGTCGTCGTGGTCATGCTCCTCGTGATCGTGGTCGCCGTGGTCATGCTCTTCGTGGTCATGTTCCTCGTGGTCATGACCGTGGTCATCATGCCCATGCGCGTCGTGGTCATGCCCTTCCTCGGCGTGATCATGGCCCTCGTGACCCTCATGCCCCTCGTCACCGTGGCTATGCGGCTCAAAGGTCGCCCCTTCGCGGAAGGCCAGAACCCGCGTGCCGGGCTGCTCCATCAAGGCCAGATGGCTGGCGCTGCTCGCCAGTGATTGCAGCGGATCGGCCAGCCATGGGGTCAGCGACGGGCCGACCCAAACGACCAAATCGGCCCCGCTCAGCGCGCGCGCCTCGGAGGGGCGCATGGCATAGCCATGGGGCGAGCTGCGCGGCGGCACGATGAGGTCGGGCGTGCCGACCCCTTCCATCACCTGCGACACCAGCCCATGCACCGGGGCGATATCTGTCGCAACGGCGGGGACATCCGCCCAAAGCGGCGACGCGGCAGCGGCGAGAACGGCGGCGGGGAGCGTGAAACGATACATGGCAGACCTTCAAAATGTTATAGTATCACCTTGCTAACACCGCCGTTATAACATATCAATACCGAAACGAATTGAGGTTCCCCATGCGCCCCATAGGATTCAGTGATCATGACCACGCCGCCTGCGTGCGGAGCACCATGCAGGTGGCCGAAGCGCAATGCGCCGAACGCGGCCTGCGGCTGACCCCGGTGCGCCGCCGCGCGCTTGAGATCCTGCTGTCGGAACACCGCGCCTTGGGCGCCTATGACCTGCTCGCCCGCCTGTCGGCCGAGGGGCTGGGCGCGCAGCCCCCCGTGGCCTATCGCGCCTTGGATTTTCTGGTGAAAGCCGGGCTTGCCCATAAGATCGAAGCGCTTAATGCCTATGTCGGCTGCGTGCACCCGGGCGAGGATCACGCGCCCGCCTTTCTGATCTGTCGCAGCTGCCGCTCGGTGGCGGAGGCCGACACCACCCCGAACAAAAGCCGCCTTGGCGATGCCGCCCGCGCCGCCGGGTTCCGCATCGAGCGCAGCGTGGTTGAGGCCGAGGGCCTCTGCCCCGCTTGTCAGGAGCCCGGTGCATGAGCCTGATCAATACGCGCGGCCTGACCCTGCGCCACGACGGTCAGATCGCCCTGCGCGACGTGAACTTCAATATCGACGCTGGTGAGATCGTCACCATCGTCGGCCCCAACGGGTCGGGCAAATCCAGCCTGCTGCGCGCGCTGATCGGCGCGCTGAAACCGGCGGCGGGCAAGATCACCCGCAAGCCCGGACTGCGCATCGGCTATGTGCCGCAAAAATTGCAGATCGACGCGACCCTGCCGCTCACCGTGCGCCGTTTCATCAACCTGCCGCGTCGCCAAAAGCCCGAGGCGATCCGCGACGCGCTGGCCACCGCCGGCGTGCCGGAACTGGCCGAGCGGCAAATGGTCGACCTCTCGGGCGGGCAGTTCCAGCGCGTATTGCTGGCCCGTGCGCTGCTGGAAAAGCCCGATCTGCTGATCCTCGACGAGGCGACGCAGGGGCTGGACCAGCCCGGCTCCGCCGCCTTTTACCGCCAGATCGAAGCTGTGCGCCAAGACCTCGGTTGCGCCGTGCTGATGGTCAGCCATGATCTGCACGTCGTCATGGCGGCGAGCGACCGTGTGCTCTGCCTCAACGGCCATGTCTGCTGCGAAGGCACGCCCGAGACCGTCTCCGAAGCGCCCGAATACCGCGCCCTCTTTGGCAGCGGCACCCAAGGCGCGCTGGCGCTTTACCGTCACGATCACGACCATCACCACCACCATCACGGCGCCGCCTGTGACGGCCACCACCAAGAGATTGAGAATGCTTGACGATTTCATTCTGCGCGCCGCCCTCGCGGGCCTTGGCGTAGCGCTGGCCGCCGCCCCTTTGGGCTGTTTCGTGATCTGGCGGCGCATGGCCTATTTCGGCGATGCCACCAGCCATGCGGCCCTACTGGGCGTGGCGCTGGCGCTGGCGACCGACCTGCCGATCACCGCAGGCGTGCTTCTGGTGGCCCTTGTCATGGCGCTGGTGATCAGTACGCTTTCGGGCCGCAATGTCAGCGCCGACGCGCTTTTGGGCGTGATGGCCCATTCCGCGCTGGCGCTTGGTTTGGTGGCCGTGTCCCTGCTGCCGGGGCAGCGGGTCGATCTGTCGTCTTACCTTTTTGGTGAGATCCTTGCCGTCACGCGCTTTGACCTTGGCGTGATCTGGGGCGGAGCCGTCGCGGTGGCGCTGTTGCTGGCGTGGCGCTGGTCGGCGCTGTTGGCGGCGACGCTGAACCCCGATCTGGCACAGGCCGCAGGCGGCAATCCACGGCGCGAGCAGTTGATCCTGACGCTGGCGCTGGCGATCATGGTCGCGGTGGCGATCAAAGTGGTCGGCGCGTTGCTGATCGCGGCGATGCTGATCATCCCCGCCGCCACCGCCCGCCCCTTTGCCCGCACGCCGGAAACCATGGCCTTTTGGGCCATGGGACTGGGCGCGGTTGCGGCGCTCGGGGGGCTGATGGCCTCGCTTGAGTTCGACACGCCGACAGGGCCCAGCATCGTCAGCATCGCGGCAGGTCTCTTCGCGCTTTCCTCGGCCTTTTCGGCGGCCCTTCCGGCGTTGCGCCGCCGGGGATGACCCCGACGGCGGCTTGGCTCAGCGCGTGATCACCGCCTCGGCTTCGATCTCAAGCTTGGCCTCATCCTCGACCAGACCGGCGACGACCACCATCGCCATGGCCGGGAAATGCTTGCCCATCACCTCACGATAGGCGCGGCCCACGTCCTTTTGCGCAGCGAGATATTCTTTCTTATCTGTCACATACCACGTCAGCCGGGTGATATCCTCGGGCGTGCCGCCTGCGGCTTCGACCACCTCGCGGATGTTTTGCAGCGCCTGTTTCATCTGGCCGATGAAATCGTGGCATTCGAACTTCTGCTCGGCGGTCCAGCCGATCTGACCGCCGACGAACAGATGACCATCCGCGCTCAGCACGCCGTTTGCATAGCCTTTCGCGGGGGCCCAGCCTTCGGGCTGAATGATTTGATGCGACATGTCGTGTTCCTTTTTGTTAACAGTCACACGCCGAGGAATTGGTCGGCGATTTGAGTATCGAGCGCGGGCATCGGACCGGACCAGACCGAGCGGCCCCGTTCGAGGATGACGGCGTGATCGGCCACGCGCCGCAGCTCGGCGAGGGATTTGTCCACCACCAGAAGCGCCAGACCGCTGTCGCGCTTCAACTCGGCCACGGCGGCCCAGATCTCTTGGCGCACCACCGGGGCCAGCCCCTCGGTCGCCTCATCCAACAGCAGGAGTTGCGGGTTGGTCATCAGCGCGCGGCCAATCGCCAGCATCTGCTGCTCCCCACCCGAGAGTGAGCCTGCCGCCTGATCCCGCCGTTCGCCCAAGCGGGGGAAGAGCTTGACCACCCGCGCCTCGTCCCACGGGCCGGGGCGCGCGGCGGCGATGAGGTTTTCATGCACCGTCAGCGTCGCGAAACAGCGCCGCCCCTCGGGCACCAGCCCCACGCCGGCCTGTGCAGCGCGAAACGACGGCAGCCCCGCGATGTCGCGCCCGTTCAGACGCAGGCTGCCGCTATCGTGTTTCAGCATCCGGCAGATCACCTTGATGGTGGAGGATTTGCCCATCCCATTGCGCCCCATCAGCGCACAGACCTCGCCCGCCTCCAGCGCCAGATCGACGCCGAAAAGCGCCTGCGTCGGCCCGTAGGAGGCGGTGATGTCCTTCAGTTCCAGCAGGCTCATGCCGCGTCCTCCTCACCCAAATAGGCCACGCGGACCTGTGGATCGGCCTTGATCTCGGCCGCCGTGCCGCTGGCGATGATGCGCCCGTAGACCAGCACCGAGATACGGTCGGCGAGTGCAAAGACCGCGTCCATGTCATGCTCTACCAGCAGGATCGGCGCCTCGGCCCTAAGGCCATCGAGAAAGCCGGTCATCTCGCGCGACCCACTTGCGCCAAGCCCGGCCATCGGTTCGTCCATCAGGAAGACCTTGGGCCGCAGCGTCAGCGCCACGGCGACCTCAAGCTGGCGCCGTTGGCCGTGCGACAGGTCCGAGGTGCGCTTGGCCGCGTGATCGGCCAGCCCCACCAGTTCCAGCGCGCGCATCGCCTCGGCCCGCAACGCCGCCTGCCGCATCACCGGGGCGAAGAAACGCATCACCCGGCCCGATTGACCGAGCGCGCCCAGCACCGCATTCTGCAGCACCGTGTATTCCATCGCCAGCGAAGATATCTGGAAAGTCCGCCCCAACCCTGCCCGCGCCCGCTGCACGGTGCTGAGCGGCGTCACGTCCTGCCCTGCGAAATGCACCGAGCCACTGTCCGAGCGCAGCCCGCCCGCGATCTGCTTGATTAGCGTCGACTTGCCCGCCCCGTTGGGGCCGATCAGCGCGTGGATCTCGCCCGGGCGCAGGGTGATGGAGACATCATCCGTGGCCTTCAAGGCGCCGAAGCTCTTGTGCAGGTTGCGCACGTCCAAAAGCGCATCAGTCATCTGCTCAGTCATGGGCCACCTCCCGTCCGGCGATGAGGCCGATCATGCCGCCCCGGGCAAAGAGCACCACCATCAGCAGCAGGAAGCCAAGGTAGATGTGCCAGAACTCCGACAACCCGCCCAAGACATGCTCCAACAGGATAAACAGCGCCGCCCCGGCCACCGGGCCAAACAGCCGCCCCACCCCGCCGAGGATCACGAAAATCATGATCTCGCCCGAGGTCTGCCACGAGAACATCGTCGGGCTCACGAAACGATTGAGATCGGCGAACAGCGCGCCCGCAAGCCCGGTGACCGCGCCCGAGATGACAAAGGCCACCAGCCGCAGCCGGCAGGGCGCGAGGCCCACGCTCTCGACCCGCTCGGCGTTCTGCCGTGCCGCCGACAGGGCAAGGCCAAAGGGCGCGCGCGCCAGACGGCCCGCGAAGAGCAGCACCAGCGCCAGCACGGCAAAGGCGATGGCGAAAAAGGTCAGCGGGTCCAGCGTGTTCAGCCCCGGAAAGCCATTGCGCACATAGATCGACAGCCCGTCCTCGCCGCCATAGGCCGGCCAGGAGATCGAGAAGTAGAAGAGCATCTGTCCGAAGGCCAGCGTAACCATGATGAAATAGACGCCCGAGGTGCGCAAAGACAGCGCGCCAATTAACAGCGCGGCCAGCGCCGAGACCACGATCGCCACCAGCCAGATGATGGGCATCGACTTGGTGCCCTCGATCAGGAAGGGGCTCTCCATGATCGGCGTGTAGCTCTGCGCATGGGCGGCAAGGATGCCCATGGCATAGCCGCCAAGCCCGAAGAATGCCGCGTGACCGAAGCTCACCAGCCCGCCCAACCCGAGCGCGATGTTAAGACCTACGCCGGCCAGCGCGAGGATCGCGGCCTTGGTCGCCAGCGTGATGATGAAGGGCTCATCCAGTGCGAAAGCCGCCAGCGCCGTGACCGGCAGGAGCAGGAAGAGAAAGATGTTTACGAGTTGTTCGCGCATCATGGCTCAGGCCTCCCCGAACAGGCCGGTGGGCTTGAACAGCAAAACCCCCGCCATGAGAATGTAGATTGACATGGAGGCGAGCGAGGAGCCGACGGAGGTGGCCGCCGAGGCCTCCATGAAATTGGCAAAAATGAGCGGCAGCAGGACCGAGCCCAGCGTGTCCGTCAGCCCCACCAGCAGCGCGCCGATCAGCGCGCCCTTGATCGAGCCGATGCCACCGATGACGATGACCACGAAGGCAAGGATCAGCACCGGCTCGCCCATGCCCACCTGCACCGACTGGATCGCGCCCACCAACGCCCCGGCGAGCCCCGCAAGGGCGGCGCCGAGTGCGAAGACCAGCGTGTAGAGCTTGGCGATGTCGACGCCGAGCGCCGCGATCATCTCGCGGTCGGCCTCGCCCGCGCGGATCTGGATGCCGATGCGGGTGCGGGCGATCAGCAGGAAGAGACCGGTGGCGATGGCAAGCCCCACGCCGATGATGACAAGGCGGTAAAGCGGATACTGGATGCCGCCCGGCAGCGTCACCGGCCCCGCCAGCGCGGCGGGAATGTCGAGAAACAGCGGGAAGGAGCCAAAAAAGAAGCGCGTACCCTCGGAGAAAATCAGGATCATCGCGAAGGTCGCCAGAACCTGATCGAGGTGGTCTCGGTCATAAAGGCGACGGATCACCGTCATCTCGATCAGGCAGCCCGCCAAGGCGGCAGCGGCAAGCGCGGCCACCAGCGCCAGAAGGAAAGACCCAGTGGCCGCCGCCACCGCCGCGGCGGCAAAGGCGCCAACCATGTAGAGCGAACCATGGGCGAGATTGATCAACCCCATGACCCCGAAGATGAGCGTGAGCCCGGCGGCCATGAGAAACAACATGACCCCGGATTGGACCCCGTTCAGCACCTGTTCGACGAGCAGGATGAATGACATTTGGCAAAGCCTCCCGGCGCGCCGGACGAAGCCCGGCGTGAAAGCGTTAGTTTGTCGGCCCCGGCGTGACCGAAATCAGCGCCGGGGCCGCGCGGGATTACATCTTGCAGTCGGCCGCGTAGGCGTCAGCGTGATCGGTCAGCGAGGGGCCGATGAGCTTGTTAGTATAGACATCGCCCTCCTTGACCACTTCGCGCACGTAGTAGTCTTGGATCGGGTGGTTGTTGTTACCAAAGGAGAACTTGCCGCGCACGCTGTCGAAATCGGCCTCTTTCAGCGCCGCTTGGAAAGCGTCCTGATCCGACACATCGGCCTTCACCATCGCGCTTAACAACAGGTTCGCGGTGTCATAGCCTTGGCTGGCGTAGAGCGACGGTAGACGGTCGTATTCCTCTTGGAAAGCAGTCACGAACTCTTTGTTCGCCGCGTTATCGAGGTCCTTGTTCCACTGGCTGGTGTTCTTGATCCCGACAGCGGCCTCGCCCACGGCCTGCAGAATGCCCTGATCAAAGCTGAAGGCCGGGCCGACGACGGGCAGTTCCACGCCAGAGTTGGCGTACTGCTTGAGGAAGGAAATTCCCATCCCACCGGGCAGGAAGAAGAAAACGCTGTCCGCACCCGAGGCGCGGATCTGCGCGATCTCGGCGGCGTAGTCGGTCTGGCCCAGATCGGTATAGACCTCGCCCGCCGCCTCGCCCTCATAGGTGCGTTTGTAGCCGGTCAGCGCGTCCTTGCCCGCCGGATAGTTCGGGGCCAGCATGAAGGTATTCGCGTAGCCTGCGTCATTGGCATAGGCCCCAGCCGCTTCGTGCAGGTTGTCGTTCTGCCATGCCACGTTGAAGTAAAGCGGGTTGCAGCCCTTGCCCGCCAGCGCCGAAGGGCCAGCATTGGGCGAAAGGTAGAACTTGCCCTGCGCGGTCGCCGCCGGCACCACGGCCATGGCGAGGTTGGACCAGATGATGCCGGTCATGACGTCGACCTTTTCGGACTGGATCATCTTGTCGGCTAGCTGAACCGCGATCTCGGGCTTGCGCTGGTCGTCCTCGACCACAACCTCAAGGTTCTCGTTCCCGGCCATCTTGGTGGCCAGCAGGAACCCGTCGCGCACGTCAATGCCAAGGCCCGCGCCGCCGCCTGAAAGCGTGGTGATCATGCCGACCTTCACCTTGCCCTCTTCGGCCCATGCGCCGCCTGCCGCCAATGCCGCGACCGAGGCCGCCATCACCAGTGATTTAATCTTCATTTCAGTCTCCCTTGGTTGGTTTGGGCCTCTTTGCCGGGCCCGTTTTGTTGGATCGTTTTGCCAGCTTAGCGCCTGCGCCTGATACTGTCAGGTCACCCGCGCGCGGGTCTTGTATTTTTCGTTGTCCCAGAGGCGGTTCTCCATCACGTCGCGGATGATCGCGACCGCCTTGAAGACATCCTCGGCGTCCAGATAAAGTGGCGTGAAGCCGAAGCGCATGATGTCGGGCGCGCGGAAGTCGCCAATCACGCCGCGGTCGATCACCGCCTGCATCGCGGCATAGCCTTCCTCGAACCGGAAGGAGACCTGACTGCCCCGTTCGGCGCTGTTGCGCGGGCTCGCCAGCGTCAGCTGCGGCACGTCGCGCTCGATCTCTTCGATGAACTGCTCCTGCAACGCCACCGAGGCCTCGCGCAGTGCCTGCATGTCGACATCGGCCCAAAGCTCCATTGCCACTTCCAGCGCCGTGAGCTGAATGACCGGCGGCGTGCCGACGCGCATCCGCTCGATCCCCTGCCCGGGCTGGTAATTCTGTTCAAAGGCAAAGGGCTGGCGGTGGCCCAGCCAGCCCGCGAGCGCCGGCTGCACCGCGTCTGCCAGATCGGGGCGGACGTAGATGAAGCCCGGTGCGCCCGGCCCGCCATTGAGGTACTTGTAGGTGCAGCCCACGGCGAATTCGCAATTGCTACTCGCCAAATCCACCGGCAGCGCCCCCGCGGAATGCGCCAGATCCCAGATCATCACCGCGCCATTGGCATGGGCCAGTTCGGTGATCGCCTTCATGTCGTGTTTGCGCCCGGTGCGGTAATCGACCTCCGTGAGCATCACGGCGGCGATATCCTCGCCAATGGCCTCCGTCACCTCCTCGGGCGCCACGGTGCGCAGCTCATAGCCCTGCTCCAACAGCCCCACCAGCCCCTCGGCCATGTAGAGGTCCGACGGGAAGTTGCCGTTGTCCGACAGGATCACCTTGCGCCCGGGCCGCAGCTTCAGCGCCGAGGCCAGCGCCTGAAACACCTTGATCGAGAGCGTGTCGCCCATGACAACCGAACCCTCGGGCGCGCCGACGATCCCGGCCACCATATTGCCGACGCGGGCGGGCTGTTCCATCCAAGCGGCCTTGTTCCAGCCGCGGATCAGCATCTCGCCCCATTCGTCCGTGATCATTTCCTGGACCCGCGCCGCGGCGGCCTTCGGCAGCGGCCCCAGGGAGTTGCCGTCGAGGTAGATGACGCCCTCGGGCAGGACAAACTGATCTTTTTTCAAAACAGACACTTACAGTGCTCCTCTCACGTGCCAAAGCTCGGGGAAGAGCTCCACCTCGAGCATTTTGCGCAGATACGTCACACCCGTGGTGCCGCCCGTGCCGCGCTTGAATCCAATGATGCGTTCCACGGTGGTGACGTGGTTGAACCGCCAGCGGCGGAAGTAATCCTCGAGATCGACGAATTTCTCGGCCAATTCGTAGAGTTCCCAATGGGTTGCCGGGTCTTCATAAACCTTTTGCCAGAGAACTTGCACCTCTTGCTTGGCCTCCCACGCGCGCGGTTCGGGCTGGCCGGCGAGCGAGGGCACCCCCATCCGGTCACAAAGCAGATCCACCGCCACCTGATAAAGGCTCGGCTGCTGCATCTCCGCCACAAGCGCCGCGTGCGGCTCGGGCGTATGTTCGTGCAGCTTGGTCAGCGCGGCGATGCGGTTGCCCAGAAGATATTCGATCAAGCGATACTGATAGGACTGGAAGCCCGAGGACGCGCCAAGGTAGGGGCGGAACTGCGTGTATTCGCTGGGCGTCATGGTGCGCAGCACATCCCAGGCGGAGTTAAGCTGTTCAAAGATCCGTGCCACGCGGGTCAACATCTTGAAACTGGGGCGCAAATCACCAACCTGCAGGGCCTGCCGACAGGCCGTCAGCTCGTGGATGGCAAGCTTCATCCAAAGCTCGGACGTCTGGTGCTGGATGATGAACAGCAGCCCGTCATGCGCCATGTCGAGCGGGTTCTCGGTGGTCAGGATCTGGTCCAGCCCGAGGTAGTCGCCATAGGACTTGTCCTTGGCGAAATCCATCTTGGCGCCACGGGAGGCTTCGTCGAAAGTGCTCATTTGTCCTCTCTCAACGCGAAGCGCTGAATCTTGCCGGTCGCGGTCTTGGGCAGTTCCTTGATGAAACGGATGTCGCGTGGGTATTTGTAAGGCGCGATCGTCGCTTTAACATGGTCCTGCAAGGTCTTGATGGTGTTAGCATCTTCTGGCGCACCCTCGACCAGAACCACATGCGCCTGCACGATGGAGCCGCGGGCTTCGTCGGGGGCGGCGACCACGCCGCATTCGCTGACCCAAGGGTGACTCAGAAGTGCGGCTTCGACCTCCGGCCCAGCGATATTGTAGCCCGAACTGATGATCATGTCGTCGTTGCGGGCGGCGAAATGCAGGTAGCCGTCTTCGTCCATGATGAAGCTGTCGCCGGTGATGTTCCAGCCGTCCTTGACGTAATCGGCCTGCCGCTTGTCGCCCAGATAGCGGCAACCGATCGGCCCGCGCACCGCAAGACGCCCCACCTCTCCGCGCGGCACCTCCTTGCCCTCCGCGTCGATCACCTTCGCCTCGTAGCCCGTCACCGGCTTGCCGGTACAGGCCGCGCGGTGATCGTCGAAGCGGTTGGAGATGAAGATATGCAGCATCTCCGTCGCCCCGATCCCGTCGAGCATGGGCTTGCCGGTTTTTTCCTGCCATTCGTGGTAGACTGGCGCGGGCAGCGTTTCTCCGGCGGATACGGCGGCGCGCAGGCTGCTGAGGTCCGCGCCCTCCTCCATCGCCTGCAGCATGGCGCGGTAGGCGGTCGGCGCGGTGAAACAGACGGTGGCTTTGTACTTCTCGATGATCTCGATCATGTTGGGCGGGCTGGCGGTTTCCAAAAGCGTCGCCGCGGCACCGAAGCGCAGCGGGAAGACGGCAAGGCCGCCAAGTCCAAAGGTGAAGGCCAAGGGTGGCGAGCCCACAAAGACGTCCTCGGGGGTGACGCTGAGCACCTCGCGCGCATAGCCGTCCGCGATGATCAGAAGATCGCGATGAAAATGCATTGTGGCCTTGGGGTTACCGGTGGTTCCTGATGTAAACCCGAGCAGCGCCACATCATCCTGCGCGGTGTCCACCGCCTCAAAATGAACCGGCTTTTCCAGCGCCAGACGGTCCAGCTCGGCATCGTGGTTGCTGGTACCGTCGAAGCCCGCGACGGTCTTGAGGAACTTCGAGGTCTCGGCACAGGCCGTCATCTCATCCATCAGCCGCGTGTCGCAAAGCGCATGGGTGATTTCGGCCTTGTCGACGATGGCCGAAAGCTCGCCCGCGCGCAGCATCGGCATGGTGTTCACGACCACCGCACCTGCCTTGGTCGCCGCCAGCCAGCAGGCCACCATGGCGGGGTTGTTGGCCGAACGGATCAGAACCCGGTTGCCCGGCTTCACGCCCAAGTCCTCAACCAGCGCCGCGGCCAGACGGTTGGTCCAGTCCGACAACTCCTTATAGGTCCGCCGCCGCCCGTTGCCGATCAGCGCGGTATGGTCGCCGAACCCTCTTTCCACCATTTTATCAGTGAGTTCTACGCCGACGTTCAGGAGTTCGGGATAGTCGAAACGCTCCAGCAACAGGTCCGGCCACTGGTCGAAAGGCGGCAGGTTGTCGCGGGCGAATGTATCTTCATGTCCGGTCGGATGCAGCTTCATGACATGGCTCCCAAAGTCTGTCGCGCGATGACAACACGTTGCACGTCCGACGCGCCCTCGTAAATGCGCAAGGCCCTGATTTCACGGTAAAGTCGCTCGACTGCCTCGCCATTACGCACACCATCGCCGCCGTGCAATTGAACGGCCTTGTCGATGACCTCTTGCGCCTGATCGGTGGCAAAGAGCTTCGCCATCGCGGCCTCGCGGGTGACGCGCGGTGCGCCGCTGTCCTTGGTCCATGCAGCGCGGTAGACCAGCAGCGCCGCGGCATCGACGTCGAGCGCCATGTCCGCGATATGGCCCTGCACCATCTGCAACTCACTCAAGGGCGCGCCCTGCACCTGACGGCTGGTCACGCGGGTGAGCGCCTCATCCAACGCGCGGCGGGCAAAGCCAAGGGCGGCGGCGGCCACGGTGGAACGGAAGACGTCGAGTACCGACATGGCGATGGCGAAGCCGCGTCCCGCCTCGCCCAGAAGCGCCGAGCCGGGCAGTTTCACGCCGTCGAAATGCAGCGTCGCCAGCGGGTGCGGGGCCATGACCTCGAGCCGTTCCTCGACCTTCAGCCCCGGCGTGTCGGCGGGCACGATGAAGGCCGAAAGCCCCTTGGCGCCCGGCGCCTCCCCGGTGCGGGCAAAAACGGTGTAGACATCCGCGATGCCGCCGTTGGAGATCCACGTCTTGCGCCCGTCAAGGACGTAGCCATTGCCCTCCGCCTTGGCCGTCATGGTGGAATTGGCCACGTCCGAGCCCGATTGCGGTTCGGTCAGCGCGAAGGCCGAAATCGCCTGTCCCGAGCGGGTCTTAGGCAGCCATTCGGCCTTCTGCTCATCGGTCCCGAAGAGCGAGATTGCCCCGGTGCCAAGTCCCTGCATCGCAAAGGAGAAATCCGCCAGCCCGTCGTGGCGGGCCAGTGTTTCGCGGATCAGGCAGAGGGTGCGAACGTCGAGTACCTCGCCGCCTTCCGCACCGCTGTGGCGCAGCCAGCCGTCCTGCCCCATCATCGTCACCAGATCGCGGCAAGCCCCGTCTGTGTCGCCGTGATCCACGTTTTTCAGTTCGCGCTTGGCCCAGTCGTCGAGCTTCAGCGCCAGTTCCTTGTGGCGCGGCTCGAAAAAGGGCCAGTCGAGAAAACTTGTGTCAGCCATGGTTACGCCTCCCCACGTGTTATCTTTTGGCTTTCGTATTCGGCTCAATCCCCTTCGAAGACCGGGCGCTCCTTGGCGACGAAGGCGTTGTAGGCGCGCTCGAAATCACCCGTTTGCATGCAGATCGCCTGCGCCTGCGCCTCGGCCTCAATCGCCTGTTCGATCGACATGGCCCATTCTTGGGCCAGCATCGTCTTGGTCATCATATGCGCGAAATTGGGGCCGCCCTGGATTTTCTTGGCCATTGCCATGGCCTCCTCTTCCAGCGTCTCGCCCGTCACCAGACGGTTGTAGAAGCCCCAGCGTTCGCCCTCTTCTGCCGACATCGAGCGGCCTGTGTAGAGCAGTTCCGCGGCCCGCGTCTGGCCGATGATGCGCGGCAGGATCGCGCAGGCGCCCATGTCGCAACCCGCGAGGCCCACGCGGGTGAAGAGGAAGGCCGTCTTGGCCTCCGCCGTCGCCAGCCGCAGGTCTGAGGCCATAGCGATGATCGCGCCCGCGCCGACACAGACACCGTCGACGGCGGCGATCACCGGCTTGCCGCAGTTCACGATGGCCTTGACCAGATCGCCGGTCATGCGGGTGAATTGCAGCAGCTCCTTCATATTCATCTTAGTCAAAGGGCCAATGATATCGTGTACATCCCCGCCGGAGCTAAAGTTACCCCCGTTGGAGCCGAAGATCACCACGTCGACGTCATCGGCATAGACCAGATCGCGGAACCAGTCGCGCAGCTCGGCGTAGCTGTCGAAGGTCAGCGGGTTCTTGCGGTCGGGCCGGTCGAGCCGCACGGTGGCGATCCGGTCTTTGATCTCGCATTGAAAATGCGTCACATCACTACGCATTGGCTTTTTCCTCTTCTTCCGTTTGGGCGGCGAAGGCTTGTAGGCGGGCCGCCATGGCGCGGGCTTCCTCGGAGGAGATTCCGCGCAGTTTTTCGTTGATCCAGTCTTCATGCGCCTGCGCTTGGCGGGCGAATTGCGCCGCCCCCTCAGGCGTCAGCCGCAGCATCATCGCGCGCCGGTCGCCCGGCACGGGGATGCGCTCCACCAGCCCCTCTTCGCTGAGGCGGTCGGCGATGCCAGTGACATTGCCGTTGGACACCCGCAGCACGCCGGAAAGCTGGCTCATCTTCAGCCCCTCCGGATGGCGCGAGAGGGCCGACATCACGTCGAAACGTGGCAGCGTGGTGTTATGTTCGCGCCGAAGTGTGTCGCGGAGTTCCTGTTCCAACCCGCGTACCACTTTCAGCAGCCGCAGCCAGAGGCGCACGCGATCCTTGGCCGCGTTGCTCATACCTCGCCCCCCGACAGCGACAGCGCATGGCCGTTGACCGAAGCCGCGGCGTCTGAGAGCAGATAGAGCACGGCGCCGGCGACCTCAGAAGTTTCGACGAAGCGGTTCTGCGGGCTGGCGCGTTTCAGCAGGGCGCGGGCCTCCTCGGCGTTCTTGCCCGTGGTGGAGGTGATGTTCTCGACCGACCGCTCCAGCAGCGGCGTGTCGATAAAGCCGGGGCAGATCGCGTTCACGGTAATGCCCGTGCGCGCCAGTTCCAGTGCCAGCGCCCGGGTGAGGCCGACGACACCGTGTTTGGCCGCGACATAGCCCGCGACATATGGGTAACCCTTGAGGCCCGCGGTGGAGGCCACGGCGATCAGCCGCCCCTGCCCGGCCTCCTTCATCTCTGCTAGTGCCGCCTGCCAGACATTGAAGACGCCGGTGACATTGACCGCCATCATGTCGCTCATGTCTTGCGCGGTGATCTTGTGGAAAGGCGCGGAATGGGCTGCACCGGCGTTGGCGATGACGCCGGTGATGGGGCCGTTCTCTTTACGCGCGGCGGCGAAGGCCGCTTGCACGGCATCTGTATCGGTCACGTCGCAGCTTTGAAACGGCAGCCCCTGTTCGCGCAAGGGTGCTTCGCGGCGGCCCATGATGGTGACCTTCGCCCCGCTCTTGGCGACCGCATGGGCAATCTCCGCGCCCACGCCGGTGCCGCCGCCGGTGATGACGATATGATTCATACCTTCTCCATCTCCGCCGCGCGGTCCGCCAGACGCCATGCCTGATCGCGGCCGGGGCCGTAGGGCAGCGGCCAGTCGGCATGGCGGTCGCCGATGGCGGCGGCGGCGTGCAGGGTCCAATAGGGATCGGCCAAGTGCGGCCGGGCGAGGCAGACGAGATCGGCGCGGCCCGCCATCAGGATCGAATTGACGTGGTCGGCCTCGTAGATATTGCCCACGGCCATGGTCTTGATCCCGCCGTCGTTGCGGATGCGGTCGCTGAAGGGGGTCTGGAACATGCGGCCATAGACCGGCTTGGCCTGTTTCGAGGTCTGGCCCGCCGAGACGTCGATGATGTCGGCCCCGGCCTCACTGAACATGCGCGCGATCTCGACCGCTTCTTCGGGCGTGACGCCGTCTTCCTCAACCCAGTCATTGGCCGAGATGCGCACCGCCATCGGCTTTTCCTCGGGCCATGCGTCGCGCATGGCGCGGAAGACTTCGAGCGGGTAGCGCATGCGGTTCTCAAGGCTGCCGCCGTATTCATCTTCGCGCTGGTTCGACAGGGGCGAGATGAACGACGAGATCAGGTAGCCGTGGGCCGCGTGCAGTTCGATCATGTCGAAATTGGCGCGCTCCGCCATGCGGGCAGCCTCAACAAATTCGTCGCGGATCTGGTCCATATCCGCGCGTGTCGCTTCCTTCGGCACGGCGTTGTTTTCCGACCACGGGATCGGCGAGGCCGAGATGATCTCCCAATTGCCCGCTTTCAGCGGCGCGTCCATCTCCTCCCAGCCCAGCTGGGTCGAGCCTTTGCGACCTGAGTGGCCGATCTGGCAGCAGATCTTGGCGTCGGTCTCGGCATGGACGAAATCCGTGAGCCGCTTCCACGCCGCCTCGTGCTCGGGCGCGTAGAGGCCGGGGCATCCCGGCGTGATCCGACCCTCGGGGGAGACGCAGGTCATCTCGGTATAGACCAGCCCTGCCCCGCCCTTGGCCCGTTCGGCGTAATGCACGAAATGCCAGTCCGTCGGGCAGCCGTCCACGGCCTTGTACTGCGCCATGGGCGAGACGACGATACGGTTGTTGAGCTTCATGTTGCGCAGTTGAAACGGCGCGAACATGGGCGCGCGGATCGGGCCGTTGGTGTCGGCGCCCGCCTGTTCGAGGAACCATTTTTCGGCTCCCTCCAGCCACTTGGGATCCCGCTCGCGCAGGTTCTCGTGGCTGATCCGCTGGCTGCGGGTCAGCATGGAGTAGTTCAACTGCACCGGATCGAGGTCGAGGTAACGCTCCACGTCCTCGAACCATTCGACCGAGTTGCGCGCCGCCGATTGCAGGCGCAGCACCTCAAGGCGGCGGGCCTCCTCGTATTTCTCGAAAGCGGTGGGCAGATCGGCGTCGTCGGTGACGTGTTTCGCGAGCGAGATCGCCGATTCCAGCGCCAGTTTCGTGCCCGAGCCGATCGAGAAATGCGCCGTGGCCGAGGCATCGCCCAGCAGCACGACGTTCTCGTGGCTCCACTTTTCGCAAAGCACGCGGGGGAACTTGATCCAAGCCGAGCCGCGGATGTGGCTGGCGTTGGTCATCAGCTTGTGGCCGTCAAGATGGTCTTTGAAGATCTCCTCGCAGATCGCGATGGTCTCTTCCTGCGACTTCTCGCCGAAACCGTAGGCGTCGAAGGTCTCTTGGCTGCATTCGACGATGAAAGTCGCCGTGTCCTTGTCGAACTGGTAGGCGTGGACCCAGATCCAGCCCTTGTCGGTCTTCTCAAACATGAAGGTGAAGGCGTTGTCGAATTTCTGATGCGTGCCGAGCCAAACGAAGGGGCAGCGGCGCACGTCGATGTCGGGCTTGAAGGTGTCCTCGAACTCCATTCGGGTCTTGGAGTTCAGACCGTCCGAGGCGACAACCAGATCGTAGTCGTCCATGTATTCCGATGCGGCCTTCACCTCGGTCTCGAACTGCAGGTTCACACCCAATTCGCGGGCCCGCTCCTGCAAAATGAGCAGCAGCCGCTTGCGCCCGATGCCGCAGAAACCGTGGCCGGAGCTGAGGATCGTGTTGCCCTTGTGGTGCAGCGCGATGTCGTCCCAATAGGCGAAGTGGCTGCGGATTTCCTTGGCCGAGACGGGGTCGTTGACCTCCAGATTGTCGAGCGTCTCGTCCGAGAGCACGACGCCCCAGCCGAAGGTGTCGTCGGGCCGGTTGCGCTCCAGCACGGTGACATCGGCCTCGGGCTGGCGCAGCTTGAGAGAGATCGCGAAGTAAAGCCCCGCAGGACCGCCGCCAAGACAGATTGCACGCATCGAAATTCCCCTCTGGTTCGCTTTGGAAGGGAGCCTAGGGCGAGTCGCTTTTTCGTTCAAGAATAAATATTTTAGGCTTGAAACAAATCGGCGGTTCGTCTGTCTGCGCGCAGCGGACGCGTTGAACCCGCAGGCCATAGGGCCTATGCCGTTGAGACATTCCACGACGAGGGCAGCGCGATGACGGGTTTGAGCAATGCAGATTGGCTGGCGGTAGAGGTTCACAAGGCGCGTTTGCAGGTCTGGGCCATGCAGGGCGGATCAGCGCTTGAGAGCGCCACGAGCGAGAGCGAGACTGCCGAACCCGACGGCCTCGCGGCCTTCGACGCCGCGCTCGCTAAGCTGACCGCGCCGTGGCAGCTGCCTCGCCTGCTGGTTTTCGTCGCTGGCATGCCCGCAGGCAGGACCTATGCCGCGCCGCGCATGGTGCCCTGCTCCGCCACGGCTGAACGCACAACGGCTGTCGCCACCGAAAACTTCGACCTTCAGGTCATCCCACCCCTGCGCCAGCAGACCCCCAGCGGTCTGCTGCAAGGGGCCGAAACGCGCATCGCGGGGTTTCTGAGCCTCAACAAAGACTGGGACGGGGTGATCTGCCTGCCCGGAGCCACGTCGGTCTGGGCGCAGATCAGCGCGGGCGAGGTGGTGAGTTTTCAGACCTTCCTGACCGGGGAATTGCTGGCCCTCTTAGGCGATGGCACCCCTGCCGAGGGCACGGCGCTGGACGACACGGCCTTTGACGATGCGCTTAGCGATGGGCTGTCGCGGCCTGAGCGTATGGCGGGGCGGCTGGCTTCCATCCGGGCCGAACTGGCCTTGCAAGACATCCCGCCACCCACCGCAGAGGCGCGGCTGGCGGGTACTTTGATCGGGGCGGAACTGGCGGCGGCGCGGGCCTATTGGCTGGGGCAAACGCTGGCGGTGATCGGCACGGGCGGGGCTGTACCGCTTTATCTGCGGGCGCTGTCGCAACAGGGCGCACTGGCGACCGAGGCCGATGGCAGCCGCATGGCGCTGGCGGGGATCTGCGCGGTACGGCGGATGGCGCAAGGGGGCTAACCCCCTGCCCGCCAACACCTTTCCCGTCAGTCTTTCTTTTGCCCGTCGGTCTTTTTCTGCATGTCCAGATTGACGAGATCTTCGAGCATATCGAGCAGGTCTTCCATCCGCTGCTTGCCGAAACGCGCCTCGAAGTCAGAGAACAGCGCCGCCGCATCACCCGCGTGGTCTTGGATCACCTGACGGCCCTGATCGGTGATGGTGACGATGGATTTGCGCCCGTCATCGGGATCGCTGGCACGGCTGAGCAGCCCCTCCTCCTCCATCGCGCGCAGCATGCGGGTCAGGCTCGGCAGCAGCAGACAGGCCTGCTGCGCCAGTGCGGTCTGCTCCATCGGGCCGGATTCCTCGACCACGCGCAGCACGCGGAATTTCTGTTCCGAGATGCCGCTTTCGTTCAAGATCTCGCGGATCGGCCCCATCACCCTTTCCCGCGCGCGCAAAAGCGCAATCGGAAGGGAGCGGGCAGTGCGGCGCAGGGGGGGCATTGGGGCCATTCTTGACGGTTTCCTGATCGCTACTTACCAAGTCAAAGACCGCCCAAAAGGGCGTGACGACCACCATAGCCGCTGCGACAACATTCTTGAAGAGGTCAAGCCCAGCGGAACAACAGTGAGACAATACAACAACATGGGGCAGGAAATGCGGATGACAACCAGAATTCCACAGCAAGGGAGCGGCGCATGAATTGGGAGGATTTCCGAGCTTGGGGCCGCCGCGCCGCCGACTGGGCTGCCGATTACCACGCGGGTCTGCGCAACCGCCCGGTGCGCGCGCAGGTGGCCCCCGGCGCGGTGCTTTCCGTCCTGCCCGATGCCCCGCCCGAAGGGGCCGAGGCGATGCAGGCGATCTTCGACGATTTCGAACAGACGCTCATGCCCGGCATGACCCATTGGCAGCATCCCCGCTTCTTTGCCTATTTTCCCGCCAATGCCGCGCCGGTCTCGGTGCTGGCGGAATATTTCGTCTCGGCCATCGCGGCGCAATGCATGCTGTGGCAGACCTCTCCGGCCGCGACGGAGCTGGAGACCCGCGTTTGCGATTGGATGCGTCAGGCGATCGGCTTGCCGGATGGCTTTACCGGGGTGATCCAAGACAGCGCCAGTTCCGCCACGCTCTGCGCCGTGCTGACAATGCGCGAACGCGCGCTTGATTGGCAGGGCAACCGCGCGGGGCTGTCGGGCCAGCCGCGCCTACGGGTCTATTGCTCGGACGAGGTGCATACCTCGGTCGACCGGGCCATCTGGATCGCGGGGCTGGGCGAAGAGAACCTTGTCCGTATTCCGACCCAAGGCCCGACCCGTGCGATGGACGCGGATGCCCTGCGCGCCGTCATTGCCGCCGACCGCGCGGCGGGGCATCTGCCTGCGGGCATCATCGCCTGCACCGGGGGCACCAGCGCAGGGGCCAGCGATGACATTGCCGCCGTGATGGATGTGGCCGAGGCCGAAGGGCTCTACACCCATGTCGACGCCGCTTGGGCCGGATCGGCGATGATCTGTCCTGAATTCCGCGCCCTTTGGGCCGGGGTCGAACGGGCCGACTCGGTGGTGATGAACCCGCATAAATGGCTGGGGGCGCAGTTTGACTGCACCACGCATTTCCTGCGCAATCCCGACGATCTGGTGCGCACCTTGGCAATTCAGCCGGAGTATCTGAAGACCCATGGCGCCGATGGCGTGGTGAACTATTCCGAATGGTCCGTGCCGCTGGGCCGCCGTTTCCGCGCGCTCAAACTGTGGTTCCTGATCCGCGCCCATGGGCTGGAGGGGCTACGCGAGATGATCCGCAACCATGTGACATGGGCGCAGGACTTGGCCGCGCGGCTGGACGCGACGGAGGGGTTCGAGATCGTGACCCAGCCGATGCTCTCGCTCTTCACCTTCCGCCATCTCGGTGCCGAAGATCTAGATGCCCATAACCAAGACCTGCTGAACCGGATCAACGACGATGGGCGCATTTACCTGACTCAGACCCGGATCGACGGGGCATTCGTGATCCGCTTTCAGGCAGGTGCTTTCACCGCCACGGCCGAAGATGTGGCCATGGCCTATGATGTGATCACCGAACTGGCCGCGGCCTAAGGCGCGATCAGGGTGACGTCCGGCATGGCGCGGATGACCTCAACATCCGCGTCATA
The DNA here is from genome assembly GCF_043558125.1 of Sulfitobacter sp. 1A12056. Taxonomy (NCBI): domain Bacteria; kingdom Pseudomonadati; phylum Pseudomonadota; class Alphaproteobacteria; order Rhodobacterales; family Roseobacteraceae; genus Sulfitobacter; species Sulfitobacter sp. 1A12056. Next base: position 258,946 of record NZ_JBIFFY010000001.1, on the reverse strand, counting down.
GATCGCCGTCATCCGCTCGACCAATTCCTCGGTCCAGCCGGGCATATCGAGCTCTTCTTCGATCTCTTCCTCCAGCGCGTATTTGTCGAGGAACGCGGTGATCACGCGGCGCTTCTGCGCCTCAGACATATCGGGGTGGGTGTCGAGATAGCCGCGAAAGCGCTTCATCCCCTCCTCCGACATGATCGTCTGCAAAAGATCGAAACCGCCCTTGATCTTGGTCTCGGGCGCCAGCCCCGCCATCTCGCGAATGATCTGCGCCCAGATAAGCGGCGCGTCTTCATTGCACCACAGGGTGATGGGAATCCCCGGCGCGGCCTCGCGCAGTTGGCCGATCGTCTCGGACCAACGCAGGTCCTCCGGCCCCCGTTGCCCCCAGAACGCCGCCGAGGTTTTATCCGCCGCTTTCTCGTAAAGCACCGGCACGAGGGAGGCGGGATTGCGGATCGCCATAAAGAGGCGCATCTCATCTTCGGGGAAAAGCTGTGCCATGCGCAGCATGCGCACGGCGGCGGCGGGATAGAGCACGCCTTCTTGCAGGGCCGTGACAGGGGAGCGGAAGAAATTCGCATCCGACAGGATCACCCGGCTGGCTGTCCCATCATCGAGGATCGCGTCCAGCAGAACATCCCGCGCCACCTCCGACGGCTCCGCCTTATGCATCGCGTTGAGCGTGTCACGGAACAGGTTGCGATAGGTGCTGGGGCCGGGCACTTTGACGCCCGTCTTGGCGAAATCGTCCTGATTGCGCAGCAGGCATTTCAGCAGCCGCTCGTCTTCCGTGAAATGGACACCTGTGTGCAAAACGAGCTGCATGATACTCTGCTTACCCTTGAAAATCTCGGCGTTGAATAGCCCGTCCCGGCGCGCGTGTAAAATCCGAAAGAATCTCGCATTTCCCCTCTTGCACCCCCCGGCTCCTTTCTCTAAATGAGCCCTCAGTGCCCCTATAGCTCAGCTGGTAGAGCAACTGATTTGTAATCAGTAGGTCCGCGGTTCGAGTCCGTGTGGGGGCACCACTTATCTCTTTAAATCATACGCTGATCCGCTGCCGTTGCGTGCTAGTGCACGCCTGCCTACAGGCGCGACCAAGCCGCCCGATGGCCCCGCGCCCCCGCCGCATTCGGCAGACGCGGGGCCGTGGCCCCTAGCCCATCCGCTTGGAGCTGTAACTGCCGGGCGATGCGGGAAAGACCACGGTTTTATTGCCATTCAGAAAGACCCGGTGGTGGGCATGGGCGTGAATCGCGCGCGCCAAGACGCTCGCCTCCACATCGCGACCGAGCGAGACATAATCCGATGCGCTTTGCGCATGGGTAATGCGCACGGTGTCCTGTTCGATGATCGGCCCCTCGTCCAGATCGGCGGTGACGTAATGCGAGGTGGCACCGATCAATTTCACGCCCCGTTCATAGGCCTGCTTGTAAGGGTTCGCCCCCTTGAAGGACGGCAGAAAGGAATGGTGAATGTTGATGATCCGCCCCGACATCTTTTGGCACATGGCGTCAGACAAGATCTGCATGTAGCGCGCCAGCACGATCAGCTCCGCGCCGGTTTCCTCGACCACTTCCATGATCCGCGCTTCGGCCTGCGGTTTGTTCTCCTTCGTCACCTTGATGCAGTGAAATGGAATGTCGTGGTTCGCCACGACCTTTTGGTAATCCATATGGTTTGAGATCACGGCGACGATCTCAATCGGGAGCGCGCCGATGCGCACACGGTAGAGCAGATCGTTCAGGCAGTGGCCAAAGCGCGAGACCATGACCACGACCTTCATCGTGGTGTCTTGGTCGTGAAATTCATAGGTCATGCCAAAGGGTTCCGCGACCGCTGTGAACCCTTCGCGCAGGCTTTCGAGCGTGGCACCGGTTTCGGCCTCGGCGCTGATGCGCATGAAGAACTGGCCGTTTTCGGTGTCGTCGAACTGCGCGCTGTCGGTGATGTTGCAGCCGGTTTCGGCGATGTAATTGGCGATGGCGGCGACAATCCCGCGTTGCGAGGGGCAGGTCACGGTCAGGCAGAACTTGGTCATGGGCGGTCCTTGAGGGCTTTTGTCGGGGGGCGGAAGGATCTGTTTAACTTGCCTCACCGTTTGCAGGCTCCGCGGGGGAAGGCAAGCGATAGCGCGCGTATGACGGGGGTCGCCCATGCCAAGATCGACAGCCCTGCCTAGGTGCCGTTTTCCTATGCGCATCAATGTTGATCATCCGCCAAAAAACGGTCGGCGGCGCATCAAAATGCACCGCCACTCCGACAAGCACTATCGACCTATTGAATGCCGACCCTGAATTGCACGGCCCCGGTCTCCCCCGGCAACATCTGGCCCGTGCAATTCCACTCGATCGTCCCGGCATAGCTGGCCACATTGCTTGCCGGCACCACCAGATCACAGCTGAGGTTGGGCGAGACCTGTTGCGGATCGACGATAGGCTCCGACAGCTGCGTATAGGGCGGGGTTCTATCGTAAATCTTGACGTTGGACGCCTGCGTGGTCGCGTTGTTTTGCAGATAGATGCGGTAAAGAAGGATATCGTTCACACTGCCGAGGTTGGTGGTGCCCTCCCCAGTGCCTTGGGTCTCATTCTCGACCGTTTTGCGCAGTTCAATCTGGGTCGAACGCCCCCCGACCGAGACCTCATCTGTATTGCTGGCCGAACTGGTCACCGTGGTCCGGGCGAATGCCGTGGTCGCCAGCACCTGATAGACGTAGGTACTGCCCTGCCCAGCGCCCGAACCGGCTGACACCCGTGAGACGATACAGATGGTCTGCCCCGTGGTGACGGCGATGGGGCCGGTGATCGGCCCGTCGACGCTATCGTCACAGCCGATATCTTGGAACAGGGCCGCGCTGAACGCGCCGGTGGGGGTCGAGGTGGCACCGGCGTAGGAGAAGGTCACCTGCCCGTCTGAGGTGGCGGTATAGATATGCGGCAGGGTCGCAACCTGCCCCTGCGCGACGGTCGTGGTCCGGTCGTTGGTCAGACTGGGCAGTTGCAGCAGTCCAATATCCAGCCCCATGCGATTGCCAAAAGCCTCGGGCGTGAAGGTGAATTCACCGTCATGCGGGTTGGTGTCAACCAAATCGGGCAGGCCGGTCGTCGCTTCCGAGATCGCCCGGTAGTTATTCGCCGGGATCGCGCGGATCGTGATCGGCCCGCTGTAGCTGCCAGAAAGCCCATAGCTCCAAGTGCCATCGGTCGCGAGACCGGGGGTCGCCAGCACTGCACCGCCACTGTCGAGGATCTCCAACACCGCCGAGGATGCCCCCCCTTCGCTGCCATTGCGCAGAGCGTCATGGGCGGTGCCGCCATCTGCACCATTGTCGATGAAGACACGGCCCGTCAAAATCCGCTCTCCGGTGACGAGGGTCACGGAATAGGAGGCTTCGTCATCGTCGGGCAGTTGGTCGAACAGGTCATCGGTCAGCGGGCCCGTGCTGGGATCGCTGTCGGGATCGGGCAGAGAGCTATAGATGATCTCGGCCTGATTGGTGAAATCACCGCTGCCCAGCACCGTGGTGGTGATCCTCAGGGTCTCGCTCTCTCCGCTGAGCAGTTCATCCACGAACCACAAGCCCGTGTCGGGGTCATAGGTATCCCCCGTCGCGGGCGCATCGTCCGAGACATAGGCGAAACCGCTTGGGATCTGGTCGATCACCTTGACCCCCGAGGGCGAGCCGCCGCTGACATTGGTGATGGTGATGATCCAATCGATGGTATCCCCCTCCGATACATTGGTGATCGGCGTCGTCGTCCCGGTAGCGGCGGCGATTTTGCTGAGTTCGAGGTCACTGCCAGCCGGATCGAAGCCAAAGTCTTGGTCACTTGTCACGCTATTGCCGGAGACAGGAACACCAAGCAGCGGGTTGGAGGTGCCAATGGTCAGCCCCGAAGGCAGATCGGGGTCCGCCTCGTCCAATGCGACACGGTAGGTCGTGTTCACCATCAACTCCCCAACCGCATAGGTGCCATCGGCCAAGGTATCCGTGGTTACTAGAAAGATGTCATCGGCGGTATTGGCCGGGGTGCCATTGTCGGCATAGACCGAAATGCCCACGCCCGCGCCGAAATTGGTCTCCCCATTGTCTTTCACGTCCGAGGCATCCGCGTCTTCATAGATGTTGCCCGAGATGCCCCCCAGTGGGATCGGCGCAGGCCCCCGGCAGGAGATGCCATCGCTGCGCCCGCCTTCATCGACCGGAATGCCGGATACCAGTTGCGGCACACCTGTCGCCGTTGAGATGACAAAGAGGTTGTTGGTGGTGTTGGAATAGCCATAGAGCCTGCCGTCACGGTCGAACCACAGCGCGTCGAACATGCCCGCATAGACGGCAGGGCCGATCGCTTGGGGTGTCACGCTCCCCGGGGTGCCGTTGTTGACCGCTGCGCGGAACAGGAAGCCCGAGTTTCTGTCGATCCCGTACATGATGCCATCCACGGGGTTGAAGGCGAGGTCTTCGGGATTGACGCCGATGGAGAGGCTGATCTCGCCCAAGGCGATCGGCGTGGCGGGATTGCTCAGATCGATGATCTGCCATGTATTCAGATCCACTTCGTAGATCAGCCGCCCATTCGGCAGGATATCCCCCGCGTTCAACGCATCCCCCGCGCCGGGGATACTGCCGAAATCCGTGATGTCGCCCGCCCCGTCGATCCGGTAGAGCCGCCGACTGTTCTCATCCACGCCGTAGATATAGCCGTCCAGCGCGTTATAGCCCCAGGCGCCGTCGCGGTTCTGTCCGGTGCTGCCCGAGGTCTCAACCGTCGTGGCATAGCTCCCCCCACCATCGCGGAAGGTCATACGCCTCAGCGCTGAGGGGCTGTCGATGATGGCATAGAGCGAAGCATCGCAGACCAGCGGCGGCGGATCGCTTGAGATGGTGAGCGTATAGTCCTCCACCTCCCCCTCAAAGGCTGTGACAAGGCCGGTGCTGTCGGTCGACCAGCGAAAGCGGGCATAGGTGGGCAGTGTCGTAGCCCCCGCGGGCACAGCCACTTCGAAAAGGATCGTACCATTGCTGAGGCCGTCCTTGTCCTGCGGGCCGCCGTCTTGCAGGTTCACCGCCACCTGCTCCCCGGCTTGGTTGAAGGTGCCATCGCCATCGAAGTCGATAAAGGCCTGCAGATAGGACGACCCCGGCGCGGCGATCAGATCGCTGACTGTCACCGTGATCTCGGCCAGACCACCACGGTAGAATTGCGGCAGGATCACCCCGTCCTCATCATCCGACCCGTCGGTATCATCCCCCGTGGCCCCGATGGAGTTCTGCGTCAGCAGATCGATATCCGGCGGTGTGCTGCCCAGATAGACCTCAGGTGCGCCCGGGCCTTCGATGATATGCTGCGGATCGCCATAGCTCGCCGGGGCATCGCCCCGGTCGGCGTCGGGCGGTGTCTTGATGGTGATGCCATAGTCTTCGACCTCCCCATCCGGGGCGGGGGTGATCGCATCGAGCCCCGCGGTCGAAGACCAGCGCAGCCGGACGAAGGTCGGGGTCAGAACGGCGGTAACCGGCACGCTGACGGGGAATGAAATCTCACCATTCACCACCCCGTCGAGGTCTTGCGCCCCGCCGTCTTGGATATCCGTCGCAACCTGATCGCCAAGGAAGAGGCCATCGCCGCCGAAATCGACGAAAGCCTGCAGATAGCCGGTGCCGGGGGTGGGTTCGTTGACCACCACGGTCACCGTGCGGGTCAGATCGCCATAGAGCTGGGGAAAGCTCTCTTCGCTTTCGTCATCCTTACCGTCGAGGTCATCGCCGGTGCCATCGACGGAATGCTGCGCCGAGCCATCGCCGTCACCGTTGAGCGCGCCGATCCAATATTGCGCGGTGTCCGCGTGCTGCGGATCGCCATAGGTGACCGGCGCATCCCCCCGGTCGGGGCCGGAGCCTGCGTAGATCGTCGTGGGATCATCACGCCCTTCGCCCGGCCCGTTCGACGCCACGCCATCCCCGTCCCCGGGGTTCTCGGAATCCGACAGGTCCGAGACTGCTGTCCCCCCCGGTGTCTCAGCCGTGACCTGCGCTTGGTTGCTGATCGTGGTGTCCAGATCCTCAGGCACCAGCGTGTAGGTCGCCGTATAGACGGCCTTCTCCCCGACCAACAGCGTGCCTTCGGGCGACAGCGACGTGGCGGCCTGAAAGGTGATCACCGGGGGCACGCCTTTGCCGCTGAACTGCGTCTCGGCAAGCTGCACATTGGTCAGATCGACGTTGCCGAAGTTCTCAGCGGTAAAGACATAGGCGATCGTCTCACCCGGATCGGCATAGCCGTTGAGGTTGGTATCGACCAATTGCGCCAGTTTCAACAGACCGACAGAGCCCACATCGATCGAGACCTGCGCGGGCGCGGAATAGGCCCGCGGCTCATTCGGCAGGATGATGGGCGATTGATAGCGGTAGCTGATTGGCGTCGGCGCGGCAAAGAAGGCGACGAAGGGGGTAAAGGTCAGCTCCCCGGTCAGGTCGTCATAGCTCCATGTGCCCTCCCCCAGAATGTCGAAACCCACCCGGTGGCCCTCGGAATCGGTCACGATGTTCTGCGCCCCAGCAGGGGGGATCAGATCGACAGCCTGTTTCGCATATTCGCTAGGCTGGCCCGAATTATTGGCCGGCGCATTGTTGTTTTCCGTCGCGAGACTGTCGTTGAACAGGATGTTGACCACCACAGGCTCGCTCAGCACCTGTTCTTTCAGATCGTCCTGCAAAACGGGTGCTTTGAAGTCACCGCATTGCAGGTCATAGGTCTGCGCTTCGTCATAGGTCGGATTGGCGAGCCGGACGAGGAAGCCACTGTTGGCGGTCCGACCAAAGCGAAAGGTCGAGGTCTGCGGGTAGAAGATTTCAAGCCCCGATACCGGCTGGTTGCTATAGTTGCGGTCCCCGGCAAGATAGAACACCTCTGTCCCGAGGTTTGCATCCGGCCCTTCGATATAGCCCCGATAGGTCGTCGCGCTGCGGTCAATGCGGACATATTCGACCGTGCCGTCGCAGACGTTCACATAGACCTGCTCATTCAACGGACCGTCGATGTCATTAATCTGAAAGAAAACATCCGCCACCACCGGCACCCCGCCAGTATTGGTCGTGATGTTATGGGTGCCTGCCTCATAGAGGTAGAAATCCATGAAATGCGGGTCTTGCCCGGTCGAGGTAATCTGGATTTGCCCATTGCCCGAGGCGAAAATATGATCCCGCCCGGCAACGGCCATTTCACCGACGATATCGACCGACACCCCGCCAACCGTGCCCGCGTTGCGCCACAAGGCCCGCTCCCCCACGCCGGCCCCGACCACGGTGGGCGCGGCGACGGGATTGAGAATGAGCTGCTGCGCCAAGGCGGCTCTGGTCAGCAAAGCCAGCAAGAACAATGTCCAAAACGATGCCGCGATCATCCGAAGCCAAGGCCCCTGCCCTGCCAAGGCCGAAAGGCGGCGCAAGTGCTGCGCCGTGAACGTGCCGAGAAAATAAGTGTAAAAATGCATATCTTTGCTCACAACCTTTTAAGACACAGCCTAGCGACGAAGCGGGTTCTGGGGACTTACGCAGAAAGGTATTAAGATATGCTTCCGGTTATAGGGGCGGTGAAGGGATAGGTGGTGGTCGCTCTTGTGCATATGCCTCTGTGCCCTAGCGGGCAGGCAAAACTGCCGCGCCTGTGCCGCCGCGCTACCAAATCAATTTTCCGAAAATGACCTATTGACCCTCCAGCGACTGGAAGCCCCATATTCAGCCCCAGACGAATAGAGGGCGTGAAATGGGTAAAGCGGAAACACTCACTTTTGGCGTGCAGAACATGAGCTGCGCGTCCTGTGTGGGGCGGGTTGAAAAAGCGCTAAACGCGCTGGAGGGGGTCGACGAGGCCCGGGTGAACCTTGCGGCAGAAACCGTGCGCGTGACGGCACACCCCGCGTTTAACGCGGGCGAGCTCGATGCCGCCTTGGCGCAGGCGGGCTACCCGGCGCGCAAGACCACCCACCGTTTGCGGCTTTCGAACATGAGCTGCGCCTCCTGCGTGGGCCGTGTGGAACGCGCGCTGCTTGCGGTGCCGGGGGTGCTCTCAGCCTCGGTGAACCTCGCCAGCGAAGAGGCGCGGGTCGAAATCTTGGAAGACGCCGATCTTTTGCCCGCCCTGCGCGATGCGGCGGCAAAGGCGGGCTATCCCGCCAGCGTCGACACGCCCGAGGCGGGCACCCCCGAGGCCGCGACTCGCAAGGAAGCGGAGGCCATCCACCTCAAACGGATGACCCTGCTGGCCGCCGCGCTCACCCTACCCGTCTTCGTGCTTGAGATGGGTGGCCATCTGGTGCCCGCTTTCCACCATTGGATCGCGACGACCATCGGGATCGAGACAAGCTGGCTCATCCAATTCATTCTCACCACCCTCGTGCTGGCATGGCCGGGGCGGCATTTTTATAGCAACGGCCTGCCTGCGCTGGCGAAGGGCGCGCCGGATATGAACTCTCTCGTGGCACTCGGATCAGGAGCGGCGTGGCTCTACTCGGTCACCGCGCTCTTCGCGCCGGGGCTACTGCCCGCAGGCAGCCGCGTGGTCTATTTCGAAGCCGCCGCCGTGATCGTCACGCTGATCCTGCTGGGCCGCTATCTTGAGGCCCGCGCCAAGGGGCGCACCGGGGCCGCGATTGCCAAGCTCATGGGCCTGCGCGGTACCAGCGCACGGGTGGAGCGGGACGGCGCCGTCATCGAACTGCCCTTGGAAAAGATCGAAACCGGCGACATCATCTACCTCCGCCCCGGCGAGAAGATCGCCACCGACGGCATCGTCGTCGAAGGGCAATCCTACGTCGATGAAAGCATGATCACCGGTGAGCCTGTGCCGGTGGAGAAGACCGGCGGTGCGGCTCTCGTCGGCGGCACGGTCAATGGCACCGGCAGCCTGACCTATCGCGCCACCAAGGTGGGCGGTGACACGGTTCTGGCGCAGATCATCCGCATGGTCGAAGAGGCCCAAGGCGCGAAACTGCCCATTCAGGACTTGGTCAACCGCATCACCCTGTGGTTCGTCCCCGCGGTGATCGCCGTGGCGCTGGTGACCTTTGGCGGCTGGCTGGCCTTTGGCCCCTCGCTCAGCCACGCGTTGGTGGCGGCAGTGGCGGTGCTGATCATTGCCTGCCCCTGTGCGATGGGGCTGGCCACGCCCACGTCGATCATGGTCGGCACCGGGCGGGCGGCGCAATTGGGCGTGCTATTCCGGCAAGGCGATGCGCTGCAAAGCCTACAAGGCGTCACGACCGTTGCCTTGGACAAGACCGGCACGCTGACCAAGGGCACCCCCGAACTTACCGACCTCGTGCTGATGAACGACATGACCGAGGAGAGGCTGCTGCCGCTGATCGGCGCGGTCGAGGCGCGCTCGGAACATCCTATCGCCCAAGCCATCCTGCGCCGGGCCGAAGCGGCTGGCCCCGTGCCGCGCGAGGTGAGCGACTTCCAATCCCATACCGGCTACGGCGTCAGCGCATTGGTGGCGGGCCGCCGTGTCACGCTGGGCGCGGACCGGCTGATGACCCGCGAGGGGATTGATCTGGGCAATGCCCAGCGGATCAGTGCGGATCTGGCCAAGGCGGGAAAAACCCCGCTGTTCGCCGCGATCGACGGCAAATTAGCGGCGGTCATCGCCGTGGCGGACCCGATCAAGCCTGGCACGCCCGAGGCCATCGCGCGGCTGCACGACCTCAACCTCGAAGTGGCGATGATCACCGGCGACAACCGCGGCACGGCAGAGGCCATCGCAGCGCAACTGGGCATCGACCGCGTCGTCGCCGAGATACTGCCCGATGGCAAAGTGGCCGCCATCGACGACCTGAGAAAAGGCGACAACCGCATCGCCTACGTCGGTGACGGGATCAACGACGCGCCCGCGCTTGCGCAGGCCGATGTCGGGTTGGCCATCGGCACCGGGACCGATGTGGCGATCGAAGCGGCGGATGTGGTGCTGATGTCGGGCGATCTGCGCGGCGTGGTCAATGCCATCGACGTAAGCCAGCGCAGCATGGCGAATATCCGGCAAAACCTCTTCTGGGCCTTCGGCTATAACGTCCTGCTGATCCCCGTGGCCGCTGGCGCCTTCTACCCGCTGACCGGTTGGCTCTTGTCACCCGCGCTGGCCGCCGGGGCGATGGCTTTGTCGAGCGTTTTCGTTCTCAGCAACGCCCTGCGCCTGCGCTGGATCGCCGCCCCTCTGAATGAGAGCGCCACCCCATCCCTCGGCCCCCGGGCCGCCGCCCCCGTGGCCGCAGACGTAGCCGCAGAATAGGATCGTCCCATGAACATCGGAGAAGTCTCACAACGCACCGGACTGCCGCCCAAAACCATCCGCTATTACGAGGATATCGGGCTGGTCAAACCGCTGCGCGACGCCAATGGCTACCGTGCCTTCCGCGAAAGCGAGATGCACAAGCTCGCCTTTCTGGGCCGGGCCCGGACGCTGGGGTTCAGCATCGAAGATTGCCGCAACCTTCTGGCGCTTTGGGAGGACAAAAACCGCGCCAGCGCCGATGTGCGCGCCATCGCCAAGGACCATCTGGCGCAGATCGAGGCCAAGATCAGCGGCCTGCAAGAGATGCGCGACACGCTCAGCACGCTGATCCGCGATTGTGCGGGCGATGACCGGCCAGATTGTCCGATCCTAAAGACCTTGGGCACCGCAGCGGCCATATAACCACCGCTTTCAATAGCAAAGGGCGCCGCCCAGCCAAGCCGGGCGGCGCCTTTTGCGTTCAAGTCAGAGCAAAGCCTAGGCTTTGAGACGGTCCACGATACTATGCGCGGTGACGGTCCCGATCTGAGCGCCGTCTTCCATAACGGCAATCGCGGCATCGGCCCCACGCAGACGGTCCATCAATTCGCGCACCGGGGTCTCGGCTGTGGTCTCGCCTTGGGTGGCAGCACCATCATCCGCGCCCATCACGTCGCGCGCGGTCAGAACCTCCAGCGGGTTCATATTGGCCACGAATTCCGCCACATAGTCCGAAGCGGGGTTCGAGAAAATTTCGCGCGGGGTGCCGATCTGCACGATACGTCCCCCTTCCATGATGGCAATACGCCCGCCCAGTTTGAACGCCTCATCAAGGTCATGGCTGACGAAAATGATCGTGCGGTTAAGATCGCGTTGCAGGTCCAACAGCTCATCCTGCAAGCGCGTACGGATCAGCGGGTCGAGCGCCGAAAAAGGCTCATCCATCAGCAGGATCGGCGCTTCGGTGGCAAAGGCACGGGCAAGGCCCACACGCTGCTGCATCCCGCCCGAAAGCTCCCCCACCTTGCGGTCAGCCCAATCGCTGAGCCCCACCAGCTTCAACTGCCGCTCGGCCCGCTCCAACCGCTCGCCCTTGGGCACATTGGACAGCTCCAGCCCAAGCGCCACATTGTCGCGCACCGTGCGCCATGGCAGCAGGCCGAACTGCTGGAACACCATCGACACGCCTTCACGGCGCACCCGGCGCAGCTCTGCCGCGTTGCTCTCATGCACATCGCAGGACCAGCCCTCGGCATGGACCCGCACGGTGCCGCGCACCATCGGGTTCAGCCCGTTCACCGCCCGCAACAGCGTTGATTTGCCCGAGCCCGACAGGCCCATCAGCACAAGGATCTCACCATTCTCAACGGTGAGCGAGCAATCATGCACGCCCAGCACCTGCCCAGTCGCCGCTTCGATCTCGGCGCGGCTTTGGCCTTCGTCCATCAGCGGCAGCGCCTTCTCCGGCTTGTCGCCAAAGACGATGGATACGTTATCGAATTCTACTGCTTTCGTCATTTCCGTCCCACCCGCAGGATACGGTCGAGCATGATCGCCACGACAACGATCACCAACCCGGATTCAAATCCCAAGCCTGTGTTGACTTGGTTCAGGGCACGCACCACCGGCACGCCCAAACCGTCTGCACCCACCAATGCCGCGATCACCACCATCGACAGCGACAGCATGATGGTCTGGTTCAGACCCGTCATGATCTGCGGCAACGCATAGGGCAGCTCGATCTTCCACAGTGTCTGGCGCGGCTTGGCGCCGAAAGCCTGCGCGGCCTCTAGAAGCGCCTTGGGGGTCGAGGAGATGCCAAGCTGCGTCAGCCGGATCGGGGCGGGCAAAACGAAGATCACCGTAGCGATCAACCCGGGCACCATGCCGATGCCGAAAAAGACAATCGCGGGGATCAGATAGACGAAGGTCGGCAGCGTTTGCATCAGGTCCAAGACCGGGGCCACCCATGCGTAAAGCCGGGGCCGATGCGCCACGGCGATGCCAATCGGCACGCCCACGCCCATGCAGACCACACAGGCCGAGAGCACGAGCGTCAGGCTCTCCATCGTCTCTTCCCAGTAATCTTGGTTCAGAATGAACAGAAAGCCCAGCACCACAAAGGCCACGGTTTTCCAGTTGCGCTGAATGGCCCAGGTGATCGCGGCAAAGACGGCGATCAGGATCAGCGGATGCGGGGTTTGCAGCACCCAGAGGATCGCCTCAATCAGCCGTTCCATCAGGTCCGACAGCCCGTCAAAGAACCACGCCCCGTTCGTTTGCAACCAATCCAGCGCGTCTTCGGCCACATCGGCCACGGGGATCTTGTTTTCTGTCAGCCAGTCCATGTCAGTCCTTCAGGATTGGAGAATTGCGCATGAGAATGACCCGCCCCATCGATCTGGAGCGGGTCTTGTCCATCATAGCGTGAGGATCACTTCAGCGAAGCGACAGCTTCCATCGCATCGCCGCCATCGACGGTGGTCACACCGTCCAGCCATGTGTCGAGCACGTCGGCGTTCGCCTTGATCCAAGCGGCGGCGGCCTCTTCCGGCTTTTCGCCGTCATCGAGGATCGCGCCCATGATCTCATTCTCCATCTCAAGGCTGAATTCGAGGTTTTGGAGGAATTTGCCAAGGTTCGGACATTCTTCGACGAAACCGGCGCGGGTGTTGGTGTAAACCGTCGCACCGCCCAGATCGGGGCCAAAGTAATCGTCACCACCTTCAAGATAGGTCAGGTCGAAGTTGGCGTTCATCGGATGCGGCTCCCAACCAAGGAAGACAACAGGCTCTTCCTTGCGGCTGGCGCGCTGTACCTGAGCGAGCATCCCCTGTTCGGAGGATTCGACGACCTCGAAATCGCCCAGTTCAAAGGCATTCTCGTCGATCATCGACTGGATCAGGCGGTTGCCGTCATTGCCCGGCTCGATGCCGTAGATCTTGCCTTCGAGTGCGTCGGCATTGGCAGCGATGTCGGCGAAGGTCATGATGCCCATATCGGCGGCGGCCTTGTTAACGGCCAGCGTGTATTTCGCGCCTTCAAGGTTCGCGCGCACGGTGTCAACGCTGCCCTCTTCACGGTATTTCGCGATATCGCCTTCCATGGTGGGCATCCAGTTGCCCAAGAACACGTCGATGTCGCCGGACGCCATGGAGGTATAGGTCACCGGCACGGCGAGAATTTTGGTCTCGGTGTCATAGCCGAGCGCGTCGAGCACAACAGAGGCAGCGGCGGTGGTGGCGGTGATGTCGGTCCAGCCGACGTCGGAGAAGGTGACTTCGCTACACTCGGCAGCGGCCAGCGAGGTCGCGGCGACCGTCGCCAGAACGGATGTCATAAGCAGTTTTTTCATTGGTGTTCTCCCCAGAGAAGTTTTTATTGACTGATGCGCCAATCAAAAGCCATCGGCCGCGATATTGCAACCGGATTAATTTTGCCAACCTACTGGAGGGCAAAATGCAATACTACTTGTTTCAAAACTCACTCCCGCGCGGCCTGTTTGGGGCGTAGAACCGGGGTGACATTTTCACCCGCGCCGGGCTCTGGCTCGGCATCGATTTCGGGGGCGTCTTCGGTTTGGGTTGTCGTCTCTTGGTCAGGCTCCTCCTGCGGCGTCTCGGATTCTATCGGAGACGTTTCCGACGTCTCGCCCTCCGCCGTTTCCTCAATTGTTTCAGTGGCTTCACCCGGAAGCGCGCCCGCCTCCATCCCAAACGCCGCGCGGATCGCGGCTTGGGTGCCATCGCCATAAAGCCCGTCGATCGCACCGTCATAAAACCCGAAATCCGACAGCTTGCGTTGCAGCGCTTTGCGGGTGTCGCTGTCGAACAAACGCGGCTCTTCCTGCATCAGCCCCAGCAAGGTGCCATCCCCTGCCCGCAGCGCGCGATAGAGGTAGAGCGCGGCATCCGCAGCCCCGCGCCCCGGCACTTTGTCATCGTCGATCATCGCGGCAAAGTTGAACATCGCAGCAGGGTGTCGCCTGTCGGCTGCGCGGCGGAAGTAATCAAGCGCCAGTTCGGGGTCGGCCTTTTGCCCCAATTCGCCCTGCAAATGGATGAAGCCCAGATCGTTCAACGCCCCGGCATGGCCCCGCTCGGCAGCGTCGCGATAAAGCTGCATCGCGCGGGCCTCGTCCTGCTCCACGCCCCGGCCCTCTTCGTAGAGCTGGGCCAGTTGATAGCGCGCTTCGGCTGAGCCGGTCTCAATCGCGCGCATGAGCTGCGCCGCCGCATTCTGCGGATCATAGCGCGGATCGTCGGGATCGCTTTGCAGGGCGGCGAGGCCGAGTTGCGAGCGGGTATCGCCCTGCCCCGCCAATTCGGCCAAACGCTGGCCCTGCGTCTCGTTCAAATCGGCCCAGCCCCCCGGGGCCGCCTCCCCGTCACCGCTGCCGAGGAAGAATGGCATGGGGTTCAGCCGCCCATAGCGCCGCGCCGAGAGGCTGCCACCGCTGCGGCTGCGCAAAGCCGCGCGGAAATCATCCAGCATGGCCCCGACTTCGACCTCCGGCTGGGCCAAAACCTCGGCCAGCGTTGCGGCGAAAAGGCCCGCGTTTTCACCACCCTCATCACAAGCGCCCACCTCGCCAGAAGTCACGACCAACGTGCCAAGGCGTGGCTCAGGCGGTGGCAAGGGCGCGGTGGCTTGCTGCGGGGCGGCGTGACAGTTGTCGAGCAGAACAAGCCGTATCTGCCGCGCCTTGCCCGCCGCACGCAGCAGCGCAGGCAGGGCCACCCCCTCGCGCCGCAGCGCCGAGGCTGGGGCCAAGGGCGCGTCGACCGGGATCAGGTAGCTCTGCCCGCCGGAGGCGACACGGCGGCCTGCGTAGTAAATCAGGGCGATGTCCGCCGTTTCGGCCTGAAAGGCAAAGTCGGATAGCGCTTGTTTGAACGCTGCGCTCTCGGCGTCGATCAGCGTGGTGACGTCGAAGCCCTGCCCGTCCAGCGCCTTGGTCAGCCGCGCCGCATCCGCGCGCGGGCCGTCGAGCGTGGCGGCATCCTCATAGGCGGAGTTCCCGATGACCATCGCCACACGGTCTTGCGCTGCCGCGGCGAAGGGCAGGAACAACATCAGCAGAAGCGCGGTCAGACGCATATGGCAGGATCCTTTCGGTCAGCTTCGGTTGGGCAGCGCCGCCCATTAACCTATGCTGGCAGGAAAAGGTTTCCACCATCGTAACAGTTTGAAATGAATCCGACCTTGGCCCCGCGCCTCAGGCGTTGGGCGAAGTCTCTTCGATCTCGCGGTCTTCTTCAGGCACGTTCAGCGTGGCCCAAGTATCGCCATCCGGCAGCTCCGGCGGGTTTGGCAGGCAATCGCGGCGGTGGATATTCGCCTTGGCCATGAAATTGGCCGAGACCGGCGCGGTGACAAAGATGAATGCCATGATCAGCAGCTCATGCAGCGACCCCGCGCCAGAGACGAAGGAGTTCACCACGGCGGCCAGCAGATAGGCCCCGATCCCCAGCGTCGCGGCCTTGGTCGGCGCGTGCAGACGCGTCATCGGGTCGTTCAGCTTGAGCAAGCCAATCCCGGCAACAAGCACGAAGAAACTGCCGATCACCAGCAGCGCGATAACGAAGTAAGTGGCGATGATCTCAGGGCTCATTCGATGATATCTCCGCGCAGGACGAAACGGGCATAGGCCACGGTCGAGACGAAACCAAGCATGGCGATGATCAGCGCGGCCTCAAAGTAGATCTGCGTGCCTTGCAAAACGCCCAAAAGTACGATGATGCCGATGGCGTTGATGAACATCGTGTCCAGCGCCAGAATACGGTCCCCGGTGCCGGGGCCGATCCACAGACGGATCATCGCCATGAACTGCGCGATGGCGACGAGGGTCAGCGCCCCATAAAGTGCCAGCGTCAAAAGGTCGGTCGCTTGGGTCATACGAAAATCTCCTTCAAGCGGCGTTCGTAGCGGTCTTTGATCTCATCACGCACGGCGTCGGGGTCGCTCGCGTCCAGCGCGTGTACCAAAAGGTAGCGCCCGTTGTCCGACAGGTCCGCCGAGACGGTGCCGGGGGTCAGTGTGATGGTGCCCATCAGGATCGTGATCGCCTCGGGTTCTTTCAGGTCCAGCGGCACGACGACCCAAGCGGGCGACATGCTGGCGTTGGATTTGGTCAGGATGATCCAAGCCACTTGAATATTGGCGATGACGATATCCCAGATCACCAAAAGCACATAGGCCAACGTCCGCAGCGGGCGGATGCCCTGCGCACGGTCGGTCCACCAACGCGCGGTCAAGATCGGGATCACGACGCCAAGGATCAGGCCAAAGACCAGCATGCCGGCGCTGAACTTGTTTTGCAGCAGGATCCACACCGCCGTCAGCAGCAGGGTCAGAAACGGGTGCGGCAAAAGCCAACGGATCGGTCGCATCATGTCAATGGGCCTCCTCTTTGCCGTCCGACAGTTTGCCGGGGGTCTCCAACACGGTGGTCAGGTAACGTTCCGGCCCGAACAATTGCTTTGAAATCGCGGTGGCATATTGGGTGGCCGGTCCGGCCAGCAGGGTATGTGCCACCAGCAGGGCCAAGAGCCCGCCCACCGCGACATAGCTCAGCGCCGAGGGGCGCTCGGCCGGGGTCGCCCCCTCCTCCGGGGTGACGCTGCGCGCCTTCCAGAAGACCACGCTGCCCGCGCGGCCAAAGCCCACGAGGCTCAAAAGGCTCGCGCCCAAGATCACGGCCCAGATCCAGACCCAAGCATCGCTGGCGGCGGCGGCATCCATGATCAGCAGCTTGCCCAGAAAGCCGGAAAGCGGCGGCACGCCGACCATGGCGATAGCGGCAACAAAGAACAGGGCCGAGGTCAGCTTGGCCCCCGCCACCTGCGGCTGCGCCGTCAGATCAAGATTGTCGCGCCCGGCCCGCGCCAGATCGGCAATCAGGAACAGCGCGCCCGCGGCCAGTGTCGAATGCACGATATAGTAAAGCGCCGCGGCGATCCCCTCGGGCGTGAACAGCGCGATCGAGATCATCACCATGCCCATGGAGCCGATGACGGAGAAGGCCACCATACGGTCCAACTGCTTGGCCGCCAGCACGCCGATCATGCCAAGCGCCAGCGACAGCAGCGCGGCAGGAAGCAGCCATGTGGTGTGCAGATCCGCCGTCACGGCCAGTTCGGGCGGGAAGATCAGCGTATAGACGCGGATGATCGCATAGGCGCCGACCTTGGTCATGATGGCGAAAAGCGCCGCCACCGGGCCGGGCGCTTCGGCATAGCTCGACGGGAGCCAGAAATGCAGCGGCACCACGGCGGCTTTGACCGCAAAGACCATCAAGAGCAGCACCGCCGCGATGCGGATACCCACGGTCGCGCCTGCGTCGATCAGGGCAACGCGCTGCGCCAGATCGGCCATGTTGAGCGTTCCCGTCTCGGCATAGATGGCACCAAGCGCAAAGAGGAACAGCGTCGAGCCCAGCAGGTTATAGAGCACATATTGCACCCCTGCCCGCAGACGCGGCGTGCCACCGGCGTGGATCATCAACCCGTAGGAGGCGATCAGCAGCACTTCGAAAAAGACGAAGAGGTTGAAAAGGTCGCCCGTCAGAAAGGCGCCCATGATCCCCATCAGCTGGAACTGGAACAGCGCATGAAAATGCCGCCCGCGTTCGTCCCATTTCGACCCGATGACGTAGAGCAGCACAAACAGCGCCAGCACCGCCGTCAGCGTCACCATCAGCGTCGACAGGCGGTCGCCGACCAGCACGATGCCAAAGGGCGCGGCCCAATCGCTGAGACGGTAGAGCATGACATTGCCGCTCGCCGCCTCGACCGAGAGGCCAAGGCCCACGACGACCAGCGCCAGCGCGCCAAACAGCGACAGCACCCGCTGGATGGTGATGTGATAGCGTGCGGCCAGAATGATGAAAGGCGCGATAAACGCGGGCAGCACGATGGGCAGGATCAGCCAATGGGTCATGTGCAGTCCTCCGCCTTGGTATCGGTCAGCGGCTCGTCCACATGATCATCCTTATTGCCCAGATAGGCCCCGAGGGCGATCATCACCACCACGGCGGTCATGCCAAAGGAAATCACGATGGCGGTCAGCACCAGCGCTTGGGGCAGCGGATCGGTATAGCGCGCGGCATCGCTCAGGATCGGCGGCGCGCCCACGGTCAAACGGCCAGAAGCAAAGAGAAAGACGTTCACCGCATAGGTCAGCAGCGACGTGCCCATGATGACCGGAAAGCTCCGCAAGCGCAGCACGAGGTAGAGGCCAGAGGCCGTCAGGATGCCGATGGCGGACGCGACGAGAAGTTCCATGTTTATGCCTCCGCCTTGGTGTTGTCTTCGCGCGATGGGTCGATGTCCATCGGATGATCGGCCTCGGGCACATGCGCCCGGCGCGCCAGCCGCGAGAAGCTTTCAAGCGACAGCATCACCGCCCCGACCACGGCAAGGAACACGCCCAGATCGAACAGCGCCGCCGTCGCCAGTTCGAACTTGTCGAAGGGCGGGATGCGCACATAGGTGAAGTCCGACGTGAGGAAGGGTTTGGCAAAGAGCCACGATCCGATCCCCGTCAGCCCCGCGATCAAGACGCCGGTGCCGATGATCCCATGATAGGGATAACGCAGCCGCGCCGAGGCCCAGGCAAAGCCACTGGCCATATATTGCATCACCACGGCGATGGAGACGATCAGACCGGCGATGAAACCGCCCCCCGGCTCGTTATGACCGCGCAGGAAGATGTAGAAACCCACCATCAGCACGACGGGCATGATGACGCGGGTCATCACTACCATCATCATCGGATGCCGGTCGCCCGCGCGCGGCTGGTCGGGCTTGCGGTTCAGCAAACGCGCCCGCACCGGGCCCGAGAGCAGCGTCTCGGTCAGCGCGTAGATCAGCAGGGCGGCAATGCCCAGCACGATGATCTCACCATAGGTATCGAAGCCCCGGAAATCGACGAGGATCACGTTCACCACATTGGTACCGCCGCCACCCTTGTAGGAGTTGGCAAGGTGGAATTCGGAAATGCTCGGCGCGACGGTGTCGCGCAGCAGATAGTGATAGGACAGCGCCATGGTCGCCGCCCCCGCCGCGAGGGAGACGACAACGTCCCGCGTCCGACGCAGCACGCTGCTTTCGATCGGTGTGCGGTTGGGCAGGAAGTTCAGCGCCAAAAGCAGCAGGATGATCGTCACCACCTCGACCGTCAGCTGGGTCATCGCCAAGTCAGGCGCGCTGAAGAAGACGAAACCAGCCGAGACGATCAGCCCGACGATGCCGATCAGGATCAGCGACAACAGGCGGTTGCGGTGCAGGAAGACAAGGCCGCAGGCCGCCGCGACCAGCATCAGCCAGCCCGCGATCTGCACGGCATTCGTCGGTTGCAGCGCGCGGCTCGCCGCGCCCACCGTGCCGGTGGCCCAAGCGTAATAGCCCACGCCCACGACGGTCACCGCCATCACGGCGGCATAGCGCGAGAAGGCCCCATTGTGCAGCCGCAGCGATACCGCCTGCGACAGGCCGACAGAGGCCGCGATGATCCGGTCAAAGATACGCTTGGCCTCGGGCCGTGGTGCGGCATCCCAGACGCGCAGCAACGGGGGGAAGAGCGCCAGCAGGATCAGCCCGCCCACGACCGCGATGATCGACATATAAAGCGCCGGACCCAGCCCGTGCCAGATTTTGAAATGCGCAGAAGACATCTCGGCCGCGTCGCCAAGGACAGAGGCGGTCACCAGCTTGACGAAAGGCTCGGCCAGAAACGGCGCGAGGCCGATCACCACCACGGGGATGATCAACAGCGCCGGCGGCAGCCAGAGGCCGGGCTTGGGGTCATGCGGATGGTCGGGATAGTCGTCGCGCTCTTTGCCAAGGAAGGTGTGGCCGATCAGCCGGAAACTATAGGCTGCCGAGAAGAGCGCGCCAAAGGTCGCCAGCGCAGGCACCAGCCACGGCAGATCGAAAAGCGTAGTGTGCAGCGTCTCTTCCAGCATCATCTCTTTCGACAGGAAGCCATTGAACAGCGGGATCCCCGCCATCGAAAGCGATGCCAGCGTGGCGATCACGAAGGTTACCGGCATCAGATGCCGCAGCCCGCCCAAACGGCGGATATCGCGCGTATGCACCGCGTGATCCACAATCCCCGCTGACATGAAGAGCGCGGCCTTGAAGGTCGCGTGGTTCAGGATGTGAAACACCGCCGCCAGCGCGCCAAAGGCCGTGCCAGTGCCCAGAAGCATGGTGATCAGACCAAGGTGACTGACGGTCGAGAAAGCCAAAAGCGCCTTCAGATCATGTTTGAACAGCGCGATCACCGCGCCCAGCACCATGGTGATCAGCCCCGCCGTGGTGACGATGACGAACCACTCCGGCGTGCCCGAGAGCACCGGCCACATCCGCGCCATCAAGAAGATCCCCGCCTTCACCATCGTGGCGGAGTGCAGATAGGCCGAGACCGGCGTGGGCGCGGCCATGGCGTGGGGCAGCCAGAAGTGGAATGGGAACTGCGCCGATTTGGTGAAACAGCCTAGAAGGATCAGGATCAGCGCAGGCAGATAGAGCGGCGAGGCTTGGATCGCCTCGCGGTTTTCCAAGATCACGCTCAGGTCATAGCTGCCGACGATCTGCCCCAGCAGCAACATGCCACCGATCATCGCAAGCCCGCCCATGCCCGTCACGGTCAGCGCCATCCGCGCCCCTTGGCGGCCTTCGGGGAGATGCTTCCAATAGCCGATCAACAGGAAGGACGACAGCGAGGTCAGCTCCCAGAAGATCAGCAAGATCAGTACGTTATCACTCAGAACGATGCCGACCATCGCGCCTTGGAAGAGCAATAGATAGGTGAAAAACTCACCCATATGATCGTCGCGCGACAGGTAAGAGCGCGCATAGGCGATGATGAGCAGACCGATGCCAAGGATCAGGCAGGCAAAGAAAAAGCCAAGACTGTCGAGCATCAAGGTCAGGTTCAGACCAAGCTGCGGGATCCAGTCAACCCGCGCGGTCAGCACCTCTCCGGCCAATACGGCGGGCAGATGGGTGAGCAGGCCGACAAAGGCCACGAGGGTAACCATGAAGGTGACCCCGGCGCAGGCTTGGCGCCCTGCGGAATTCATCAGTCCGGGTAGCAACGCACCAAGGAAAGGCAAGGCAACGATAAGGAAGAGGGACACGCGAACTCCTGATCTAGCGGACTGAAAGGTCACCACGTTCTGTAGAAATTTTCCCGGCACCTCAAGCGAAACCGGGCATTAAACGCCAGATTGTCGCAGGTTACGCCCCCGCCCTACCCCGTGGGAGGGAGATGCCCGTGCCTTTGCCCGTCCGACAGTCCCCCTCGGGCCGCGTCACCCCGGCTGGAAGAGGTTCCGGTAGTTTTCGCGCAGCACGTTCTTTTGCACCTTACCCATCGTGTTGCGCGGCAGTTCCGGCAGCACGATCAACTTCTGGGGCTGTTTGAACTTGGCCAGCGATCCGGCCACGCCCTCAGCGATCTGCTCCACGTCCAGCTCCACCCCCCTGCGCGCCACCAGCACCGCCACCACGCTTTCGCCGAAATCGGGGTGCGGCACGCCGATCACCGCGCTTTCCAACACGCCCGGTTGGTCGTCGAGCAGCAGTTCGACCTCTTTGGGGTAGATGTTATAACCGCCCGAGATGATCAGATCCTTGTCGCGGCCCACGATGGTGACATAGCCATCCGCATCGCGCCGCCCCAGATCGCCGGTGATGAAAAACCCGTCTTCGCGCAATTCGGCGGCAGTCTTCTCGGGCATTTGCCAATAGCCCTTGAAGACATTCGGCCCCCGCACTTCGATGCTGCCAATCTCGCCATCCGGCAGGGTCGCGCCGGTTTCGGGGTCGGTGATCTTCAACTCCACATCCGGCAGCGGCAGGCCCACAGTGCCGGCGCGGCGCTCGCCCTCATAGGGGTTACTGGTGTTCATATTGGTCTCGGTCATGCCGTAACGCTCAAGGATACGGTGGCCGGTCCGGGTCTCGAAATCCACATGGGTTTCCGCCAGCAGCGGGGCGGAGCCCGAGATGAACAGCCGCATATTCGCCGCCGTCTCACTGGTAAAACGCGCGTCGTCCAACAGCCGGGTGTAGAAGGTGGGCACCCCCATCATCGCGGTGGCATGGGGCATCCGGTCGATCAGTCGGTCGATGTCGAGCTTGGGCATAAAGATCATCGCGCCCCCCGCCACCAGCGTCACATTGGTCGCCACGAACAGCCCGTGGGTATGGAAGATCGGCAGCGCATGGAGCAGCACGTCTGCATTGGTAAAACGCCACAGATCGGCCAGCGTCTGCGCGTTGGACAAAAGGTTCGCCTGCGTTAGCATTGCCCCCTTTGAGCGCCCCGTCGTGCCGGAGGTATAGAGGAATGCCGCCAGATCATCAGCCTCACGCGCGACGGTCTCGAACTGATCGGGGGCCGAGGCTGCGCGGTCCGCAAAACTGCCATCGTTTTCGGTGCCCAGCGTCTCAAGCTGGCAGCCCGTGTCCTTGGCCAGCGGCGCCATCTCATTGCGCCGCGCAGGCTGGCAGACGAAAGCCGCCGCCCCGCTGTCGGTCACGAAATAGCGCACCTCATCCGCCGTATAGGCCGGGTTCAGCGGCAGAAAGATCACCCCCGCCTGCACGCAAGCGGCATAGAGCGCCAGAGCATCCGCGGATTTGTCGATCTGCACCGCCAGCCGGTGACCCGGCTTCACCCCCAGCTCGGTTAGCACATTGGCAAAGCGGCCCGCCCGGCTCAGAAAGCCCGCATGGGTCAGCGTCACCCCGCCGTCGAGGTGCAAAAAGGCGGTCGTCTTGCCCGCGTGACGGCCAAACAGAGTGTCATAAAGGGGGTTTGCCATCACGGTGCTCCTCACGTGTTGTTCTTGGGAAAGCCGATTGGCTCCTCGCGGAATTACAACCGTATTACGCAGGGTAATGCAAGCAGGCGGAGGGCTGCGTGCGGCTGCGGTGAGGGGAAATGTTGAACCGAGGCAATAGCTTGTAGGGCGACGCTCGGACGCGTCGCCCTGCGGATTAGCGGCCCATCAAGCCCGGCAACCACGTACCGATGCCCGGCAGCCAGACGACCAGCGCCAGCACGAAGAGCTTGATTAACAAAAAGGGCATCACCGAGGCATAGATTTGCGGCATCCGGATCTCTTCGGGCGCCACGCCCCGCATGACGAAGAGAAGCAGCCCGAAGGGCGGTGTCAGCAGACCGATCTCCATGGTCAACAGGTAAACCACGCCGAGGGTCAGCTCGTTGATCTCCATCGCGCCCGCCAAGGGCACGAAAACCGGGACCGTCACCATCAACATCGACACTTGATCGATGAAACACCCCAGAAACAGCAGGATCGCGATCATCCCCAAAAGCACCATCAAGGGCGTCGGATCGACCGCGTTGATCGCATTGATCAACCCGTTGGTCGCGCCCGAAAAGCTCAGCACCTGCGCAAAGGACTGGCTGGCCGCAATGATGAACAGGATCATCACCGACAGTTTCAGCGTCTCCATCAGAGCACGGCCCATCTTCTCCCAACTCAAGGCCCGATAGGCTGCCCCGATGATCACCGCCGTGATACTGCCCAGCGCAGCGCTCTCCGTGGGTGTGGCGATCCCTGCCAGCAAAGAGCCGATTACCACCGCGAAAAGTACCGTCAGCGGCAAGACATAGATCGCAAAGGGCGTCCACCGTTCGCGCAGCGACATATCCTCGTAAACATCGGGCGGCGCGACCTTTGGGTCCAATACACTGCGCCCCACCACATAGGCCACGAAAAGCACCGCCAGCAGCAGGGCCGGAAGTACCCCCGCGATCAGCAGCCCCGCGATGGAAATACCGGCGAGCGAGCCCACCAGCACCGCCAGCGCCGAAGGCGGGATCAGCATCGCAATCGCCCCCGAAGCCATGATCGGCCCCATGGCCATCGACGGGTGGTAGCCCCGTTTCAGCATCCCCGGAAGCAGCGTGCCGCCCAGCATCGCGGTATTGGCGATGGTCGAGCCGGAGAGTGCCGCAAAGATCGTGCCGCCGAAGATCGTCACCACTGACATGCGGCCCGGGATGCGGGTCACCACCCGCTCAATGGCGTCGATGGCGCGGTGCGCCACCCCGGTCTGGAAGAGGATCTCCCCCATCAGGATGAACAGGGGTATCGGGGCAAGCTGGAAATTCGCCACCGACTGCGCAGAGTTGCGCGCCAGTTGCAGAATGCCACGTTCGCCACCCAGCACGAAGTATGCGCCCACGGTGGTCACGGCGATAAAGGCAAAGGCGACCGGCAAGCCGATCAGCAAAAGCACCGCGAGGCTGCCCAGCATGAGCGTCAGGATCAAAGCCCAATCCATCTCAAAGACCACTCAGACTACGCTCGGCCGTTTCCGGATAGAAAAGGCGGCGGATAAAAATAATCGTGCAAAGCGCCAATGACAGCGGCACAAAGGCCAGCATCCACCATTCCGGGATGACGAATGACGTGCGGATCATCGACCCCCGCGCGGCCGACGCCAGCACCGCTTGCAATCCGTACCACCCCAACACCCCCGCCGTGACAGCGCCGATGGCGCTGGTAAGACGGGTGAGCACATGGGCCGTGCGTGGCGCAAGATTGCTGGTGATCAGATCGACCTTCACATGGCCACCGATCGACAGCACCCAAGGCGCGCCAAGGAAGGTGGCGATCATCAGCGCGTATTGGATCGCATCCAGCGCGCCATAGACCACCGGCAGGCCAAGATTGCGCAGCACAACATTGAGAGCGATGAACACCGCGATCACCCCGAGGATACTAGCCGAAAAGACGGCCAGCCCCCGGAGTGTCCGGTCAAACATTCTAGAGATCATTGGAGGATCACTTGGTCATGCAGGCGCGCATCTGCTGCGCAAGATCGGCATCGACCTCTTCCACCGCGGCCCAACCGGCATCGCGGGCGGCAGCGATCCAAGTCTCGGCATCGGCCTCGCCAAAGGTGATCGTCTCGATACCCGCCTCGGCCTGCGCCGCATATTCCGAGGCGTTCCGATCCGCGTTGTCGTTGTTCAGCTCTTCCATCCAAGCGGCACCTTCGGCCAGCTTGGCGCGCTGCTGCTCCGTTAGCCCGTTCCAAGTATCAAGGTTCACCAGAACGTTGACGTCGACGTTGTAAAAGCTCGGGTCGACACGGTACTTCGTCTGCTCGTCCCAACCAAGGTCCAGCACCCCCTGCGAGGGCCAGCCGTAGCCGTCAATCGCCCCACGCTCCAGCGCGCTGTAGACCTCGCCCGGCGCGGTCCGCACGAGGTTGGCACCAAGCTGCGTAAACATCGCTTGGTAAACCGGCGTGGTGCGGATGGTCAGACCGCTCAGATCCGGCCCCTCGACCGGTTTGGTGAGATAAAGGTGATAGCCGATCCCGTCGCCCGCATGGGCGAGGTATTTCACGTTCATCTGCTCTTGATGGATACGGTCGACCAGTTCATAGCAGCCATTGGCGCGCTGGTCCTGAATGGTGTTCTCGGCCAGATGCAGTGCGTCGCCGGTGGGCAGCAGGTTGGGGTAATAGGCCGTGGTGTTATTAGCGATGTCGACGACACCGGACTGCACCGCATTGCCCAGTTCAAAAGGCGGCACGGCCTCAGGACCGCCGACCAGATTGATCTGCACGACCCCTTTGCCGTTCTCGTTGATCCACTCGACAAAGGACTCAAACTCGCGGCTAAAGGCGGTGCCAAGGGTAAAGGCCGAAACGGCGCGCAGGGTCACTTCTTCGGCCTGAGCGATGCTGCCGGTGGCAAATGTGCTGACGGCAAAGACCGCCGCGCTAAGCGTGGTTGTTGTTTTCATGGTCGTCTCCCAGTTGTGATCAAAAGCCCGCGATCTTTGCCCCGGTGCTCTCGCATGCAAATGCATAATATGTATCTGCATGTAATTGGTAGCGACTAGATTTCCCTACGTCAATTTAATCTCGGCGCCACGGGGCCACCCCGCCCCCCTTGCCTGCCCCCGCGCAAATTGTCGCGGCATTAAGATAGATTAATGACGCCGCCCCGTTGAGAACATATATAGAACGCATGGCAAGACAAACCCTCGATCAGAAACTGGCGATTCTCAGCGACGCGGCGAAATACGACGCCTCCTGCGCCTCCTCGGGCTCCACCAAGCGCGATTCGCGCGACGGCAAGGGGCTGGGCTCCAACGAAGGCAGCGGCATCTGCCACGCCTATGCCCCGGACGGGCGGTGCATCAGCCTGCTCAAGATCCTGATGACGAATTTCTGCATCTACGATTGCAGCTATTGCATCAACCGCGTCTCCTCGAACGTGGAGCGCGCGCGCTTCAGCGTGGACGAGGTGGTCAAGCTCACCATCGAGTTCTACCGCCGCAATTACATCGAAGGGCTGTTCCTCTCCTCGGGCGTGATCCGCTCGCCCGATGCCACGATGTCCGACATGGTGCAGATCGCCCGCAAGCTGCGCCACGAGGAGAATTTTCGCGGCTACATCCACCTCAAGACGATCCCCGACGCCTCCCCTGAGTTGATCGAGGAAGCGGGCCGTCTGGCGGACCGACTGTCAATCAACGTGGAACTGCCCACCGACACGGCGGTGCAGCAATATGCGCCCGAGAAAAAGCCCGAGCAGATCCGCCGCGCCATGGCCAACGTGCGGATGACCAAGGAGGCGAGCAAAGAAAAGTCCTTCTCCGGCAAGCGCCCGCCCCGTTTCGCCCCCGCGGGCCAGTCGACGCAGATGATTATCGGCGCGGATGGGTCGAACGACGCTACCGTGCTGGGGCAATCGACGCGGCTTTATTCCAGCTACAAGCTCAAGCGGGTCTATTACTCCGCCTTCTCGCCCATTCCCGACAGTTCCTCGAAACTGCCGCTGATCCGCCCGCCCCTGCAACGTGAGCACCGGCTTTATCAGGCCGACTGGCTGCTGCGGTTCTACGACTTTCAACTGGATGAGATCACCTCCGTCACCCGCGACGGCAACCTTGATCTTGAGGTCGACCCCAAGCTCGCCTGGGCGCTGGTGCACCGCGAACACTTCCCGCTCGACGTCAACCGCGCCAGCCGCGAGATGCTGCTGCGGGTGCCGGGGTTTGGGGTGAAGACCGTGAACCGCATTCTCGCCGCCCGTCGGCATCGCAGCTTGCGCTACGAGGACCTCACCCGCATGGGCGCTTCGATGAAAAAGGCCCGCGCCTTCGTCACCGCGGGGGGCTGGACCCCCGGCGGCCTCACCGACAGCGCCGACCTGCGCGCGCGCTTCGCGCCGCCGCCCGAGCAGTTGACCCTGTTCTGATGCACCGCGTCTCCCTGCCCCCGATCGGCACCGCCAAGGCATGGCGCGAGGCTGCGCGCGGCTTTCTGGCCGCGGGCGTGCCGCCCGAGCAGATCCTCTGGGGCGATCATGCCGCGGCTCCCGACCTTTTCGGCGGGGAGTCCGCGCCCGTGGCCACGGGCCACGTCGCGGTGCCGCGCAGCTTCGTGTCGATGGCCGAGACGGCGGTCTGGCACAGCGACCCGGAGCGTTTCGCGCGGCTTTATGCCTTCCTCTGGCGCGTGAAGGACGCGCCGCATCTAATGGCCGACCGGGGCGATGCCGACCTCGCCGTCTTGCGCGGGATGGAGAAGAACGTCCGCCGCTGCCAGCATAAGATGAAGGCCTTCGTCCGCTTCCGCGAGATTGGCGATCCGAACGCCCCGCGCCGCAGCTTCGCCGCGTGGTTCGAGCCCACGCATCACACGGTTGAGCCCACGGCGGATTTCTTCGTGCGGCGGTTTTCCGACATGGACTGGCGCATTCTCACGCCCGACGTCTCGGCCATCTTCGAGGGCGGCAAGCTCAGCTTTCAAGAAGGCCACGCCAAGCCTGACCTGCCCGAGGACGCGGGCGAGCAGTTGTGGATCACCTACTTCCAGAACATCTTCAACCCCGCCCGCCTGATGGTGAAGGCGATGCAGTCGGAGATGCCCAAGAAATACTGGAAGAACATGCCCGAGGCCGCCTTCATTCCCCAGATGATCGCCGAGGCCCCGGCCCGCGCCCGGGCCATGGCCGAGGCCGCCCCCACCCTGCCGCCCGCGCGCATGGACCGGGTGCAGGCGCAGCTTTCGGCCTTCTCATCTGCTTGGGACGGTCCAATGGAAGAGCTTCCCGCCGCGATCCGCGCCTGCGCCCGCTGTCCGCTGCATTGCCACGCCACGCAGGCCGTGCCGGGTGAAGGGTCGAGGCATGCCGATCTCATGGTCGTGGGCGAACAGCCCGGCGATCAAGAAGACCTCGCGGGCCGCCCCTTCGTCGGGCCGGCGGGGCAGATGTTCGACCGCATCGCCGGCGAAGCGGGGCTGGACCGAGACGCTGCCTTCGTCACCAATGCGGTCAAACACTTCAAGTTCACCGCCCGCGGCAAACGCCGCATTCACCAGCGCCCCGAGACGCCGGAGATCGACCAGTGCCGCTGGTGGATGAACGCCGAGGTGGCGCAGGTTCAACCGAAACTCATCCTCGCCATGGGCGCCACGGCGGCGCAAAGCCTGACCGGCAAGGGCGCGGGCATCCTGAAACGCCGCGGCACGATCGAGGCGGGGCCGGAGGGCATTCCGGTGCTGATCACCCTGCACCCCTCCTACCTCTTGCGCGTCCCCGACCCCGCATTGCGCGAGGAGGCGGAGGCGCAGTTCCGCTCGGACCTCGCGATGGCGGCGCGGATGATGGCCGAGGCGGCCTAGTCCTCGGGGTCGATCACCTGCAGGGCACCGTCGGGCAACGGGCGCTGCAACGCCGCAAGCTCGGCGGTCTCGGCGCTGAGCCACGTCTGCACCTCGTCGGGCGTGGTCAGGATCACCGGCATGGCCTTGGGGTGCACGGCACCGACCTCAACATTGGGCTCGGTGGTTAGAAAGCCGAAGAGGTCGTCGGTCGTCTCCTCGTCTTTCAGTTTTCGCACGCTCGTCCAGTTCGTCCAGACCCCAGCAAAAAACCCCAGCGGGCGGTCCTCGCCAAGCGCGAACCAGATCGGGCGCGAACGCTCTCCGGGGCGGTTCAGCGGCTCGGAAAAGGCGGTGAAGGGCACCACGCAGCGATGCGCAGGCCCCAGCCATCGCCGCCAATGCGGTGAGGCGATGTTGCGGATGTTCGTGACGCCGCGGTCGGTCTTCTTGCCCTTGAGCGCAAAGGCCGGGGACGGCATCCCCCACCGCATCATCTGCAAGATCGGGCCGCCGTCGCTACTGCGCACCACCGGGGCCGGGTAGTCGGGGTAAATGCCGGGCATCGGCGGCAGATTGCCCGCCTGGTCGTCGATCCCGTCGAACCAGCCGCGGATCGCGTCTTGCCCCTTGGTGAGGGAGTAAAGATTGCACATCGGTCGCCTCCTGTCGCAGCCCTTGGCCCAGTAAATGCGGGTTTTCCGCGCCCCGACAAGGGCTTCGCGGTGCCGCTCAAAATTTTGACAGCAGCGCAGTTCATCGTTTATGAATAGAACAAAATGTGAACATATGGAGTCGTGCATGACAACCGATTCTACATATGGGCAGGTCCTTACCCTGCCGCGGCGACGGCCGTCGACACCGCCCGAGCCGGGGGTTCTGGCCACGCATGCGCCGCTGACGGATGTCTTTCCCGGGGCCTTCGCCAGTGCTTCGGCGAGTGGCTTCGTGCTGTCGCTCTTGCCGCGCGGCAAGGGGCCGGTGCTCTGGGTGCAGGACTTCCTGTCGCGGCGCGAAAACGGCGCGCCCTATACCCCGAGCCTCGCGGCCTTCGGGCTGGAACAGCCGGTGCTGCTGGTCACCGCCAGCCATCCGCGCGACGTGCTTTGGGCGATGGAGGAAGGGGCCGCCTGCGCGGGTCTTTCCGCCGTGGTGGGCGAGGTGCATGGCGGGCCGGAGGTGCTGGATTTCACCGTCACCAAGCGGCTATCGCTGCGGGCCGAGGCTTCGGGCGTGCCGCTCTACCTCATCCGCAGTGGCGACCCCGGGGGCCTGAGTGCGGCGCGAATGCGTTGGCGTATCGCCTCCCTGCCCGCGCAGGCGCATCCCGACGATCCGCAGGCCCCGGGCGCGGCCCGCTGGGATCTGGAACTGTTTCGCGCGCGCGGCCATGCGCCCGGCCGATGGGTGGCCGATTATGAGCCCGACAAACGCCACAGCCCCCGCGCCGCGGATCGTCTCCGTCTGGTTCCCCGATCTGACGATGGAGCGCTGGCGCCGGGTGATCAGCCAATACCGCAGCGTTCCGGGGGATGAGGTGCCGGTGGTCCTGTCGCGTGACGGGACGCACGGGCCGGTGGTCCATGGGCTGAGCGCCGCCGCCCGCGCCCGCGGCATCGAGGTGGGCGCGCGGGTGGTCGATGTGCAGGCGATCCACCCCGATCTGCATGTCGAGCCCGCCGATCTCGACGGCGACACCGCGCTGGTCAAACGGCTGGTGCATTGGGCCCGGCGCTGGTGCCCCTGGACGGCGCGGGATCAGGACCACGGCCTGCTGCTCGACGTGACCGGCTGCACGCATCTGTTTGGCGGCGAGGCGGCGATGTTGCGCGACATCCGCAGCCGCTTTGCCCTGCAGGGGCTGACCGCGCGCTGCGCCATGGCCCCCACCCCCGGTGCCGCGCAGGCGCTGGCGCGTTTCGGCTCCGGCGCGCAGATCTGCGGTGCCGAGGACGTGGGTGCCGCCCTTGCCCCCCTGCCCGTCGCCGCCCTGCGGCTCGATGCCCAGACCACGCGGCTGCTGGACCGGCTTGGCCTCAAGGCCATCGGCGCGCTCAGCGATCTGCCCCGCGCCGCGCTGATGCGCCGCTTCGCCAGCCTGAAGCCCGAGCGCAACCCGCTGATCCTGCTCGACAAAGCGCTCGGCAAGGCCGCCGATCCGCTGAACGCCCCGCCCGACCATCGCCATTTCATGGCCCGCAGCCGCCTGGCTGAGCCGGTGCTCGACCCCGCCCCGCATCTGCCCGCGCTGGTGGAAGACCTCTGCACACAACTGGCCCGGGCCGAGCTCGGCGCGCGACGGCTGCGGCTGACGGTCTACCGCATCGACGGCGATTGGCGCACCCTCGGGGTCGCCACAGCGCGGGCCAGCCGCGACCCGGCGCATCTGCGCAGGCTTTTCGATGGCAAGCTGGAGAATATCGACAGCGGCTTTGGTTTCGATCTGCTGACGCTGGAGGCCACCGACAGCGAGCCGCTGCCGCTGATGCAGGACCACCTCGACGGCAAGCGCGATCCTTCGGCGGACGTGGCCGGGCTCTTGGACCGTCTGGTCGCCAAGCTCGGCCCCGAAAAGGTGAGTTGGCCGCAGTGGCGCGAGACCCACAAGCCCGAGGCGGTAGAGGAACGCGCCCCGGCCCTGCAGGCCAGCCCCACAGCCGCCCCCGCGCTGCTGCGCGAACGCCCACTGCGTCTGCTCACCCCGCCCGAGGAGGTGCGCGTGATCTACGCCGTGCCCGAAGGCCCGCCCTCGCAGTTCAACTGGCGCCGCGTCACCTACAAGACCACCCGCCACGCGGGGCCTGAGCGCATCGCGCCGGAATGGTGGCGCGACCGCCCCGGCACCCGGCTGCGCGATTACTATAAAGTGGAGGTCGCGGGCGGCCAGCGCTTCTGGCTCTACCGCGAGGGCGTGATCCACGACGGACGCGGGGCCGAGCCGCGCTGGTTCCTGCACGGGATGTTCGCCTGATGCCGCAGCAGGAGGGACATAAACGCCGCACCTTAGGCGAGGACGGTTTCGCCGCCCCCGCCCGCGCAGAATATGTGGAGTTCGGGCTGGCCAGTTGCTTTTCCTTCCTGCGCGCTGCCTCCGACGCCGTCGATCTGGTCCAGACGGCGCATCACCACGGCTACGACAGCCTCGGCATCGCGGATCACAACACGCTGGCGGGCGTGGTGCGGCTGCATGTAGAGGCCGAAAAGGCGCATATCCGGCCCCTGATCGGCGCGCGTCTGGTGCTGCTCTGCGGGACCGAGATCCTCGCCTACCCGCAAGACCGCGCCGCCTATGCCCGGCTCTCGACGCTTCTGTCGGCGGGCAAGATGCAATCGGTCGACGGCGAGTGGCAGCAAAAGGGCGAGACCCATCTGACGCTGGAGATGCTGCAGGGCCATGCCGAAGGGCTGCACCTCATCGTCATGCCGCCCGAGAACCTCGACCTCTTCGCCGCGGGCCTGCCGCGGCTGCTGAAAGCGCTGCCGGGGATGCGCCACATCGGCGCGAGCTTTCTCTACCGGGGCGACGACCGGGCGCGGATCAACCGGCTGGATGCGCTGGCCCGTGCCCATGGGCTGAGGCTGCTTGCCACCAACGATGTGCTTTACCACGCCCGCCACCGCCGCCCGTTGCAGGACGTGATGGTGGCGATCCGCGAGGGGGTGATCGTGCCCAAGGCGGGCTATCTTCTGGCCGCCAATGCCGAACGCCACTTGAAATCCCCCGAGGCGATGATGCGCCTCTTCGCCGACTGGCCCCATGCCATCGCCGAGACGCGCCGCCTTGCCGACCGGATCGAATTTCGCCTCACAGATCTGGCCTATGAATACCCCCATGAGATCGTCCCCGAGGGCGGCAGCCCGATGGAGGAACTGGCGCGCCTCACATGGGAAGGCGCCGCCCGGCGCTACCCCGAAGGCGTGCCCGAGGCGGTGAAAAAGACCATCGAGAAGGAATTCGCGCTGATCTCCTCCAAGAAGATCGCGCGTTATTTCCTGACCATCTATGACATCGTCCGCTTCGCCCGCGAGGAGGCCGAGCCGCCGATCCTCTGCCAGGGGCGCGGCTCGGCGGCCAATTCCGCCGTCTGCTTCTGTCTCGGCATCACCTCGGTCGACCCGGCGGTGCATGACCTGCTCTTCGAGCGCTTCCTCAGCGAGGAACGCGACGAGCCGCCCGACATCGACGTCGATTTCGAGCATGAGCGGCGCGAGGAGGTGATCCAGTACATGTACGGCAAATACGGCCGCCACCGCGCCGGGCTCTGCGCCACGGTGATCCACTACCGCCCGCGCTCGGCCATTCGCGAGGTCGGCAAGGCGATGGGGCTTTCCGAAGACGTGACCTCGAAACTCGCGGGCACGATCTGGGGCAGTTTCGAGGGCGAGATGGACGACGCCCGCGCCCGCGAGGCGGGGCTGGACCTGTCGGACCCCTACCTCCGCATGGTGCTGAAACTCGCCTCCCAGATGATCGGTATGCCGCGGCACCTGAGCCAACACGTCGGCGGCTTTATCCTCACCGAACGCCCCCTGACCGAGATCGTCCCCATCGGCAATGGCGCCATGCCCGAGCGCAGCTTCATCGAATGGGACAAGGACGACATCGACGCGCTGCAAATCTTCAAGGTCGATATCCTCGCCCTCGGCATGCTGACCTGTATCGCCAAATGTTTCGACCTAATCGAGGCGCATTACGACCGCCCGCTGGAACTGGCCACGGTCCCGGTGGAGGATCACGAGGACGATGCCACCGGGCGGCCCACCTACGACATGCTCTGCCGGGGCGACAGCCTTGGCGTGTTTCAGGTCGAAAGCCGGGCGCAGATGGCGATGCTGCCGAAACTGCGCCCGCGCGTCTTCTACGATCTGGTGATCGAGGTCGCCATCGTCCGCCCCGGCCCCATTCAGGGCGACATGGTGCACCCCTACCTGCGCCGCCGTCAGGGGCTGGAAAGCGTCGTCTACCCCGCCCCCGGCCCGGCCTATCCGCAGGACGAGCTGTTCAGCATCCTCAGCCGAACATTGGGCGTGCCGATCTTTCAAGAACAGGCGATGAAAATCTCCATCGACGCGGCGCGGTTCTCGCCCGCCGAGGCCAACGAGCTGCGCAAGGCCATGGCCACCTTCCGCTCGCGCGGGACCATCGAAAAGCTGCAGGACAAGATGGTGGGCCGGATGACCAAACGCGGCTACGATCCGGTCTTCGCGCAGCGCTGTTTCGACCAGATCAAGGGCTTTGGCGAATACGGCTTTCCCGAAAGCCATGCGGCGAGCTTCGCCAAGCTGGTCTATGTCTCGTCATGGATGAAATGCCACTACCCGGCGGCCTTTGCCTGTGCGCTTTTGAACTCCCAGCCGATGGGGTTTTACGCGCCCGCCCAGATCGTGCGCGACGCGCGCGAGCATCAGGTCGAGGTGCGCGGCGTCGACGTGAACCTCTCGGACTGGAACTGCACGCTGGAGCCCTGCGGCGATGGCTTTGCCCTGCGGCTGGGGCTGCGCATGGTAGACGGGCTGCAGGAAAAGGCCGGCGCGCGGATCATGGACCGGCGCGACGCGCCTTACGCCGATGTCGAAGACCTCAAGACCCGCGCGGGTCTCGATGCCAAGGCGATCCGCCAGCTCGCCGCCGCCGACACGATGCGCAGCATGGGGGTCGACCGGCGCCAAGCGCTCTGGCAGGCCCAAGGGCTGCGCGACGCGCCCGCCTTGCCGATCTTCGATCATGCCGAAGCCTCGGCCCGCGGCCCGGAACCAGAGGTGCATCTGCCGGTGATGCCGAAGGCGGAACAGGTCGTGGCCGATTACCAGACGCTGCGCCTGTCGCTGAAGGCGCATCCGATGTCCTTCTACCGCGCCAGCCTTGCCGCGCAGGGGTTCTCCTCAGCGCGGGACCTTTCACGCATGGGCCACGGGCGGCGGGTGAAACTGGCGGGGCTTGTGCTGGTGCGCCAGAAACCCGGCAGCGCCAAGGGGGTCTGTTTCATCACGCTGGAGGATGAGTTTGGCGTCGCCAACCTCGTGATCTGGCCAAACATGTTCAAGCTCTACCGCCCCACGATCATGTCGGCGAGGCTTCTGGTCGTGGAGGGGCGCGTGCAGACCGACGGGCGGGTGATCCATGTCGTGGCAGACCGGCTCGAGAACCGCTCCGACCGGCTGGCAGCACTATCGGAAGCACCGATGCCCGGCATCACGACGCGCGGCGATCACCCGACCCATCCGCTGCCCGGTCAGGTGGCCATGCACGGCCACCCGCGCGATGCCAAGGTGATCCCCAAATCGCGGGATTTTCATTAACGAATCCTCATGCAATGCATGAGGTACGAACCACAACTACTTGATATAAAAAGTAAACAAATAAATAACCGATCCCCTGTTGACCCTCTGAACGCCCCTCGCTAGCCTGCCGGAAATCCGTTGGGGTGCCGCAAGGCTGAGAGGTGAAAACCGACCCATCGAACCTGATCCGGGTCGTACCGGCGTAGGGAACGGAAGCAAGCATCAGCCCCATCCGGGCGGTCGTTTACCCCGTATCTCCATGCCCTCGGCCCATCTAACGAATGGGGGGCCGAATGGCGTTTCAAGCACTGACGATTGCGGGGTCCGACAGCAGCGGCGGGGCGGGGATTCAGGCCGATCTCAAGACCTTTAGCGCGCTTGGCGTCTATGGGGCCAGCGTGCTCACCGCCGTCACCGCCCAGAACACCCGCGCCGTCGCCGCGGTCGCCATGATCGCGCCTGCGATGATCCGCGCGCAGATGGCGGCGGTCTTTGACGATCTGGCCATCGGCGCGATCAAGATCGGCATGTTGGGCGATCCGGCCACGATCTCCGCCGTGGCCGAGGGGCTGGCCGACTGCCCCGCGCCCATTGTGCTCGACCCGGTGATGGTGGCGAAATCCGGCGATGCGCTGCTCTCTGCCGAAGCGGTCAAAACCCTGCGCGCCCGGATGCTGCCCCGCGCCCATGTGCTGACGCCGAACCTGCCCGAGGCCGCACGGCTACTGGACACAGAAGAAGCCACCGACGAGGCCACGATGCTCGCGCAGGGCCGCGCGCTGCTGTCGCTCGGTCCGCGCGCGGTGCTGATGAAGGGCGGCCATGGCAAGGGCGAGACCTGTGTCGATCTGCTGATTTCCAAGACCGACACCCTGCGCCTTTCCGCGCCCCGCCAGCAGACGGCGAACACCCATGGCACCGGCTGCACGCTCTCTGCCGCCATTGCCGCCGGTCTGGCGCGGGGCCTGCCTCTGCCGCAGGCGGTGGGAGCCGCTCATAGCTATCTGCAACGCGCCATTGCCGCGGCGGACGCCCTCAACATCGGCCATGGCCACGGGCCGGTCCATCATTTTCACGGCGTTTGGCCCCATGAGTGATGTCACCATCATCGGCGCGGGCGTGGCAGGGCTTTGGGCCGCGCGGGCCTGTCTGGCGCAGGGGCTGCGGCCCCGGCTCGTTGACCGCAAAGGCCCGCCCGGGCCGCATGGCTGTTCGTGGTGGGCGGGCGGCATGCTCGCCCCCTTTTGCGAAGGCGCGCTGAGCGAGCCTGCGGTGGTAACCCATGGGCGGCGTGCCGCGGCGCTATGGGGGGAGATCACGGAAGTCACCCATCGGGGCACGCTGGTCCTCGCCCCCGAACGGGACCGCGCGGAATTGCAGCGTTTCGCCGCCCGCACCGAAAGCCACAGCCCCTGCGACGCCGAAGCCATCGCGGCCTGTGAGCCGGACCTCGCCGGGCGCCATCGCCGCGGGTTGTTCTTTGCCGAGGAAGCGCATCTGAACCCGCGCCAAGCGCTGCAAGACCTGACCCATGCGCTGGCCGCCGAGGGCGTGACGGTTAAGACCACGGCCCTCACCCCTTCGGAGGTCACAGGCCCGGTGATCGACTGCCGCGGCATGGTGGCCCGCGACGCTCTGCCCGGTTTGCGTGCCGTGCGCGGCGAGATGATCCTGCTGCGCGCGCCTGAGATCACCCTCACCCGCCCGATCCGCCTGCTGCACCCGCGCCACCCGCTTTACGTCGTGCCGCGCGGGCAAGGCATCTACATGCTGGGCGCGACCCAGATCGAAAGCGCCAGCCGCAGCGGCATGACCGCCCGCTCGGCGCTGGAACTGCTCTCAGCCGCCTATGCGCTCGACCCGCGCTTTGCCGAGGGCGAGATCATCGAGATGGGCGCCGACCTGCGCCCGGCTTTCGCCGACAACCTGCCCGGCATCGTACAGCGCGGGGCGGTGCTGCATCTGAACGGATTGTTCCGGCACGGCTTTCTCATGGCGCCCGCCTTGGCCGAACAGGCCGCGGGCTTTCTGGCAACAGCGACAACGGGGGATTTATTCCGTGAAGATTGAAGTGAACGGCGAGACGCGTGAGGTCACCGCCGCGCAGCTTGACGCGGCACTGGCAGAGCTTGGTTGGGGCGAAGCGAAAGTCGCCACCGCCCTCAACGGCAGTTTCGTCCCCGCAGGCGCGCGGGGTGAGACCATGCTGAGCGACGGCGACCGGCTCGAAGTGCTCAGCGCCATGCAGGGGGGCTGAACGATGCGCGATTTCTACGGCACCGCCCTGCCCCTGCCGCTGATGCTGGGCACCGCGCGCTACCCCTCGCCCGCAGTGATGGAGGCCGCCTTTCGCCAAAGCGTCGCGCCGGTCGCCACGGTTTCGCTGCGCCGCGAACAAGGCGCAGGACAGGCGTTTTGGGACATGGTGCGCGGCTTGGGCGTGCATCTGCTGCCCAACACCGCCGGCTGCCATTCCGCGCGCGAGGCGATCACCACGGCGCAGATGGCGCGGGAATACTTCGGCACCAATTGGATCAAGCTAGAGGTCATCGGCCATGCCGACACGCTGCAACCTGACCCCTTCGGGCTGGTCGAGGCTGCCGAGGCGCTCTGCGCCGATGGGTTCGAGGTCTTCCCCTATACCACCGAGGATCAGGTGCTGGCCGCGCGGTTGGTCGATGCGGGCTGCCGGGTGCTGATGCCTTGGGGTGCGCCGATCGGCTCGGGGCTGGGGCTGAACAACCTGCACGGGCTGCGCAGTCTGCGGGCAGCATTTCCCGATGTGGCCATGGTGATCGACGCGGGCCTCGGCCTGCCCAGCCATGCGGCACAGGCGTTGGAGATGGGGTTCGACGCGGTGCTTTTGAACACCGCCGTGGCCGAGGCCCGCGACCCCGCCGCCATGGCCGAAGCCTTTGCGCTGGCCTGCCGCGCGGGCGCGCTTGCCGCCGCCTCCGGCCCTATGGGCCAGCGCGACATGGCCGTGCCCTCCACCCCCGTCATCGGAAAGGCTTGGCTATGAGCTTGCCGCGTTTCTACCCCGTCTTCGATAGTACCGCATGGGTCGCGCGGGCCGTGCCCTTGGGCGTGAAGCTGGTGCAACTGCGCATCAAGGACGCGCCCGAAGAGGTGCTGCGCGCCGAGATCACCACCGCGCTCGACCTCTGCCGCCAGCACGGCGCACTGCTGGTGGTGAATGACCACTGGCAACTGGCGATTGAACTGGGGGCCGATTGGCTGCATCTGGGGCAAGAGGATTTGGACAGTGCCAACATCCCCGCGATCCGCGCCGCCGGGCTGAAGCTGGGCCTGTCGACCCATGACCATGCCGAGCTTGACCGCGCGCTGGCCCTCGCCCCCGATTACATCGCCCTCGGCCCCGTCTATCCGACCATTCTGAAAAAGATGAAATGGACCGAACAGGGGCTCGACCGTTTGACGGAATGGAAGGCGCGGATCGGGGATATCCCGCTTTGCGCCATCGGCGGCATGTCTGTCGCCCGTGCGCCGGGGGCCTTTGCCGCCGGGGCCGATACGGTGGCTGCGGTCACGGATATCACGCTGAACGCAGACCCCGAAGCGCGGATGCGCGAATGGCTTGAGGTGACGGCATGAGCCGTTACGCCCGCCAGATCATTCTGCCGCAGGTTGGCGCCGAGGGGCAAGCGCGGCTCACGGCGGCGCATGTGCTGGTCGTCGGTGCCGGAGCGCTGGCGGTGCCTGTGCTGCAATATCTCGTCGGGGCCGGTGTCGGGCGGATCACATTGGTGGACGGCGATCAGGTGGCCTTGAGCAATCTGCACCGCCAACCGCTCTACCGGATGGACGGTATCGGCAGGCCCAAGGTCCGTGCCGCCGCCGAGGCGATGGCGGCGCTGAACCCCGAGGTGACGCTTGTCCCGCGTGCCGAATGGCTCACCCCTGCCAATGCGCCCGCCCTGCTGGCGGGCTGCGATATCGCGCTCGACTGCGCCGACACTTTCGCCGCCAGCCTGACCCTGTCGGACGAAGCCCGCGCGCAGGGCAAACCGCTGATTTCAGCCTCGGCCCTTGGGCTGTCGGGCTATGTCGGTGGTTTCTGCGGGGGTGCCCCTTCGCTCCGCGCTGTTTTCCCTGACCTGCCGCAGACCGCAGCGACATGTGACACGGCGGGTGTTTTGGGGCCCGTGGTGGGGATGATCGGCGCGGCGCAGGCGCAGATGGCGCTCTCGGTCCTGCTGGGCCTCGCGCCCTCCCCGCTGGGGCAACTCTTGATCTGGGACGCCGCGCAATGGCGCATGTCGGGCTTTCGTTTTGACAGCGCGCCCGAGCCTGCGCGCGCCGCGGGTTTCATCGCCGAAAGCCAGATCGCCCCGCGCGATATGGTCATCGACCTGCGCGCCGAAGCGCCCGCGCCTTTCTCAGCCCAAGCGCGCCATGTCCCGCCCGAGGCGCTGCCGGACCTGCCGTTGCCAGCCGATGCACCCCGCATCGTGCTCGCCTGTCGCACCGGCCTGCGCGCGCATCACGCGGCCAACACCCTTCGCCCCCGCTGGCGGGGCGAGATCGCCCTACTCGCCCTCCCCGGCGCCTGACCCTTTTCCCGCATAAACGATATACTGGAGACCCTTCGTGAAAAACATCCTCGCCCCCCTTGCCCTGACGCTGATCGCAGCCCCCGCCTTGGCCCAAGACAAGATGACCGTCATGCTCGACTGGTTCGTGAACCCCGATCACGGGCCGATCATTCTAGCGCAGGAGAAGGGCTATTTCACCGATGCGGGGCTGGAGGTCGAACTCGTCTCTCCCGCCGACCCGAATGAGCCGCCGCGCATGGTGGCGGCGGGCCGGGTCGATCTGGCAGTCTCTTACCAGCCGGAACTGCATCTCGCCCAGCGCGAGGGGTTGGACCTGCGGCGTGTGGGCACGCTGGTCGAAACCCCGCTCACCTGCCTCGTGGTCCGCGCCGACGGGCCGGTGCAGGAGATGGCGGACCTGAAGGGCCGAAAGGTGGGTTTCGCCGTGGCGGGCGTGCAAGAGATGCTGCTGGATGCGATGCTGAGCCACAATGGCGTGGCGCCTGCCGAGGTCGAGCAAATCAACATCGGCTGGTCAATCTCGCCCGCGCTAATGTCGGGACAAGTCGACGGCGTGATCGGCGCGTTCCGCAATTTCGAGCTGAACCAGATGCAGATCGAAGGCCATGAGGGCCGTTGCTTTTACCCCGAAGCCGAGGGCGTGCCCGCTTATGATGAGCTGATCTACGTCGCCCATGCCGAAGAGATGGACCGCGACATGATCGCCCGCTTCCTGCGTGCCACCGAACGGGCCGCCGCCGATATCGTGAATGATCCGGCGGCCAGCGGAGAGGTTTTCTTTGCCTCCGACGCCGAGCTGCGCAACGAGCTGAACACCCGCGCATGGGAAGACACATGGCCCCGTTTCGCCACCCGCCCCGCCGCGGTGGACCACGGGCGCTATGACCGGTTCGAGACCTTCATGCAGGAAAGCGGCGTGGTGGAAACCGTGATCCCCGCCGCCGATCTGGTGGTCGACGTCACAGCGCAGGCGAAACCATGACGGCGCCCGAATACGGCAAGGCCTTCGCCGCTTGGCGCGATGGTGCCGGAGAGTCATGGCGGGCCTATACACGCCATGACTTTGTCGAACAGTTGGGCAACGGCAGTCTGTCGCAGGCCAGTTATCTGCATTACCTGCGGCAGGACTATGTTTTCCTCATCCACTTCGCCCGCGCTTGGGCGCTTGCGGCGGCCAAGGCGGAAACGCTGGATGAAATGGCCGCCGCGAGTGCCACGGTCCACGCGCTCGTGCATGTGGAGATGCCCCTCCATGTAGAGACCTGCGCAGGCCATGGCATCGACCGCACCACGCTTGAGGCCACGGCAGAGGCCCCCGGCAACCTCGCCTATACGCGCTATGTTTTGGAGGCGGGCTATTCCGGGGACTTCCTTGACCTGATGGCCGCCCTCGCCCCCTGCGTTCTGGGCTATGGTGAAATCGGGTTGGCCCTGCGGGGCAATGACGGCCCCTATGCCGATTGGTGCGCGGTTTATGGGGGTGAAGAGTATCAAGCACTGTGCCGCGATGTCGGCGCGCTGATCGACGGGGGGCTAGAGCGGCGTCTGGGCGCAAACTGGCAAACCCTGCCACGGGCCAAGACCTTGCAAGAGCGTTTCAACACGGCCACCGCCCTTGAGGTTGGCTTTTGGGACATGGCGCTGTCGCCCGCGGCAGCATGACCGCCCCAGCGGTGCATCTATCGGGCGCGCTTCACGGCGCTGCTGGCCCTTTGATCAACCATTTCGATCTTACCCTCAAGGCCGGGCAATGGAACGTCTTGCTCGGCCCCTCGGGTGTGGGAAAAACCTCGCTGCTGCGTCTGCTTGCGGGTCTGCCCACTGTGGCCCGTCTCACCGGACGCATCGCCGCCGACGACGACCGCCCTCTCGCCCCCCGTGTCGCCATGATGGCGCAGGACGACCAGCTACTGCCGTGGGCGAGCGCGGTGGAGAATGTCACCATCCCCGCCCGCCTACGCGGAGAACGGGCGGACCCTGACCGCGCTGCTGCGCTTCTGGCCGAGGTCGGGCTTCGCGCGGAGCTGCGCCGCAAACCTGCACAGCTTTCCGCCGGTCAGCGCCAGCGCGTCACCCTCGCCCGCACGCTGTACGAAGACCGCCCCGTGGTCCTGCTGGACGAACCGTTCTCGGCCCTCGATGTGGTGACCCGCCTTAAAATGCAGGATCTAGCGGCGCGGCTGTTTTGCGGGCGAACCGTCGTATTGATCACCCATGACCCGGCGGAGGCCCTAAGGCTCGCCAATTACGCTTGGATCGTGAGCCGCCATGGGGCCGCCCCCTGCCCCCTGCCCAAAACGCCGCCACCGCGCCGGATCGACGCCCCCGAGACCCTCGCCGCTCAAGCCGATCTGCTGCGCCGGATGGGGCTGGCCTCACCCGCGCAGGTCGCCTGATGGTATCTACGCTCCATAAATTATGGCGTGGCATGGTCTGCTTCGCACTCGCCGTCGCGATTTGGCAGCTTGTCGTCACCCTCAGCGGCGTGCCGCGTTTCATCCTGCCGGGGCCTTGGCTTGTCTTGCAGGCGCTGGGCGGGAATGCCGCGCTGCTCTGGCAAAATGCGCTATGGTCGGCGGGCAATCTTGCGCTGGGCCTAAGCTTAGGCATTTTCCTCGGCATTGAGACCGCGCTGTTGCTGACCCTCTCGCGCCGCGCGCGCTGGCTGCTGCGCCCGATGCTGGTGGTGGCTCAGGCCGTGCCTGTCTTCGCCCTCGCCCCGGTCATCACCCTCTGGCTCGGTTACGGGATGCCCTCCAAGATCGTGACCATCGCGCTGGTCACCTATTTTCCCATCGCCTCGGCCCTCTTCGACCGGCTGATGGCGCTGCCCCCGGGCATGCGCGATCTGGCGCATCTTTCAGGCGCCAACCGCTGGCGCGAAACACTGCTGCTGCGCCTGCCCCATGCCGTGCCGGGGCTGATCTCGGGCCTGCGTCTGGCGGTGGTCTATGGCCCCCTCGCGGTGCTGATCGGCGAATGGGTCGGCTCCTCCCGCGGGCTGGGGCATCTGATGCTGATGGCCAATGGCCGCGGCCAAACCGCGCTCATGTTTGCGGCCCTGATCGTGCTCGCGGCGCTGTCGCTGCTGCTTTGGTCCACGGTCGAAGCGCTCGCCCGCTGGACGGCACGGTGGTTTTAGGTGCTTTGGAACCCCATGGATAGCGTGATGCCCTTATGCGGCACGGCATGGCAATCCGCGCTCCAGCGTCCAAGGATATCCGGGCACCGAAAAAGATATCGGCTATGTGAAATGGTTGATCGATGAAACCGACCCCGTGGGCCGCGGGTTCACCATCACCTAAAAGCTAAAACGTGAAAATTGGCCGCCGCAACCTAAGTGGGGGCCATTCACCTGATAGCCAGAGGCAGATTCCACATGTCCCTCTCAAATTTTCCGGTCAGTTCAACGACAGCTGCGCGACACATTCGGCCCCGCGGCAACGTATCTCTCCCCCTTCTTCGATGCAGAGCTTTTTGATCGCGATATTGCTGCGCAAGAAGTTCACATCCACCGTCTCAATATTTCGCGCACGCGCTTCGGCCAGACCGCGATGGAAGAGCCTCCGGCCATAGCCGCGCCCTTGATAGGCGTCTTCAACCGAAAGCCCGATCTCCGCATGGGTGCTGTCAATGCAATGAAGCTCCAGTATCGCACGCAAAGCATCATCGCATTCGACGCCGAGCGTCAGGTCGGGGTTGGAGCCCCGAACCACGCGCAGCAAGGCATCATCGTTAAGCTGGCCCATGAATCTCAGTTCTCGCGAGGCGGGGCTAAGTCTTTGGTAATGTTCGCATAGGGTCTGCTTTAGAAGCGGGAGGGGAACGGAAAGAGGTTCTGGAACGGCGGTGTGCATGGTGTCTCCA
This sequence comes from Sulfitobacter sp. 1A12056, assembly GCF_043558125.1. Lineage (NCBI taxonomy): Bacteria > Pseudomonadati > Pseudomonadota > Alphaproteobacteria > Rhodobacterales > Roseobacteraceae > Sulfitobacter > Sulfitobacter sp. 1A12056. The sequence continues at coordinate 215,281 of NZ_JBIFFY010000001.1, read as the reverse complement.
ATCTCAAGTCCAAGATGGGAGTCCGACCCGCCCGGAGTAGATATCGAACAGGGCAGGAGAAATGCGCTGTTTGCATAGGTTGCCGGGACGTTTGCTATTCCAGCCCGTGGCGCGCGCTGCGAGAATAGCGCGCTGCTGCCCTCGTCATCCTGTTGTCCTTCGTGCAGTTCCGGGAAACCGCAGGCGCGGCGTGCATCAATCCCGCGACGGCCTATACTGCCCCCTCCACTTCTGCTTTCAACCGCTGCGCTGCCCCGCCGGGGGCGGCACCCCAGACGGCGATCCAGCGGTAGAGGATCGGCGTCAGAAAGAGCATGAAAACCGTAGCAAAGCCCAAGCCGCCGACGATCACCCAACGGACGGCAATGCGCGATTTTTGCGTCCGAATTGATCCAACGCAAAGACCGCTGAACGGCGCCCCCCTAAACCGGTGCCATGGAACAGATACAGATGCTCGAGGCTCTCGGCCTCTTCGACGCGCGCGTGCCGCGCTACACCTCCTATCCCACCGCGGCGGCTTTCACCCCCGCGGTCGGCGCCGCGTTTCAGCGCTCAGCGCTCGGCACGTTGGACCCCGGCGTGCCGGTCTCGGTCTATGTCCACATCCCCTTTTGCGAGCGGCTGTGCTATTTCTGCGCCTGCCACACGCAGGGCACCAAGACGCTCAGCCCTGTCGAGCGCTATATCGAGGCTCTTGAGGCCGAGCTTGAGCTTCTGCGCGCCGCGATGCCTGCGGGCATACGGATGGGGCGGATGCATTGGGGTGGCGGGACACCGACCATCCTACCGCCCGCCCTCATCGACCGCCTGAACCGCGCCCTTCATCAGATCTTCACCCCGACCGAGGATTTCGAGTTCTCCGTCGAGATCGACCCCACCCAGATCGATCCCACCAAAATCGCTGCCCTGCGCGCCGCGGGCCTCACACGGGCCTCTATCGGCATTCAGGATTTCGACCCTGAGGTGCAGCAGGCCATCGGGCGCCTCCAGTCCTTCGAGGTCACACGCCGCTGTGTCGATCAGTTGCGCGTCGAGGGGGTCACCTCGCTCAATACTGACTTGGTTTACGGTCTGCCTCATCAGACCATGGCGCGGCTGGAGGATACGATTGACAAGACCCTGTCCCTTGCCCCGGATCGCGTGGCGCTTTTCGGCTATGCGCATGTGCCATGGGTCGCGAAACGGCAGAAACTCATCCGCGAGGCGACACTGCCCGACGCAGTCGCACGCTATCACTTCGCCGAGAAGGCCGCGGCACGCTTCGCCGCTTCGGGCATGGAGGCAATTGGCATCGATCATTTCGCCACGCCGCAGGATGGGCTGACCCAAGCAAAGAACAACCGCCGTCTGCGCCGGAATTTCCAAGGCTACACCGATGACAATTGCCAAACCCTGATCGGCCTCGGCGCCTCGTCAATCTCGCGCTTTCCGGGGGGCTACGTACAGAACGCACCCGCGACAGCAGCCTACACCGCGCGCATCGCGGCTGGCGAGTTGCCCGGAACGCGCGGCTACGCTTTGAACGACGCTGAGCGCCTGACCGCGCGGGCGATTGAATGTCTGATGTGCGACTTCACTCTTGACCTGAACGCCTTGGCAGAAACCTTCGGCCCACGGGCCTTCGATCTCGCGCCCGAGTTGAAGGCCATCGCGACCCGCTACACGCCATTCGTGCGCTTGTCCGGAACGCGCCTCGACATCCTGCCCGAAGGTCGCGCCCTGACCCGCATGATCGCATCGATGCTTGACCGAGAGGTGCCGGAGGGCATGCGCTATTCGCAAGCGTCTTGAGCTTTCACCGGCTCGCCCGAGGCGCGGGCCGTTCAGACACTGACAAGCCAACAGCAGACAGATCGTTGTGCGTCAAACTGACCATGGCAGACCGCTGTGACCTATCGGAACAAAGCGCGCGCAAGCCGGTTTCTTCCCAGTAATGGATTGGGAAAAAAATGTCTTCATCGAAATCGAAGGACGAAATCTGGGACGAGTGGCGCGATCTGGTCAACATGGCACCGGCGGAGCTTGAGGAATGGCTGGAGACCGAGGCCTCCAAGTCCGTGGGCGACAGCGGAAGCGGTGAAAGCACCGGGCACAAATCCGGCCGCAGGATCGTCAAGATCAAACGTACCAGCAAGGACGACCTGACCGACGATCAGTGGGATCACATGGCAACCGTCGTTGGCTATATCAAACGGCACCTCTCCCAAGGCGGGCCGAAGGATGGAGTTGAAGACTCGAAATGGCGCTATTCGCTGATGAATTGGGGCCACGACCCTTTGAAGGGCGATAGCTGACGCACTGCGCCTTGCCCGATTGATAAGGGTATGGACCTTTGATCGGGCTTCAACATTGGCAAAGGAGCGCAGACAGTTGCGCTTTTTCGCAACTCAAGCGTCGATATCTCTCGCCCCCTATGGCCTGCGATCCGCGCATCGCAGAATTGGTTGCGGGGCGCAGCGAACCTGCCGCCTCTGCCATCTTCGCCCCCGCAAGACCGAAGCGGCCCGCCGTATTGGTCCGTAAGAGCCACCCAACAGCGAAACCCCATTCTCGACAATGCCGTAGTGTGCTGCCACAAAGTCACCCAAAGGCAGTCCCGCACATGTTTCGCCGGGAGAACGTTGGCCTTGCGCTTGGAGGAGGAAAAACCATGAATGCGTTGAGACAAACTATTTGCGCGGCATTGGCCCTGGGGCTTGTGGGGGGTGCCGCGAGCGCCGAAACCAGAGTGACCTATAAGTCGGCCAAATCGGGCTCGTCCTACTATCAAATGGGCGTGGAGCTTGCCGAAGCCATGAAAGCGGGCAGCGGCGGAGACATCTCGGTTACCGTGGAAGAGAGCCAAGGATCGGTTCAGAACGTCATGGAAGTCCGCGCGCGCGGGGCCGACTATGTCTTTACCACCCCGCCCTCGCTCGTTGGTCTGGCCCAGAACGGCAAGGCCATGTTTGAAGGCAAGACCGCACCTGCTTTCAGTGAGATTCGCGCGCTCTTCCCGATCCCATCGCTGACCATGCATTTCGTGATGTCTCAGGACAGCGGCGCCACCGCGCTCGCGGATCTGGAAGGCAAGAGCATCCTGCTGGGCAAAGGGTCTTTCGGCGCGACTGAAGGTGCGAAGTATCTGGATATGTTCGGGCTGGCAGACAGTGTGGAGATCGCGGATGCGGAATTGAGCAACGCCGTGGCCGCTTTGAAGAACGGGCAGATCGACGGCTTTGTCACAGCGGGCTCCTTCCCGGCGCCAAATGTCGTCGAAGCCGCCGCCTCCACCCCCGTTACCGTTGTCCCGTTGTCGGACGAGCAGATCACCCAATCCAAACGGACCCGCATTGTCATTCCGGCGGGCACCTATGCGGGCCAAGAGCAGGATGTGACCACAACGTCCCTGCCCGTCGTCGCTTTCACGACAACCAAGATGGACGATGAAACGGCTTATCAACTGACCAAGACCTATTGGGAAAACAAGGCCAAGATGGCCGATACTTCGCCTTGGTGGGGCAATGTCACGCCTGAGTTGATGGCCAATATCACCACTGAACTCCACCCCGGCGCGCTGCGCTATTACGAAGAAGCCGGGATCGCGAAAGAGACCTCGCAATAACAGGTTGCGCGGCGTGGGTTTTCCGCGCCGCGCTTGCCCAGCCAAAGCCGGAACTCTATAGATGACAAATCTCCCCGAAAGCCGATTGGCGGCGAGTTTCTGGATCGCGCTGGCCATCGCGCTGGTCAGCTATCACTTGGCGCTGGTGTTTTCGGGGCTGGTGCCGAACTTGATCAGCAGGCCGCTGCATATGGCCTTTATTCTGCCCTTTGCCTTGCTCTTTGACGCGCAGACCCCGCTGCGGCGGATCACTGGCAGCATCTTGGCCGCAGTGGGCATCGCCGCAGCGCTTTGGGTGGCATTCAACAGCGACGCGCTTGGCGATCAATACGGGTTCATCGAAAGCAACTTCCAGCTTGCCGTGGCGGCGACCCTGCTCTTGGTGGTGCTGGAAACGGCGCGGCGCGTGATCGGTTGGCCCTTGCCACTGGTCGCGGCACTCGCCCTGCTCTATGGCCTGTTCGGGCAGCATATTCCTGGCGAGTTCGGTCATTCCGGCACGCCAATAGAAAGCTATTTCGGAACACTGACCATTGCCGAGGGCGGCATCTGGGGAACGCTCACCGGTGTCTCGGTCTCTGTCGTGGCGATCTTTGTCATCTTCGGCGCAGTTCTGAACGCTGGCGAAGCGGGGCAAGGCTTCATGAATGTCGCCGCCGCCGCCGCGGGGCGGCTGAAAGGCGGCGCGGCGAAGGTTTCTGTTTTGTCGTCGGCGCTCTTTGGGTCGATCTCTGGCTCAGCCTCCGCAAATGTCGCTTCCACCGGCGCGATCACCCTGCCCGCGATGACCAAGCTTGGCTACCCCAAACGCCTCGCCGCCGCGGTCGAGGCCGTGGCCTCCTCAGGCGGGCAAATCATGCCGCCCCTGATGGGCGCAGGCGCTTTCGTGATGGTCGAGCTGACCGGCGTGCCCTACACTGGCATCATGGCTGCCGCCGCGCTTCCGGCAGTGCTTTACTTTGTGGCGGTCTGGGTTGGCATCAACGCCTACGCGCAGCGCTTCGCCCTCAAAGGGATCGCAGAAGCGGATCGCCCTGCAATGCGCGACGTGGTTGTCACATCGCTCTTCTTTCTCGTCCCCTTCTCGGTCCTGCTATGGGGGATGTTCGTCGCGCAGTTCACGCCGGAATATGCGGCGGCTATGGCGATCCTCGCAGCGGCGCTGCTCTTGTTCTTCAACGCGCAGCTCACTTTCGAGCCGCGCCAGATCGCCACGCGAATGGCAAGTGCAGTTCTCAATGCCGCGCGGCAGGTTGCCCTGATCGCCTCCATCATCCTTTGCGCCTCAATCATCATCGGTGTGCTGTCGATCACCGGGCTTGGCGTGAAAATCACCTCTCTCATTCTGGCGGGGTCCGGGGGACTTCTTTGGCCGTCCCTGCTGCTCACGGCGCTTGCTTGCCTCATTCTGGGCATGGAGGTACCCACCACGGCGGCCTATGTGATCTGCGTCTCCGTCGCCGGTCCTGCGCTCATTGAACTGGGTCTTTCGCCGCTTCAAGCGCATCTCTTTGTCTTTTGGTTCGCGCTTCTCTCGACAATCACGCCCCCGGTCTGCGGCGCTGTTTTTATCGCCGCGGGGATGATTGGCGAGAATTGGTTGAAGGTCGCTCTGACAGCGATGGCGCTTGGCATTGGGCTCTACATCATCCCGCTCGGTATGGTCGCGAACCCGGATATGCTAAGCCTATCGGACACCCCATTGGCAGCTCTCTTGGCGGCTGGTCGTGTCTCATTGGGGCTGACCCTGCTTTCATACGGTTTGATCGGCGCACGACGGCCCGTGCCGACGCTCGCGCTTTGCGCAGGTGGGCTGGCTGTTGTGTTTTCTGGCCTGTGGATTTGAGCTGGCGGCGTTAGAGCAGGCGATTGGTTAAGTTGATGGTTCGAAGCAAACGCGCAAACCAATTCGGGCTCTATTGGAGGCGTGACCTGTCACTGAATTTTCACCCAGCCGCGCCCGGACCCCGATTAGTCTTTACAATAGATGCCTTGCGGAACTCGATACTCCGTGGGCATTTGATCGAAGACAGCTTTGTTCGGCAAAATTCAAACAAGGCGTCACGCAGTTCACATAAAATACGGACGTGTATGGTCCCTCCCTAAATGCAGGTGAAATTTTGATAATAAAAACCGTCTTCTACAACAAACGTTGTTAATTTGGCCCATTTAGGATCACATTTTAGGGCAGCTTTTGTGGGGTGTATTAAAGGCTGGAGGCCCAGCCAAACGAGAAAGGTTTTCAAAGCCATATATATTCAGCTGAAGAGCTGGCGGAGGAGGTGGGATTCGAACCCACGGTACGCTCTCACGCACGCCGGTTTTCAAGACCGGTGCATTCGACCACTCTGCCACTCCTCCGCAGCACGCTCCTCCTAGAGCGCCGGGATCGATTCGGCAAACGCACATTTTCGAGGCCAGCCCCCCGCGCGCCTTTGGGGAAATTCGCCGATCTGCCCTGCGCGGTCTTTTCAAGCGCTGCCCGGTCGGGTTACTCTGCGCCAAAGCCCCTTTCAGAGGGGCGCAGGGCGTGCCGATCCAACGGCGCGACATTCTCGCGGGACATGGGTCGCGGCGCGCGACGACAGCAGGCAAGGACATCAAGGGCATGAGCAGGGACAATCAACCGTTGCGCATCAAGAAAAGCCGCGCGGCGGGCTTGGGCGTGGGCATTCTGACAGTTGGTTTGCTGGCCGGTTGCGAGGGTGGCGATTTCAAACTCCCCTTCGGTGCAAACGAAGGCGCCAGCGCGCCGCGCAGCACCTCGACCAAATTGGTGGAACGTGATGTCGAAGCACCTGAGGTCTTCTCAGCCACGGATGAGGGTCTTTGGGACGGGCGCCCCTCGCTCGGCGGGGTCTGGGTGGCGCATCCGGACGTCACCGAACCTGAGCGCGTGATCGTGCGCAATGAGGCGAACGGCAAATTCGTCATCGGTGCCCTGTTCCGGCGCGAGCGGGAGCTGCCGGGGCCGAAGCTGCAAATCTCTTCGGATGCCGCCGCCGCGCTTGGCATTCTGGCGGGCGCTCCGACGCCGCTGAACGTAACCGCCTTGCGGCGCGAGGAAAGCGCCGCCCCGGAAGAGAGCTTTGAGGCCGAGAATAGCGGTGACGTTGCAGCCACTCTTGCCAGCCCTGCCCCTGTCACCGCCACCGCGCTGGCCCCTGCGCCGACGGCCAGCACCGCTGCCACTGCCACCGCGAGCGCCAAACCGGCGGCCAAACCGCCCGCCCCTGCGGCCCCGAAACCGGCGCGCCCGGCGGCTGGTGCGAAACTGTCCAAACCCTACGTGCAACTGGGCATCTTCAGCGTGGAGGCCAATGCCACCCGCACCGCCAAACAGATGCGCGGCGCGGGCATGGTGCCCACCGTCAAGCAAAGCGCGATCAACAACAAACCCTTCTGGCGCGTGGTGATCGGCCCCGCCACCAGCAAATCCGAACTCGATACCCTTCTCAAGAAGGTCAAGGCCGAGGGCTTTACCGACGCCTACGCCGTGTCGAACTGACAAACCGGAGGAAATGCTTCCTATGATCCGCCTTTTTGCCGCCGCCGTGGCGCTGGTGCTGACGCTCCAGCCTGCCGCCGCTTTCGATACCCGCGCGACCGCCGCCTATGTGTTGGACCAGACCACAGGCACCGTGCTGCTGGCCAAGAACGCGGATGAGCCGCTGCCGCCCGCCTCCATGTCCAAGCTGATGACGCTCTACATGGCCTTCGAGGCCGTGGAACGTGGCAAGCAGAACGGCGGGCTCGATTTGGTTGAGAAACTGCCCGTCTCGGAGCACGCCATGTCCTATGGCGGCTCGACCATGTTCCTCGACACCACCGACCGCGTCTCTGTCGAAGACCTGATCCGCGGGATCATCGTGCTGTCAGGCAATGACGCCAGCGCCGTGATTGCCGAAGCGCTGAGCCCCGATGGCACCGAGTACGGCTTTGCCCGGCTGATGACACAGCGCGCGCAGCAGATGGGGATGACCAATTCCACCTTCGCCAATTCCAATGGCTGGCCGCAGGCGGGGCATCTGATGTCAGTGCGCGACCTTGGTCTGCTGGCCAACCGCATCATCACCGATTTCCCGCAGTTCTACCCGCTTTTTGCAGAGCGTGAGTTCGCCTTCGATGGCCGTGCGCCGCAGAACAAGACCAACCGCAACCCGCTTTTGGGTCTGGGCATCGGCGCGGATGGCTTGAAAACCGGCCATACCAATGAGGCGGGCTATGGGCTTGTCGGTTCGGCCAAACAGGGCGACCGCCGGGTGATCTTTGTCCTTTCGGGTCTCGACAGTGCCGCTGCCCGCGCGCAGGAGGCTGAATCGGTGGTCAACTGGGCCTTCCGCCAATTCACGCAGCGCGATCTGGGCGAAGCGGGCACCCGCATTGCCGAAGCCCCCGTGGCCCTTGGCACGACCCAATCGGTCGGGCTTGAGCTGAAAGACGATCTGTCGATGCTGGTGCCTGTCACCGGCGGGGATGAGATCGAGGCCGAGGTGATCTACACCGGCCCTTTCCAAGCGCCGATCAGCAAGGGGGACGAATTGGGCGAACTGGTGGTCGACCGGGGCGATTTGCCCGCGATGCGCGTGCCGCTGGTGGCCTCAACCTCCATCGCGCCGGGCGGGTTCATGGTCAAGATGACCGCCGCCGCCCTGCACCTGATGAACCGCCTCAACGCCGGGCCGCAGGCAGCCCCCAGCGTGGAAGCGGAAACTTCGTGACCAGCGCAGAGAAGGCCCGCGCGCCGGGACTCTTCGTCACTTTCGAAGGCATTGATGGCTCTGGCAAATCCACCCAAGCGCGGCTTTTGGCGGATCACCTGACGGCACAGGGCCATGACGTGGTGCTGACCCGCGAACCGGGCGGCAGCCCGGGGGCCGAGGAAATCCGTGCGCTTGTCTTGCAGGGTGATCCCGACCGCTGGTCGGCGCAGACGGAAATCCTGCTCTTCACCGCCGCCCGCCGCGATCATCTGGAACGCACCATTCGCCCCGCGCTCGACGCCGGAAAGGTCGTGATCTGCGACCGTTTCGCCGATAGCACGCGGATGTATCAGGGCCTTTCGCGCGGCGATCTGCGGCAGATGGTCGATGACCTGCATGCGCTGATGATCGGGGTAGAGCCTGACCTGACCCTCTTGATCGACATGGATCCGGCCCATGGCCTTGAACGCGCCCTCTCGCGTCAGACGGCAGAGGAGCGGTTCGAGGATTTCGGCGTGGAACTTCAAGCCAAGATGCGCGCGGGTTTTTTGAGCCTCGCCGAGGAATTCAGCGACCGCTTCCATGTGATCGACGGGGGCCGCGACATCGACAGCGTGGCCCGCGACGTGTCCGCCTGCGTGACCGCGCGATTGGGCTGATCCACGCGCCCTGCCCGCTTCCCTCTGCGGCGAAACATGCTAGACCGAGGCCATGACAGACGACGCCCCCCAGCCAGACCGTGTGGAAGGTGCCCGCCACCCGCGCGACACGCCGAAACTGATCGGCCAAAGCGCCGCCGAGGCTGCCTTTCTCGACGCTTTCAACAGCGGCAAATTGCACCACGCATGGATGCTGACCGGCCCGCGCGGTGTGGGCAAGGCGACGCTGGCATGGCGCATCGCGCGGTTTCTTCTGGCGACCCCCGACCCCGATGGCGGGATGTTCGACCTGCCCCCGGCCGAGACGCTTGAGATCGACCCCGAGCACCCTGTCGCCCGCCGCGTCGCCGCCGGGGCCGAGGCGGGGCTGAAATCCGTCACCCGCACGCTGAACCCCGACACCAAGAAAATGCGCAAGCAAATCGTCGTCGATGACATCCGCGCGCTGAACGGTTTTTTCCAGATGTCCGCCGCCGATGGGGGCCGCCGCGTGGTTATCATCGACGACGCGGATGAGATGAACCCCAACGCCGCCAACGCGCTGCTGAAGATGCTGGAGGAACCGCCGGAACGGGCCGTGTTGCTACTGCTCAGCCACCAGCCCTCCAGCCTTTTGCCCACGATCCGCTCACGCTGCCGCACCCTGCGGCTCGGCACGCTCGACGCGGCTCAGATGGCCGAGGCGCTGGACGGCTCGGGTGTGGAGGTTGAAGACGATCCCGCCGCCCTGGCCGAGCTTTCCGGCGGGTCGGTCGGCGGGGCGCTGCGCCTGTCGCTGATGGGCGGGGTGAAAACCTATGCCGATCTCGTCGGCCTGATCTCTTCGCTGCCGCAACTCGACCGGGGCCGCGCCATTAAGCTGGCCGAAGCCGCAGCACAGCGCGGGGGGGAGGCGAAACTCGACCTGCTCTTTACTCTGCTGGACCTGCTGCTGGTGCGTCTGGCCCGCACCGGGGCCACCGGTGCGCCGCCCGCGCAGCCCGCCTGCGCCGATGAGATTGCCGTGCTGCAACGCCTTTCGCCCAGCCCCGCACAGGGGCGCGCATGGGCCGATGCGGCGCAGCAGATATCCGACCGCGCCCGTCACGGGCTGGCGGTGAACCTTGACCCTGCCGCGCTGGTCCTAGATACCCTGCGGCAGATAGGCCAGACGGCGCCAAGATAGCCGAAAGGACAGCATGACCGACACGCCCCAGATCACCGACAGCCACTGCCACCTCGATTTCGAGAGCCTGCAAGAAGACCTGCCCGGCGTCATCGCCCGCGCGGCGGAGGCTGGCGTCACCCGCATGGTCACCATCTGCACCCGGCTAAAGAACGAGCCCAGCGTGCGGGCCATTGCCGAGGCGCATGAGCCGGTGTTCTACGCCGCAGGCACCCATCCGATGTCCGCCGCAGAAGAGCCGATGGCTTCGGTCGACGACCTTCTGACCCTTGCTCAGCACCCCAAGATGGTCGGCATTGGTGAGACCGGCCTCGACTACCACTACACCGCCGAGAGCGCCGAGGTGCAAAAGACCTCTCTGCGCATCCATATCGCCGCGGCGCGGGAAAGTGGCCTGCCGCTGATCATCCATGCCCGCGATGCGGATGACGACATGGCCCGCATCCTGCGCGAGGAACATGCGAATGGCGCCTATAGCTGCGTCATGCATTGCTTCTCCTCCTCCGCTGAACTGGCCCGTGCCGCGCTCGATCTGGGGTTCTACCTGTCGATGTCCGGCATCACCGCCTTCCCCAAATCGCAGGACCTGCGCGATATTTTCGCCGCCGCCCCGCTCGACCGTATTCTGGTGGAAACCGACGCGCCCTATCTCGCCCCGCCGCCGCATCGCGGCAAACCGAATGAGCCTGCCTTTACCGCCCATACCGCCCGCCGCGCGGCTGAGACCTTTGGCCTCGACTACGCCGATTTCGCCGCCCACACGCAGGAAAATTTTGAGCGTCTCTTCGCGAAAGCCGCCGCTTGGGAGCCTGCGCGCTGATGGCCGACCTGCGGGTGACCATATTGGGCTGCGGCTCTTCCGGCGGGGTCCCGCGGATCGGCGGCCACTGGGGCGCTTGCGACCCGAATGAGCCCAAGAACGCCCGCCGCCGCTGCTCGATCCTTGTGGAGCGGGTGACGGAGGCAGGCACGACCACCGTCTTGATCGACACCTCCCCCGACATGCGCAGCCAACTCTTGGACGCAGGCATCGGGCGGCTCGATGCGGTGATCTATACCCATTCCCACGCGGATCACGTTCACGGGCTGGACGATTTGCGCATGGTGGTGATGAACATGCGCGCGCGGCTGCCGGTCTGGGCCGATGCGCCCACCCGAGACGCGCTGATCGAACGGTTTGGCTATGCCTTCGTGCAGCCCGAATGGTCCAGCTACCCGCCCATCCTCGATATGCATGAGATCACCGGCGAGGTCAGCATCGACGGCCCGGGTGGCACCCTGAAATTCGCGCCCTTCACCGTCACCCATGGCAATATCGACGCGCTCGGTTTTCGCTTTGACGATATCGTCTATCTGCCCGATGTCTCAGCCATCCCTGAGGCGTGCTGGCCGATGATGGACAACCTGCGCTGCTGGATCGTCGACGCCCTGCGGCGGGAGCCGCATCCGACCCATAGCCATCTGGCGCAGACCCTTGGCTGGATCGATCGGGTGGCGCCGCAGACGGCGGTCCTGACCAATATGCACAACGACCTCGATTACCACACCGTCGCCGCAGAGACGCCGGATCACATTCAACCGGCCTATGACGGGCTGACCCTTCATTTCCCCCTTCCCCATTCAGACTAGGCAGCGCCGGGCGCGGGCCTGAGGGTCGGCGCCCCCGCCGCACCCCATAAGGCCCCTTTCAAGTGCAAACTCTTTTAGACGTCATTCTGCCGGTCTTTCTGGTCATCGGTTTTGGTTATGTTGCGGTCTGGCGCGGGCTCTTCCCCGTGTCTGGCATCGATGGGGTGATGAAATTCACCCAGAACTTCGCCATCCCCTGCCTTCTGTTCCAAGCCATCGCCCGCATTGACCTGTCGAGCAGCTATGACCCGCGCCTTTTGGGCAGTTTCTATGGCGGCGCGGCGCTTTGCTTTGCGCTTGGCGTCCTTGGCGCGCGGCTCTTGTTCCGCCGCGATTGGGAAGACAGCGTGGCGATCGGATTTTGCTGCCTGTTCTCGAACTCGATTCTGCTGGGCCTGCCGATCACCGAACGCGCTTACGGGCCCGAGGCGCTGGCCGGGAACTATGCGATCCTGTCGTTCCACGCGCCCTTTTGCTACGGTCTGGGCATCACTGTGATGGAATTCGTGCGCAACCGCGGGCAATCTGGCCTGTCGCTGCTGCGCAATGTCAGTCGGGCAATGTTCCGCAACGCATTGGTCATCGCGATCCTAGGGGGCTTTGCCGTCAATCTCAGCGGCCTACCGATCCCCGGCGTGGTGGATGACGCGCTGTCACTGATCGTCCGCGCCGCCCTGCCCGCCGCGCTTTTTGCGCTTGGCGGCGTGCTGCTGCAATACAAGCCCGAGGGCGACATGAAAGCGATCCTCATGGTCTGCGCCATCGCCCTTTTGGTGCACCCCGCGCTGGTCTGGAGCTTTGGCACCATGCTGTCGCTGCCGCAGGCCGGTTTCCGGTCCGGTGTGCTGACGGCGGCGATGGCACCGGGGTTCAACGCCTACATTTTCGCCAATATGTACGGCCGCGCGCGCCGTGTGGCGGCCAGCTCCGTGCTGATCGCGACGGGCAGTTCGATCCTGACAGTATGGCTTTGGCTGACGGTGCTGGGCTGAGCGGGCCACGCCTGCGATATCATTGATTTACCGGGAAAAGTGGTGCGGGTGAAGGGACTCGAACCCCCACGCCATAGGCGCCAGAACCTAAATCTGGTGCGTCTACCAATTCCGCCACACCCGCACTGCACCAACCGGTGCCCGCGCTGATTAGCAAACCCGCGCGGCAGATGCGAGAGCAAAAAAGCACAAGACATTAACCGGATGTTTGCATATGGTTGGTGATACCTGAGGCAGGTACAATAGAAAGAGACGCCCATGAAACCGAATACGGTCGGGTGCGTAGGCGGCAAAGATCGCCATGGGGGGCAGTTTTCCCCTTTCGCTGCGCTGGACACCGGTCTTGTGCAGGGCGCCCTTATTTTGACGCTGGATGGTGAAATCCCGGTTGAGTATCTCTCGGTCGGGGATCGTGTCATTACGCGCGACAGTGGCTTTGCAAAAATCCTTCATATTCAACGCACAACCCGCAGCGTGCGGCGCATCGCGCTGGCAGCGGGATCACTAGGCCACACGCGGCCCGAACGCGACGTCGCGCTCGCCGGGGATCAGATGGTGCTGGTGCGGGATTGGCGCGCGCGGGCGCTTTTCAATTCCGAACGCGCCTTGGTCGCGGCGCGGGCCTTGGTCGACGATGAATTCATCACCGATTTGGGGGAGGAAGAGACGACCCTGATCCAGATATTCTGCGACGGCCCGCATGTGATCTACGCCGATGGGCTGGAGCTTGGCACAGCCGATGCCGCCCGCGCCCGCGGCGCTGTGTTGCACGCGGCCTAAACCCCCAAGTCCCGCAGCACCTGCGGCATCAGATCGGGCAGGTCCTCGGCGATCAGCCCCGGCCCGTGCAGCAGCGCTGCCTCGGCATGTATCCATGCCGCGGTGGAGGCTGCTTCGACCGGGGCGCTCCCCCGCGCGAGCAGCCCGGTGATAAGCCCCGCCAAGACATCGCCCGCCCCAGCGGTGGCCAGCCAAGGGGTTGCACGGTCTTGGGTCGCATGGTGGCGCCGCACCTCCCCCTCGGGCGTGGCGATGATCGTCTCCGGGCCTTTCAACAGGATCACGCAACCGAACCGCGCGGCAGCCTCGCGCGCGGCCTGCGCCTTGGCCCCCTCCTCATCGGCCTTTGCTGCCTCGGCCAGATCTGGGGCGAGCCGGGCGAACTCCCCCATATGCGGGGTCAAAACGCAGCCGTCGTGCAGGGCGTCGCGCAGATCCGCATCTTGCGACAGCAGGGTGATCGCATCGGCGTCCAACACGATATGCAGCGCGGCGAGGGCTGCTTTGACAAGCTCCGCTGCGCGCGCGCCCAATCCCAAGGCTGGCCCCAGGCAGAGCGCGTTGATCCGGCTGTCTTCGAGCGTTTCGGACAATCCCGCGCCATCCGGTATCCGCTGCAGCATGACCGCCGTGAGTTGCATCGCCGCTTCAAGCTGCGCGGCGGGCGGCACGCCCAAGGTCACGGCCCCTGTCCCGATCCGCAGCGCCCCGCGCGCCGCCATACGCGCGGCCCCGGTCTGGCCCGGCCCGCCGGATAGGACGAGCGCATGGCCGTGGTCATATTTATGCCCCGGCTCTTTGCGCAGCAAATCGACGTTCAAGCTCTCGCGGGTGATCTCGGAAATACGCATGCAAAGGGATCTAGCAACTGCCGCCCAAAGGTACAGCCCGGAGCCGATTCACGAATGCTTATTTTTTAGGCGCGTTGCGCAAATTCTCAGCGCCCCTTGGCAAATGCATCCGCCGCGCCATGTTACCCCCTGCCCGGCGCTGGACGTTACGCGGGCGGGATGCTCTGTCGAAACCAGAGCATAAATGCGCGGGAATTGTCAGGGGATTACCATGAAAAAGATCGAAGCCATCATCAAGCCGTTCAAACTCGACGAAGTCAAAGAAGCCCTTCAAGATGTGGGTGTTCAAGGTCTGAGTGTGATTGAAGTGAAAGGCTTCGGCCGCCAGAAAGGCCACACCGAGCTCTATCGCGGTGCGGAGTATGTTGTAGATTTCCTTCCCAAAGTGAAGGTCGAAGTGGTATTGGATGACGATCAGGTCGATGCCGCTATCGAGGCCATCGTCGACGCCGCCAAGACGGAGAAAATCGGTGACGGCAAAATCTTCGTTTCCCCTGTTGAACAAACAATTCGCATCCGTACCGGTGAATCCGGTTCAGACGCACTGTGACAACGGCCCTCGGGCCCAGACTACGAATAGACCATAAAGGACCTACACGATGGATACCCAGGAATTCCTGAGCAAAATCAAAGATGAAGGCATCGAATATGTCGACATCCGCTTTACCGACACCCGCGGCGCCTTGCAGCACGTTACCATCGTGAGCGATCTGGTCGACGAAGACTTCCTCGAAGAAGGCTTCATGTTCGACGGCTCCTCCATCGCAGGTTGGAAAAGCATCGAAGCCTCCGACATGAAGCTGATGCCCGACGTCAGCACCGCCTATGTCGACCCCTTCTATGCCGAAACCACCATTTGCCTGCACTGCTCCATCGTTGAGCCCGACACCGGCGAAAGCTATGAGCGTGACCCCCGCGGCACTGCCGAGAAGGCCGAAGCCTACCTGCGTTCTTCGGGCATCGGCGACAATGCCTACTTCGGCCCCGAGGCTGAGTTCTTCCTCTTTGACAACGTCAAATTCTCTAACGAAGTCAACAAGGTATCCTACGAAGTTGACGCGTCCGACGGTTCGTGGAACACCGACACCGACTATGAAATGGGCAACATGGGCCACCGCCCGGGCCTCAAAGGCGGCTACTTCCCGGTGAACCCGGTGGACGAAGCGCAAGACCTGCGCGCCGAGATGCTCTCGACCATGAAGCGCCTTGGCATGAAGGTCGACAAGCACCACCACGAGGTTGCCTCCTGCCAGCACGAGCTGGGTCTGATCTTTGGTGAGCTGACCAAACAGGCGGATGAAATCCAGAAGTACAAATATGTGATCCACAACGTGGCCCACGCCTATGGCAAATCGGCGACCTTCATGCCGAAGCCGGTCTTTGGCGACAACGGCTCGGGCATGCACGTGAACATGTCGATCTGGAAAGACGGCAAGCCGCTGTTTGCGGGCGACAAATACGCCGACCTCAGCCAAGAAGCGCTGTGGTTCATCGGCGGCATTCTGGCCCACGCCAAATCGCTCAACGCCTTCACCAACCCGACGACCAACAGCTACAAGCGTCTGATCCCGGGTTTCGAAGCGCCCGTTCTGCGCGCCTACTCCGCGCGTAACCGTTCGGGCTGCGTGCGTATCCCGTGGACCGAAAGCCCCAAGGCCAAGCGCGTTGAAGCCCGCTTCCCCGATCCGGCGGCGAACCCCTATCTGGCGTTCTCGGCGCTCTTGATGGCTGGCCTTGACGGCATCAAGAACAAGATCGACCCGGGCGAGGCGATGGACAAGAACCTCTATGATCTGCCCGCGGAAGAGCTGGCGGATATCCCGACAGTGGCCGGTTCGCTGCGCGAGGCGCTGGACGAGCTGTCCAACGACATGGACTATCTGCTGGCCGGTGACGTGTTCACCCGCGACCAGATCGAAGGCTATATCGGGTTGAAGATGGAAGAGGTTCTGAAATTCGAACAGACCCCGCACCCCGTTGAATTCGGCATGTACTACAGCTGCTGATCAGCCACCGGCCCCGCGGGGGCGAGAGAGAAGATCGAAAGGGCGCGGTTCATTCCGCGCCCTTTTGCGTGGCACCCCTCGGAACAGAGCCTGCCCTACCGCGTTGCCTTGGCAGAGCAGCAAAGAAGGAGTGCGCATCATGGCCGATGATTCAACGGCGCTGACGGATGTTGTCGATGAGTTGAAAGACGCCTCCGAGGGGAAAGAGACCGTTGAAGTTGGCCAATTGATCGACGCGCTCGACCAGCGCGGCTATGGCCCCGCCCTTGCCGTGCTGCCGCTGATGGAGCTTACCCCCCTTGGCGGCATCCCCGGCTTTCCCACTGCGCTGGCCATTCTGGTGGGGCTCCTCGCCCTGCGGATGCTGCTGGGGTATGAGCATTTCTGGGCCCCCAACTGGCTGCGCAAGCGCACATTGGATACCGACAAGGTGCTGAAATCCGTCGAATGGCTGCGGCCCGTCTCGCAATGGATCGACGACAAGCTACAGGCCCGGCTGTCGCGCATCGCAGGCGCCACCGGTCAAAAGGTTGCCTGTGTCGTCATCCTTTGCCTGTGCTTTGCCGTCCCCCCGCTTGAGGTTGTGCCCTTCGCCACCTCCGCGCCGATGATCGTGATTTCCATCTTCGGGCTCGCGCTGCTTTATCGCGACGGGCTGCTGATGCTGCTGGGCTTTATCGGGGCCGGGATCGCGGCTTTTGCAGGTGCCTCCTATTTTCTGGGCGGCTGACCGCCCCGCGCCCCACCATCGCCATAAAAGGGCCATAGCACCCAAGCAGTCTTAACCAAGACCCTGCAGAGGAACCGGATAAGATGGCGATTTCCACGACGACATTTAATGAACGGCTGCTGCGCATCGAACAGCGCGCCAAACGCGCCGACAACAAACACCGCCGCGCCAAGCGTAGCCGCAAAGGGCTGATGTTTCTGGTCACAGTCGGCCTGCTATTCGGCGGGGCGAGCTTTGCCCAAGACAGCGCGCCGCAGGTCAACGTCTGGGCGGGCACCGCCATGGAATATATCCGCGCCCTTCTGCCACGGTGAAGGCCAAAGATTTCTCTTTCCTTTGCCTACCTAGTTGAACCGTTTTCCATATGGGCTAACCTTTGCACGACACATAGACGCAGAGGGTCAAACTCATGTTCAAAACACTTTTCACCACCACCGCGGCCATCTGCACCTTCATGGCCGCGCCGACTTTGGCAGCGCAATGCGGCAATACGGCCAATGGCTTTGAGGCATGGAAAGGCGCTTTCGCCCAAGAGGCCCGCGCCGCAGGCGTCGGCCAGCGCGGCTTGGACGCATTGGCAAGCGCGCGCTACGCCAATGGCACCATCGCCGCCGACCGGAATCAGAAATCCTTCAAATACTCCCTGTCCAAGTTCATGCAGGTACGCGGCGCGGATACGATCGTGGCCCAAGGCCGCAAACGTAAAGCCCGCAACGCCGCGCTCTATAACGCGCTTGAGCAGCGCTATGGCGTGCCTGCCGGTGTCCTGCTGGCGATCCACGGGATGGAAACGGGCTTTGGCGGTTTCATGGGCAATAGCGCTGTCGTCTCGGCCATCACCACGCTGGCCTATGACTGCCGCCGCTCCGACTTTTTCGTGCCCCATGCCATCGGCGCACTGAAACTGGTCGACCGTGGCGCCATCACCTCCAACACCAAAGGCGCGAAACATGGTGAGCTGGGCCATACGCAATTCCTGCCCGGTAACGCGCTGCGCTATGGGGTTGACGGCAATGGCGACGGTCGGGTCGATTTCTACAATCAGGTCGACGCGTTGGCCTCTACCGCCAATTTCCTGCGCCAGAAAGGCTGGCAGCCGGGGGCGGGCTATCAAGAGGGTCAGCCGAACTTCCGCGTTATTCAGGCGTGGAACGCGGCGGGGGTTTATCAAAAGGCCATCGCCATCATGGCCAGCCGCATCGACGGCTAACAGCCCACTTAAACTATGTTAAGCGGCGGCGCGTCCCAATCGGGGCGCGCCGCTTGCGTTTGTGGGCTCGGCGGGCTTCTGCGCCTGTTTAATTCCTATAGGCCAAAGGGTTCCCAGCATTCTTTTGCCCCGGCGGGGGAACCGCCCGCGGCGTCAGTCGTTGGACTGTAGATAAGATAACTGCTGCAGACGAATGGAGGGACCCATGCACGGAATTTTCTACCTCATCGGCCTGATCGTGGTCGTTCTCGCGATCCTGAATCTCGTATTTTAAAGGAGGTTACCATGCCCGACAACAACACCACACAGACCCAAAGCGCCGCTGCCAAAGAGCAGGCGACCGCTGCAAAAGACAAAGCTGCCGCCGCCGCGAGCAACGCCGCTGAATCCGCCAAGGCGCAGGCCCGCGACGTGGCCGACACCGTATCCGCCGAAGCGACCAACTATGCCTACCAAGCGCGCGACACCGCCGCTGACGAGGTCAAAGGCGTGGCCTCTGCCCTGCGCACTGCAGCTGATGAGCTGCGCAGCGGCTCCCCGCAGGAGCGCAGCTTTAGCCAACTGGCCGACGGCCTTGCCGATGTCTCTGACAGCATGCGCGACAAGGACTTGGGCGAAATGATGGGCGACCTGAACGGTTTCGCCAAGCGCAACCCGATGGTCTTCCTCGGTGGCGCTGCCCTTTTGGGCTTCGTGGCCACCCGTTTTGCCAAAGCGTCCAGCGACCGGCCCCAAGGCGGCTATGGCGGCACCGGCGTCGAATATGACGACGACGACCGCATCGACCGCCCGATGACCGGCACGGCGCCCACTGGTGCCGCAAGCACGGTGCCCGGCCGCACTGCCGCCCAGCCGACAACTCAGCCTGCCGCGCCCAACGTCGTTACAGGAGATAAAGTATGACCACCGAAAGCAATAAATCCGCCGGGAGCCTGCTGACCGAAGCCCTCTCCCACGTCAGTTCGCTGATGCGCAAAGAGGTCGATCTGGCCCGCGCCGAAGTGAATGAGAACCTGAAACATGCGGGCGTGGCCATTGGCCTGATCGTCGGCGCCGTGGTTGTGGCCCTCACCGCCCTGAACGTGCTGAGCGCCGCCCTCGTGGCCGCTCTGACCGAAGCTGGCATCGCCGCCGGTTGGTCCGCCGTGATCGTGGGCGTTCTTCTGGCCATCGTCGCCTATGTGATGATCCAGAAAGGCACCAATGATCTGAAGCTCAGCAGCCTTGCGCCGAGCCGCACCGCCAAAAACGTCAAGCGTGACGCAGAGACCATGAAGGAGGTCTACGATGACAAATGACTCCAGAAACCCCGAAGAAATTGAACGCGAAATCGAGCGGGAGCGTGCCGGTCTGGCCGATACGCTGGACGATCTGCAAGACCGCTTTTCGGTCGAAGGTATCGCGCGTCAGTTTTCTGACCAGTTCCGCGAGCATGGCGGCGACTGGGGTCGCTCCATCTCTGACGCGGCCAAGCGCAACCCGGTCGCATTGGCGCTGACAGGTGCGGGCCTTGCGTGGATGATGTTCGGCAGCGGCAACAACCGTGACCGCCGGGGCTACGAAGGTCTGGACCGCGACCGCGCACATCCCGTGCCGGTGCCGGTAACCAATACCGAAAACCGCCCCGCCGTGCGCGATGCGCGTCGTTCCTCTGCCCCCGCAAGCGCCTATGCCACCAGCTATGGCTCCGAACGCGGCGCTGCCGACGATGTGCCTGCTTGGGCCCGTGACGTGCATCACGACGATGATGATGGCCGCGGCTTCGGCGATCGTGCCCGCTCTGCCGCAGGCAGCGTGAAAGGGGCCGCAGGCTCCGCCGCGAGCGGTGTATCCGGTGCCGCAGGCTCTGCCGCCGGTAGCGTCAAGGGCGCTGCAAGCTCGGCTGCCGGGCGTGCCCGCTCCGCCAGTTCCTCGGTCGCCAGCGGCGCCCGCTATGCCCGTGACCGCGCCTCCTATGGCACCCGTTCCGCCGTGGACAGCATCCGCAGCACCGCCAGCGGCGCCGCCCACAGCGTACGCGACAGCGCGAATGCCGCCAATGAGCGTGCCCATGCCCTGCGGGACCGTCTGTCGGAAGGCACTGAAAACATGACCGCCGAAGCGCGTGAGCGTATCGTGATGGCCCGTGCTCGCGCCGTGGATGCGTGGAACGCCAGCGGCCGCTATGCCCGTCAGGGCGGTGAACGCGCCTCGGACATGTTCGAAGAGCATCCGATGGTCGCCGGTGCGCTGGCCCTCGCAGTGGGAGCCGCAATCGGCGCCGCCCTGCCCCGCAGCCGCACCGAAGACGCCTATATGGGCGAGCACAGCGATGCGCTCTTTAACGAAGCCGAGCGTATTTACGCGGAAGAGCGTGACAAGCTGGGCAAGGTCGCCAAAGCCGCGACGGATGAGGCAGGCAAGGTCTTGAAAGAGACCAAAGACAATGCCGATGCCGCCGCCGACGAAGAGACCGCCGCCGATGCCGCCGTGAAAAAGGCAAAGGAAAGCGGTCAGCGCGTCGCGGACGCCGCTAAAAGCGAAGCCGACAAGCAAAAGCTCGGCGACGTGAAGAGCTAAGCCAAGCCACGCCCGCTCCCGGCCTCGGGGGCGGGCATATTTTACGATACGAATTAAACGTCAAAGGACCAGATATGGCGCGCGGACGGAAAGCGGAAACGCCGATGGAGATACCGGCCCCCGGATGGAAAGACATCCTGTTGCGGGTCAAGGATGAGATCGCCGCCGATCATGTGTCGCTTGTCGCCGCTGGTGTCGCCTTTTACGCGCTGCTGGCGATTTTCCCTGCCGTGACCGCTCTGATGGCCCTCGCCGGATTGGTGATGGAGCCCGCACAGGTCACCGCGCAGCTTGAATCCCTAACCAACCTCATTCCCGAAGAAGCCGCCAATATCATCCTCGGCCAAGCCGTCGCCGTGACCGGGTCGGAAGAAACCGGTCTGGGCTGGGCCTTCTTGATCGGTCTGGCCCTCGCGCTCTACTCCGCGTCCAAGGGCGTGGGCAGTCTGATGGAAGGTTTAAACGTCGCCTATGACGAGGATGAGACCCGCGGTTTCGTCTCCAAACTGATCTGGACACTTGGCCTCACCCTCATGTTGATCGGCGTGCTGCTCTTGGGCCTTGCGGCCACGTTGGCTGTGCCCGCTGTGGTCGCCTTTCTCGCCCTACCCGATTGGGTCGAGACGCTGCTCACCTATGGCAGCTGGGTGCTGCTTGCCGCACTTACCGCGCTCGCGCTGGCCGTGCTCTACCGCTACGGCCCTGCCCGTGACGATGCGGAGTGGAAATGGCTCACCCCCGGCTCCATCATCGCCTGCATCTTGTGGATCGTCGCCTCCATCGGGTTTTCGATCTACGTCAGCAACTTCGGCAGCTACAACGAAAGTTTCGGCAGCATGGCCGGGGCGATCATCCTGCTGATGTGGCTTTGGATCTCGGCCTTCATCGTGCTTCTGGGGGCTGAGTTCAATTCCGAGATGGAGGCCCAGACCCGTAAGGACAGCACCACCGGCCCCGATGAGCCAATGGGCCAACGCGACGCGGTCAAGGCCGATAAGCTGGGCCGCGCGAAGGGCAAATAGGAGAGTTCTCATGCCACCGCGCGCACTTTGGAAAGGTCAACTTCGCCTCTCGCTGGTGTCGATCCCGGTCGAGATATTCTCGGCCACCAAGACCAGTTCCAGAGTCTCCTTCCGGCAAATTCACAAACCCTCGGGCAAGCGGGTCCGCTATGAGAAATCCGTGCCCGGCATCGGCCCGGTCAAGGCCGAAGATATCGTCAAAGGCTATGAGGTCGGCAGCGACGAATATATCCTGCTCGACCCTGATGAGGTGGATGAGATCAAGCTAGAGACGAAAAAGACCTTTGAGCTGGTGCAATTCGTCGATGCCTGCGAAATCTCTCCGCTCTATTTCGACAAACCCTATTACATCACCGCTTCCGACGATCTGGCCCAAGACGCCTACCGCGTGGTGCGCGATGCGCTGCGCCAATCCGGCAAGGTTGGTTTGGGGCAGGTCACCATGCGCGGCAAGGAATATCTGGCCTGCGTCAAACCCTGCGGCGACGGGCTGTTGATGGAGACGCTGCACTATGCCGATGAGCTGCGCGAGGCGGATCAGATTTTCACCGATATCGGGGACGACAAGACCGACAAGGAATTGCTCGATGTCGCGACTTCGCTCATCGACAAGAAAACCGCGCCTTTCGACGCCTCCGCCTATACCGACAAATACGCCGAAGCGATGCAAAAGCTGTTGGATGCGAAGGTGAAAAATAAGAAGACCCCGCGCGTGCAGACCGGGGATGACAGCCCCTCCGAGGGCGAGAATGTGATCGACCTCATGGGCGCGCTGAAAGAGAGCCTGAAAGAAGCAGGCGGCGGGAAATCCAGCGCCAAGAAAAAGGCGCCGCGTAAGAAGGCCTCGTGATGGCCAAATCCCCAGACAGGCTGGCCAGCTACAACGCCAAACGCGATTTCGAGGCAACCGCCGAACCCCGTGGTCAGATAGGCAGTGGCGCGGGGCAAAGTTTCGTCGTCCAGAAACACGACGCCACCCGACTGCACTATGACTTTCGCCTTGAATGGGAGGGGGTGCTGCTGAGTTGGGCTGTCACCAAAGGCCCCTCCCCCGACCCGTCGGAAAAACGTCTTGCCGTGCGGACGGAGGACCATCCGCTTGACTATGGCGGCTTTGAGGGGACGATCCCCAAGGGGCAATATGGCGGCGGTACGGTCATGCTTTGGGACCGGGGCACATGGATGCCGCAGGGCGATGTGGCAAAGGGGCTGGAAGACGGCAAGCTCAAGTTCACGCTGCAAGGCCAGCACATGCAGGGCGGTTGGACGCTGGTGCGGATGCGGGGCCGGGAAAAACGCGAAAATTGGCTGCTGATCAAAGAGCGCGACGACTATGCCCGCGACCTGCCCGATGGGCTGACCAAGGGCACCGCCCGGTCGATCACCACGGGCCGCACCATGGCCGAGATCGCCAAAGACGCCCCCGCCAAAAAGGTCGCCGACCCGCGCCCCAAGCGCAAAGGCAAGAACCCCGCTTTCGTCAAACCCCAGCTTGCCACCCTTGTTGCCGACGCGCCCGAGGGCGACGGTTGGATGCATGAGACGAAGTTCGACGGCTACCGCTGTCTGGTGTCCCTGGGCAAGGGCGGCACGCGGCTTTTCACCCGCTCCGGCAAGGATTGGACCGATAAGTTCGGCGCGCTTGGAGCCGCCTTCGATCCGCTGCCCTGCGACCGGGCGCTGTTGGACGGAGAGGTCATGGCGGCCAAGATCAACGGCTCGGCCTTCTCTTCGCTGCAAAAGGCGCTGAAAGAGGGGCATCCGCTGGTCTTTTACGCCTTCGATCTGCTGTCACTCGACGGTGAGGATTTCCGCGACGCGCCGCAGATGGACCGCCGTGCGCGTCTGGCGCAGTTGCTATCCGGCGTGCCCGCAGGCGGGCCGCTGCGGCTGAGCGAGCATGTCATCGGCCATGGTCCCGAAGTCTTCGACCGCGCCTGCAAAGCCGGAGCTGAGGGGATCATCTCCAAACGCGTTGACGCGGCCTATTCCGGCAGGCGCAGCAAAAGCTGGCTCAAAATTAAATGCACCCGGCGGCAGGAATTCGTCATCATTGGCTATTCCCCCTCCGACAAAAAGGGCCGCGCCTTTGCCTCGCTCCTGCTGGGCAGCCATGAGGACGGCGAATTGCGCTACAAGGGCCGCGTCGGCACAGGGTTTTCCGAGGCGGTGATGGCCGACCTCGCCCGCGCCATGACCGCCCGCAAGACCCCGCCCGCAAGCGATGTGCCAACGGAGGTGGCGCGCGATGCCAAATGGGTCCGCGCCGATCTGGTGGCCGAGGTCGATTTTGCCGAGTTTACCGACGATGGCGTGATCCGGCACGGAAGCTTTCTGAGCCTGCGCGAGGATAAGGACGCGGGCAGCGTGACCTTGGAGGAACCGCAAGAGGAGCCTAAAATGGATAGCGACAGTAAGATCGGCGGCGTGCAGATCAGCAATGCCGACCGCAGAGTCTTCCCCGATGCGGGCTGCACCAAAGGTGATGTGGCACGGCATTACGAACGTGTCGGGGAGCGGATGATCGACCTCATAGGCCACCGTCCGCTGTCGCTTTTTCGCTGCCCTTCGGGGATTGATGGGCAATGTTTCTTTCAAAAACACGACAGCGGCGGGATGCCCGACGCGCTGTCACGCGTCTCGATCGAGGAAAGCGATGGCGACGCGGCGGATTACCTCTATGCCACGCGCCCCGAAAGCTTGATCGCGGCGGCGCAGATGGGCAGTCTGGAATATCACATCTGGGGCGCGCGGGTGGATCGGCTGGACCGCCCCGACAGGCTGGTCTTTGACCTCGACCCCGATGAAGGGCTGGATTGGGCCGATGTCCGAGCGGCAGCGTTTGAGCTGCGCGATGCGCTGGCGGCCCTCGGCCTGCAATCGGGGGCCATCGTCACCGGCGGCAAGGGCGTGCATGTCTGGCTGGCCCTGCGCCGCACGCGCGGTTGGGAGACGGTCAAGCTTTTCGCCAAGACCTTTGCCCATGTCATGGCGGCGCAGGACCCCGACCGCTATGTCGCGACCATGTCCAAGGCCAAGCGCAAGGGCCGGATTTTCATCGACTGGCTGCGCAATGAACGCGGTGCCACGGCCATCGCGCCCTATTCCCTGCGCGCGCGCACCGGTGCGCCGGTCGCCGTGCCGGTGACATGGGAGGAACTGGAAAACCTCGACAGCGCCAACGGGTTTCGCATGAGCGATATCGCCGCGCGGCTGGATCGGCCCTGCCCCGCGCTGGCGGTGCAAGACGATCTGCAATCGCTGACCGATGGGGTGATCGACAAGTTGCAGGAATGGTCTGAAACGTGAGGCAAGATTGGCCGCGAGGGTGCGCGGCCAATTTCGTTTTACTGCCCGAGCGCTTGGCCCAGATCGGCACCAAGATCTTCGACATCCTCGATCCCGACCGACAGGCGCAACAGCCCCTCAGGGATTCCGGTATGCGGCTCGATCGTGTGGCGATGCTCGACAAGGCTTTCCACCCCGCCAAGCGAGGTCGCGCGGTGGAACAGCTGCAACCGCCCCGCCGCTTTCAACGCCGCCTCGGCCCCGCCTTTGGCGACAAAGGACAACAGCCCGCCGTAGCCCCCGTGCATCTGCTGCGCGGCCAGCGCATGGCCGGGGTGGTCCGGCAGGCCGGGGTACATCACCTGTTCCACTTGCGGATGATCCGACAGAAACTCGGCCAATGTCATGGCATTGCGGGACATCTCGCGCATCCTGAGCGGGAGGGTCCGCATCCCACGCGCCAATAGCCACGCCTCCATCGGGCCAATCACCGCGCCCGCCTCATTGCGGTCATCGCGGATCATCTGCCAGCGCGGCGTCTCGGCGTCTTTGGTGGCGAGCGATCCGGCCAGAACATCGGAATGGCCGTTGATCCCCTTGGTTGCCGAATGCATCACGATATCCGCGCCATGCTCCAACGGGTGGCTCAGCACGGGCGAGGCCGCGGTGCTGTCGACCACCAGCGTCGCGCCCACCTCATGCGCGGCGGCAGCGGCCCCGGCGATATCGGTGATCCGCAACCATGGGTTCGACGGCGTCTCGATCAGGCAGAGGTCAGGCTTTTCGGCGCGGCATAGCGCGGCAAAGGCATCAAGGTCGCTTGCGTCCACCTCATGC
Organism: Sulfitobacter sp. 1A12056; assembly: GCF_043558125.1. Classification (NCBI taxonomy): domain Bacteria; kingdom Pseudomonadati; phylum Pseudomonadota; class Alphaproteobacteria; order Rhodobacterales; family Roseobacteraceae; genus Sulfitobacter; species Sulfitobacter sp. 1A12056. The sequence goes on along the minus strand of NZ_JBIFFY010000001.1, from coordinate 189,246 downwards.
AGCGCGATCTGCCGCCGGGCGCAGAAATCGCGGATCCATTTCGTCGTGCCCCAGTAAATCTGGCTCTGCACCACCACGCTCGCGCCATTGGGCACGGTGCGGAACACCGCCGCGATGGCCGCCATGCCCGAGGGGAAGATCAGCGTCTCGTCGGCCCCTTCGAGCGCGTTCAGGATACGCTCCGCCACACGGGTGTTTTCATTGTGCGAGCGCAGATAGACGTTGTCAGGATTGACCAGATCGTAATTCTCGTCCCGCAGATAGGTGGTGGCGAATTGCACCGGCGGCACCACCCCGCCTGACGCGGGATCGACGGCGCCCGCGGCTTGGGCCGCGATGGTGGCAGGGTGCAGGTTCGGTTTGGGGGGCTGGGCCAAGATATGTCTCCGACAGGGGTTTTGCACAAGTCGTATACAAAGCAACAACCGGGGGCAAATGCGATCACGCGCAGTGCTTTCGCGTCACGCTTGGGTGAGCGCGCGGCCCCGGCCCTTGATCCGCCCGCTAGAGATGTCACCTTTACCTCAAGCAAATTGGAGAGCCTCATGGCCATCGAACGCATCACCTTTCCCGGCCCGGGCGGCACGGAACTCTCCGCACGGTTGGACATGCCGGAGGGGCCGCATCTGGCGACCGCGCTTTTCGCGCATTGTTTCACCTGCGGCAAAGACATCCCCGCCGCGCGGCGCATCGCGGGCCGTTTGGCGGCGATGGGGATTGCGGTGCTGCGCTTTGACTTCACCGGGCTAGGCCATTCAGAGGGCGATTTCGAGGAAACTTCGTTCTCGTCCAACGTCGATGATCTGCTCGCCGCTTGCCGCTATCTGTTGGGCCGTGACATGGCCCCCGCCCTTTTGATCGGCCATTCACTGGGCGGCGCGGCGGTTCTGAAAGCCGCAGCCCAGCTGCCTCATGTCAGCGCTGTTGCCACGCTCGGCGCGCCTTTCGATCCGGCCCATGTGACCCATAACTTTGCCGAGAGCCTGCCCGAGATTTCTGCCAATGGCAGTGCCGAGGTCAATCTCGGTGGGCGGCCCTTCACCATCAGTCAGGGGTTCATCGACGATCTGCAGGGAGCCACGCTCGCCCCCGATATCGCTGGGCTGAAAGCCGCGCTGCTGGTGATGCATGCGCCGCGCGATGAGATCGTCAGCATCGACAACGCCGGACAGATTTTCATGGCCGCGAAACACCCCAAAAGCTTTGTCACCCTCGACGATGCCGACCACCTGATCACCCGCCCGCGCGACGCCGAATATGCGGCAGAGATCATCGCCACATGGGCGGATCGCTACATGTCGTTGAAATCCCCCGCCCCGCCGCCCGGCGCGCCGGAAGGCATCGTGCGCGTGACCGAAGCGGATGCCGATGGGTTCTTGCAAGACGTGAACGCAGGCCCGCATCACCACGCACTGGCGGATGAGCCTCGGGCCTATGGCGGCACCAACCGCGGCATGTCGCCCTATGGGTTTTTGTCTGCCGGATTGGGGGCTTGCACCTCGATGACCATCCGCATGTATGCCCGGCGCAAGGGCTGGCCGCTCGACGGCGTGAGCGTGGATGTCTGCCACGACAAGGTGCACGCGCAGGACGCATGCACAGGCGCGGCAGAGAAGATCGACACTTGGCGGCGGCGTATCCGGCTGGAGGGGGATTTGACAGAGGAACAGCGCCAGCGGTTGTTGGAGATCGCGGACAAGTGTCCGGTGCATCGGACGTTGGAACGGAGTTCTACGGTGGTGACCGAATTGCTTTAGCTACAACAGGTTTACCATCCCGGCCCGGAATCAAGCCGCAGGCGCCGGGCCATCGTCTCCCCGCCCGTCACGCCAAAGGCGTGCCGATATACACTGGCGCACCTTTGGTGCGACCGGGTAGGCGATTTGGTGAGGCTGGGCGTAACCTCGCGAGCGCACATCATGGTTGAGCCATAAAGTGGCACCGACCTACGTATGACCGCCGACCCGCGGGCAGGCGATGGCCCTCGTCACCCTCCCCCCTCAGACTTGTCCTTAACCCCAAGTCAGTCTATGCCGCCCTTGACCCATCCCCTGTCCTAAAAAGGTGCGCGCATGATCCCCCGCTACTCCCGTCCCGATATGGTTGCCGTTTGGTCGCCGGAAACGAAATTCCGCATCTGGTTCGAGATCGAGGCCCATGCCTGCGACGCCATGGCCGATCTGGGCACCATCCCGCGCGAAAACGCCGAAGCCGTCTGGAAAGCCAAGGACGTCGAATTCGACGTGGCCCGCATCGACGAAATCGAAGCCGTGACCAAACATGACGTCATCGCCTTCCTGACGCATCTGGCCGAACATGTCGGCAGCGATGAGGCGCGTTTCGTGCATCAGGGGATGACCTCCTCCGACGTGCTCGACACCTGTTTCAACGTGCAACTGACCCGTGCCGCCGACCTGCTGCTCGACGGTATGGACAAGCTGCTTGCCGCGCTGAAGAAACGCGCGCTTGAGCATAAAGACACCGTGCGCGTGGGCCGCAGCCACGGCATCCACGCAGAACCCACCACTATGGGCCTCACCTTTGCCCGTTTCTATGCCGAGATGGACCGCAACCGCGCCCGCCTCGTCGCCGCGCGTGAGGAGATTGCCACCGGTGCGATCTCGGGCGCTGTCGGCACTTTCGCCAATATCGACCCGCAGGTCGAAGAGCACGTCTGTGAGAAATTGGGCCTCAACCCCGAGCCGATCTCGACCCAAGTCATCCCGCGCGACCGTCATGCGATGTTCTTTGCCACGCTCGGCGTCATCGCCAGCAGCATTGAAAACGTCGCGATCGAGATTCGCCACATGCAGCGTACCGAGGTGCTGGAGGGGGCGGAATTCTTCTCCATGGGGCAAAAAGGCTCCTCGGCCATGCCGCATAAGAAGAACCCGGTGTTGACCGAGAACCTGACCGGTCTGGCCCGCCTCGTGCGCATGTCGGTGATCCCGGCGATGGAAAACGTGGCGCTTTGGCACGAGCGCGACATCTCGCATTCCTCTGTCGAGCGTGGCATTGGCCCCGATGCCACCGTGACGCTGGACTTCGCCCTGCACCGTCTGGCGGGCGTCGTCGACAAAATGCTGATCTTCCCCGACAACATGCTGGAGAACATGAACAAATTCCCCGGCCTCGTGATGAGCCAGCGGGTGCTTCTGGCCCTGACCCAAGCGGGCGTGAGCCGCGAAGATGCCTATTCCATGGTGCAGCGCAACGCGCTGAAGGTCTGGGAAGAACGGCTCGATTTCCGCGAGCTGCTGCTGGCCGATGAAGAGGTCGTCGCCGCCCTCGGCGAAGATGGCATTAATGAGAAATTCGACATGGGCTACCACACCAAACATGTCGACACGATCTTCAAACGCGTCTTCGGCGCGTAAGGCGATCATCCTATTGCTTTGAGATTGGCGCGGGTGGGTGTACCCTATCCGCGCCTGTCAAAGGAGCAAACGACATGAAACTCGCACTGACACTCGGCGCCCTCATGGCGCTCACGGCCCCCTCCCTCGCCCTTGCTTCGGGCTGCGTCCATGACAAACAGGTCATGACCTGTGCGGAGGGTATGAAACTCGACATCAGCAGCGGCACCTGCGTGCCGGACGCCACCGCCTGAGCTTTCCACCGGCGGCAAAGTAAATGCCCCCTGCCCGGGCATCTGACGGCTGACCCCGGCCTATGCTGCTCGGCATGGCTTGTTGCGCGCGTCGGCGCAGGCTATGTCAGGAAAAGTTTAACAGCCTGTCAGAGCCCATGTCGGACCCAGCCACCAAAGCCAAAAAGCCTTATCCCTTCGGTCGCCGGGCCCGGCATTACCTAAGCAACCTGCTGATCGTCGGCATCATCCGCACGGCTTTGGCCCTGCCCTATAAGACGCGGGTCGGCTTTGTCGGCGGATTGGTGCAGCATATTCTGGCCCCGCTCGCGGGCTACCGCCGCCGGGCGCTGGACAATCTTGAGCATGTCTGGCCCGAGATGCCGCTTGCCCGTCGTGAGGAAATTGCCACCCGCTGCCTCAACAATCTCGGGCGGTCTTTTATCGAGAATTATTCCGCCGAGGACTTTCCCAAACGCATGGCCGAGATCGCCCCACAGGGGCCGGGCATGGCCGCGCTGGAAGAGGCCAACCGCACGGGCCAGCCGGTGATCCTCGTGACCGGGCATTACGGCAATTACGAAGCGGCGCGGGCCTCCCTCGTGGCGCGGGGCTATGATATCGGCGGGCTCTACCGCAAGATGAAGAACCCCTATTTCAACGCGCATTACGTCAAGACGCTCGAAGCTTTCGGCGGGCCGGTGTTCCCCCAAGGGCGGCGCGGCACGGCGGGCTTCGTGCGGCATCTGAAACAGGGCGGTCGGCTGGTGCTGCTGTTCGACCAACATGTCATCCGCGCGCCGATCCTCGACTTTATCGGCAAGCCTGCCCGCACCGCCATCTCGGCGGCGGAATTGGCGCTGCGCTATGACGCGTTGCTGATCCCCTTTTACGGCATTCGTCAGGACGATGGCGTCAGCTTTGACGTGGTGCTCGAAGCGCCGGTGCCGCATAGCGATCCGATGACCATGACGCAGGCGCTGAACGACAGTCTGACCGCGCATGTCACCAAGACGCCGGAACAGTGGTTCTGGGTGCACCGCCGCTGGCGGCCCCACGAAACCTAACGGCGCGCCTTACTTGGCTCGCGCGGCGGCAAGGATCGCCCCTGGGCCGCCCTGCTCTTTGCGCTGAACGATGACCACGACGGGCAGATCGCCCTCAGCATCGGCACGCAGTGACAGCGGCGCGGCCCCGTCCCACTCCGTCAAGACCTGCCAGCCCTGCACCACATTGCTGTGCTCCATGACATGGCCCGCGTTTTCACCCCGGGTGACCTTGGTCCGCTCCATCGGGGAGTAGCGCAGCATGTGGACCTGCATCGGCCCCACGCCTTTGGCCAAAGGTTCTGCCGTGATCTCAACCGCTGCACCTGACCGCGCGACCGTCAGCGCCACCGTCAGCGCCACCTGCGGCGCGGCCTCTGCGTGACGTTCGACCGCGTCCATCAGTTTCATCGGTTTCGCGCCGACGATATCGGTCTGCCCCTGCACGATCAGCTCAGGCGTATAAACGCTGCGCCGCCCGCCGACAGCGGCATAGCCGCGCTGACGCTCGGCATGGGCCGGATCGCCAAAGGGATCCTCCCAGCCGATGTAATCCCAGTAATCCACATGCAGCGCGAGCGCGATGATATCCTCCCGCTCGGCCAATTCGGCGAGCATCGCATCGGCATCGGGGCAAGAGGAACAGCCCTGAGAGGTAAAGAGTTCGACCACCACAGGCTGCTCCTGCTGAGCCTGCAAGGGCTCGGCCAGCAGCGAAAATGCGGCAAGGACGGGAAAAATCAGGGGCTTCATAAAATTCCAGACGGATCAATATCGCGGTGATGGGTTTGGTCTAACGGCTGGGAGGGTAAAATACCAATCAACCTTTGTTGAAACGGCCGTTAGCGCCCACAGCCTGAAATGCGCAAGATGCCCCCTTCAAATTCGGTACACAATGGTATACAAAATCGCGCGAAACCGCCTGATAACAGTTGAACCGCCGCGCCCGTAGTGGCATTGAGACGGCAATCTAGCCACCCATCAGACCCCGAAGGGAGCCCGCCATGACAATCCAAGTCGGTCACGACAGTGCCAAGACACGGAAAACCCTCTCCGTTGGCAGCCAGAACGTCGCCTATTACTCCATCCCCGCCGCCGAAGCGGCCGGTTTGGGCGATTTCTCGAAATTGCCAGCGGCGTTGAAAGTCGTTCTGGAAAACATGCTGCGTTTTGAGGACGGCAAGACCGTCACCCAAGATGACATTAAGGCTTTCGCCGAATGGGCGACCAAAGGCGGCAAGAACCCCCGTGAGATTGCCTACCGCCCTGCGCGCGTTCTGATGCAGGATTTTACCGGCGTGCCTGCGGTCGTCGACCTTGCCGCGATGCGCGACGGTCTGGTAGCGCTCGGTGGCGATGCCGACAAGATCAACCCGCTGAACCCCGTCGACCTTGTGATCGACCATTCCGTCATGATCGACGAATTTGGCAACCCGCGCGCCTTCCAGATGAACGTGGACCGCGAGTATGAGCGTAACATCGAACGTTACACCTTCCTCAAGTGGGGCCAAAAGGCGTTTAACAACTTCCGCGTTGTGCCCCCCGGCACCGGCATCTGCCACCAGGTAAACCTTGAGTATCTGAGCCAAACCGTCTGGACCGACAAGGACCAAAACGGCGAAGAAGTGGCCTACCCCGACACGCTCGTCGGCACCGACAGCCACACCACCATGGTCAACGGCGCTGCCGTTCTGGGCTGGGGCGTTGGCGGGATCGAGGCCGAGGCCGCGATGCTGGGCCAGCCGATCTCCATGCTGATCCCCGAGGTCGTGGGCTTCGAGCTGACGGGCCGCATGATGGAAGGCACCACCGGCACGGACCTCGTGCTGAAAGTGGTCGAGATGCTGCGCGAAAAAGGCGTGGTCGGCAAATTCGTGGAATTCTACGGTGACGGCCTTGACCACCTGCCGCTGGCGGACCGCGCGACCATCGCCAACATGGCGCCTGAGTACGGCGCGACCTGTGGCTTCTTCCCGATCGACGACGAGACCCTGCGCTACCTGACCAACACCGGCCGCGACAAGGACCGCGTGGCGCTGGTCAAAGCCTATGCGCAGGAAAACGGCATGTGGCGCGATGCGGATTACGCGCCGGTCTACACCGACACGCTGAGCCTCGACATGGGCACCATCGTGCCCGCGATCTCGGGCCCCAAGCGTCCGCAGGACTACATCGCACTCGACAAGGCGCACACCGCTTTCGCCGAATACGTCAAAGGCATCCGCGAAGGCAAAGACACCTCCGCGAACTCCGAAATCCGTTGGGAAGGCGAAGGCGGCCAGCCCGAGCCGCAGGAAATCCCCGGTGACGAGGGCCACCACAACCGCGGCTATGTGATGACCGACGACGGCCATTACCAGCTGCATGACGGCTCCATCGTGATCGCCTCGATCACCTCCTGCACCAACACCTCAAACCCCTATGTCATGATCGGCGCGGGCCTCGTGGCGCGCAAGGCGCGTGAGCTGGGCCTGACGCGCAAGCCTTGGGTCAAGACATCGCTGGCACCGGGCTCGCAGGTTGTGTCGCATTACCTTGAGGCCGCGGGCCTGCAAGACGATCTGGACGCCATCGGCTTCAACCTCGTGGGCTACGGCTGCACCACCTGCATCGGCAACTCCGGCCCGCTGGAAGCGCCGATCAGCAAGGCGATCAACGACTATGACCTGATCGGCACCTCCGTGCTCTCGGGCAACCGCAACTTCGAGGGCCGCATCAGCCCCGACGTGCGCGCCAACTACCTCGCCTCCCCGCCCCTCGTGGTGGCCTATGCGCTGGTGGGTGACATGAACCACGACCTGACCAACAGCCCGCTGGGTCAGGATAAGAACGGCAATGACGTCTACCTGAAAGACATCTGGCCCTCGACGCAGGAAGTCGCCGAACTGGTCGAACAGACCGTGACGCGCGAAGCCTTCCAAGAGAAATACGCCGATGTCTTCAAGGGCGACGAGAAGTGGCAGGCGGTCGAGACCACCGACAGCAAGACCTACGATTGGCCGCCGCAGTCGACCTATGTTCAGAACCCGCCCTACTTCCAAGGCATGTCGCCTGAGCCGGGCACCATCTCGAACATCGAAGGCGCGAAAGTGCTGGCGGTGCTGGGTGACATGATCACCACCGACCACATCTCGCCTGCCGGTTCCTTCAAGGAGACCACGCCTGCGGGCCAGTATCTGACCGAACGTCAGGTGCCGGTGCGTGAGTTCAACTCCTACGGTTCGCGTCGTGGTAACCACGAGGTCATGATGCGCGGCACCTTCGCCAACATCCGCATCAAGAACGAGATGCTGGATGGCGTCGAAGGCGGCTACACCAAAGGCCCCGATGGCGAGCAGACTTCGATCTTCGATGCCGCCATGGCGCATCAGGAGAACGGCACTCCGCTGGTTATCTTCGGTGGTGAGCAGTATGGCGCGGGCTCCTCGCGTGACTGGGCCGCGAAGGGCACCGCTCTGCTGGGTGTGAAGGCCGTGATCGCCGAGAGCTTTGAGCGTATCCACCGCTCCAACCTCGTCGGCATGGGCGTCATCCCGTTTGAGTTCACCGGCGGCGACACACGCAAATCGCTGGGCCTCACCGGGGATGAGACCGTCTCCATCGAAGGGCTGGACACGATCAAGCCGTTGCAGGAAGTGCCCTGCGAGATCACCATGGCGGACGGCAGCACCAAAGAGATTACTCTGAAGTGCCGCATCGATACCGCGATTGAGATCGAGTACATCGAGCACGGCGGCGTGCTGCACTACGTGCTGCGCAACTTGGCGAAATCGGCCTAAGCGCCAATCGCAACCGCGAAACAAGTCAAGGAGCGGCCCCATCGGGTCGCTCCTTTTCAGTTACCGCGCGCTGCTGCGCGGGAACCTGCCCGCCCATCATGGGTTGCCTTCATAAGACGATCGCGTTCGAGGAAGGCACAGCAATGTTAGCAGGTTACGCACTAGGCGCTTTGGGCGCGGTGATCCTTGTTATCGTGCTGCTGGATTTTCTCTATACCGCGATTGGCGCGGCCCCTGTGGCCCCCCTGTCGGAACGGGTGGCACGGGCAGCCTTCTTCCTCTTTTCCAAGGTGATGCCAAAGGGAGATACGCGCCATCGCCTCTCAGGTCCGGTGGTGATGACGGCCATCGCGGCGACGTGGATCCTGCTCGTCTCTCTCGGATGGACCTTGGTGTTTCAACTCAGCCGCTACGCGGTGGTGATGTCTGACAGCACGCAGCCTGCGGGTTTCATCCGCGATTCCGCCTTTGTCGGCCATCTGCTTTCCACCCTCGGGGGCGGGCCGCTGCAAACGCAAGGCGCCTTCTGGCAGGTGATGTCGGTGCTCGTCGGGGTCAACGGTATGGTAATCCTGACCCTCTCGGTCAGCTTCGTGCTGTCGACCACCACCACCGTCGCGCAAGCGCGGGGGCTTTTGAGCAAGGCGTCGATGTTCGCGGCGGACAGCGATGAGATGAACACGATCATTATGCCCGCCCTCGCCGATCTGGTGTCGAACCTCAATGCGATGCAATTCGCGCTTTACTACAGCGCCGAACACCCCGCCCGCCGGGTGCCCGCAGGAATGGTGGAACTGGCCGAGCGGGTCGCCCCCTATCCCGAACAGATTCGCCGCCTGCGCATCGCGCTTGAGCCGCTGCCCGGGTTCTCTGCGTCCGAAGGAAGCTTGGACCAGTTAACCAACGCGCAGTTCATCGCGCACCTGAGGGAATGGGCGCGGCCTTATTCGCACTGATCCCGAAGGCGTCTGATCGACCGCGCAGCCGAAATCAGCGGGTGATTGCATCCCGCAGCGCCGGGAGGAACCGCTGTTCGTAATCGCTGCCCACCAGCGGCCCGGCAAAGCGGAACAACACCGTGCCGTCCCCGTCGACGATGAAAGTCTCCGGCGGGGCGGTCACGCCCCAGTCGATTGCCACACGCCCCTGCGGGTCGAAACCGACCCCGGCAAAGGGGCTTTCTTCGTCTTCGAGATAGGCGGTCGCGTTCTTCTCGGTATCCTTGAAATTGATGCCGATGATGTTCATCCCCTCGGCCTGCATCTCAAGCAGTTTGGGGTGTTCGGCCCGGCAAGGCGGGCACCAGCTGGCCCAGAAGTTCACCAAGCTCACTTGCCCTCCTCGCAGCATGTCGTCCGTCGCCTGCGGATAGCCGGGCAGCATGGCCTCCGGCATGGCGGGGGCCTGTTGGCCCACCAGCGTCGAAGGCAGCCCCTCGGGGTCATCGCGGTACATGCCGACGGCGGCCAGTGCCACGAAGGCGGCAAAGATCACCGGCGGCGCGATCATCATGGGCGAGAGTTTAGCCACGGCGTCCGGCCTCCTGCTCTGTCTCTTCCAACGCGCGGCGCGCCGCGCGGCCACGCCACAGGGTCAAACCGATCAGCGCCGCCAGCAACAGCAGCGATACGGCATAGGCCGACAGCACCTCGGCTGCGTATTTCCCAAGCTCTGGCATCACGCCCCCCTGTTCATCCGCGCCCGCAGCGCCGCCGTGCGGCGCAGGCGAATTTCGGTGCCCGTGCGGTAGACCACCAGCGCCAGAAACAGCAGGCCAAAGCCGATCATCGCCAGCACCAAAGGATAGAAAAACACATCCGCCACGCTGCGGTTGCCCGTGGCCACGGGGATCGAGGTGCCCTGATGCAGCCCTTGGTTCCAGAACTGCACCGCATAGCGCGACAGCACCGCAAAGACCGAGCCTACGAGGCAGAGCACCGAAGTGAGATCGGCGGCGGTATCGGGGTCTTCGACCGCCTGCCACAGCGCAATATAGCCAAGATAGAACAGGAACAGGATCAGGAAAGACGTCAGCCGCGGGTCCCAGGCCCACCATGTGCCCCACATCGGCTGGCCCCAGATCGCGCCTGTCACCAGCGCAATTAGCGTCATCACAAGCCCTACGGGGGCCGCGGCCTTGGCCGCCAGTGCGCTGACGTGATGGCGGCGGATCAGCCAGATGAGCGAGGCCACGAGCATCATGAACCACGCATTGATCGCCATCAGGGCGGCGGGCACATGCAGATAGATGATCTTGACTGTGCTGCCCTGTCGCGCGTCATCGGGAGTGCCGAAGAACCCCCAAAGCAAGCCTACACTCACAAAAGCCGCCGCCAGCACCCAAAGCGCAGGCTGCACGCGCTGCGAAAGCGCAAGGAATTTGACCGGGTTTGCGTATTGCCAAAGGGACATGCAGACTACCTATCGCGCGGTTGGGTGGTGCTCAATGCACGATTTGTTGGGGTCATCGCAACCCCATCCGTAGCACGGCGGCTGCGGCAAATGGCATCAAGGCCACCACGGCCAACGTCAGCCCCGCCAGCATCAAAAGCGGCGTCGTGGCCTCCAAGCCCGCCGCCCCGCGCCGGGCGACTTCGGCCCCGAAAATCAGCGTCGGGATATAGAGCGGCAGCACCAGCAGCGACAGCAGCAACCCGCCGCGTTTGATCCCCACCGTCAGCGCCGCGCCGAACATGCCGATCACCGACAGCGCCGGCGTGCCAAGCGCCAGCGAGACCAGCAGCCACAGATGCCCCGGGGCCGCGAGTTGCAGCAACACGCCCAAAAAGGGCGCCGCCAGCACCAGCGGCAGCCCCGTGGTCAGCCAATGCGCCAAAGCCTTGATCGCCAGCGCCCCCTCCAACGGCAGCGGAGCGGTCAACAGCAGTTCCAACGAGCCGTCTTCGAGATCGAGCGCCAGCAGCCGGTCGAGCGACAGAAGGCAGGCCAGCAGCGCGCCGAGCCAAAGCACACCGGGCGCAATCGCGCGCAGCAGCGTGGCCTCTGGCCCGACGCTGAAGGGCACCAGCATCGTCACGATCAGAAAGAACGCCAAACCAAGGCCAAAGCCCCCGCCCGCCCGGAGCGCTAAACGCAAGTCTCGCAGCAGCAACGCCTTCATAGGAAGGCCGCATCGCTTGCGCCAAGATCGGCATCGGGGGCCGCGCGATAGGCGCTGATGTCGAGCATCCGCGCCTCAACCCCCAGATCGATATGCGTGGCCATGAGGGCCGATCCGCCCGACGCCAAATGCCCGCGCAGGACAGCACCGAACAGCGCCACCGCATCCGCGTCGAGCGAGACCGTCGGCTCATCCAAGACCCAGATCGGCCGCCCCGTCACCAAGAGCCGCGCCAAGCCCAAACGGCGCTTTTGCCCGGCGGAAAGGGTCGCAGCCAAACGGTCAGCCAAAGGGCGCAACGCATAGCCATCAAGTGCTGCGGAAATGTCAGTGTTGCCAAAGACCTGCGCCCAAAAGCTCAGGTTCTCGCGCACGGTCAGCATGGATTTCAGCCCATCCGCATGGGCGGCATAGGCGACACGGTCCTCCGCCCCCTCAATCTGCCCTGTGAGCGGCGCTTGCAGCCCGGCGATACAGCGCAGCAGCGTCGTCTTCCCGGCCCCGTTCGGGCCGCGCAGCACCAAAGCCTCCCCCGCCGCCAGCGCGAAGGACAGGCCCAAAAGCACGGGCACCCCGCCGCGTGCGACGCTAAGGTTACTGACTTGCACTGGCCGCGCCGCTCCGCCCTTAGACCGGCAAGAGAGCCAGCGCGATGCGCCGCCCCTCGCTCAGCAGAATGTTGTAGGTGCGGCAAGCGGCGGGGGAGGACATGACTTCGACCCCCAGCCCGGCCTCTTCCAAGGTCTCACGCAGGTCATCGGGGATATGCGCCACCTCCGACCCGGTGCCGAGAAAGACCACGTCGACCTTGCCTGCCAGCGCCAGCACCGGCGCGGGATCGGCCAGCCCGCCCCAGCCGGTGATGCCCTCCGGGCCGATCACCTGCGCGCCCTCCACGACCTCGCCATCGATGCGGAAGAAGCCGGGGCCGTAGCCGTCGATCGGTTTGGCATCGGTATAGGTGATCTCGTTCAATCGCATGTCATGTCCCTCTCAGGCTCAGATATTCCACAGCGGCAGGCCAAGGATAGCCGATGCGGCGATGACGATATAGGCCACCGCGCGAAAAAGCCGCTCTCGCTTTGGGTCAAATAGCCGCGCCCCGATGATATTGGCGATGACATTCGGCACCCCGGCCAAGAGGCCCAGCCACAGCACCGGCCAGACCACCTGCCCCGTCGCCGCGAGCATGGCAAAAAGCATCAGGTCGAGCCCCAGAAGATAGAGCAGGAAATTCGCCCGGATCACCGCAGCGGGCCTGCGGCTCGCCATATAGAGCAGGATCACCGGCGGCCCGGCGATGCCCGCGAAACCGGTCATAAAGCCACCCAGAGCGCCGGTGGCCGTCACCAGCTTCGCGCCAAGCGGCCCGTGATAGCGCCAGCCCGCGAGTAGCAGCACCAGCAAGCCCAGCACCACGCCCGAGACGATCCAGCCGAACCCTTCGGGTGAGATCAGCGACAGCCCCCATAGGCCCAGCGGCAGCCCGATCAGCACGCCGAGCAGCAGCCGCCCCACTTCACGCGGCGCGCCTTCGCGCAGGGCATCGGGGAGGTTTGGCAGGGGGCCGATCACCTCGGCAGCGGTGAGGAAAAGAATCGCTTCGACCGGAGACAGGACAGAGGCCGCGACGGGCATGATGATCATGGCGGAACCGAAACCGGCAAAGCCGCGCACCAGCCCCGCCACGATCACGGCCAGCGCAAGCCATGCCACCCCGGGGGTGGCGATGGCCTGCGCCAGCAGGTCAGGCATCAATATTGGCGAATTGCGTGCCCGCGCCCGCGTCGGGCTTGGACCAGTCGCGCTTCACGCCAAGGTAGAGCACCACGTTCTTGGCCACATAGACCGAAGAATAGGTGCCCACGATCACGCCCCATGTGATGGCAAAGACGAAGGCCCGGATCACATCGCCGCCCAAGATCAGCAGCGCGATCAGTGCCAGCAGCGTGGTGCCCGAGGTCATCAGCGTACGGCTCAGCGTCTCGTTCACGCTGAGGTTCATCACATCGCGCAGAGGACGCTTTTTGTATTTGCGCAGGTTCTCCCGCAGGCGGTCAAAGATCACCACGGTGTCGTTGATCGAATAGCCGATGATGGTCAGGATCGCCGCCACGACCGGCAGGTCGAAACGGATCTGCAGGAGCGAGAACAAACCGATGGTCAGCACCACGTCGTGGAACAGCGCCACCACCGCGCCGACCGAGAATTGCCATTCGAAGCGCAACCAGATGTAGATCAGGATCGCCGCCAGCGCCCCGCCCACGGCAAGGAAAGCGGTCTGGATCAGCTCGCCCGAGACTTTGGGGCCCACGGATTCGACGGAGGTGAACTTGATATCGGGGGAGACGCTTTGGAGTGCCGCTTCGATGGTTTCGATCGTGTCGGTGGTCGCCGCCTGCTGCCCTTCTTGGGCCTGCACGCGGATCATCGCCACATGGCGGTCCGCGCCGAAACCGGGGTCGAAGACCTCAGAGATGGTCACGTCGCCCAGCTCCAGCGGGGCCAGTGCATCGCGGTATTCGCCCACGTCGACGGCTTGGGTGCTTTCGGTCCGCAGCGTGGTGCCGCCGCGGAAGTCGATGCCAAAGTTCAGCCCCATCACGCCCCAAGCAATCAGGGACAGGACCATCAACACCACGGAGGCGCCGAAGGTGATCTTGGCGTAGCCGAAGAAATCGAAGTTCGTATTGTCGGGTACCAGCTTCAGTCGCATGTCAAACCTCGATTGTCTTGGGACGGCGGCGTTCAAACCAGATCACCACCAGCAAGCGGGTGACGAAATAGGCGGTGAAAACCGATGTGACGATGCCCAGGCCCAGCGTGACGGCAAAGCCGCGCACCGGACCAGAGCCGAGAGCGAAGAGGATGACCGCCACGATGAAAGTCGTGATATTGGCATCCAGAATGGCGCTGAGCGCGCGCTCATACCCCAGTGAGATCGCCCGCGCAGCGCCTTTGGCATTGCGTTGCTCCTCGCGGATACGCTCGAAGATCAGCACATTTGCGTCGACCGCCATGCCGACGGTCAGCACGATCCCGGCGATGCCCGGCAGCGTCAACGTGGCCCCGATCAGGCTCAAAAGGCCAAAGATCAGCCCGACGTTGATGATCAGCGCGATATTGGCAAAAAAGCCGAACAGCCCGTAGGACGCCCACATGAATAACAGCACGGCGACGAAGGCGACCATGGTCGCGATCTTGCCTGCGTCGATGCTGTCTTGTCCCAGTTCCGGGCCGATGGTGCGCTCTTCGACAAAGCTGAGCCCCGCGGGCAGGGCGCCCGCGCGCAGCAGCACAGCAAGGTTGGTGCTTTCCTCGACCGAGAAGCGCCCGGTGATGATGCCCGACCCGCCGGGAATATGGCTCTGGATGGTGGGCGCGCTGATGACTTCGTTGTCGAGCACGATGGCGAAGGGCGAGCCGATGTTTTCAGCCGTGTAATCGCCGAACTTGCGCGCACCAGAGGTGTCAAAACGGAAAGACACGGCAGGCGCGCCGTTCTGGTCAAAGCTGGGCTGCGCGTCGACCAATTGCTCGCCGGTGACGACGGGGGCAGTCTCAATCGTGTAGAAGACGCCTTCTTCATCCGCCGCGGGCAGGATGGCGTTGCCGATGCCGGGGTTGTCGTTCTCGTTCGAGCCGCGGTTGACCACCGGGTTGAAGGTCAGCTGCGCCGTGGTGCCGATGATGGCTTTCAATTCGGCCGCTGAACCGATGCCGGGGACTTGGATCAGGATGCGGTCCGCCCCCTGACGCTGGATCGTCGGCTCACGGGTGCCGACTTCGTCAATGCGGCGGCGCACGATTTCGAGGCTCTGCTGCATGGTGCGTTCGTCGGTCGCCTGTTTTTCGGCATCCGACAGGGTGATGGTGATGATGCCATCGGCCCCGCTTACGTTGATGTCGCTGCCGCCTGCGCCGGTCACGGTGGTGACGGGGCGGGCCAGATCACGTGTAATTTGCAGCGCTTCGGCCATTTTCGACGGATCGTTCAGGCGGACCCGCAATTCCCCCGCTGGCGCCTCTTGCCGGCGAACCGGGGTCAGGCTGCGCAGGGCGTCGCGCACCTCGGGCCATTGGGCTTCCATGCGCGAGGCATAGACATCGGCCAGTTGCACCTCGGCCAGCAGATGCGCACCGCCGCGCAAATCGAGGCCAAGGTTGACCAGCCCCGAGGGCATCCATTCGGGCCAAAGCGCGCGCTGCGCTTCCAGTTCGGGCGTGCTGCCCTGAACCTCGATGGCCGCAACGGCGTCATTGTGCTTTTCGACAGGAGCGTAAAAGGCATTGGGAAGCGCCAGCCAAAGCCCTGCCAGACAGGTCAGGACAATGACAATCCGCTTCCACAGATCAATCTGTAGCATAGTTCCGCCTTTGGGTTGCGGCCTCGGGGTAGGGTTTATTTCGCCGGTTCGGTCTTGGAGACCACGGTGGCGATGGTGGCCTGCACCACGCGAATTTTCACGCCCTCGGCGATTTCCACCTCAAGCTCACCGTCGTCTTTGACCTTGGAGACCTTGCCGATGATGCCGCCTTGGGTCACGACCTGATCGCCCCGACGCAGACCGGCCACCATGGCCTGATGTTCCTTCGCCTTCTTCTGCTGCGGGCGGATGAGCAGAAAATACATGATCGCGAAGATCAGGATCAGCGGCACGAATTGCTGGATGCCTTCCATGGGGGTCGTCCTTTTCGATGGGTATTGGGCCGCAAAATGGGCCTTGAGAATTTGGCCAGAACCTATGCGCGGTGGCAGCGGGGTGCAAGGTGGAAAGCCGATGCCGCCTGCCCGCCCGCGCGGGGCCAATCGCCGCATGGTTGCGGCCCCTACCCCCGCACCGCACATTAAGGCATAAGGCAGCAAAACCGACTCACCCGATCTTGAGGACAAACCCATGCACGACATCCGCGCCATCCGCGACAATCCCGAGGCTTTTGACGCCGCTCTTGCCCGCCGGGGCGAGGCGGCGATGTCGCAGGCGGTGCTGTCCCTTGATGCCGCGCGCCGCGCCAAGATCGCCGCCGCCGAGAGCGCCAAGGCCGAGCAGAACAAGGCCAGCAAGGAAGTCGGCGCCGCCAAGGGCCGTGGTGACGAGGCCGAGTTCGAGCGCCTGCGCGCGCTGGTCAGCGACAAAAAGGCCGAAGTCGCCGCGATGAACGCCGAGGCGCAGGAGTTGGACGCGAAGCTGACCGACATGCTCGCCCGCATCCCCAACAACCCCGCCGAGGACGTGCCTCAAGGCGATGATGAGAACGACAATGTCGAGGTGAAGAACTGGGGTGAGAAGCCCGCCTTCGATTTCAAACCGGTTGAGCATTACGAGATCAAAGGCGTCAAACCCGGCATGGATTTCGAGACCGCCGCCAAGACTTCGGGCGCGCGTTTCGTCATGCTGAAAGGTGCCGTGGCGCGGGTGCACCGCGCGCTGGCGCAATTCATGATCGACACTCATGTGGATGAAAACGGGCTGACGGAGGTAAACTCCCCCGTGCTGGTGCGCGACGAGGCGATGTATGGCACCGACAAACTGCCGAAATTCGGCGAGGACAGCTATCAGACCACGGATGGCTGGTGGCTGGTGCCGACCTCCGAAGTGCCGCTGACCTATTCGGTGGGCGGCGACACGCTGGAGCAAAGCGCTCTGCCGATCCGTCTCACTGCCCATACCCTCTGCTTCCGTTCCGAGGCCGGAAGTGCGGGCCGCGACACCGCCGGGATGCTGCGCCAACACCAGTTCGAAAAGGTTGAGATGGTCTCGATCACCCACCCGGATGAGAGCGACGCCGAACAGCAGCGCATGGTGGGTTGCGCCGAGGGCATCCTCGAAAAACTCGGCGTGCCCTACCGGACGGTGATCCTCTGCACCGGCGACATGGGGTTCGGCGCGCGGCGGACCTATGACATCGAAGCCTGGGTGCCGGGGCAGGATTGCTACCGCGAGATCTCCTCGGTCTCGACCACCGGCGATTTTCAGGCGCGGCGCATGAACGCGCGGTTCAAACCCGAGGGCGGCGGCAAGCCGCAGTTCGTGCATACGCTGAATGGCTCGGGGCTGGCCGTGGGGCGTTGCCTGATCGCGGTGCTGGAAAATGGCCAGCAGGCGGATGGCTCTGTGAAGCTGCCCGAAGCGCTTGCGCCCTATCTGGGGGGCAAGACGACCCTCACGGCGGAAGGTGTGCTCGCCTAAGGGTGAGCCACCGCTAGGCCCGATCCGCCCCGCCCCGCCGGGGGGCGTACCAGATAATTTTGGGCGCACTTGCGGTGCGACCGCGTAGGCGCTGGCCCTGGGTTGCCGTGGCGCGCGGGCGCTCTAGGATTAGCTGTACCGCAACAGCTAATCCCGCGAGGCCGACCTTGCCCAAATCCTCCCGCACCCTGATCGCCGTGCTTGCCCTGCTGCTCAGCATCGCCTTCGCGATCTCACCCTTTTTCGTTCCCAGCTTTTCGGGCTTTGATCCGAACCAATTCCCCATTCCGCAGGACAACCCGCCCGCGCAGCCTGCGGGCTATGCCTTTTCCATCTGGGGGGTGATTTACCTGTGGCTGATCGCGGGCCTTGGCTATGGCCTGTTGCGCGCGCCGCGGGATGGGCAGTGGCATCACATGCGCGTGCCGCTCTGCCTGTCGCTCGCCGTGGGGACCACATGGCTCGCCGTGGCGACCATGAGCCCGGTCTGGGCCGCGATACTGATCTGGATCATGCTGATCACCGCCCTCATCGCCCTGTTCCTCGCCCCGGTCGAAGACCCGCTCTGGGCCGCCGCCCCGGTAGGGCTCTACGCAGGCTGGCTCTCAGCCGCTTCCTGCGTGTCGCTGGCGCTTCTGGCCGCAGGATACGGCTATTTGGAAGAGCAGACAGCGGCGGTGGTCTTTGTCGGGCTGGCGATCGCAATCGGCACCATCGTCCAGACCGCTCTGGGGCGGACACCGACCTATGGCATCGCGGTGATCTGGGGGCTGGTGGGCGTGGTCGTGACCAATTGGGGCGAGACGGCCTTGGTCGCCTATCTGGCGCTCGGGGGCAGCGTCATCGTGGCGCTGCCCACCGTCAGGGCGTTCCGGCGCGGCTGAGCCCGCTTAGTCCTTGCGGCGACCGTCAGTGTGCTTGCGCAGCTTCGACGGCGCCGCTTTCTTGCGGTTCTTATAGGGGTTGGCATCCGACTGACCGCGCATCCACAGACGGATCGGCGTGCCGGGCATGTCGAAATCCAACCGCAACCCGTTGACCAGATAGCGCGTATAGCTGTCCGGCACCTTGTCGGGGTGGCTGCACATCACCACGAAGCCCGGCGGGCGGGTCTTGGCTTGGGTCATATAGCGCAGCTTGATGCGCTTGCCCTGCGGCGCGGGGGGCGGATGCGCCTCCATCATGCCCGAGAGCCAACGGTTGAGCTGCGCGGTGGTCACCCGGCGGTTCCAGACCTCATAGGCGCGCATGATCGCGGCTTGCAGGCGGTCGAGGCCCCTGCCCGTCTTGGCCGACACGGTGATCAGCGGCGCACCGCGCAACTGCGGCAAGAGCCGCTCGAAGCTCTCTTTGAGATCGCGCAGTTTCTCCTGCCGGTTCTCTTCGATGTCCCATTTGTTCACGGCGACAACCACCGCGCGGCCTTCGCGTTCGGCCAGATCGGCGATGCGCAGATCCTGCTGTTCGAACGGAATCTCGGCGTCGAGCAGGACCACGACCACTTCGGCGAACTTAACCGCGCGCAGACCATCGCTGACGCTGAGTTTTTCGAGCTTCTCCTGAACCTTGGCCTTTTTGCGCATCCCCGCGGTGTCGAAGATGCGCATCGGCACCGGCTCACCATCCGGCCCGGCCCATTCGGTCGTCAGAGAGATCGCATCGCGGGTGATCCCGGCCTCCGGCCCGGTGAGCAAACGATCCTCACCCAGAATTTGGTTGATCAGCGTCGATTTGCCCGCATTGGGGCGGCCCACCACGGCGACCTGCAAAGGCTTGGCGCGGGTCGGCATCGGCACGGATTCGGCCTCAAGATCGGCGTCATCCTCGGGCAGATCCACATCCGTCTCAGGCGCGTCCTGCGTGGCGCGTTCGGCATATTCATCGGCCAGCGGCATCAACGCGGTGTAAAGATCGGTCAGCCCCTCGCCATGTTCGGCGGACATGCGAATAGGCTCGCCCAGACCCAGCGAATAGGCTTCGATCATGCCAGCATCGGCGGCCTTGCCCTCACCCTTGTTGCCAGCGAGAATCACATGCGCGGATTTCTTGCGCAGGATCTCGGCAAAAACCATATCCGAGGGCGTCACGCCGACGCGGGCGTCGATCATAAACAGGCAGATGTCAGCCATATCGACCGCGCGTTCGGTCAGGCGGCGCATCCGGCCTTGCAGGCTGTCGTCGGTGACCTCTTCCAGCCCCGCGGTGTCGATCACGGTAAAGCGCAGGTCGGCCAATTTGGCCGCGCCTTCGCGCAGGTCGCGGGTCACGCCGGGCTGGTCATCGACCAGAGCGAGGCGTTTGCCGACAAGGCGGTTGAACAGCGTGGATTTCCCGACATTGGGACGGCCCACGATGGCAAGGGTAAAGGACATAATTCAGGCTCCGGGCCCCGGTTGGGCCAGTTCAGACACGCGCCTTAGCCTATTTGCGGCCTAACGGAAAGCGTGCAATTGCCCCTTGGTGGAGACGACATAGAGCGTGCCGCCCGCCACGACGGGGGCGGTGGTCGCCCCGCCGGGGATTTGGGTGGTGCCGGTCAGCCCGCCGCTCACGGGGTCAAAGCTGCGCAGCACCCCGTCGTTGGAGGCCACGATCACGCGCCCCCCGGCGATGATCGGGCCGTAATGGGCCACCACTTCGGATTGCTTCTTGGGCTTATCTTTGACGAAATTCGGCAGCGGCGTGCCCCAGATGCGGCGGCCCGTGCTGGCGTCGAGCCGGACCAGTTCGTTCAGGTCCGTGACCGCAAAGACAGAATCGCCCGCAGGCCAGACCGGACCGATCGCCCCGTCGCGCGCGACCCATTTGCGGTCGCCGCTGTTGACATCCAGCGCGGCCAGACGGCCCGAATGGTTGCCCACATAGACGGTCCCGTTCGAGACCACAGGCGCACTTGTCACATCGCCCACAAAGCTCAGCGCGCGGCCCGGACGTTTGCCCAGAACGGAGGTCGACCACCGCTCAAGCCCGCCTTGGCGGAACAGCCCCTGCACCTCGCCTGAGCCGAAGGCAAAGATCGCCAGATCGCTGGTGACGGCGGGCGCAGGCGCGCCCAAAACGTTGCTGAGGCTGGTCACAGCGCCGGTCTGCCACTGGATGCGGCCATCGGTTTTGTCGAGCGCCCAGCCGGTATCGTCGCCCGCCGTGAGATAGACCAGATCGCCCGAGACGGTCGGCGTGCCCGAACCGGTGGCGTCAAGGTCTTGGGTCCAGTGCACGCCGCCCGTCGTCACGTCGAGCGCGGCCAGAACGCCAAAACCCACGGAGACATAGAGCGTTTCCCCATCCACGGCGAGGCCGCCACCGGTGGCTTGGCCTTCGCGGTCGGATGCGGGGGTGAGGTCACGGGTCCAGAGCGTTTGGCCCGAGGTCGAGGTCGCTGTGACCTGCGCCCCGGCGTCGAGCGTGAAGACACGCCCGCCCGCCACCACCGGATCGGCGGTGATACGTTGTTTGCGGCTGTCGCCCGCGCCGATATCGGCACTCCAGACCGGCTGTAACGCGGTGCGCAGCGCGGGATGGCTGATGCGGGTCGCGGCGGTACCGATGCTATGGGTCCAGTTGGCGTTGTTCACCGTGCCGCCCAGAGCGATGGCGCGGCTGGTATTCTCTGGCACGGGGCCAGTGGCGGCGTCAAAGGCAGGGTCTTGCACGCCGGGGTTTTGCAGCACCGCGCGCACGTCTTCGCGTTTGCCCGGCAGATAAGTCTGCTCATCCGCGCAGGCCGTCAGCAACAGCGCGGCACCGATGGCCCCCGCCACGCCCAGACCCCGCAGACCCGCTTGCCCGGGTTCGGTTTCGCGATGCTTCGTCATGGACCTGCTCACTTTCTGTCTTTCCTCAACCTTCACGCCCCCGCCATTTTTGGCGGGTGGATATGTGTCAGTCACCCGTTGCTTCGGGGATCTCCAGCGCGGCCTCTGCGGCGGCACTCTCGTCACCCGGTTCTTCACCCAAGGCCACAATCACCTGAAGGGCGCGTTGTTGCAAGTCCGGGGTGGTTTCCGCATCGGAGAGAATGGACTGGTAGCGCGCCACGGCCTTGTCGGTCTCACCCTCTTGCATGTCGATCAGGGCCAGTTGCTCTTCTGCCAACAGGCGCAGCGGGGCACCGGGCTGGGCCAGCGCTTCGAGCGCCTGACGCCGCTCGGCCACGGGCACCGATTGGCCCTGAAGGGTCACGATCTTGAACTGCGCCAGGGCCCGGTAGATCGGCGCGAGGTCACCGTCGAGCGCCACGGCATCAAGCTGCTCCACAGCGGCATCGGTCTCACCCGCTTCGGCCAGCGCATCGGCGCGCATGAAATTCAGCACGGCGCGGGCACCGGGGCCATCGGCCTCGATCGGGGCGAGCGCTTCGGCGCGGGCATTGCTGGCATCCGCTTCGAGCGCGGCAAGCATCGCATCCCCCAGAGCTTCGGCCTCGGCCCGCTCCTGTGCTTTGCTGTATTCGTTCCACGCCGCCCCACCAACGATGGCCACCACGGCCAGCACGGCGATCCAACCATAGCGGCGCAGGTAGCCGTATAGCCGGTCGCGGCGGACCTCTTCGTTCACTTCGTCAATAAAACTGTCGGTATCGCTCATCGCGCCCTGCCCCCGGCCTGATTTTGCCCCTCTTACCGCGCGTGGCCGGCCAAGCCAAGACCCAGCGAACCGCAGCGCCTTTTCGCCGACCGCTTGGCCCGGGGGCGCGTCACGCTAGGTCAGGGGCAGAATGCAGCGAAAGGAGACGATGATGAAAGCGATTGCACTGGCAGCAGGTGTCGTGATGGCGGCCATGCCCGCTTTGGCGCAGGATTTGGTGGCCAAAGTCTCACCCCATGATGTGCCGACGACGATGGACCGACTGGAAAGCGCGGTCGAGGCGGCGGGGGCCGAGGTCTTTGCCCGGATCGATCATGCCGCCGGGGCCGAAAAGGCCGAGATGGAATTGCGCCCGACGCAGCTTTTGATCTTTGGCAACCCAAAGCTCGGCACCCCCGCGATGCAGGATGCCCAGACCGCCGGGCTGGATCTGCCGATGCGGGTGCTGGTCTACGCCGATGGCGAGGGGGCCGTGCATGTGACCTATGCCGCGCCTGAAACGCTGGTCACCGCCCACGGCCTGCCCGAAGAGGCGGAATATCTCACCAAGATGACCAAGGCGCTGGACAACCTCACCGCCAAGGCGATCGGCGAGGAATAACGCCCCCTCCCCGCCCCGGCCTTTTAGGGTTTGGGCGGGGTGTTCTGCGCCTTGATCAGGTTTTCCAGATCGGTCAGCCGCGACATGACCTCATCGCGGTAGGTGTTGGTCTGCTCGTTGCTTTCCTCATGATGCGCGTCTTGCATCGAGTTCACGATCAGACCGACCAACAGGTTCACCACCGCGAAGGTAGTGACCATGATAAAGGGCACGAAGAACATCCAAGCATAGGGATAGACCTCCATCACCGGGCGCACGATGCCCATGGACCACGACTCGAGCGTCATGATCTGAAACAGCGAATAGCCCGACTGGCCCAGCGTGCCGAACCACTGCGGGAAATCCGCGCCAAAGAGTTTGGTGGCCATGACGGAGGCGATGTAAAAGATCACCCCCATCAGCAAAAAGACCGAGCCCATGCCGGGCAGCGCGTTGACCAACCCCTCAACCACGCGGCGCAGCGAGGGCGCGACCGAGACGACGCGCAACAGCCGCAGGATGCGCAGGGCCCGCAGCACGCTGAGCCCTTGGGTCGCCGGGATCAGCGAGATGGCGACGATGACGAAGTCAAAGATGCTCCACCCGCGTTTGAAGAAATCAAGCCCGCGCCCGAAAAGCTTGATCGCAATTTCGATGACGAAAATGGCGAGACAGATACGGTCCAGCAGCAGGATCAGCGGCCCAACCTGCCCCATCACCTCGTCCGAGGTCTCGAGCCCCAAGATCACGGCATTAAAGAGAATCACGCCCAGAATGAAATTCTGGAACGAAGGGCGGTCGGCCAGCCGGGCGGCGCGGGCGCGCAGCGAGGTCTGCGAAGGGGTCGAAAGATCGGTCATGGCGGTAGATATCATGCGCCGCCCCGCACAGTGCAAGAGCAGATCGCCCGCAAATGCACCCCTCGGCGGCAATGCCCCGCCTGCCTGCCGAAACAGAAGGCGGGGCCAGCTTCGCCGTCTACTCTTCTTCTGCCTGCTGGCGCTGCCAAAGCTGGGCATAGCGCCCACCTTGGGCGAGCAGCACCTCATGGCTGCCCTGTTCGATGATCTCGCCCTTCTCCAACACGACGATGCGGTCGGCCTCGGCGATGGTCGAGAGGCGGTGGGCGATGGTCAGCACCGTGCGCCCTTGGCCCGCGCGGCGCAGCGCGTCTTGGATCTCATGCTCCGTCTCGCTGTCGAGCGCGCTTGTGGCCTCATCCAAGAGCAGGATGGGCGGGTCTTTCAGCAGGGTCCGCGCGATGCCCACGCGCTGTTTCTCGCCGCCCGACAGTTTCAGGCCCCGCTCGCCCACCGTGGTCTTATAGCCCTGCGGCAGCGCCATGATGAAATCGTGAATTTGCGCAGCGCGGGCGGCGTCCTCGACCTCCTCCTGCGTGGCACCATCGCGTCCATAGGCAATGTTGTAGCCGATAGTGTCGTTAAACAGCACCGTGTCCTGCGGCACGACGCCAATCGCCATATGCAGCGAATGCTGCGTCACATCGCGCACGTCCTGCCCGTCGATCTTCAGCGCCCCGCCCGCGACATCGTAGAAGCGAAACAGCAGCCGCCCGATGGTGGATTTGCCCGAGCCGGTCGAGCCGACGATCGCCACCGTCTCTCCCGGTTTGGCCTCAAGCGAGATGCCTTTGAGGATTTCACGGTCGGTGTCATAGGCGAAACGCACGTTCTCCAGCGTCACATGGCCGCCAGTAACCTTGAGGTCTGGCGCGTTAGGCTTGTCGTCAATCTCAGCCGGTTGTTCGAGCAGGCCGAACATCTGCCCCATGTCCACCAGCGCCTGACGAATCTCACGGTACACGGTGCCAAGGAAGTTCAGCGGCACGGTCAGCTGGATCATGTAGGAGTTCACCATGACAAAATCGCCGACGCTCAGCTCGCCGCTTTGCACGCCCATCGCCGCCATGACCATGACCCCTACGAGCCCTGCGGTGATGATCAGAGCTTGGCCAAAGTTCAGGAAGGCCAGCGAATAGTTCGTCTTGATCGCCGCGTTCTCATAATCGGCCATGGCCGCGTCATAGCGCGCGGCCTCGCGCCCCTCTGCGCCGAAGTATTTCACCGTTTCATAGTTCAGCAGACTGTCGATCGCCTTTTGGTTGGCGTCGGTGTCGCTGTCGTTCATCTGCCGCCGCAGGCGCACGCGCCATTCGGTGACGGCAAAGGTGAACCAGACGTAGAGCGCGATGGTCACCGCCACGACCGCCAGATACCAGACGTCGAAGAGCACGGCGAGGATCACGCCCACGAGGATCAGCTCAAGGATCAGCGGCCCGATGGAGAAGAGCAGGAAGCGCAGCAGAAAGTCGACACCTTTGACCCCCCGCTCAATGATCCGGCTGAGGCCCCCGGTCTTGCGGGTGATGTGATAGCGCATCGAGAGTTTGTGGATGTGCTGGAAGGTCTCAAGCGCCAGCATCCGTAGGGCGCGCTGCCCGACGCGCGCGAACACCGCATCGCGGACCTGTTGAAAGCCCACCCCCATCAGCCGCGCCATGCCGTAAGCCACGGTCAGACCAATCGCGCCAAGCGCCAGCATCGGCGCCCCCTCGCCCGCCAGCGCATCCACCGCGTCGCGGTAGAAGAACGGCGTGGCGACGATGATCAGCTTCGACACCAGCAGCGCCAGCATGGCCAGAACCACCCGGCGTTTCACCCATGGCATATCCTTGGGCCAGAGGTAGGGCGCGACCTTGCGCAGCACCAGAAAGCCCGACTGCCGTTCGGCGGCGTCGATCATCTCGGCCTCTGTGGGGATGCGTTCGGGCTTGGGCGTCTTGCGGTCGCGCCGCCGCGCGGCGTTAGATTGGTCTGTATCGGCTGGCATGGGAATTCCTGAAGTGATTACAGGCTACATAGGCCCCATGGCCTTGGGTTGCCAGTACCGGGCGGCGCACAGCCGCTCTGCGCGCTGCGAATGCCGCCCCGGTTTTGGCCGCTTAGATCACTCCGATGCCGGGTCTTCGGGCAAGTCGAAGACCTGTCCGGGGTAGATCAGATCGGGGTCGCGGATGTTGGCGCTATTGGCCTCGAAAACCTTCACATAGAGCAGAGGATCTCCGTAGCGCGTGCGCGAGATTGCCCAGAGCGTATCGCCTTTTTGCACCGTCACAGCGCTAAGCGGGCCGGTCAGCCCTTCGGTGGCGGCGGCCAGCACCTCGGGGGATTCGCGCTTGAAGGGGGTCTCTACCCGGCTCGTCACATCGCCGCCGCGGGAAAGCTCATCCACGCGCAGGGTATAAACGCCCTCATCGACATCAGGCAGATCGCCGCGCCAGCGTCCCTCCTGATCGACCGGCAGGCTGATGACGGCGTTGTTGTTGAGATAGACGCGGACTTCGCTGGTCTCCGGCTGGGCGCGGCCCGCCAGTTGCACATCGCCCTGATCGGAGTAGCCGATGGTGTCGAGCGCCACATTGGTCATCACCTGCGGCGGCGCGGTGTCGAGCCGTTCGACCCCTTCGGCGGTGGATTTCAACACCGGAGCCGGCGCGGGCGGTATCGCAGGCGCAGCGGCGGTGTCGGGTTCCTCCGCAGGCGCGGGAGTGGTCGTGTCCGGCTTTGGCGCGGTGCGCTCGGCGAGGCTCGGAGCCTCGGTTTCTGCCTCAAGCGGTCGCGTTTGCGCAGGGGTGTCGGCGTCGGTCTCTGCTGTTCCCGTCTCTGCCAGCGGGGCGGCTTGGGAGGGCGTCTCACCGTCAGGGTCTTGCGCAGCGCTGTCGCCATCGTCAGTGCCGGTTTCTGCCATTGGCATCGCTTGGGCCGGGGCGGCTTCGGTGCCGAGGTCACCGCTTTGCTCAGCGGGGTCGTTTGGCTCTGACGGCGCGGCAGCTCCATCGTCAGCGGTACCCGTTCCGGCCATCGGCGTTGCTTGGGACGGTGCGGGGTTGGTGGTATCTTCCCCCTGCACAACGACACCGTCTTGCTCCGGCGTCGCAGCGCTCTCGTCGTCGGCGGTGTCAGTTCCAGCCATTGGCGTGGCTACGGAAGGTGCCGGATCGGAGGACCGCTCTTGCTCCGACGTAGTGCGTTCCGTGTCCACGGTGCCAGTATCGGACATCGGCGTGGCCTCAGAAGGAGTGCCACCTTCCCCGTCGTTGGTGGCCGGGTCCTGCTCTGTCGATGCGGTGTCTCCGACCGTCTCGGTTTCCTCTAGCTCCGGCTGACTTCGGTCCTCGTCAGCTTCTTGCGCCGCCGCACCGCTATCAAATGCAGGCTGGCTTTCCTCAGCCCCCCCTCCCTCGGCAGTCGCCGTTCCGGCCAGCGGGGTCGCCTGCTCCGGCTGCGCTGTGGTTGGCTCGGTGTCCGTCGTTACCTCTTTTTGCCCTGCACCGTCGTCCGCCGATGTGGGACCAACTGGCTCGCCCGCCGCAACCGCGTCAATCGCTTCAGGCCCCCCCGCCGGGGCCACTGCCTGTGCAGCCCCCTCTTCTCCGACCTCGTCCATCACCCCAAGCGGGTTTTCCTCCGGCGTGATATCCGCCTCCGCCATTTGCACCGGCGCGGCGGTCGGTGTGAGGATGATCTCCTCTTCCGAGGCAAGCTTTGCCTCACCGTCCTGCCCCAAGAGCGTCAGCACGTGGCCCTTGCCATCGGGGGGGATCATGGCGAGGGTCGCGAATTTTCCGGCTCCATCGGCAGTGGCTGTGGCGATCTCCTCGCCATCCTTTAAAACAGCCACGGTGCTGCCGGGTGCCGCGCGGCCTGCGATCACCGTCATCCCATCGCTTTCGCGGCGCACTTCGTCGAAGGCCGGCGCTTGCGGCGCTGCTTCAGGCTCTGTCGCCGCATCACCCTCAGGGCTGACCGAGACACCCTGCACCGCATTTGGCACCAGCGTGGCATCCTCAGGGGTGACATCGCGTTCGGGGAGCACGGCCACCGCTTCGCGGGCTGCCTCCTCCGGCGCGCCGCGCTTGCTGCCGATCCAAGCGCCAAGCGCCAGCACCGCCGCCGCAAAGGCGCCCGCCGCCATCGCCCCCATGCCGCCAAACCGGCCAAATCCCTTGAACATTCTCTACTTCCCCTGTGGTTGAGCCTTTTTAGCAAGCAGGCTAACAGGGGTCAAAAGCGCAGACGATCCGCGCCGAATTTTCCTAATCAACAGGACGCTTTACCATGCAACATTCTGTCTGTGTCTATTGCGGCTCCCGCCCCGGCGACGACAAAGCCTTCACCCAAGACGCCGAAACACTGGGCCGCGGTTTGGCCGAAGCCGGGCTGCGGCTGGTCTATGGTGCGGGCGATGTCGGGCTGATGGGCAGCGTTGCGCGCGCCGCCCAAACGGCAGGGGGCGACACCTTCGGCGTGATCCCCGCCCATCTCGTGGCTTGGGAAGTCGGCAAGACCGATCTGACCCGCTATATCGTGACCGAAACGATGCATGAGCGTAAAAAAGTGATGTTCATGAACTGCGATGCCGTGGCGGTTCTGCCCGGCGGCGCGGGGTCATTGGACGAGCTTTTCGAGGTGCTGACATGGCGCCAGTTGGGCCTGCATGAAAAGCCTATTTTCCTTGTGAACACAAACGGATACTGGGAACCTTTCATGTCGCTCATGAACCATGTCGTGGCCCATGGTTTTGCCGATGCGACGCTGCTGGATTACGTCACCGTGGTGCCGGATGCCGATGCTGCTCTCAGCGCTCTGCGCCGCGCCTTGTCCTGACGGAAGGTGCTGACGGAATAGACCGCCAGCGCGCACCAGATCAGCACAAAGGCCTGCACATGCCAGCCCGTGAAGGGTTCGCGAAACAGGACTACGGCGCAGAAAAACTGCAAGGTCGGGTTGATGTAGCTCAGCAATCCGGCCGTCGCCATCGACAATCGCCGCGCCGCGTAGCTGAACAGGATCAGCGGCGTTGCGGTGATCGGCCCGGCGAGTATCAGCAGCGCCGTATCGCGGAAGGAGGCCCCGAAGGCCCCCGCCCCATTGTCGCCCGTTTGCCACAGCACGAGCACCGCGAGGGGCGATAACAGCAGCACCTCAGCGGTAACAGAGACGACCGGCCCCACCGCCAACCTCTTTTTCGCCAGCCCATAAAGCCCAAAAGACGCCGCCAGCGCCATGGCGAGCCAAGGCGCAGTGCCCAAGCCATAGGTGAGCAGCGAGACCGCGACCGTCACCAACCCGACCGCGAAAAGCTGTACGGGGCTCAACCGCTCGGCAAAGACAAGACGGCCCAGCAGGACCGAGACCAGCGGGAAGATGTAATAGCCCAAGGCCGCCTCCGTTGCCTGCCCGCTCTGGACCGCCCAGATGAACAGGTACCAGTTCGTCGCGATCACCAGCGCCGCGAAAGCGAGCAGGCCAAAAGCCCGCGGCCCTGCCATCGCGTCAAGGATCGCGCGCAAACGCCGCTGCACTGCCAGCACGATTACGAAGAACACGAGCGACCAGAGGGTGCGATGGGCCAGCACCTCGGCGGCGGGCACATGCGACAGCATTTTGTAGAAGATAGACGACAGTCCCCAGATACAGCAGGCCGCGATCATGGCGGCGAAACCCTTGGTGGTGTCGGTCATGGGAAATCCTTGGCGCGGTAGACTGCTTCCTTGTGAAGGCAATCAATTCCCGCGCCAAGGGAAAAGTCAGGCTTGGGCCAATTCCCCGGCCACGATCTTTTCGATCTCGTCGATGGGGTGGTTGGTCAGGGTCTTGGGGATTTCCCCCACCACCTTGCTCTGCACCTCTTTGTGGAGGTCATCGCGCAGATCGCCCAGCACTGCCGGAGGGGCCACCAAAACGATCCGATCAAAGCGGCCCTTATGGGCCAGCTTGTAAAGGATGTCGGACAAGTCCTTGGCAAATCGCTCTTTTTCCAGCTCATGCCAATCCGTGTCGTCAAAGGCAGAGCGGTGCCCGCTCGGACCATCGCTCATCCGGCCGGGGCGGTTGGCGGCTTGCTCCCGCGCCGGTGGGTTCTCCTGCTCTTCCTTGCGCACGACCTGAAGATAGGGGTCTTCGCCGTCCGTGTGGTTTTGCAGGAAAAGGGCCTTTTCGCCATCCGCGATCAGCACCCATGTGTCTTGGCTGAGTTTGGTCATGAAGGCTCTCCATGGTTGCGTTTGTCTTCGCCAGTGACGCGGGTCACGCCGTCTTCGCCCTTTTCGGCGCGGCGCATGGCATCTTGGGTGCCAACGTCCTTTTGCAGATCACCCCCGGCGCGGCCACCTTGGTCTGGCGTCTCGGTATCAGAGAGGAATTTTTCCGTCTCCTTGCTACCGTCGTTGGATCGCTTCCGCTCGGCCATGTTGTCCTCCTTTTTTGACGTGAAGTCTCAGGAGAAAAACATCCGCGAAGGGTCTTGGGTTCCAACGAAAAAACCCCGCAGCAGGCTGCGGGGTTTCTGTCTTGTTCCGGCTGGCCGTAAGGCCGCACCGTCATATCACAGACGCTAGGCGACGTTGTCCCAGTTCACCCAGCCTGCGGCGTAGCCGTGGGCGTCGGAGACTGGGAGAGCGCCACACGCATCAGGCGCGAGCGGCTCTCGCACGCGCCGCCGCTAGATCACATGCGCGACGCGACGTTGTCCCAGTTCACAAGGTTGTCGAGGAAGTTCGACAGGTAGTCGGGGCGCGCGTTGCGGAAGTCGATGTAGTAGGAGTGCTCCCACACGTCACAGCCAAGCAGCGCAGTCTGGTCGAAGCAAAGCGGGTTCACGCCGTTCTCGGTCTTGGTGACCTTGAGGCTGCCGTCTTTGTCTTTCACCAGCCACGCCCAGCCGGAGCCGAACTGGCCCGCGCCCGCGGCCTTGAACTCGTCCTTGAACTTGTCGACGGAACCAAAGCTTTCGGTAATCGCCTTTTCCAGCTCACCGGGCATTTTGTTGTCTTCGGGGCTCATCATTTCCCAGAACTGGTTGTGGTTCCACAGCTGGGAGATGTTGTTAAAGATGCCGGACTGGGCCACGGCGTTCGGGTCGTAGGTGCCCTTGATGATCTCTTCGAGGGTCTTGCCCTCCCACTCGGTGCCCTCAATCGCCTTGTTGCCGTTGGTGACATAGGCGTTGTGGTGCTTGTCGTGGTGGTATTCCAGCGTTTCCTTGGACATGCCCTTGGATGCAAGCGCGTCGTGGGCATAGGGGAGATCGGGAAGTTCAAAAGCCATTTCTGGGCCTCCTCGTTTGGAAATTTCGCTGCGGCCACTTGATGTTGATCAAGCGGCAACGTCAAGGTCAACGTCTGCAAATCACATCCGTTCCGAGAGAAATAGTCAGTTTTTCTCCCGACTTACGCCGTTTGGAAATGACCGACCGCGCTGCCGGGCTGGGCTGCCACGCAAAGCTGGTCGAACATATACTGCGCCACCGAGCGAAAGCAGATCACCTCAAAGGCGCCATCGTCGCGCAGCCAAAAGGCGGCGGGCACCTGCCCCATCCGGGTGCGGCGGAACATGCCGGGGGTGAATTGATCCGGGGCGAGGTCGACGGGGGCGAGCTTGGCCAGCACCTCCCGCGCATGGGGGCCTTCGACACGAAACGCCGCCCGCGCGCCAGAGACATCCATGGCGGTGGTATGGGTATCCTCGAAGGCCGCATGCAGCCGCGCCAGCACCTCGGACACCTGCACGTGGGGGCAAAAGAGCAGCAATTCATCGGGCGACATCCAAGCCGCCCCGGCATCCCCGGCGAAGCGGCATTGTCCCCGCTCGGGGCGCTCCACCCCGGTGAGTTTCTTGGTCACCTTGCGCAGAGAGGGCGCGTCAAGATCGCCGCGGATGGTGATCATGCCCAAGGGCGCCACTTCGGAAATCACAGCGATACCAGCGTCATAGCGGGCGTTCTTCAATGCGCTTACGGGTTCAGACATTCTGTTTCTCCCCCTTGGGATCATAAAACACCGGATCAACGATCCGCGCCTCATAGGTCTTGCCATCGGTGCCGGGGAAGGTCAGCACCTCGCCCATCCGGTCCGGTCCGTGCAGGACTAGCCCCATGGCGATGCCCCGGTCCAGCGTTGGGGAGTGATAGGAGGAGGTCACCCGCCCCTGCATCACCTTCTGGCCGTTCTCATTCTCACCTTCGCCAAGCGCATAGGCCCCATCCGGCAGGGTGCTGCCATCGGTCGTCTCAAGCCCCACGAGTTTCCACCGGGTCGGGTCCTGCATATGGCTGCGCTCTTGCGCGCGTTTGCCAAGGTAGTCGTCCTTCTTTTTCGAGATCGCCCAGTTCAGGCCAAGGTCTTGGGGGATCACCGTGCCGTCGGTCTCATCCCCGATCATGATAAAACCCTTCTCGGCGCGCAGGATGTGCAGACATTCCGTGCCATAGGGCATCACGCCCAAGTCATGCCCGGCGATCAGCAGCGCGTCCCAGAAGGCCTGCCCCTGCCCGGCCTCGACCGCGATCTCATAGCTCAACTCGCCCGAGAAAGAGATGCGGAAGACGCGGACCTTGAAGCCGCCAAGCTCACCTTCGGTCCATTCCATGAAGCCAAGCGCCTCGCGGCTGAGGTCCATGCCGCCGAGCTTTTCCAGACATTTGCGCGCATTGGGGCCGACCACGGCCACCTGCGCGTAATGTTCGGTGGCGTTGACCACATGCACTTTCCAGTCCCACCACTCGGTCTGGAGCCATTCCTCCATATGGGCATGGATGCTGTCGGCCCCGCCGGTGGTCGTGTGGCAGAGGAAGGTCTGCTCATCCAGCCGCGCCACGACGCCATCGTCGATCAGGAAACCGTTTTCGTTGCACATCAGCCCGTAACGGCATTTGCCGGGTTTCAGCGTCGACATCATATTGGTGTACATCATGTCGAGAAACCGCGCCGCATCCGGGCCGCGCACGATCAGCTTGCCAAGGGTCGAGGCATCCAGCAGGCCGAGGTTCTGGCGCGTGTTGGTCACCTCACGCATCACCGCGTCATGGGTGCTTTCGCCGTCTTGCGCATAGGCATAGGGCCGCCGCCACTGGCCGACCGGCTCCCAGACAGCGCCATTGGCTTCGTGCCAATCATGCAGCGGGGTGCGGCGGATCGGCTGGAAGGTATCGCCCCGCGCCGCCCCCGCAATCGCGCCCATCGAAATCGGGTGGTAAGGCGGGCGGAAGGTGGTGGTGCCGACGTTGGGGATCTCTGCATCCAGCGCCCCGGCGAGCGTGGCCAGCCCGTTGATATTGCTCAGCTTCCCCTGATCCGTCGCCATGCCGAGCGTGGTATAGCGTTTGGCGTGTTCGACAGAAACAAAGCCCTCTTGCGCCGCCAGCCGCACGTCCGAGACCTTCACGTCGTTCTGGTAGTCGAGAAAGGTCTTCTCGCGCAGTTTGACGCTGGCGCCCTGCGGCATTTGCCAGACCGGCATCATCGGCGCTTCCTCGCGCCGCGCCGCCGTGGGTGCCGCCAGATCGCGCGGCAGTTTGAAGCCGAGCGACGTCGCCACCCCATCGGCAGCGGCATGGGCGTCATGCAGCACGTCGTCGAGGGCAAAGACCCCCGCTGCCGCCCCCGCTGGCGTCACGAAACCATGGCCGTCTGCCCCGCTGGGCGGGTGGTCCTGATCGGGGCGGAAACAGGCTTTCGCCCCGTCCCATGTCAGCTTGCCGCCGCAGTGGGACCACAGATGCACCACGGGCGACCAGCCGCCCGACATGGCCACCGCATCGCAGGCGATCTCTTCCAAAACCGCCCCTTCGCCCGCCTGCGAACAGACGGTCACACCGCTCACCCGCTTGCCCCCCTGAACCGAGGATACCGCATGGCCCATGACCACCCGAATGCCAAGCGCGCGGGCCTGTGCGACCAATTCGCTGTCTTGCGGCAGGACGCGGGCATCCAGCACGGCGGGCACGTCAAGCCCCGCCTGTTTCAGCGCAATCGCCGTGAGATAGGCGTTGTCGTTATTCGTCACCACCACGGTGCGGTCACCGGGTGAGACCCCGTAATTCGCCACATAGTCGCGCATGGCCGAGGCCAGCATCACGCCCGGCACGTCATTGCCCGCAAAGCTCAGCGGCCGCTCAATCGCGCCCGTGGCGGTGATCACATGGGCCGCCCGCACGCGCCAAAGCCGATGACGTGGGCCTGCGCTCTCGGGGGCATGATCCCGCAGCCGTTCATAGCCCAGCAAATAGCCGTGATCGTAGACACCCGCGCCCATGGTCCGGTCGCGCAGGTCGACATTCTCCATGCCGCGCAGCCGGTCGAGCGTTTGGGCAATCCAATCCTCAATCGGTGCGTCATCCACCGTGCCCCCATCGACCGGCGCACGCCCGCCCCAATGGGCGGATTGCTCCATCACGATGACCCGCGCGCCGCTCAGCCCCGCCGCCAGCGCCGCTTGCAGCCCCGCGACCCCGCCGCCGATGACCAGCACATCGCAGAAGGCGTGGAAGTGCTCATAGGTGTCGGCATCTGCCGCCTTGGGCGCTTTGCCCAGACCGGCGGAATGGCGGATGATCGGCTCATAGAGATGCTTCCACAGCGGACGCGGATGCATGAACATCTTATAGTAGAAGCCCGCCGGCAGAAAGCGGCTGAGGTGTTTGTTGATCGCGCCCACGTCGAACTCAAGGCTCGGCCAGTGGTTCTGGCTTTCCGCGGCCAACCCCTCATAAAGCTCGGTCGTGGTGACGCGGGCATTGGGCTCGAAATGCCCCTCTTGGCCAAGACCGACCAGACCGTTGGGCTCTTCTGGGCCGGAGGTCACGATGCCGCGCGGGCGGTGGTATTTGAACGAACGCCCGACCAGCACCTGATCATTGGCCAACAGCGCCGAGGCCAGCGTGTCCCCCTCATAGCCGCGCATCTGCTTGCCGTTGAAGGTAAAGCTCAGCGGTTTGCTTTTGTTCAGCAGGCGGCCGCCTGTGGCCAGTCTTGTGCTCATCGTGGAAAACCTTGGGGGCTGAGAATGGGGTGAATACCGGGGCGAGAAACGAGGTCGGGGGTTAGCTGGCGCGCTGCCACTGCCAATCGGGATGGCGTTTGCGGATCGCCTCAAGGATGTGATCCGGCGGGGCGAGGGTCTGCGCGGGATAGCTGCCAAAGACTTCGAGCGTGGCGGTATCGCGGGCCATGTGGAACCACTTGCCGCAGCCATAGACATGTCGCCAACGCTCAAGATGCACGCCCTTGGGGTTCTCACGCATGAAGAGGTAGCGCTCGAAATCCTCTTCGGAGCCGCCGGGGCCGATACGTTTCAAATGCGCCTCCCCGCCGCCGTGAAACTCCGTCTCTTCGGCGGTGACATGGCAGCAAGGACAGGTGAGGATCAGCATGGGCAGGCTCCTGCGCGGGTAGAGAACGGCAAAACGCCGCCCCGGCGCGACTGCGCGGAGCGGCGTGAATCGTGAAAAGGCGACGCTGCGCGCGTGGCCGAGGGGGTTTTACTCGGTCGGGGTTGCGGCCTCATCGACGGCATCTGCCGTGCCTTCGGCCGCGCCCTCAATAGTCTCACCAGTGCTTTCGGCAGCACCTTCGATGTTGACGTTGACGTCATTCGCACCATCAAGGTCACCGCCCGCGAAGAGGAAATAGGCCAGCAAAGCCACCACGACGACGACCGCGCCCACGATGAAGGCAAGGCCGCTGTTGCCGCCACGATCGGTCGTAGTCGTGGTTGTGGTGGTGTTGGTATGATCGACGTGATCCGTGCGGTTGTGATCCGGGGTTGCCATTGTTCAGCTCCGTTATATTCAATGTCTGAACGGGTAACCCCGGGCCGGGCACTGGCGTTCCCCCCCCTGCTGAGCAGCGGCGAATTGTGGCCGATCCACAACATCAATGCGCCACCCCGGCGGCCACGGATTCGTCGATAAAGCGGCCTTCGGCGAAACGCTCAAGCCCGAAGGCGTCGGTCAGCGGCGAATGCCCCTTGGCCATCAACTCCGCAAAACCCCAGCCCGAGCCGGGGATCGCCTTGAAGCCGCCCGTGCCCCAGCCGCCATTGATAAACACCCCCTCGACCGGGGTCTTGCTGAGGATGGGAGAGCGGTCGCCAGTGACATCCACGATGCCGCCCCATTGCCGCAGCATCTTGAGCCGTGAGATCATCGGGAAGGTCTCGACCAGCGCGCGCACCGTCTCTTCGATATGATGAAAGCTGCCGCGTTGCGTGTAGTTGTTATGCCCGTCCGTGCCGCCGCCGATGACCATCTCGCCCTTGTCGGACTGGCTCATGTAGCCGTGCACCGTATTGGCCATGACGACGACATCCATACAGGGTTTGACCGGCTCGCTGACCAGTGCTTGCAGGGCAACGCTCTCAATCGGCAGACGGAAACCCGCCATATTTGCCAGTTGCCCGGAATGCCCGGCCACGACGATCCCCAGCTTGTCACACTCAATATCGCCGCGGGTGGTGGTGACGCCGTTCACCTTGCCGCCTGATTGGCGCACCCCGGTGACTTCGCATTTCTGGATGATGTCCATGCCCATATCCGAGCAGGCCCGCGCATAGCCCCAAGCCACAGCGTCATGCCGCGCGGTGCCGCCGCGTGCCTGCCAAAGCCCGCCCAGCACCGGGTAGCGCGGCCCGTCGATGTTGATGATCGGCACCAGTTGTTTGACCCGGTCCGGCCCGATAAATTCGGTCTGTACGCCTTGCAGAGCGTTGGCATGGGCCGTGCGTTTGTAGCCGCGCACCTCATGCTCGGTCTGCGCCAGCATGATGACGCCACGGGGGCTGAACATGACGTTGTAGTTCAGGTCTTGGCTCATCGTTTCATAAAGACTGCGCGCCTTTTCGTAGATCGCAGCCGAAGGGTCTTGCAGGTAGTTCGAACGGATGATCGTCGTGTTGCGCCCGGTGTTGCCGCCGCCGAGCCAGCCCTTTTCCAGCACCGCGACATTGGTGATGCCGAAATTCTTGCCCAGATAATACGCCGTCGCCAGCCCATGCCCGCCCGCGCCCACGATGATCACGTCATAGCGCTTTTTCGGCTGCGCATCCCGCCATGCGCGGGTCCAGCCCGTATGATGGCGCATCGCCTCTCGGGCCACTGCGAAAACGGAGTATTTCTTCATCACGTCACTTCCCGGCAAGGATTCGAGCCGCGCGGGCGGCTGTGCTCAGTTCTGAGCCTAGGAGCAGATATGCGAAATGACCACCACGGCATTTGGACGCGGTTTTGCGACATGCGGCGCGATTGGTGAAAAATGCCGCAGGGCACGCGGCATTTGCGGGCTTTTGTCGGGGCCGGTCAAAGGTTAGGTAGAGGCCATGATATTCTGGTTTCTCTCTGGCGCGATGGCGCTTGTCGTGGGCGGTCTTCTGGCGCGGGCCGCTTGGCGCGGCGCGGATACGCCCCTGCCCGCTCAGGCGGACTATGATCTGAAGGTTTACCGCGACCAGTTGGATGAGGTTGAGCGCGACGTGGCGCGCGGCATTGTCCCCGAGGCCGACGCCGCCCGCATCCGGACCGAGATTTCGCGCCGCATCCTCGCGGCCGATGCCGCCCGCGACGGTGGCCCGCAAACCGCCGCGCGCCCCGCGCCCTTCGTGCTGATCGCCGGGGTCGTGGCCTTGGGCGCCGGGTCTTTGGCGCTTTATTGGCATCTGGGGCAGCCCGGCTATGGCGATCTGGCCCTCGCCGACCGCATCGCCTTTGCCGAGGATATGCGCCGCAACCGTCCCAGCCAGCAAAGCGCGGTGGAGAGCCTGCCCCCCAGCCCTGCCACCGAAGGGCTGAGCGCCGATTACCTCGCCCTGATGCAGCAGCTGCGCGCCACGGTCAAAGACCGGCCCGAAGATCTGCAGGGGCAGACCCTTCTGGCGCAGAACGAAGCCCGGATCGGCAATTTCGCCGCCGCCGCCGAGGCACAGGCCAATGTGCTGCGTCTCAAAGGGGCCGACCGCACCGCCAAGGATATCGCGGATTATGCCGAACTCTTGGTGCTGGCAGCGGGCGGCTATGTCTCGCCCGAGGCGGAAACCGCCCTGCGTGAGGTTTTGAACCGCGATGAGCAGGATGGCCGGGCGCGCTATTACCTCGGCCTGATGATGGTGCAGACCGGACGGCCCGATGTGGGCTTTCGCATCTGGGACGCGCTGCTGCGGCGCGGGCCTGCCGATGCCCCGTGGATCGAGCCGATCCGCGCGCAGATCGCTCAGGTCGCCGCCCTTGCCGGGGTAAACTACGAAATGCCGCAGATTGGCACTGGCGCCCCCGCGCGCGGCCCTTCGGCCGAAGACATCGAAGCCGCCTCTGAGATGAGCGCGGATGACCGGATGGAGATGATCGGCGGCATGGTCGCAGGGCTGTCGGACCGTCTGGCCAGCGAAGGCGGCCCGCCGCAGGACTGGGCGCGGCTGATCACGTCGCTGGGTGTCTTGGGCGATACCGATCAGGCCCGAGCGGTCTATGATAACGCGCTTGAGGTCTTCTCGGGCGATAACGCCGCGCTGGACATGATCCGCAGCGCCGGGGAACGCGCAGGGGTGGCAGGATGATTTACGACGAAACCGCAGATTTCATCGCCGCCCTGCCCCCGATGCAGGCGCTGATCGGGCTGGACTTGGGTGAGAAAACCATCGGCGTGGCCGTGAGCGATAGTTTCCAATCCGTCGCCACCCCGCTGGAAACCGTGCGACGCAAAAAGTTCGGCGTCGATGCCGCCCGGCTGACCGAGATCATCGCCGAACGCCGCATCGGCGGGCTGGTTCTGGGGCTGCCGCGCAATATGGATGGCACCGAGGGGCCGCGCTGCCAGTCGACCCGCGCCTTCGCGCGCAACTTCGACCGGCTCAGCCCCCTGCCGATCACCTATTGGGACGAGCGCCTGTCGACCGTGGCCGCCGAACGCGCACTTCTTGAGGCCGACACCACCCGCAAGCGCCGCGCCGAGGTGATCGACCATGTGGCGGCGGGCTATATCCTTCAGGGATTGCTGGACCGTTTGCAGGTGATGCGCCGTGTCTAAAAAGGTCTGGCAACGTGATGAGGTCGAAAGCCCCTGCATCAACATCTGCGTGGTGCATCCCGAAAGCCGTCTTTGCACCGGCTGCCTGCGTTCGATCGACGAGATTGGCCGCTGGTCCGCGATGAGCGCCGAGGAACGCCGCGCCATCATGGCAGAACTGCCCTCACGCGAGAGCACCCATGCGAAACGGCGCGGGGGCCGCGCGGCGCGGCTGGCCCGGCGGCGCGACTAACGCCGGCCTCAGGCCCCGCGGCGCTGGACGATCTGGTTCAGGAAAATAAGGGCCGCTTCGCCGTTTGTGACATCCTGATACCCAATCGGGGCCCCGTTGTAGTTGGCGGCGGGCACAGAGGCGCGGGCGAAGGTCAGGCTGGTCTCACGGGTGAACATCCCATCGAAACGAAACGCCCGACGGCCCCGGCGCGCAGGTTTCCAATAAGCAAGGTCGGTGCCCTGCCCTTTGAG
Organism: Sulfitobacter sp. 1A12056; assembly: GCF_043558125.1. Lineage (NCBI taxonomy): Bacteria > Pseudomonadati > Pseudomonadota > Alphaproteobacteria > Rhodobacterales > Roseobacteraceae > Sulfitobacter > Sulfitobacter sp. 1A12056. Next base: position 150,014 of record NZ_JBIFFY010000001.1, on the reverse strand, counting down.
AATGATCGCTTTGGTCCCGCTTCGGCGCATCTCGTCACGTCCCTTGGTTCGGATGATTCTGCGTTCGTTATGGCATTTAGCCCGCAGTTTGTGTCGAGATTGCGGCAATTTAATGAACATTGTCCGAAATTGGGCGGAAAGAGCCGCATTCCGGCAGGAGTAAGGTCAAAAACAGGACGGCTCAGCCCCAAAGCGCCTTTCTCAACATATTCAGGGCCACCAGCACGAGGAAGACAGCAAACACCCGCCGCAGCGGCTTGGGATCCATCGCATGGGCCAGCCGCACGCCCCAAGGCGCGGTGATCAGCGTCATCGCCACGACGATCCCAAAGGCTGCGAGGTTGACCGCGCCGAGGGTCAGCGGCGGGCGGTTCTGGCCGATGTCGACAAACAAAAAGGCAATCACCGAAGGCACAGCGATCAAGAGGCCAAAGCCCGCCGCCGTGGCCACGGCCTTGTGAATGGGCCGCCCGTGCAATGTCATCAGCGGCACGCCAAAGCTGCCGCCACCGATCCCCATGAGCACCGACAGAAAGCCCACCATCGGCGACAGGAGCGCGCGTTTCAAGCCGCGGGGCATGGTCTCCCCCAAGCGCCACTCGCTCCGTCCAAAGCCAAGGTAGAGACCCACGCAAAGCGCCAACCCGCCAAAGATCACCTGTAGCGTCTGGGTCCGCAATTGCGACACCAGCAGCACGCCCACAACGGCCCCCACCATGATCCCCGGTGCCCAAGTGCGCAGAATTTCCCAATCCACCGCGCCCTTTTTGTTGTGCGCATGAACCGAACGCGCCGAGGTGACGATGATCGTCGCCAGAGAGGTCGCAAGGCAAATCTGCATCAACTGCGGCCCGCCGTAGCCCAGCGATTGCAGCACGTAGAAGAACGCCGGGACCAAGACGATGCCCCCGCCGACGCCTAAGAGCCCGGCCAAAATCCCGGCAAAACCGCCGATCAGGGCGAGCAGCACCAGCATCGGCAATAGATCGTTCAATTCTGGCATGCGCCCCTCCCCGGCTGTCCTTGCGCTCTATCAAGCCGTTTCGCGCGGGGGGTTCAAGGTGATAACGGCGGGCTTGCACTTTGCCCGGGGGCAGTTAGGTTGCGCGCGATTGTGGGCCCCATGCGCACCGACCGTTTGCCGCCCGCCCCATATGGCCCCGGCCATCCCATCCGAAAGGACATTTCGTGCTACGTTCAGCGCTTATTCTTGGGTTGCTGGGGCTGGTCGGCCCCTTCGCCATCGACATGTATCTACCTGCCATGCCCGCCATCGCCGCGAGCTATGGCGCGTCCGAGACGGCGGTTCAGGCGACGATCACCGCCTATTTCATCGCCTTCGGACTGGGGCAGCTTTTCTACGGCCCTTGGGCCGACCAGGCGGGGCGCAAGCTGCCGATCATGGTCGGGCTCGCGCTGTTTCTGGTCGCCTCTTTCGGGGCGGCCTTTGCCCCGTCGATGGCAGCGCTGACCGGCTGGCGCGCCCTGCAAGGGCTGGGCGGCGCGGTGCTGATGGTGGTGCCGCGCGCGATCATCCGCGACCAATATACCGGGACACAGGCGACGCGCTTGATGGCGATGTTGATGCTGGTGATCTCGATCTCGCCCATGCTGGCCCCACTGGCGGGCAGCGCGGTTCTGGCCTTGGCCGATTGGCGCGCGATCTTCATCGCCCTCGGCGTGCTGGCGGTTGCCGCGCTGGCACTCACCGCCACCGCACAGCCTGAGACCTTGCCCGCAGAGCGCCGCGTTCGGATCAACCCGCGCAGCCTTTGGCGCGGGGCGAAAGTGCTGCTGAGCGATCCGATCTTCATGGGGCTGACCTTTATCGGCGGCTTTGCCATGGGGTCTTTCTTTGTCTTCATCGCCTTCGCGCCCTTCGTCTATACCGGGCAATACGGGCTGGGGCCGACGGGGTTCTCGCTGGCCTTCGCGGTCAACGCGGTTGGCTTCTTCTCGGCCTCGCAATTGGCGGGATGGCTGGGCGAACGCTGGGGCATGCGCAGCCTCGTGCGGCGCGGGGTCGCGGGCTTCGTGCTCTTTTCCGCCGCGATCTTTGTCACCGCGTTGGTCACCGAGCCGGGCCTCTATCTGGTGATGGCGGGTCTGTTCTGCGCCAACGCCTGCCTCGGCGTGGTGGTGCCGACGGTGATGGTCGTGGCGCTGGACGACCACGGCGATATCGCGGGGCTGGCCTCGTCCTTGGGCGGCACCTTACAGATGGTGGCCGGGGGCCTCTCCATCGCGCTGGCCGGGCCGTTTTTCGACGGCAGCGTCACGCCGATGTTGGGGGCCATCGCGGCCTGCGGTCTGGTGGCGGCCCTGCTCACGCTGGCGCTGCTGCGGCCCCGCCCTGTGGCTGAGCCCAGCGTCTGACCCTACCCCGCCGCGGCCATGTCCTGTGCCGCGGCGACTTCGGCCAAGGCAGCCTCGACCAGTTCCGGCCCCGCGCCGGGCTTATGCGCCCCTTCGGAAAGGATACGCCGCCACTGCCGCGCACCGGGCCGCCCGGCGAAAAGCCCCAGCATATGCCGGGTGATCTGCCCGAGCCGCCCGCCGTCTGACAAATGCGCCTCGATATAGGGCAACATCCCCTGCACCGCCGCCTCCGCACTGCTGTCGCCGCCCTGCCCATAGATGCGCCGGTCTGCGGTGGCGAGGATATCCGCAGGCGCGTGATAGGCGCTGCGCCCCACCATAACGCCATCGAGCCCCGCATTGAGAAAGGCTTCGGCCTGATCAAGCGAGGTGATCCCGCCATTGACCGAGATGTGCAGGTTCGGGAACAGCCCCTTCATTCGATGGACGAGGTCATAATCCAACGGCGGAATATCGCGATTTTCCTTGGGGCTTAGCCCCTGCAACCACGCCTTGCGCGCATGGATCGTCACACGGGTGCATCCCGCCGCCACGATCCGCGACAGGAATTCGGGGAGGATCTCTTCGGGGTTCTGATCGTCCACCCCGATGCGGCATTTCACCGTGACCTCGACATCGCAGGCCGCGCGCATCGCGTCGACGCAATCGGCCACCAGCCCCGGCTGCTGCATTAAAACGGCCCCGAATGTGCCCGATTGCACCCTGTCAGAGGGGCAGCCGCAATTAAGGTTGATCTCATCATAGCCCGCCGCAGCCCCCAACCGCGCCGCCTGCGCCAGCTCTTGCGGGTCCGACCCGCCCAATTGCAATGCAACGGGATGTTCTGCAGGGTCGTGATCCAGCAGATGCAACGCGCCACCGCGCACCAAGGCGGGGGCGGTCACCATCTCGGTGTAAAGCAGGGTCTCGCGGCTGAGCAGACGGTGGAGGTAGCGGCAGTGGCGGTCGGTCCAATCCATCATGGGTGCAACGCTTAGGCGCGCGGCGCGGTAAACCTCGGCGTGGGTGAGTTTTTGGTCGCGCATGCGGCGGGCTCCGTCTTTGGGTCACGGCCTTCTGCACGGCTTTGCAGGGGTGGCGCAAGCTGTTCTTATGCCGCGGCCGCCCCCGCGCGGGATGTCGCGAAGGGCGGCTGGCCGCGTCACACCGCCGTCGCCGTTTCCGTCTGTGCCAGAATGCCCAAACGCGTGAAAACCCGTTCAAGGTCGCGGTCACCGAAGGGTTTCTGCACCACGGCACAACGGCCCAGCGCTTCGGCGGCGGGCACTTCCGCTTGGCCGGTGGCAAAGATGATGGGCATATCGGGATGCGATGCCCGGACCCGGGTCGCCACCTCTTCGCCCGAGATATCTGGCAGGCCCACGTCGATCAGCAACACGTCGTACTCGTCAGCTTGCAGCCTGTCCAAGGTTTCCTGCCCCGAGGCGGTTTCCGTGACTTCGGTGCCAAGCCCGCTGAGGATATCCGCCAGATCGAGCCGGATCAGCGCGTCGTCTTCGCACAGCAGCACATGACGGGGCCGGTCGGGCTGCTCTTGCGCCGGGGTCCCGGTCTTGGTCGAGGTGACCGGGGCCGAAGACAGCGCATCGCGCACCTTGATCGCCAAAGCGTCTTTGGTGAAGGGTTTGGCAAGGAACTGCACCCCGGCATCGACCCGGCCATCGCGCACGATCGCATCGCGCGAATAGCCGGAGATGAACAGGATCGGCAGATCGGGCCGCTCGGCCTGAAGGGTTTCCGCCATCTCGCGGCTGCTGAACTCGCCGGGCATGACCACGTCCGATATCACAAGGTCGAAGTCCGGTGCATGCCGCGCTGATTTGAGCGCCGCGGTGGGGTCTTCTGCGGTGCGCACGTTATAGCCCAAGTCTGTCAGCAAGGCGGCGGTGGCGTCGCGCACCTCAGCGTCGTCTTCGACCAGCAGCACGGTCTCACTCCCGCCTGCGATCTCGGATGGGTCATGCCACTGCAAAGGCTCCGCCGCCGTCTCGGCCCGCGGCAGCAGCAGCGTCACCGTCGTGCCCGCGCCGGGGCGACTGGCGATGGTCACCCGCCCGCCCGATTGCCGCGCGAAGCCATAGACGGTGGACAGGCCCAGCCCGGTGCCCTTGCCCACGGGTTTGGTGGTAAAGAAAGGGTCGAAGACCTTGGCCAGCGTCTCGGCCGGGATGCCGGGCCCCTGGTCGATGATTTTGACCTCGACGTAGTCGCCCGCCACCATGTCAGGCTCACCAAAGAGTTCTTCTGGGCCGACGTGCCGGTTTTCGACAGCGATCCTCAGCTTGCCGCGCCCCTCCATCGCGTCGCGCGAATTGATCACGAGGTTCAGCACCGCATTCTGGGTGCTGGCGGCATCGGCATAGGCCGGCCAGAGGGCCTCGGGCGTGTCGATCTCGACCTCCATCCCCTCGCCCAAGGCGCTGCGCATAATGTCGTCGATATCCCGCAGCAGATCGCGCAGGTCGATCGAGCGGGGCTGCAACGGCTGGCGGCGGCTGAAGGCGAGCAGTTGCGAAGAGAGCGAGGCACCGCGCTCCACCGCGCGCATCGCCGCATCGATCCGCACCCGCGCGGGCGAATCCGCGGCGATCTCGCGCGCGGCCATGGTCAGGCTGCCGGTCATCACCTGCAACAGATTATTGAAGTCATGGGCGATGCCACCGGCAAGATTGCCCACCGCCTCGACCCGCTGGCTCTGGGCCAATCGGTCGTGCAGCTCTTCCAACTCACGGTTGCGCTTCTCGACACGTTCTTCCAACGTCGTGTTCAAATCGGCCAGTTGGCGGGAGAGTTCTTTCTGCTCGTGGATGTCGGAGTTCGTGCCGACCCATCGGATCAGCGCGCCATGCTCATCCTTAATCGGTGCGCCCCGAACCAGATGCCAGCAATAGGCCCCATCGGCCCGCCGCAGCCGGAATTCCGTTTGATAGACCGATCCAGTTTCCACCGCATGGGCCCAAGTCGTCAAGGCCTTCGCACGGTCATCGGGGTGAATGATCGTCGGCCAAGCATCCCCCACCAGACTGCCCGGCTCGGCCCCGGAAAAGGAATAGACCTGATCGCTGATCCAGTCCAAATGTCCATCGGCGGTGGCGGTCCAGACATGGACCGGCATGGTATGCGCCATGGTGCGGAACCGTTTCTCGGCCTCGCGCAGCCGAATTTCGGCAAGCTTATGGGCGGTCACGTCATTGCCTTGGATCATGATGCCGATGGTCTCGCCCCGCACATTGTCGAGCGGTTGGAAAACGAAATCGACGACGACACGCTCCTCCGGGCCATCAGCGCTGCGTTGCAGCCACGCCTCGGCCCCATGCTGGCTTAAAGCCTTGCCGGTCCGATAGACTTCGTCCAGCATTTCGAAAAAGCCCTGTCCCGCGATTTCTGGCAAGGCTTCGCGGATTGGTTTGCCAATTAGCTCGCGTTGGCCGACCAATTGCATATAGGCGGCGTTGACCGTCCGGAAGACGTGGTTCGGCCCCATAAGGGTGACCATGAAGTTCGGCGCCTGTTCAAAGATCATCTTGAAAAGGCTGATGCCGGTATCAAGCTCTAGGTTCTGCTGCGTCACTTCATGTGCACGGCGCATCACGGCGGCATGGGCAGAGCCCGCTCGCTCTTCGCCGGGGGCTTCAGCGATATAGGCTTCGGTCACATCTTGGGTGTGTTGCAGAAGAAATTCCACCTCCCCTTCCGGGCCCAGGATCGGCGTATGGGTCGCACTCCAATAGCGGTCTTCGGTTTTGCCGTCGGCCGTGTCGATCGGATAGGGAATGACAGGCAGGTGATCCGTGGTGCCATCGCGGAACACCCGCTCGAAAGACGCCCGCAGCATCCGCCCCGACTCGCTTTCGGGGTCCGAGGGGAACTCGTCGAAGAGGTTCTTTCCAATAAGCCCCTCCATCTTGCGGTCCGTCACCTGCAGATAGGCGTCATTGGCCCAGACCACCCGAAGCGCACTGTCCAACAACACGAAAGGCGACGGCGCAGCTTGGAGGATTCTTTCAAAGTCGTGGTTCATCTTGGGGGGTCTTCTATCCAATGGAATGTGCTGGTCGACAGGCCGAAGGGCGCAAGGACGCCCGCAGCTGACAAGCGGTGCCCGCCACGTTGGGGCGGATTTCGAATGCGGGTCTACATGGTATCCTATCTCGGAACTGTCGGGTTTGGGCAATGGCGCCGCTGCGTTTCGAACGCGTTTCGGGCATAGTTAGCGCGCAATCTGCCGAGTGCCAGAAATTCGCGCATATTTTGCATGGCCTTGCACTCCGCGCTGAGTTTGCGATGAATGGGGAGGCAGCGATGGGCCGCCCCGGGCGGCCGCGCAGCCGATCGACCATTGCCCTCTGCCTATTGACCCCCCGCCCTTTGCCAAAGCCATTCAGGACCCCCGCATGACATTCCGCTTCATCCACGCGTCCGACCTGCATATCGGGCGCAAATTCGCGAATATTCCGCAAGCGCCTGACGGCAATATCCGGGGGCGTCTGATGGAAGCGCGGCATGGCGCCATTGCCAAACTGGCCCAGGCCGCACGAGATCACGGTGCGGCGCATGTGCTCTTGGCGGGCGATACATTCGATACCGCGACGCCCTCGGCCAGCGTGCTGCGGCAGGCGCTCACCGCCATGGGCGAGGCGGCGGAGATGACATGGTGGCTCCTGCCCGGCAATCACGACAACCTGCGCGATGCCGAACCCCTGTGGGAGGTCATCGCCCGCGATGCGCCGCCCAATCTGCGCGCCCTCACCGAAGCCGCCCCGATCGAAATGGTCGAGGGTGTCAGCCTCCTGCCCTGCCCCGTGGCCTTTCGCGCGGGCGCCAGTGATCCAAGCGCCCCGCTGGACCGCATGCACAGCCCCGAAGGCCATATGCGCATCGCCCTTGCCCATGGCGGGGTCACCGATTTCACCGACAGCGGAGAGGCCATCGCGCCGGACCGCGACCAGCGCGCGCGGCTCGACTACCTCGCCCTTGGCGACTGGCACGGTCGGATGGCCGTCTCTGACCGGGTGCACTACTGCGGCACGCCCGAGCAGGACCGGTTCAAACACGGGCGCCGTGGCGTCTGCCTTGCGGTTGAAATCGCAGGCCCCGGCGCACGACCCAAGATCGAAGAGGTCGAGACCGGCAGTTTCCTGTGGTCGGAGGCCGAGGTCACGCTGCACCCCCGGCAAGATGTCGCGGCGGCTTTGCAGGCGCTCTTGCCCGAGACAGGGCGCCGGGACCACCTCTTGCGCGTCAAGGCGGGGGGTTGGGCAAGCCTTCCCGACCGCGCGGCTCTTGCCCACGCGGCCCAAGCCTGCGCGCCCGATTTCGCCCATTTCGAATTGCTGACTGAGGGGCTGGGCACCCAGTATGAGGCCGCGGACCTTGATGAGATCGACCGCGGCGGCGCGCTGCGTATGGCGGCGGAAACCTTGGTGAGCGAGGCGCAGTCCGAGACCCTTCCTCAATCCGACCGAGACGTGGCCGCCGACGCGCTGGCCCGGCTGCATGCCTATGTGCAGGGGGCCAAAACATGAAAATCCGCGCCATCACCCTCAACAACGTCCGCCGTTTCACCGACCCCGCGCAGGTCACCGGGATCGGCGATGGGATCAACGTGCTGAGCGAGCCGAATGAGCACGGCAAATCCACCCTCTTCGACGCGATACAGGCGCTGTTTTTCAAACCCTTCGGTTCGCGCGACAAAGAGGTATCGGCCCTGCGCCCCCATGCGGGCGGCGCACCCGAGGTCACCATCGAGGTCGAGACCGAGGCGGGCCGTTTCGCCCTGCACAAACGCTGGTTTCAAAAGCCCCTCGCCACCGTGCACCGCGAGGGCAAGCTGATCGCGCAGGCGGATGAGGCCGAAGCATGGATCGCGCAGCTTTTGGGCGGCGATGCGGGCGGCCCCTCGGGGTTGATCTGGGTGCGGCAGGGGATGACCGCGCTGACCGGCGGCTCGACCAAGGAAGAGAAACTGGCGCTGGAGGCGCGGCGCGATCTGATGACCTCGGTCGGGGCCGAGGTGGAAGCGATGACCGGCGGGCGGCGCATGGACAAGGCGCTGGCGCAATGCCGCGAGGAGCTTGCCCAATATGCCACCAGCACCGGACGGCCACGCACCGGCGGGCCGTGGAAAGAGGCGCAGGATCAGGTCGAGGCGCTGACGGCCACGCGCGATCAACTGGCCGCCACCGCACGCGCGTTGCAAGACGCTTTGGCCGAACGCCAGCGCGCGCGGCGCGCCTTGGCCGAGCTTGAAGCGCCCGAGGTGGTCGCCGAACGGCGCGAGAAACTGGAGGCCGCCCGTGCCGCCCATGCCGCCGCGACCCGCCACGCGGAAGAGATGGAAGCGCTGAGCCGGGCCGTGGAACTGGCCCGTCTTAACGCCGAAAGCGCCACTTCGCGTCTCGACAGCTACCGCGCCGGAGAGGCCGAGCAAAAGGCCGCCCGCCGCGCCGAGGCCGCAGCACGCGAAGCGGTGGAGGCGGCCCGCGCCGCCCTGTCAGACCGCCGCGCCACGTTGGAGGCCGCAGAGGCCGCCGCCTCGGAGGCCCGAACGGCGCTCAAGACCGCCGAGGATGACCACCGCCACGCCCTCCGCGCCCGTGCGGCCCGCGATGGTGCTGACCGACGCCAAGCGCTTGAAGCGCGCATCAAAGAGGCCGAAGACGCACGCCGCCGGATGGAGAGCGCCAGAGCCGCTGCCAAATCCGGCCCGGACGCCGCGGCCCTGCAACGGTTGGAAAGACTATCCGCCGAACTCTCTGCCAGCCGCGCCGCCCGCGATGCCGCGGCCCCGCAGGTGACGGTTCGCTACGCCCCCAATCAATCGGGCGCCATCCACGGCGATGACGGCCCTTTGGCCGATGGCGCCCCCCTGCCCCTGCCACGCCGCACCACCCTGCGGATCGACGGAATCGCCGATTTGGAGATCGAGCCCGGCGCGGGGGGCGGCGAGGACGGCTCGGTCGACGCCGCCGCGGCCCGGTTGCAAACCGCCCTTGACGAGATCGGCGCAGCTGATCTGGCGCAGGCCCGCGCCGCAGGGGCTGCGCGTGCCGAGGCCGCCGCGCGGCAGGGAGAGGCGAAAGCCGTGCTGGCCAGCCTCGCCCCCGATGGGATCGACGCGCTGCACCAAGCCCTCGCCGCCATTCCTGCGCCGGAAGAGGTCTCGGGCGCACCCGATCTCGCGCAGGCCGAAGACGCGCTGCAAACCGCGCAGGCTGCACATGAGCGCTTCCGCATCGCGCGTGAGACCGCCGCCGAGGCGCTGGCCGATGCCAAGGCCGATGCGGCGGGCAAGGAAGCGCAGCTTGCCTCGCTCACCGACCGGCTGCAGCGCGCCGAGGCGCAGCAGGCCAAGCTGGGCGATGTCACAGAAGAAGACCTCGCCGCCCAAACCGTCACCACCGCTGCCGCGCTGGAGGCCGCCCGCCTCGCCCATGCTGAGAAGGCCAAGGACGCGCCGGATGCGGCGAGCCTTCAAGCCGCGCTCACCCGCGCGGAATCGGTCGAGACGCAGGCCCGAGAGGAGATCGCCCGCCTGCACCCCCTGCTCGCCCGGCTGAGCGAACGCATCACCCGCGCCTCGGGCGACGCGGTGGAGGAACGGCTGGCCGAGACCGAAGACCAATTGCAAGCCGCCGAAGCGGCCCTTGCCCGGATCGCCCATGAGGTCGCGGTGCTGACCCGGCTGCAAGAGGCTTTGCAGGATGCAAGGAACGAGGCGCGAGAGCGCTATTTCACCCCCATCGTCAAGGAACTGAAACCGCTGTTGCAACTGCTTTGGCCCGATGCGGAACTGACATGGGGCGAGGAATCGCTCCTACCCCATGCGCTGATCCGCGAGGGCCGGGAAGAGCCGATCGAGGTGCTTTCGGGTGGCACGCAGGAACAGGTGGCCCTGCTGGTGCGGCTGGCCTTCGCGCGGATGCTGGCCCGGGCGGGGCGTATCGCGCCGGTGATCTTGGACGACGCCCTGGTCTTTACCGATGACGACCGGATCGAGCGGATGTTCGACGCGCTGCACCGGCAGGCAGGGGATATGCAGATCATCGTCCTGACCTGCCGCCAACGCGCTTTTCGCGCCCTTGGCGGGCAAGCCCTACGCCTGCAACCGGTCGACCCATAGCGCCAAGCGCCGCGCCCGGCGCGCGGGAATGAACTTTTCCCCCCGTCCTGCGTTGGCTTCCTAGCATATGCGCAGGGCACTTGGGGGGAAGACATTGAACGATATCGCAGCGATCAGACGGCTGTTGGAGGTGCTCGTTCTGATCGCCCTCTTCGTGACTGCCTATTTCGCCAAGGATTTGCTGCTGCCCATCTTATTGGGCTTCCTTCTTGCGCTGACGCTTAGCCCGCTGATCCGCTCTTTTGAAAAGTTCGGCATTTCCCCTCCTTTAGGCGCCGTGCTGCTGATCGGCTGTGTCGGGCTGATCATCTTTGTGCTGGCTGGCCTGTCGGCGGGCACCGTGGCGACTTGGTCCGACGAAATTCCCACCATGGGCAATGAGATACGGCGCAAGCTGCAGGGCTGGGCGCAAACGGTTGAGGATGTCCGCTCGGCCACCGAACAGGTCGAACAGATCGGCACCGAGAATGGCAGCGGGAAGCCCGAAGAGGTGGTGGTCAAACAGCCCGGCCTGCTGGACAACGCCATGAACACCGGCGCGCGGATCGGGGGCACCGTGGCGGTGGCCTTGGTCTTGGCGCTGTTCCTGCTGGCCTCGGGCGATCTGTTCTACCTCAAGCTCGTGCAGTCCTTTCAGACCTTCACCGGCAAGAAACGCGCGTTGAAAGCGGTCTATGACGTGGAGCGCCGCGTCTCGCGCTACCTGCTGACCATCACCATCATCAACGCAGGCCTGGGCATTTCGGTGGGGCTCTACCTCTTCGCGCTCGGGCTGCCCGTGCCTTACGTCTGGGGCTTGGCGGCGTTCTTGCTGAACTTCCTGCCCTATATCGGCGGGGTGATCGGCGCGGTGCTGGTGGGGGCCTATGCCATCGCGACATTCGACAGTGTCGGCTACGCCATCCTCGCCCCGCTTGGCTATCAGATCCTCACCGGGATCGAGGGGCAGTTCATCACCCCCTACCTCGTGGGGCGGCGGTTGGAGCTGAACACGGTGGCCGTGTTCCTCACCGTGGTCTTTTGGGGCTGGCTTTGGGGAATTGCGGGCGCGCTGGTGGCGGTGCCCTTCCTCGTGGTTTTCAAGGTGATCTGCGAGAACGTGACGGCGCTCAACATGATCGGGCATTTTCTGGACAAATCCGCCCCCGATGTGGCGGCAACCGCGGCGGATGAACCCGCCGCGGAAAAGCCCGGTGGCTAGGGCCGCTTATCCCGCGAGGGACGGCAGCCAGAGCACGATCTGCGGGAAAGCGACCAAGAGGCCGATGGTGACCGCGTCGGCGATGAAGAAGGGCATCACGCCGCGGAACACGTCCTGCACGCTGAGGTCGGGGCGCACGCCCGCGACGACAAAGCAGTTGAGGCCGATTGGCGGGGTGATCAGACAGAACTCCGCCATCTTCACCACCAGAATCCCGAACCAGATCGCGCACATCGGACCCGACATGCCAAAGGCGCTGTCGGCGGCCGAGACCATCTCGCCCCCGTTGAGCGCCATGACCGCCGGATAGACCACCGGCAGCGTCAGCAAGAGCATCCCGATGGCGTCCATGAACATCCCCAGCACGGCGTAGGCCAAGAGGATGCAGATCAGGATCAGCATGGGCGAAGTTTCGAGCGAGGAAATCCAGTCGGCAAAAGCGCCCGGCAGATCGGCGAAGCCAAGGAAGCGCACATAGATCAGCACGCCCCAGATGATGGTAAAGATCATCACCGTCAGCTTCGCGGTCTCCAGCAGCGCGTCCTTCAACTCGGCCAGCCGCATGCCACGGAAGACGGCCATGCAGAAGACGATAAAGGCGCCCACCGCCCCGCCCTCGGTCGGGGTGCCCCAAGCGTCGCCGAAGGGGTTGTAGACGAAGAAGATGATGATCACGACCACGGCAACAATCGGCATCGCAGCGGGGAGCGAGGCAAAACGCTCGCCCCATGTAAAGCCGCGCACCGGCGGGCCGACGCTTTTCCAGATCATCGCGATCCCGATGATCAACACCGCATAGACCACCGCCGAGAAGGCACCCGGGATAAAGCCCGCGAGCAGCAACTTGCCCACGTCCTGCTCAACGATGATCGCGTAGATCACGAGGATCGCCGAAGGCGGAATCAATGAGGCCAGCGTGCCACCAGCGGCCACAACACCGGCCGCGAATTGCTTGTTATAGCCGATCTTGAGCATCTCGGGGATGGCGATGCGGGCGAAAACCGCCGCCGTGGCGACCGATGCGCCCGACACCGCCGCAAAGCCCGCCGTGGCGAAAACGGTCGAGACCGCCAGACCGCCCGGCACCCAAGCGAACCAACGTTTCGCCGCCTCAAAGATCGCCTTGGTCAGGCCCGCATAATAGGCCAAAAAGCCGATCAGGATGAAGGTCGGGATCAGCGAGAGTGTCTGGCTCGATACCTTAGAGTGCGGCACTTGGCCCGCGGTCTTGATCGCCACGGTCAGCGCCCAGCCAAGCTGGTCCCACTCCATGCCCTTCTTGGCCCAGAAAATCCAGATCAGGCCGACAAGCCCAGCCATGGCCGCGGCAAAGGCGACCCGCATGCCAAGCACCACCATGACGAGCATACCGCCCGAGACCCAAAGGCCGATTTCAATAGGATCCATCAGTCACGTCCATCCAGTTGTTCGGCCTCGGCCATTGCTTGTTCCGCCGCCGATTGCACCAGCGGCACGGCCACGGGGCGTTCCAGCCCCAGCACCAAGGCCCGGCCATAGCCCCAAATTTGCAGGCAAAGCCGCAGAGAGATCACGACGAAAGCCAGCGGCACCACCAGTTTGCTGGGCCAGATCGGCAGGCCGATGTCGATCGAACTGTCGCGGCTCCACATCGGGGCGTTCATGTCAAAGCTGCGGTCGAAATGCGCCCAAGCGCCCCATGTCAGCGCCAGCATCAGCAAAAGGATCAGCACCACCGACAGCAGTTCCGCCGCCCAAAGCGCGCGGCCCTTCAGCTGGCCGATCAGGATGTCCATGCGCACATGGCCGCCCATCCGTTGGGTATAGGCGATGCCCATGATGGCGATGAAAGGCATCGCCGCTTCGATCCAGTCGACATAGCCCGCCAGCGGCGTGGAAAAGAACTTGCGCCCCCCCACGGACCAGACGGCCAGTATCATCAGTGAGAAAACGGCAAGCCCCGAGATCAGGGCAAAGAAGGTTTCCAGCTTCAGCAGGCCCCGGTCGAGGCGGCTGAGGAGGCTGCTGTCCTCCAGCACGGCGGATGATCCGGCCATCGGCTCTCCTTTTCAGAAAGTCTGTTTGTTGCGTTTTGGAAGTCGAAAGGGCCGCGCGGTCAATCCGCACGGCCCTCACAGTCATGCCCGGCTGGGCTTAGTTCGAGGCGCGCTCTTTTTCCAGCGTCTCCATCACGAGGTCATAGAGTTCCTGACCCGGGATGCCCTGCGCTTCCATGTTCTCGATCCATGCTTCGCGCGCGGGATCGGCGGCTTTCTCTTTGAACTCGGCGATAACTTCGGGGGAATACTCAACCTTCTCCACGCCTTTTTCTTCGAGAACGGAATCCCATTTCTCCAGCAGTTCCGCATAGTTGGCGAGGTAGTGATCCAGCGCCTCATCGACCGAGCTGTCGAGCGCTTCACGCTCTTCGTCGCTCAGCATCTCATAGGCGTCGATGTTCACCACGACGGGGCAGTTCACGGTGCCGGGGTTGAGGTTCGCGGTCCACCAGTCGGCCTTGTTGATGGTGCCAAAGGACAGATGCGCGTGCTGGGCGAAGGCCACGGTGTCAACGACACCCGATTCCATCGCGTTATAGGCTTCGGTCGCGGTCACGGATGTGGGCACGGCGCCGACAGCTTCAAAGGCTTTGCCCAGACCGCCGGTGGCACGCACGCGCATGCCGTCGAAATCTTCCAGCGTGGTGCGCGGATCGCCGGTGCCGACAAGGTTGTACTGCGGCATGGGCGAGGTCATCAGCATTTTCGCGTTCCACTGCGCCATCTCCTTGGCGACGGCGGGGTGGTCATAGACCGCTTTGGAAACCGCGACTTCCTCTTCAAGGTTGCTCACCCCCAGAAACGGCAGTTCCAGCACGGTGATCGCGCGGTTCTTATCGGCGTGGTAGCCGGCGCAGAACTGGGCCATCTCGAAAGCGCCGATGGAGATACCATCGAGGTTTTCGCGGTTCTTGGACAGGCCGCCGTAGCTGACGTTGATGGTGAATTCGCCGTCGGTCTTCTCAGAAACCAGTTCGGCAATCTTTTCCACATGTTCGGTGAAGGCGCGGCGCTTGCCCCAGACCGAGGCATTCCATTCGGTCGCGGCAGCTTCGCTTACAAACGCGACAGTCAGCGCACAGGCGGCGGCACCGCTCAGCAGATTTTTCATGATGGCTCTCTCCCATAGTTGCCGCCCTTGGGTGGGCGGATTGGCGCACAGGCTACCCCGCGGGGGCTGGCCTGCCAACCCCGTCATGCCGCGCAAATACGACAGCCGCAAGACAGTTGCGCCAAGTTTGACTGGCAAGGCTTTGAAAAACCGCGCCAATCACCGGGCAAGAGCGGAAAATTTACAGAAATCACCCCGATCGGGAAAAACCTTTACAGGCAAGCCCTTGTAATCCAGTTGCTTATTCCCTTCTTTTCACGGGCCGCTATGATCCGGCTGAGGAGGACGCCACGGCCACCGGGTTTGACCCGCGCCCCGTGGAGATGCGAACATCAAGGGAGGAACCACCATGTCCGACGCCACCGCCAAGACCTATCCGCCATCCGCCGACATGGCCGCCCGGGCCCATGTGGACGCGCAGACCTATGACAAGATGTACCAAGCCTCGGTCACCGACACCGATGGGTTCTGGCGCGAACAGGCGCAGCGGATCGACTGGATCAAACCCTTCACCCAAGTGCGCGACGTGAACTTCGACCTTGGGTCGGTCAGCATCAATTGGTTCGCGGATGGCGAGCTGAACGTCAGCGCCAATTGCATCGACCGCCATCTTGAGACGCGCGGCGATCAGTCCGCGATCATCTGGGAGCCGGACAGCCCCGAGGATGAGGCCAAGCACATCAGCTACCGCGAGCTCCACAGCGCTACCTGCCGCATGGCCAATGTGCTGCGGGATCTCGGCGTGGGCAAAGGCGACCGCGTGATCATCTATATGCCGATGATCCCCGAAGCCGCCTATGCCATGCTGGCCTGCGCGCGGATCGGGGCGATTCACTCAATTGTTTTCGCAGGCTTCTCCCCCGATGCCCTCGCCGCGCGGGTGAACGGCTGCGAGGCGAAGGTGGTGATCACCGCGGACGAGGCCCCGCGCGGCGGCAAGGCCACACCCCTCAAGGCCAATGCCGACAAGGCGCTGGCGCAATGCGATGCCAGCGTTCAATGCCTTGTGGTGCGCCGCACGGGCGGTGACGTGGCATGGGACGATGCCCGCGACCGTGATTACAACGCACTGATCAAGGATGCCGCCGAGACCTGCGAAGCGGAGGCGATGGGCGCCGAAGACCCGCTTTTCATCCTCTACACCTCAGGCTCCACCGGTCAGCCCAAGGGCGTGGTCCATACCACCGGCGGCTATATTACCTATGCGGCGCTGACCCATGAGGTGACGTTCGATTACCACGACGGCGACATCTACTGGTGCACGGCGGATGTGGGCTGGGTCACCGGGCACAGCTATATCGTCTATGGCCCGCTGGCCAATGGCGCCACCACGCTGATGTTCGAAGGCGTGCCCACCTACCCCGATGCCAGCCGTTTCTGGCAGGTCTGCGAAAAGCACAAAGTCACGCAGTTCTACACCGCCCCCACCGCGATCCGCGCGCTGATGGGGCAAGGCAATGACTATGTGACCAAAAGCGATCTGTCCTCGCTGCGCATTCTTGGCACCGTGGGCGAGCCGATCAACCCCGAGGCGTGGAACTGGTATCACGAGGTCGTCGGCCAGAACCGCTGCCCCATTGTCGACACGTGGTGGCAGACCGAGACCGGCGGCCATCTGATGACCCCCCTGCCCGGCGCGCATGACATGAAACCGGGGGCCGCGATGAAGCCCTTCTTCGGCGTCAAACCGGTGGTGCTGGACCCAACATCGGGTCAAGAGATCGACGGCAACCCCGCCGAGGGCGTGCTTTGCATCGCCGACAGCTGGCCGGGGCAGATGCGCACCGTCTGGGGTGATCACGAAAGGTTCGAAAAGACCTATTTCGCCGATTACCCGGGCTATTACTTCACCGGCGACGGCTGCAAACGCGATGCCGATGGCGACTACTGGATCACGGGCCGCGTTGACGATGTGATTAACGTCTCGGGCCACCGCATGGGCACCGCCGAGGTGGAAAGCGCCCTCGTCGCCCATGACAAAGTGGCCGAAGCCGCCGTGGTCGGCTACCCGCATGACGTCAAAGGCCAAGGCATCTATTGCTATGTCACCTTGATGAGCGGTGAGGAGCCTTCCGAAGAGTTGCGGGCCGAGTTGCGCAATTGGGTCCGGCAAGAGATCGGCCCCATCGCCTCGCCCGATCTGATCCAATGGGCACCGGGCCTGCCAAAAACACGTTCGGGCAAGATCATGCGCCGCATCCTGCGCAAGATCGCCGAGGATGATTACGGCGCGTTGGGCGACACCTCGACGCTGGCGGACCCCGGCGTGGTGGACGATCTGATCGGCAACCGCATGAACCGCTGACACGGCGCGCGGCGCGGGCGGCTACCTGCCCCCACGCCGCGTTGCATGAGAAAGAGAGACATGGACCAAACCGCCCCCCAAGTGCCGCCCCCCGCCTCCGCTGCGGAATGCGACGCCGCCCTGCCGGATATCCTCGCCGCGCCCAAGGATGGCGCCGTGATCGAAGAACTTTGCTTTCGCCCCGATTACGGGGAGCGGGATTTCCGTGATGAACTGGATCTGACCGTGGCCCAAGGCATCCTTGGCGAACGTTGGACCGAGAAACCTTGGCTAACCCTGCCTGACGGCAGCCCCGATCCGCGGATACAGATCTCCATCCTGCCCAAACGCGTGATGGATCTTTGCTGGCGCGACCGGGCAAACACGCCGCACCCCGGCGATACGATGATCGTGGACATGGACCTTGGCCATGAGAACCTGCCCGTCGGCACGCGCCTTCAAGCCGGGTCTGCGGTGCTGGAGGTGAGCGATAAGTTCAACACCGGCTGCATCAAATGGCGCGATCGCTATGGCCAAGACAGCCTGCGGTGGATCAACCGAAAGGAAAACCGCCCGCATCGATTGCGCGGCGTTCTGTGCAAAATCGTGCAGGACGGCACCGTTCGCCGTGGGGACCGGCTGACCAAGCTCTGACGCCTCTCACATAGAAATGGGCCGCCCCCAAGGGACGGCCCAGATCATCATTTCAAACGTTTTCGCGCGGGTTTAGCCTTCGACGCGCTGAAGGTTGATCTCACCCACGCCCACAGCAAAGTTCGCGCCGGTCTGGGTATTCACGCTCAGCGGTTGAAGCGCCAATGTGTTCTCGGAACCGCCTGTCATCAGGTTGGCCCCCGCGCCGACACCGACGGTCGCCTCGGCGGAAACGCCTTTATAGCTGCCGTTCAGCCCGCCTTCGGAATATTCCTGCTCGGTCGGGGCCAGCACCAGCCATGACATCTGGCCATTCTCGGTCTTGCCGATATCGACGCCCCAGCGGTTGATCTCGCCCACATAGGTCTCATCTTCGAGACCTTCTTGAATGGGGTTGAAGGTGCAGGTCAGCTCACGGGTGGAGCCGAAAACGAAGCCGGTGCCCTCGCCCACATCGCAAGACAGGGAGCCAATCTCGACATGGTCGACGGTCTCATTGTCATCGGCCATCGCGGTGGAGCCGAAGGCGGTGGCGCTCAGAAGGGCCGCGCCGAGGGTGAGTTTGCTTGCATACATCATCTTTGTCACTTTCCGGCGCGACGAGACGCGCCTTTTCTGCTGTGAACGGCATTCGGGTGCCTGGACAGACGGCGCAGACCTCCTGCGCCGCCCCTTTCAGACAGCCAGCATCGACACCGGTTGGAGCCGATGATGCCTCTCATCGCTGGCCCAACGCCGGGCCTTGGCAGCGGTTCCTCGGCCCAACCGCGGGCGCGAAAATCCGCGCAAGGGGGCCGATGCGCAACGCCCCGGCACCGCTGGACAAATCAGCCGCCACATGGCACCGCTTGTCGCTATGAGTGATGATCTGATCCCCTTCTCGCCCGACAGCGGCGATGCCCCGGCGCTGCGCCGTGCCTTCGGGCGTTTCGGCACCGGCGTGACCGTGGTGACCGTAAAAACCGCCCAAGGCCCCTTGGGGATGACTGCGAATTCCTTTGCCTCGGTCTCGCTCGACCCGCCTTTGGTGCTGTGGTCGCCTGCGATCTCTTCCAAACGGCACGACAGTTTCACCTCGGCGGCGTCCTTTTGCATTCACGTTTTGGGCGCGGATCAAGAGGGTTTGGCCCAGCGTTTCGCAAGCCAAGGCCATGATTTCTCTGGTTTCGATTGGACGGAGGACGCCGCCGGTGTGCCCACTTTCGCAGGCTGCCTCGCCCGGTTTCACTGCGCGACCTATGCCGTGCATCCGGCGGGCGATCATTCGCTGATCTTGGGCCATGTGCAACAGGTCGCTTTGCGCGAGGATGGGGCGGCGGGCTTGATGTTCGACCAAGGCCGTTACGGCCACTTCACCCCCCGCGACGACAGATAAGAAAAAGGGCGCCCCGTAAGGCGCCCCTTTCAATTAATAGTCCCGCTCGAAGAAGATGCCGATGCTGCTGTCGCCGTCCGAGCCAAGTGTGCCCTTGGCCGTCAGGCTTTCGGTGATATCGAGGTTGAGCGACACCTCCCCCGTGCCATCCGAAGCCGCCGTCACATCGGTATAGATGTTGTCGGTCAGGTATTTCCCCAGCCGCAGCGCAGTCTCGCCATCCTCCGTGGTGGTCACATCCAGATCGTCGAGGCCGAAGCCCTCACGCAGGTTGCCGATCACCCCGTCGCCGCCGCGGCCTGCGAGGGTCGCCACTGCACTGGCCAATTGCAGCGCCTGAAAGGCCGAGATTTCCGAGATGTTGCGCCCAAAGAGCAGCTGCGACAGCACCTCGTCCTGCGGCGCGGCGGGGGTGGATTCGAAAGTGACCTCAGGCTCATTCGCCGGGCCGCTCACGATGACACGCACCTCCCCCGCTTCGGTATCGGTCGAGGTGACGAACCGGATATAGGGGATGAAATCGCCCTGAAACTGGATCGACCCTTCGTCGAGCAAGAAGCGTTTGCCCAAGATATCGAGCCGCCCGCGGATCAACTCGAACCGCCCGGCCGAGATGATGCGGTTGGTGGTGCCGCTGAGGTTCAGCGCGCCGCCCAGTTCCGCATCCAGCCCGCGGCCCCGGACGTAAATCCGGTTCGGCGCGTTGAGTTGCAGGTCCAGTCCGAAACCGGGGCCGGAGGCATCCTCAGTAGGGTCATCCCCGGCATCCGCGCCCTCCAAACCGGCCTTGCGGCGGGTCGCCAGCACATCGGCAGGCGCGTTGACTTGGGTGATCTGCGGGATGTCCCCGATCGAGGTCAGCCCCGTCGCGGGCACCTGAATATTCGTCTCGCCCGCGTTGATCACCCCGGTAATCTGCGCCCCCCCGCTCAACGGCCCGGCAAGCCGCAAATCACCGTTCAACGTGGTGCTATAAAGGCTCGGGTCCGCATAGACGAGGTTGCGCAGGGTGACGCTGATATCCGCAGGCAGCGCCGGTGTCAGGGTGATCGCCCCCGCCACGCGCAGCTCTCCGCCATCGACGGCCTGACCGGTCACATTGAGCTGCGCCCGATTGCCCCCAAGCTGAACATCCGCGTCGATCCCCCGCAGCGCCACCCGCAGGTTCGGCGCGGTGAAGGTCGCGCCGCTGGTGGTGATGCGCCCGCTGACCGACGACAGCGCCGCCGGTCCGTTGATCTGCAAATCGAACCGCGCTTGGCCTTGCAAATTGCGCGGGGCGAGGAAGGGACGCGACAACCCCAGCGGCGCATTGCCCGCGATATCGAGGTTCAGCGTCCCATCGGGGTTCACCAGCCCTGCCACAGTCGCCTGCGTGCCTGCGGGGCCATTGGCACTGGTGTCGATGCGCCAGGCCTCCCCCTCGCGCCGGGCCGAGCCTGCGACGCTGAGCGGGCCGTTCACTTGCTCCACCAAGGCGCCGATGTCGGGCATGTTCAACTGGAAATCGACAGCCGCATTGGGGCCGGTGACCAAACCTTCGACCGTCGCCCGCGCGCCGTAGGGGCCGCTGGCGCTGGCATCGAGGACCACGCCGTTTTCGGTCTGACGCGCCACGCCGTTGGCCGCGAAAGAGCCTGAGACGCTGGGCACCAGCGGGTTCACGTTGGGCACCGAGACGTCGAACCGCAGAGAGACCTCTCCGGTCACCAGCCCTTCGACCATGGCGCTGCTGCCATAGGGACCATCGGCGCTGACATCCACGGCGATTCCGTCATCGGTCTGACGGATGTCGCCCGTGGCCGAAAGCGGGCCGTTCACACCGGGTGCGAGGGGGCTGACGTCGGGCACTGAGAGGTCAAAGCTGAGCGCCATATTCGGGCCGGTGGCCAGCCCCTCAACCACGGCGCTGCTGCCATAGGGGCCACTCGCGGCGACATCCACGGCAATGCCGCTCTCCTGCTGCCGCACCGTGCCTTGCGCCGCCAGCGGCCCGTTCACCCCGGGGGCCAGCGGGCTGACATCCGGCAAGGTCAGGTCAAAGCGCAGCGCCATGTCAGGCCCCGTCGCCAAGCCTTCGACCGCGACGCGGCTGTCGTAGGGGCCGTTTGCAATGGTATCGACGACAACCCCCTGTTCGGTCTGCTCCAGCGTGCCGCTGGCCGCGACCCCGCCGTTGATCTGCGGGACGAGGGATTGGATATCGGGCAGCGACAGGTCAAAGGCCACATCGACGCGCGGCGTGACCAACCCTTCGACCGAGGCCTGCGCCTCCAACGGGCCGCTGGCTTCGGTGTCGATTTCCCACCCCTGCGGCGTCTGGCGCAATGCGCCCTTGGCGGTGACCGGGCCGGTGATATCCGCCTCGGGCAGGAAATCTTCGATCCTGGGGATATCGGCGGTGAAGTCGATCTGCGCATCCTCGCCCGTGGCCAAGCCCGAGACGGTCAGCGCCGCGTCATAGGGGCCATCGGTGACCGCGTCGACAACCCAGCCGCGCGGCTCTTGCACCGCTGTGGCCTTGACCGCGATGGGACCTTCGTATTGCGGCAGCACCAACCCAACATCGGCGAGCGTGAAGTCCAAGGCCGCGCGGCTGCCTTCGCTCCGCAGTTCTACATCGCCGGTCAGGTCCAGCGCATCGTTCTTTAACTCAAGATCGCGCAGGAAAGTCCCCGTCTCGTTGCGTTTCGCCACCATGCTAAGGCTGGTCCGCCCCGCGAGAACCGCATCGGCCTGTTCGATCCCGATCTCAAGG
Organism: Sulfitobacter sp. 1A12056; assembly: GCF_043558125.1. Taxonomy (NCBI): domain Bacteria; kingdom Pseudomonadati; phylum Pseudomonadota; class Alphaproteobacteria; order Rhodobacterales; family Roseobacteraceae; genus Sulfitobacter; species Sulfitobacter sp. 1A12056. Next base: position 128,091 of record NZ_JBIFFY010000001.1, on the reverse strand, counting down.
TCATCGGTCCCCCCAGCAAACGCCAGATCGAACATGCCGCCCAAAGGTGTGACCGTGCCGTTCAGCGCCAGCGCCGTGGCCCCCGCGATATCGCGGCCCGCCAGCGCGGAAAAGCGGCTGATATCTTGGGCTTCGAGCGTCATCTTCAACTGGGTGAGCAGCCCAGTGTCGACCCCGTCGATCGCGGCTTCGCCGGTGAGGCCATAGTCTTCGCCCGATAGGGTCAGCCCGTTGATCTCAATCGGTTCACCTTCGACAAAGCGGATCTCGGCGCTGCCGGTGATCGCATCGCCGATGGCCTCGGCACTTGCCGGATCGGTCAGCGTCAGCCCCTCGGTTGCAAAGGTCACATCGCCGAGGAATTGCCCCAGACTGCCAAGGTTGCCTTCGAGAATACCGTCGAGCGCCAGTTGGGTCTGCGCGATTTGCAGCGCGCCCGTGTCCAGCCCGGTGATGTCGAATGCGCTGTCGAAACGGTCGCCATCGGCGGCATCGTAATCCACCCGCAGGGTCACGGCTTCGACCCGTGTGCCCTCACCCGAGATCGGCAGAAGGGTCGAGGTGCCATCGGGGTTTGCGATCCGGCCTGAGATGTCGATCAGCGTCGGCCATTTCTCTTGGTTCAACGTGACCTGCCCCTGCAGATCGACGGAATTCGCGGCAAGGGCAAAGCTGCTGACCTCTACCGCACCGTTGCTTTCCAGCAGCGCATCCAGCGCAAGCCGCACGTCCTCGCCGAAGAAGTCGCGGTAGCGCGGGGCGAGCAGCGCAGTGATGTCGCCGCCGATATCGGCTTGAATGCGGCGGTCCGGTGTATCGCTGGCGCGGCGTGGGGCCTGCGTGCCAAGGGTCACCTGCCCCGCCAAACGCTCTTGCCCATCGGTGGCGATGGTCACATCGGTCGCGAAATCATCCAGCGGCCCTGCGCCTTCGACGGTCATCTGCACCGAAGGCTGCCCCGGCAGGTTCAGCAGTTTCGACGCGATGCCTTCGGGGTCTTCGGTCAGGTTCAACAACAGGTCCAGCACATTTTCGGTGCGGTCAAAATCGGCCTGAATGTCGAACTCGCCCCGTTTGCCATCAGTGCGGCGGGCCTGAAAATCGACGATGCCGACCGTATCGGTCAGCCGTGCATTGGCGCTTACCGAAAGCTGCGCCGCCTCGCCCAAGATCGGCTCGCCCAAATTGATCTCATCCACCGAGAAATCCGCAATTTCGATGGAGACAGGCAGATCGGGCAAGGAAAAGGGTTTGGCCTCGGCATCGGGCAGATCGACTTCATTGCTGGCCGGCAGACGCTCGACATCGAGCCGCCCGGCGGTGAGTTGCTCGACCTCAAGCCGTCCGCGCAGCAGGGCCGAACGGTTCCAATCCAGCACCACATCGTCAAGCGTCAGCCAGATGCCATCGTCATCCGCAATCGTCATCCGGTCAAAGGAGGCCTCCGAACTCAGCGCCCCTGCGAATCCGTCGATGCTGACGGTGCGGCCCGCGCCGCTCAGCGCGTCTTGAATGGTCCGGGTGAGAAAGCCCTTGTCGTCATCCTGTGCGGCAGCCGCTGTGAGGCATGCCAGATAGACAAGGCTGGCGGTGAGGATCTGCAAAAACTGTCGCATTAAAACGCCTGTCCAATCCCGATATAGACTTGGAAATCTTCATCCACTTCTGGCCCCGATGTGGGCACGGCCACGTCCAGCCGGATCGGCCCGATGCCCGTAGCATAGCGCAGCCCCAGACCTGCGCCGGAGTGCCAAGTGCCTGATCCGTCGTAGAATTCCTCCGACCCGATATAGCCCGCATCGGCAAAGCCCACGACGCCGATCTTTTCGGTCAGGGCCACGCGCGCCTCTGCCGAGAGCCCGACAAAGCTGCGCCCGCCCACGGTGTCGCCGCTCGGCAGCTCAACCCCAAGCGTTTGATAGGGTTGTCCGCGGACGCTGCCGCCCCCGCCGGAGTAAAAGAGGTAATCCGCCGGGGCTTCCGACAGGTCCGGCCCCGCGACCGAACCAAGCTGCCCCCGGAAGGCCAGTGTCACGGGGCGTTCGGACCCGAAGCTGCGGTAGTAGCGTGCATCCAGATAGGTCCGCAGCCCGCTTTCTGAGCCCGAGAGCGCCACAAAAGGCGTGATGCTGGCGTCGATGTAATAGCCATCGGTCGCGTCCAACTCATTGTCGCGGTAGTCGAACTCCGCCCCCAGCGGCAGGGTCAGCAGGGTATATTGGTTGGTGCCGAAGGCATCCTCGGTCTCAGCCACGCGCAGGCCGAGACCCGCGGAATAGGTGCGGTTCTGGTTGGCAATCCGCTCGATCCCCGCCTCCAGATCCAACTGGCGGGAGAAGTAATTCACCTCATCAAGCTGTTCCAACGTGGCCAGCGCGTAGAAATCGGTATCTTCGTTAAAGGTCGCCGGACGTTCGAACCGGGCAGAGAGCGTATAGTCCTCCCCCCCCGAATTGCCGCCGATGCCTTCGATCTCAGCCGAGAGGCGCAGACGTTCGGCCCCGCCCAACAGATTGCGGTGCAGCCAGAAAGTGCTCAGCGTCAGCCCTTCTAGCGAGGACAGTTCCGCACCGAAGCCAAAGCGCCGCTTGGGCGCTTCGGTCACCTGCGCGGTGATGGGCAGCGTGTCGTTGGGGCCAATGCGATCCGCTTCGATGAGCGCCACAGCGTCGAACGCGCCGGTGCGGCGCAGCCGTTCAGTAGCCAGCTCCAACTCTTCGGGCGAGAAGACCTCCCCCTGTGGCAGCCCTGCGATTTCGATCAGCCGCGCGGTGCGCACGTCTTCGTTGCCGGTCACAGTCAGCGCGCCAAAGCGCAGCTTTGGCCCCGGGGCCAGCCGCAGGGCAGCGTCGATCTGGCGTTCGCGGTGTTTGGCCACAAGATCTTGATCTGCCAATGCCGCTTTCGCGTGGCCCACGTCACGCCAACCGCTGACCCCGGCCGAGACGGTTTCCTTCAGCACGCCAAGGCTCGCGGTCTCCCCCGCGGCAAATCCGTCCGGCAACTCGGTGCCCGGGGCTATGGGCGCGATGCGGGTCGCGCCAAAGCGGAACTTCGGCCCCGGGTCTACCGTGATCACGGCCCGGTCGATGCGGCGCGGCGGTTGCACAGGAGGAATCGCGGCGGCATCGACGCCATCCAAGGTGATCTTGAGCGTCGGCCCGAAATACCCGCTGTCGTAAAGCAGCGCCAAAAGCCGCCCGTAATCGGCCTGCGCCGCGGCGACCAATTCCTGCGGCGTGGCAGGCTCGGCATCCTCATCGGTCTGCTCGGCCAACAAGGACCCATCGCGCAGGGTGGCATAGAGGTCCGAATCCGCTGCGATGCCAGTGATGGCCAGTTCCGCCGCCTGTGCCGCAGCCCCCCCGCCAAGAAGTAGTCCAAGAGCGAGACAAAGCGCCGCCCCTTGAGTCTGCCCTTGTTGCGCCACGCGCTACCCTCCTTGCGTTCGTCACCCCGGTTTTCGCGCCGGTTCTCCTTTGCCCGCCCAAACGGGCCTTATTCTTAGCAACCGTTAAACGGCATTGCCGCCTTGGCTGCAAACACTCTGCCGGTGGAATCGCGCGATGAGAACGGTCTGCCCCGCCCCGCGCAGGTGTCACGCGCGGAATCGGCAAGATACCGCGTAGCAAGACTGTAGGCTGACCACGCCCCGAGACGAGGGTAAAAAGGATTTTTCTTTCAGGGGGTCCGACCATCGCTTTGCATTGCAAAGCATGGTGGTGCGGTCGGAGAGACTCGAACTCTCACGGGTGTTACCCCACAGCGACCTCAACGCTGCGCGTCTACCATTCCGCCACGACCGCACGCCATGGTTGGTGGGCGGGGTTTAGCCAAAGACCAAGGGCTTGTGAAGAGGCAATCTGCAAATTTTTTCAATGCGTTTCAGAAAGCGGGTTCAGCCCTCGATTTTCCGCAGCCGCACCCCCGATCACAATCCCCTTACCGCCCTACAATCTGACGGCTCAGCCGTTGAAAGCGCGCGTTCGGCGGGCCATCTGTGACGCAAGCAAGAAGGAACACGCCATGCCCGCAGACACCGCCACCCCCGCAGATACCGCCACCGTACAAATCGACATCGTATCGGATGTGATGTGCCCTTGGTGTATCGTGGGCTACAAACAACTTGAGCAAGCACTCGGCGCGGTTGGCGTCGGCGCCTACGTGCGTTGGCACCCCTTTGAGTTGAACCCGCAGATGCCAGCAGAAGGCCAGAACATGGCCGAACATCTGGCCGAGAAATACGGCTCCACCCCTGCCCAATCGGTCGAAAATCGCAAACGGCTAACGCAGATGGGCCGAGACTTGGGCTTTACCTTCAACTTTTCCGACGACACGCGGATGCAAAACACCTTTGCCGCGCATCAACTGCTGACATGGGCGCAGGCCCAAGGGCTGCAACACCCGCTGAAGATGGCCCTTTTTGACGCGCATTTCACCCAAGGGCGCAATGTGAACGACACTGATGTGCTCGCCGATGTTGCCGCTTCCGTCGGATTGGACCGGGATGAAGCGCTCGAAGTGCTCCGCAGCGGCAGTTTTGCCGAACAGACGCGCGAAGCGCAGCAATTCTGGACTTCGCGCGGCATCTCCGGCGTGCCGTCGATGATCTTCGAGGGCAAATACCTGATCACCGGGGCGCAGGGGGCAGAAAACTATGCCCAAATCCTGCGCAAGGTCTTGGAGGAACGCGACGCCGCCGCCTGACACTGTGCCTCTGGCGGTGCGGCGCGGGTCTTGCTAAGGCATCCCCATGGTTGAATGGATCATCACCGACGGCTTGACCGACTACCGCAGCGCCGAGGCGTGGATGGAGGCGCGTGCCACCGCCATCGCCGCCGGTGAGGCCGAGGAATGCATCTGGCTGGTCGAACATCCCCCGCTCTACACCGCCGGAACCTCGGCGCGGGTGGAAGACCTGACAGAGCCCGACCGCTTTCCCGTCTACCCCACCCGGCGCGGTGGGCAGTATACCTACCACGGGCCGGGCCAGCGTGTGGCCTATGTGATGCTCAACGTCGCCGCTCGGGGACGCGATGTGCGCTGTTTCGTGCGCCAGCTCGAAAATTGGGTCATCGCCACGTTGGATCAATTCAACCTGCGCGGCGAAATCCGCCCCGGTCGCGTCGGCGTTTGGGTGCAACGGCCCGAGAAACCCGCCCAGCCCGATGGCAGCCCCGCCGAAGACAAGATCGCCGCCATTGGAATCAGGCTGCGCAAATGGGTCAGCTTCCACGGCATCAGCATCAATGTGGAGCCGGACCTCAGCCATTTTGGCGGCATCGTTCCCTGCGGCATCACGAACCACGGCGTGACCTCGCTGGTCGATCTGGGCCTGCCCGTCACGATGGACGATGTCGATCTGGCCCTGCGCGCCACCTTTGATGAGGTCTTTGCCAGCGACCCCACCGGCAGTTGCGACATCACCCCCTAACAGCAGCAAAGCACGCGCCAAGCGCCCCAAAGGCCGCATTTTACGGCGATCGCCACAGCGCAAAAAATACCCACCCTGCGACCATCGCGCCCATTGCCCCCGCGAGACGGTCGCTCTAAAACGGGCGCGACACCGCATGTGCCGCCTATGGCGCCATGTGTCCAATTCATTTGCAGGAGGCACCGCATGGCAGACGCAGCCATTCACGGCCAAGATCATCACGACGACCGGGGGTTCTTTACCCGGTGGTTCATGTCCACCAACCACAAAGATATCGGTATTCTGTACCTTATCGTCTCGGCCTTGGTCGGTCTTATTTCGGTGGCATTCACCGTCTACATGCGCCTTGAGCTCATGGATCCGGGCGTTCAATACATGTGTATGGAAGGCGCGCGTTTCATTGCGGATAGCTCTGCCGCCTGTACGCCAAACGGCCACCTGTGGAACGTGCTGATCACCGGCCACGGCATCCTGATGATGTTCTTCGTCGTGATTCCCGCGCTCTTCGGCGGTTTCGGCAACTACTTCATGCCGCTGCAAATCGGCGCGCCGGACATGGCCTTCCCGCGGATGAACAACCTCAGCTTCTGGCTCTATGTCGCGGGCACCACGCTTGCGGTCTGCTCGCTGCTGACACCCGGCGGCAACGGCCAGCTCGGCTCCGGCGTGGGCTGGGTGCTCTACCCGCCGCTTTCGGTCCGCGAAGCGGGCATGTCGATGGACTTCGCGATCTTCGCGGTGCACGTCTCCGGTGCCTCCTCGATCCTCGGCGCGATCAACATGATCACCACCTTCCTGAACATGCGTGCCCCCGGCATGACGCTGTTCAAAGTGCCGCTCTTCGCGTGGTCGATCTTCGTCACAAGCTGGCTGATCCTCCTGTCCCTGCCGGTTTTGGCGGGCGCGATCACCATGCTCTTGATGGACCGCAACTTCGGCTTCGCCTTCTTCGACCCCGCAGGCGGCGGTGACCCGATCCTCTACCAGCACATCCTGTGGTTCTTCGGCCACCCCGAAGTCTACATCATCATCCTGCCCGGCTTCGGCATCATCTCCCACGTCATCGCGACCTTCTCGCGCAAACCGGTCTTCGGCTACCTGCCGATGGTCTGGGCGATCATCGCGATCGGTGCTCTGGGCTTCGTCGTCTGGGCGCACCACATGTACACCGTGGGCATGACCCTGAACCAACAGGCCTACTTCATGCTGGCCACCATGGTCATCGCGGTGCCGACGGGTGTGAAGGTGTTTAGCTGGATCGCCACCATGTGGGGCGGCTCAATTGAGTTCAAAACACCGATGCTCTGGGCCTTCGGCTTCCTGTTCCTCTTCACCGTCGGTGGCGTCACCGGCATCGTGCTGAGCCAGGCCGCTGTGGACCGCGCCTATCACGACACCTACTACGTCGTGGCGCACTTCCACTACGTGATGTCGCTCGGCGCCGTCTTCGCCATCTTCGCGGGCATCTACTTCTACCTGCCCAAGATGACGGGCCGCATGTACCCCGAATGGGCCGGCAAGCTGCACTTCTGGGCGATGTTCATCGGTGCCAACCTGACCTTCTTCCCGCAGCACTTCCTGGGCCGTCAGGGCATGCCGCGCCGCTACATCGACTACCCGGAGGCATTTGCCTACTGGAACCAGTGGTCCTCGATCGGCGCCTTCCTCAGCTTCGCCTCCTTCCTCTTCTTCTTCGGGGTGATGGCCTACACGCTGACCCGCGGCGCGCGCTCCACAGCAAACAACCCGTGGAACGAATTCGCAGATACGCTGGAATGGACCCTGCCCAGCCCGCCGCCCGAACACACGTTCGAGCAGCTTCCGAAACAGGAAGACTGGGACAAGCAGCACAGCCACTAAGCTGACCCAAACCACAAAGGCCCCGCTCTCCCGCGGGGCCTTTTCTTTTGCCCCCACTCCTCTGACAGCCGCCCCCCCCCTCCAACTTCATCCTTTCTCAAATACCCTCGGGGGTCCGGGGGCAGAGCCCCCGCCTTACGCAAATTTTTCCACCAAAAACCACATTTCCCTCTTGAAGCCCCCCGCCCCAATAGGTATCTCGCCCTCACCAGACGGTAAGCGGGCGTAGCTCAGGGGTAGAGCATAACCTTGCCAAGGTTAGGGTCGGGCGTTCGAATCGCCTCGCCCGCTCCATCTGGACTTCACAGGGTCGCATCTTCGGATGCGGCCCTTTGTGTTTTCCGCCCCCAAAACCTTCCCGAAAAAAATTGCCGCGCGACGCTCAGATCGCTACATTTCCCCCTTGCAGCCCCCTGCGGGAATGGGTATTCCCCCCTCACCAACCGGATGCGGGCGTAGCTCAGGGGTAGAGCATAACCTTGCCAAGGTTAGGGTCGGGCGTTCGAATCGCCTCGCCCGCTCCAGGTTGATCCTACCACCCCGTAGGAAACGCAAAGCCGCCCTTCGGGGCGGCTTTTGTGTATCTAGCCCTACATAAAAAAACGCCCCATGACGAACACGGGGCGTAAGGTACGGAACGAGGGACAGTAGGTGGCCGGCAGGCGTTCCGGGCCTGCGGTCACCTTTAAATTTAGGAAGCCTTAGCCGTTTTCAAAGGGGCCGGGCCCAGCCGCCCTGCCCCCTGTTCGAATTTGAGCCAGTTCTTGCCGATTCTCAGCCGCCAACCCGGCTGGCATAAAGCGCGATAGCCGCCGCGTTGGAGACGTTGAGCGAGCCGAAACCGCCCGCCGCATCAATCCGCACCAGCGCGTCTACGGTCTCGCGGGTCTTCTCCCGCAGCCCCGGCCCCTCGGCCCCCAGAACAAGCGCCACAGGGCGGTCACGGCGGCCTTCGACGGCTTCCTCGATGGTCTGCGTCGCCTCGCCATCAAGCCCCAGCACCAGATAGCCCATCTCCTGCAAGGCCCGGATGGCATCGGCAAGGTTGCGGACCCTCAGATAGGGCTGGCGCTCCAGCGCACCGCTGGCGGTTTTGGCCAGCGCCCCGGTCTCGGGCGCGGAATGATGTTTGGTGCCGATGACCGCCGAGGCGCCAAGCACTTCGGCAGAGCGTAGGATCGCACCGACGTTATGCGGATCGGTCACCCGGTCGAGCAGCAAAAGCCGCGGCGCGGAATCACCGATGGCCACATCTTCCAATCGGCCCCAGTTCAGCGGCTTCACCTCCAGAACGGCACCTTGGTGGACCGAGTTTGGATCGAGCGGCGGGCGGAACTTGCGCGGGTCCACGACCTGCGGCGTGATTCCCGCCTCGGCGATGGCCTCTTCCAGCTTCGCCTGCGCGTTCGGCGTGACCATCAACTGCAATTTTTCACGCCGCGGGTTCATCAGCGCATCGCGCACCGCATGCAGGCCGAACAGCCAGACCGTCTGCGCCGCTTCGGCCTTCTTGTCCTGCTCTTTTTGCACGACCCATTTGGGTTTCTTCATCTCTTTATCCTTTCGTGCGATTTCCCCAAGAATTCTCAGGAATTCGCCTTGACGCTTCTTTGGCTCGCTTGTAATCACGCCCCCACGTCAGGTGCAATGCACCGGGACAAAGTGGGCGACAGGCCGCAAGGTGTGGCAGGGGACTGTAACTCCCTCGCGGAGACGCACGCCTGGTTCGATTCCAGGGTCGCCCACCACTTTCTCCCCCCTCGCGATAGTTAGTGTTCGCCGATAAGGCGCGCTCGTGGCGACCGATTAATGCCGCACCCGATGGCTATCAAGGGATCAGCACATCGCTCCGCAAAAACTCCTCAAGCGCCATTCCCAAATCGTCGTAAACCAGTTGAACCCGAATCCTCTCAACCGACCCGAGGTCAAACGTCAGGTAAGGCTGCGGGTCCCCCTCCAGAATCGCATTCGGCGTCGGCAATGAATCGTGACAGGGCGGCATCGGCAGATTCCGCATCGGTGCGTCGTTCACCGCGATTGCCATGGCGGCCAGCCCGCAGCGCCAGCTCCACAGGTGGGTCACATAGAGGAAGTCTCGCCCATCATACTCCCGCACGGCGATCCAATTGCCGCGGGTGGCGTTCAGAATAGGCCGCACCTCTGCGGCGGTGGTGAAACGGCCCGTGGGCGTCTGGTCTTCGGCGATCAATCCGGGGGGCACGGCATCCATGTAGAATGCAGGCGGCGGGGCCGCGGGCGCCGGGGGCGCCGCCGGGCTGGCGGGGGCCGCAGGGCGTGCCGGAGCCTGCACCGTCATCGGCGCATCCGGTCGGCCTACCCCGTCCGAAGGCGTAGAGGGGCCGCTAAGGCTGATCGCGATCACGGCAAAGACAAAATCGAACATTCGAACCCCTTTCGCAGGCCGCTCAAATTGCTGGCTTTTGCCGACAGAGCCCTGCCCCTATACTGGCCGAAAACCAAAGGCCGCAGTTAAGTATGACACGCAATTCGCGTATCCCGCAAATTTTCAACGTCGTCATCGTGGGCCAAGAGGGGCGGCTGGCCTATGAGGCGTTGCTTTTCGCCGCCTCCCTGCGCCATTCCTGCCCGGAGTTCCAAGGCCGCCTGCTGATTGCCGAGCCGCAGCCCGGCCCGCTTTGGGATCGTGATCCGCGCATCACCGACAGCGCGCTGCGCGAAGCTTTGAGCGAGCTTGGGGCGGAGTTCGTCCCCTTTGACAATCAGCATTTCGGCAGCACCTACCCCAATGGCAATAAGATCGAGATGCTCAGCGCCCTGCCCGCGGGCGAACCCTTTGTTTTCTTTGACACCGATACGCTGATCACCGGCGATCTGACGGCGGTGCCGTTTGATTTTGACCGCCCCTCAGCCTCTCTCAAACGCGAGGGCACATGGCCCAAGCCGCAGCTTTACGGGCCGGGCTATAGCGCATTGTGGAAGTCGCTTTACGACAAGTTCGGCCTCGACTTCGCCAGCAGCCTCGACCTGAGCCAACCGGATGAATATTGGCGGCGTTATCTCTATTTTAACGCAGGGTTCTTTTACTACCGCTGCCCGAAGGAATTCGGCGATCTCTTTCTGCGCTACGCGCTGGCGGTACGCGACGACCCTCCGGTCGAGCTTTGCGCGCAGAGCTTTGACCCATGGCTCGACCAAATCGTGCTGCCGCTGGTGATCCACGCCCTTGGCGGGGGGCGGGACGCCCTGCCCGCTGGACTGCTGGATGGCACGGTCTCCTGCCACTATCGTTTTCTGCCCCTGCTCTACGCGCGAGAGAGCGATCATGCGATCGAGGTTCTAGAGGCCATCACCGCCCCCAACCGGGTGAAAAAGCTGCTCAAGCAGCGCGATGCGATCAAGCGGATGGTCTATCAGGCCCGCGGGGCCAAGGTGCGCGCGCTTTTCGATCAAGACAACCTGCCCCGCCGCGAACAGGCGATCCGCAACCGGATCAAATCAAACGGTTTCTGGATGCGCTGAGCCCCGCCTGCCCCGTTGTCTGGACGGGTCTTTGCGCCTAGGCTGCGCGAGAACCATTTTCTGAGAGGACAGACCAATGGCCGACAGCCCCACCCCACATTTCGACACGCTGCAAATCCACGCAGGCGCCAGCCCCGACCCGGCCACCGGCGCGCGGCAGACGCCGATCTATCAGACCACGGCCTATGTCTTTCGCGATGCCGATCACGCGGCGGCTTTGTTCAACCTTGAGGAAGTCGGCTATATCTATTCGCGCCTGACCAACCCCACCAACGCGGTCCTGCAAGAGCGGATCGCCACCCTTGAAGGCGGCGTCGGCGCGGTCTGCTGCTCATCGGGCCACGCGGCGCAGATCATGGCGCTGTTCCCGCTGATGGGGCCGGGCAAGAATATCGTCGCCTCCACCCGTCTCTACGGCGGCACGGTCACGCAGTTCAGCCATACGATCAAGCGCTTCGGCTGGTCCTGCAAATTCGTCGACTTTGACGATCCGCAGGCCGTGGCCGATGCGATCGACGACGACACCCGCGCGGTCTTTGGTGAGGCCATCGCAAACCCCGGCGGCTATATCATGGATGTGCGCGCCATCGCGGATGTAGCCGATGCGGCGGGCATTCCGTTGATCATCGACAACACAAGCGCCACCCCCTACCTCTGCCGCCCGATTGAGCATGGCGCGACGCTGGTGGTGCATTCCACCACCAAATACCTCACCGGCAATGGCACCGTTATGGGCGGCTGCGTGGTGGATTCGGGCAAGTTCGACTGGTCTGCCAATGACAAATTCCCCTCTCTCAGCCAGCCTGAGGAAGCCTATCACGGCATGAAGTTCCATGAGACCTTCGGCCCCATGGCCTTTACCTTCCACGGCATCGCCATCGGGCTGCGCGACTTGGGGATGACGATGAACCCGCAGGCGGCGCATTACACGCTCATGGGGATCGAGACCCTGTCGCTGCGCATGGAGCGGCATGTGCAAAACGCGGTGAAGGTGGCCGAATGGCTCGAACAGGACGACCGGGTTGACTATGTCACCTATGCCGGGCTGAAATCCTCGCCCTATCACGAGCGGATGCAAAAGGTCTGCCCCAAGGGCGCGGGCGGGCTTTTCACCTTTGCAGTCAAGGGCGGCTATGACGCCTGTGTGAAACTGGTCAACAGCCTTGAGATCTTTAGCCATGTGGCGAACTTGGGCGATACGCGCTCGCTGATCATTCACTCGGCCTCCACAACGCACCGACAGCTGACGGCAGAGCAGCAAGAAGCGGCAGGGGCCGGTCCGGGCGTCGTGCGCATCTCCATCGGGACCGAGGACGCCGACGATCTGATCGCCGATCTCGATCAGGCACTGGCCAAGGCGACCAGCTAAACCACCTTCCCCCGCCGATCACCTCGGCGGGGGTTTTCCATCTGCGGCACCTTACTGCCCCGGCGCAATCGCAAAGGTCATCGACACCTGCGCCCGCACCTCAACCTCGCCTTCGGCCACGGCGCTGTCCATCGCCATCCCCATACGGGCGGATTCGAACATCTTGGGTTGCGCGTGGGAGTTTTCGGTCATGCGGATCAGCGTGCCGAGCTTCACCCCAGCCGCCTCGGCCAACTGCCGCGCGCGTTCGGTGGCATCCGCAACGGCGGCCTTGCGTGCCTCGGCCAGCGCATCTTTCGGGTCTTGAAGTCCGAAGTCCAACCCGTTGAAATCATTCGCACCCTCATCGATCACCGCATCCATCATCGCGCCCAAACGGTCCAGATCGCGCACCTTGACCGTCACGGAGTTGCCCGCCTGATAGCCAGTGATGCGCGGCGGCTGGCCGTTTTCATTCCCGCGGCGGTCATGCACCGGGCGCAGGTAGAAACGGCTGGTCTGACGGTCCTTCGCCGCGACGCCCTGCGCGTCGAGCTGGGTGAGGATCGCGCTTACGGCGGCATTCACCCCGTCCATCGCGGCCTTGGCGGTTTCGGCCTCTTCGGTCACGCCCAGAGTGATCGTTGCCATGTCGGGCGCGGCGGCGATGCTGCCTTGGCCGGTGACGATAATCCCCTCTTCCGGTCCCTGCTGGGCCGAGACCAATCCGGCCCCCGCCATCCACGCCAGCGCCACCCAATTCATCAGTCGCATGTTCGTTCCTTTCCGTGCATCAATGCGCCGCCATTTGCCCATCGCGGGCCGGTTCTGACAAGCACCTGCGCGGTGCGCACCCTTCCCTTGGGCGAACTCCTGCTCTATCCTTCGCGATGACTGCGGCGCGTCTGTAAGTGCGCCCGACCCCATGCTAAAGTCGACCGCGATGAAGCCGAATTTTACCCTCTCCCTGTCGTTCGACGGCATTCGTTTGCTCCACCGCACATCGGGCGGTTGGCAGCTTGTTGGTGAAGTGGCGCTCGACAGTGCCGATCTGGCGGCGGAACTGGCGGTCTTGCGCAAAACCGCCACGGCGTTGGAGCCCGGCGGGCTGCGCAGCCTGCTGTTGATCCCCGACGCGCAGATCAAATACCTCACCCTCGACACGCCGGATATGGACCCCGCCGCCCGCCGTGCCGCAGCGGCAGAGGCGCTGGAGGGGGCCACGCCCTATCCGGTTTCCGATCTGGTGTTCGATGTGCATGCCGATGGCGGGCAGAGCCATGTGGCCGCCGTGGCCCGCGAGACTTTAGACGAAGCCGAGGCCTTCGCGGTGGAGCACCGTTTCCACCCGGTCAGCTTCGCCGCCGCCCCGGCCAATGAGAGTTTCCATCGCGGCGCGCCGCATTTCGGCATGACGAAAGCCGCGTCGGACCTGCTGGAACCCGGCGAAACCGTGGAGCCTGAGACGGCCCCCATCGTAATTTCCGGCGTGATGAACGCGCCCGAAGGGCCGGTCGTGGACACGGATGAGACGACCCCCGTCGCCGAGCCTGAGCTTGCCCCGACGCCGGAGGAGACCCCGCCGCCGGTAGAGGAAGACCTGCCGGATTTGGGGTCGACCGAAGGCGCTTCGGAAGCCTCCCCCACGTTGGAGCCGACCCCCAAAGACACGCCACCGCCCTTGGACGAAGACCTGCCCGCCTTGGACGCTGCGGCGGAAACGGAGGCGACGGAAGACCCGGCAGAGGCCGAACTGGCCCCCACTCCAGAGGAAACCCCACCGCCGTTGGCAGAAGACCTGCCCGCGTTGGAGACCCACGCGCCAAGCGAGGAACCGGAAGAGACGGAGGCGGACGCGCCGCCCGCCCCCACGGGCAGCGTTGCGGCATCCGCAGCCCCCCTCGCGGCGGCGGCCAGCACGCAGACCGCGCCGCAGCCCGAGCCTTCGCGCAAGGTTGATTTCTCGGCACCGCCCTCGCGCAGCGCCCCTGCCGCCGGTTTTGCAAGCCGCCGTGGCGGGTCAGACAACGCGCCCAGCCTTGGCGGCGCGAGCCGGGAAACACCCCCGCCCCCGCCTGCCGCCAAAACGGAACCGACGCCCGCGCCCGCCCCCAGCACAGCCTCCCTGCCCGTCGGCGCGCCTTCGCCCGCCGCGGCCCCGCTTGCGCCGCAGATGCCCGTCGAACCGGCCACCGCCGCCGCCGCGACGGAGGCCGCAGCCCCCCAGCCCGACAGCAGCTCGCTGACGCCCGAGGCGACCACCTCCACCGGCACCTTCCTCAGCCGCCGCAAACCGAAAGCGTCGAAAGACCGCCGGACGGCCCCTGCCAGCCCCGCCGCGGCCACCCCGGCATCAGAGGCCGAGCGGATGACCGTCTTTGGCGCGCGCCGCCGGAACGAAGTCGGCGGCAAGCCGCGTTTCCTTGGCCTGATCCTGACGGCGGCGCTTTTGGTCTTCTTGGCCGGTGTCGCGGCTTGGGCCTCGATCTTCCTCGACGAGGGCAGCGCGCTTTCGCGGCTCTTTGGCGACCGCAGCCCGCGCAGCACAGCCGAAGCCTTGGCCCCTGCGGAAACTCCTGAAATCGAGAATGACATCGCCGTGCTGCCCCCCGAACCGGCAGCGCCTGACGCCATCGAAACCGCCGCCTTGGACGCCGGTCTGACCGACGAAGACGGTGCCGTGCTCGACGCGCTGCGCGACCCCGAGCCGCGCCCCCTGTCAGAGATGACCGAGGCCGAGATCGACGCCAAATATGCCACCACCGGCATCTGGGCCCGCGCCCCGGACGTGCCCCCGGCCCCGGCGGCGGCGATTGATATCGACGATCTCTACCTCACCAGCATCGACCCGATCAGCAGCACGACAGACGCCGTGGCCCTGCCGCCCGCCGATGGGTTCGGCACCGACATCGCCCCCGGCGCAGTCAGCTCTCCGGCGGCAGCGGGCACACGCTTTGCGCTGGACGCGCGCGGCTTGGTCAAACCCACGGCGCAGGGGGCGCTCAGCCCCGATGGCCATCTGGTCTACCTCGGACGCCCCGGCGTGCAGCCCCCCGCCACTCTGACCCGGCCAGACGCCGATCCGGCGGAGCCCGAGGTCGACAGCGCCTTGGCCGAGGCCCGGCCCCGCCCGCGCCCCGACGATTTGTCAGAGACGACCGAACGCGCCCAGCTTGGCGGGCTGACACGTTCCGAATTGGCCGATCTGCGCCCGCAACTGCGGCCCAAATCCGTTCAAGAAATCGCTCAGGAAGCGCTCGCCGCTGCCACGCCTGAGCCCGAGGTTGCCCCCATCGACACCAGTGGCGCGGTCGCCGCCGCCCTCGCCACGCCGCCCGCAATCCAGAACGCGACGAAACAGGCCACAACCCAGTCGCGCCGCCCCGATACCCGGCCCCGTAATTTCGACCGGATCGTGAAACGCGCCGCCCGCCGGGCCGCGCCTGCACAGGTCGCGAGCGTCGCGCCCAAAGCGGTCCAACCGCGCTTTCCCTCGAAGACCTCCGTGGCGAAACAGGCAACGGTGAAGAATGCGATCAACCTGCGCGACGTCAATCTGATCGGCGTCTATGGCAAGCCCTCGAACCGCCGCGCTCTGGTTCGGCTCAGCAACGGGCGCTATCAAAAGGTTGAGGTCGGCGACCGGATCGACGGCGGCCGCGTCTCGGCCATTGGCGATAGCGAGTTGCGCTATGTGCGCCGGGGTCGGAATGTCGTGCTGAAGATGCCGAACTAGGTTACACCACAAAAAGGGACGCCGCAGCGCCCCTTTTTCCCTCCCCCGGATGTACTTCTGACTAGGTGGCCTCAAGCTCACCATTGTCGATCTGCTCTTGCTCGATCGATTCAAAGAGCGCCTTGAAGTTGCCCTCACCGAAACCGTCGTCACCCTTGCGTTCGATGAACTCAAAGAAGATCGGCCCGATCACGGTTTTCGAGAAAATCTGCAACAGGATGCGCGTCTCACCCCCGTCGACCACGCCTTCGCCGTCGATCAGGATGCCGTGTTTCTGCATGCGGTCCAGCGGCTCTTCGTGGCCGGTCACCCGCTCTTTCGACATCTTGTAATAGGTCTCGGGCGGCCCGGGCATGAACTTCAGCCCATTGTCGGCAATCGCATCGGTGGCGTCATAGATGTTGCGCGCGCCGACGGCGATATGCTGGATGCCCTCGCCGTTGTACTTCTTGAGATAGGCCACGATCTGCCCGGTCTCGCCCCGGTCTTCGTTGATCGGGATGCGAATGCGCCCGCAGGGCGAGGTCAGCGCGCGGCTGGTAAGCCCCGTATATTTGCCCTCAATGTCAAAAAACCGGATTTCGCGGAAGTTGAACAGGTCGCCGTAAAACTTGAACCAGACGTCCATATTGCCCTTGTGAACGTTGTGCGTCAGGTGATCTAGGTAGTAGAACCCCACGCCCTCGGGCTTGGATGTGGCGATCCAGTCGTATTCCCAATTGTAGGGCGAGGTGTCGTAATACTGGTCGACGAAATAGATCAGCGAGCCACCGATGCCCATGATCGCGGGCACGTCGAGCACCTTGCCATCGCCCTTATATTCCTCGGCCCCATTGGCCACCGCGTGTTGCAGCGCCTTTTGCGCATCCACGACGCGCCAGCCCATCGAGGGGGCGCAGGGGCCGTGCTCTTCGACGAAGCGTGCGGCAAAGCTCTCGGGGTCATGGTTCAGGACATAGGTGATGTCACCCTGCTGCCAAAGCTCGATCTTCTTGGTCTTGTGATTGGCCACATGGACATAGCCCATTTTGGTGAAGACATCGCGCAGTGCCTGTGGGTCGGGGCTGGCAAATTCGACAAACTCGAAACCATCGGTGCCGGCGGGGTTCTCTGCCGTGATCTGCGATTTCGGGGCGTCATGCGGGAAAGGGCCCATGTCAGTCTCCTCTGCTTTGGGATTTGCCCCAGTCTACGCCGCAACCGCCGCGCGAATTGCGCGTATCGCAGCATTCAACTGGTCAATTTCGCGGAAGTGACGCATAGTACCTCCAAACCATGCGGAGATCGCGCATCATGCTCGATGAGATCGACAGGCGGCTGCTAACGGCGCTGCAAAAGAACGCCCACCTCACGGCGCAGGAGTTGGGGCAAGAACTGAACCTCTCCCCCAGCCAAGCCGGGCGCAGGCGTCAGCGGTTGGAGGTCGAAGGCTACATTCGCGGCTATCACGCGCGGCTTGATCCGGTGCGGATGGGGCTGAACGTCCAGGGCTTCGTGCAGGTCCATCTGGGCACCCACGGGCCGGAACATTCGGCGAGCTTTGCCCGGCTCATGGCCACCCGGCCCGAGATTGTGAGCGCTTGGACGATGACGGGGGATGCGGACTACCTCCTGAGGGTCTATTGTGACGATCTGCCGAGCCTGAACAGGCTCATTCACGACGTTCTTCTGCCCCATCAGGCCGTGAGCCGGGTGCATAGCCAGATTGTCATGGATCAACTGAAACAGGACGGGCCGCTGCCCACCTGACGCTGAAAGAGGACCGCAATGGAAGGTTTCCTGTTCCAAGCCTCCGTCTATCTGGCCGCCGCGGTGATTGCCGTGCCCATCGCCGCGCGATTGGGGCTGGGGTCGGTGCTGGGCTATCTGGCGGCGGGCATTCTGATCGGGCCGGTGCTGGGCCTCGTCGGGTCCGAGACGAAGGACGTGCAGCATTTCGCGGAATTCGGCGTTGTGATGATGCTCTTCCTGATCGGGCTGGAGTTGGAGCCGCGCGCGCTCTGGGACATGCGCCACCGTCTGCTGGGCTTGGGGGGCTTGCAAGTGCTGCTGTCGACCGCGGCGCTCATGGCCATCGCCATGGCTTACGACCAGCCGTGGCGCGTGGCACTGGCAATCGGGCTGACGCTGGCGCTGTCTTCGACGGCCATCGTGTTGCAAACCCTCTCGGAAAAGGGGCTGATGCGGACCCAAGGCGGGCGCTCCGTCTTCTCTGTCCTGCTGACGCAGGATATCGCGGTGATCCCCATTCTCGCCTTCCTGCCGCTGCTGGCCACGGGCATTCCGGGCGGGCTTTTGCCCGATGGGTCAATCTCGCTCGACCCGGAGGCGGTGGAGAATGCACATCGTGGGACCGAGGGCAGCCACGCGGGCGACGTCGCCCATACCGCACAGACCTTTGTCCAAAGCCTGCCGGGCTGGGGCGTTACGCTGGTCACCATCGGCGCGGTCGCCGCGATCATCCTCGTGGGCATTTACCTGACCCGTCCGGTGTTCCGCTACATCCACCTCGCCAAGCTGCGCGAGATGTATACCGCATTGGCGCTGCTGATCGTGGTGGGGATTTCCTCGCTGATGACCGTGGTCGGCCTGTCGCCCGCACTCGGCGCCTTTCTGGCGGGCGTGGTGCTGGCCAGCAGCGAGTTCCGCCATGAGTTGGAAACCGACCTCGAACCCTTTAAGGGGCTGCTCTTGGGGCTGTTTTTCATCACCGTGGGGGCGGGCATCAACTTTGCCCTGCTGTTCGAAAAACCGCTGATCCTGATCTGCATGGCGCTGTTGGTCATCATCGTCAAAGCGCTGATCCTGATGGTGCTGGGCCGCCTCTTCCGCCTCAAAGGCCGCGACGGTTGGCTTTTCACGCTGGCGCTGGCGCAGGCCGGGGAATTTGGCTTTGTGCTGGTCAGCTTTTCCCTCGCCACCGGCGTCATGCCCGACCCGATTGGCGAGACGCTTTTGCTGGTCGTGGCCCTAACCATGCTGATCACGCCGCTGCTTTTCATCCTGCACGACCTGATCAGCCGACGCCTTGACGACGGCGGCCCCGTCATCGCCGATGAGATCGACAGCAGCGGCCCGGTGATCATCGCGGGCGTCGGGCGCTTTGGCCAGATGGTGAACCGGATGGTCCAAGCCAGCGGTTTTCAAACCGTCGTGCTGGACCACAACCCCGAGACCATCGCCGTCATGCGGCGCTTTGGCTTCAAGGGCTTTCTGGGCGATCCGACGCGGCCTGACATCCTGCGCAAAGCGGGGCTGCAAGACGCCAGCGTCTTGGTGGTGGCCCTTGATGACCCGAAATCCGCGGTCTCTCTCATCTCCTACGCGCGCAAAGAGAACCCGAACCTGCATATCGTCAGCCGCGCGCGCGACCGCGAGGAGGTCTACCGCCACTATCAGGCCGGGTCGAATGACATCGTGCGCGAGATGTTCGACAGCTCGCTTCGGGCCGGGCGCTATGTGCTGGAAAACATGGGACTTTCGGATTTCGAGGCGAATGAGGCGCAAAAGCTGTTCTACGCCCATGACCGGGTCTCGGTCCGCGAATTGGCGGCGCTTTGGCGGCCCGATGTGCCGCCTTCGCAAAACGCCGCCTATGTGGCCCGGGCGAAGGAGTTGCAAAAGGATTTGGAGACCGCCTTTCTCAACCTTGGCGAAGACAAGGGCAAGGAAAGCGCCTGAACCGGGCAGCCCCTTTCGGGGGGCCACCAGCACCGCCCTATGCGTCGCTGACGCCCGCTTCGGCGAAGGTGGCCATGCCCGCGTGACAGGCGAGCGCGGTCTTGAGGATGCCAATCGCCAAGCCCGCGCCAGAGCCCTCCCCCAGACGCAGGTTCAACTCCAGCAGCGGCTCCTTGTCCAACGCGCCCAAGAGCCGCCGGTGACCGCTTTCCGCGCTGAGATGCCCCGCGACGCAGTGATCCAGCGCGCCGGGTGCCGTGCGCGCGAGGCTGAGCGCGGCGGCACAGCAGATGAAGCCGTCGAGGATCACCGGGATGCGCAAGGCCCGCGCCCGCGCCAAAGCTCCGGCCATCGCGGCCAATTCCCGCCCTCCGAGGCGGCGCAGCTGCTCTAGCCCATCGCCCTTGTCGGCATGCAGGACGACACCTTCAGCCACGACCTCGGTCTTCAGTGACAGGCCCGCGTCATTCACCCCGGTGCCGCGCCCGGTCCAGAACTCCGCCCCGCCGCCCAAAAGCGCCGTGACAAGTGCCGCCGCCGAGGTGGTGTTGGCGATGCCCATCTCACCCACGACAAGCAGATCGGCTTCGGGATTCACCGCCTCCCAGCCCGCCCGCAGCGCCTCAACGAATTCGTCTTCCGCCATCGCGGGCGCGACCGTGAAATCCTCGGTGGGCCTGTCCAAGGACAGCGGCACCACGTCGAGGCTCGCGCCATTGACCCGCGCGATCTGATTGATCGCCGCCCCGCCGTGCTGAAAATTCGCCACCATCTGCGCGGTCACCTCTGCCGGAAACGCCGAGACACCCCGCGCGGCGACCCCGTGGTTGCCTGCAAACACGATGATCTGAGGCGCGGCGATCTCGGCCCGCGCACCGCCGCGCCAGCCCCGATACCAGACCGCGAGGTCCTCCAACCGGCCAAGCGCGCCGGGGGGTTTGGTCAGCATGGCGTCATGGGCCCGCGCCTCTGCCATCGCCGCGTCGTCGCAGGCGGGCATCGCACGCAGCAGGCTGCGAAATTCGGTAAGACTGGCGAAAGACGTGTTCATATGCGGCCCTTTGCGGATTGATATTCAATCGTTTCTAGCCTTAGCCTGTCGGCGCTGAAAGTGCCGAAGGGGCGAAATAATGGCCATTCCCGACATCACCGCCCTGAGGCAGGCCTTCCGGCCCCGCGACATCGCCGTGGCCTTTGCCCTGCTGACCCGCCTGCCCCTGCCGCATTTCCACTTCCCGACGGTGGCGCACCGCCCCCCGGCCCGCAGCGCTTGGGCCTATCCATTGGTCGGGATCGTGCTGGCGCTGATTGCCGGGGCCGTCGGTATGGCGCTGACGCGCATGGGCGCGACGCCGCCGCTGGTCGCCGCCTTCGTGCTGCTGACACTCGTGATGCTAAGCGGGGCGATGCATGAGGATGGCCTTGCCGATTGCGCCGATGGGTTCTGGGGCGGCTGGACCCGCGAAAAGCGCCTGAAAATCATGAAAGACAGCGTGATCGGCACCTATGGCGTCGTGGCGCTGGTGCTGTCGCTTTTGCTGCGTTGGTATCTCATCAGCGAATTGATCACGGATGAGGCGCTGATCTGGGCGCTGGTCGTCGCCTCCTGCGGGTCGCGGGCGGCGATGGTCTGGGTGATGGACAGCCTGCCCACCGCCCGCCGCGATGGGCTGTCGGATCGCACAGGCCGCCCTGGCGAATTGGCAACCGCGGTTGCCGTGTTGATCGGCGTGGGGGTGATCGTGATGGCACCGGACTATTCGGCGTGGCGTTTAGCGCTGTTGGGGCTTCTGGCCGCGCTGGTGGTCCGTCAAATCGCCAAGCGCAAGATCGGCGGACAGACCGGAGATGTCTTAGGCGCCACCCAGCAAGTAACCGAAATTGCCCTGCTAACTGGCTGTCAGATGATGGCCTATGGCTGGCAGGCCATTCCATAAAAAAAACCACGCCCCCGGAAGGGACGCGGCCTTTTCTTAAATTCTGCGGCCTTTAGGCGGCGACGCGGCTTTCCAGCACATCGCCGACCTGTTTCGCAGCGGCGAGCTCGTCGCCCCCCGAAACAGCGGCCACTTCACGGGTCAGGCGCTCAAGCGCTGCTTCATAAAGCTGGCGCTCGGAATAGCTCTGCTCGCGCTGGTCGTCGGTGCGGTGCAGATCGCGCACGACCTCGGCAATGGCGATTAGATCGCCGGAGTTGATCTTTTGCTCATACTCCTGCGCGCGGCGGGACCACATGGCGCGCTTGACCTTGGCCTTGCCCTTGAGCGTTTTCATCGCATGGTTGATCACATCGGGTGTCGACAGGGCGCGCATGCCGATTTCGGTCGCCTTATGGGTCGG
This sequence comes from Sulfitobacter sp. 1A12056, assembly GCF_043558125.1. Taxonomy (NCBI): domain Bacteria; kingdom Pseudomonadati; phylum Pseudomonadota; class Alphaproteobacteria; order Rhodobacterales; family Roseobacteraceae; genus Sulfitobacter; species Sulfitobacter sp. 1A12056. Next base: position 106,191 of record NZ_JBIFFY010000001.1, on the reverse strand, counting down.
CACCCGCAGGGTCATTTTGTCTTTTTCAAAGGAAATTACGAAGAGCTCCAGCGCGATGCCGGCAACTTCCTGCTCCTCAATCGAGACGATCTGCCCGACGCCATGCGCAGGGTAGACGACGAATTCATTGGGGCGGAAATCAAGCTTTTTCGATTTGGTCATATAGATCGCTCCTTGGCGCGCGGGGGAAGCCCCGCCATTAACTCAGACACCTGAACAGCACGTAAAACGCATGCGAAGCGCAGCCTGAGCGGTCTGCGTTCGGGTGCGTTTGAGTTAGAAATGTGAGGTCAACCTTGGCAGCAGGGTCGAAACATTATCAGGCTCGTGTGTTACAGCTTGAAGACACTATAGCACAGAATCACGCCTTTCGGAAGCGCCCCCAAGCCAGCCTCGGCGGTTTCCCGGTCAATTCAGCGGGTTAACACTTAAAGTTGAGGTCACAGAGGCGCAACAAAGCGCGAATCGCCGTGCCTTAGCCGCCCTCGCCCGGTTTTTCGGAGAAGAGCTCCATCTTGCCCTCTTTGCCATCCATCTCCTCTGCTTCGGGCAACGGGTCTTTCTTGGTGATGATGACGGGCCAAAGTTCGGAATACTTGCGGTTGAACTCCACCCATTTTTCCATGTCCGGTTCGGTGTCCGGGCGGATTGCATCGGCGGGGCACTCAGGCTCGCAAACGCCGCAATCGATGCATTCATCGGGGTGGATCACCAGCATGTTCTCGCCTTCATAGAAGCAGTCCACCGGGCAGACTTCGACACAGTCGGTGTATTTGCAAGCGATGCAGGCGTCATTCACGATATAGGTCATGCGGAAACTCTGGCTGGATATGTGAGGGACTAGCTAAACTGGGGCGCGGGATCATTCAAGGTGGCGCGCCTTAGAAAGATCAAGCTGCCTGCGGTCGCGCTTGGTCGGGCGGCCCTTTCCCTCAAAACCGGGATTCTCGGGCTGTCTGTCCTTTGATTTGGGCTGCGGCGGGGACAGATCGGTGTAGAGCGTCTGCGCTTCGGGGGCCGGGCCGCGGCGATGGCCGATCGCCTCGATGCGGATCACCCGCACATGGTCGCCTTGCGAAAAAGTCAGCACATCGCCGGGGCCGACACTGCTGGCGCGTTTCTGCGTCGGCGTGCCGTTGATCCGAACCGCGCCGCCCGCCACCTGCGCGGCAGCGAGCGAACGGGTTTTGAAAAAGCGGGCGTGCCACAGCCATTTGTCCAGCCGCAGTTTCGCGCCCGCCTCCACTTACTTGTCGTCCTTCAGCCCCATCAGCGCGGCGGCAAAGGGGTTGTCAGGGTCGATCTGCTTTTCCTTGCGCGGAGGACGGGCAGAGAAGTTCTGCGACTTGCCGCCTTTGTCACCGCCGGGCTTGCGCCCCTTGCCCTTGGCAGGTTTGCCACGCGGCTTGCCCTGCCCTTGATTGCGATCCCCGCCGCGACGGTTGCCACCGCCATTGCCGCGCGGGCTGCGGGCCCATGTGAAGATGTAATAGGTCTCCATCTCCGGCCCGGCGACATCCGCGTCGGGCGCAGTGCCCTGCGGGATTTCTTCCGCTGGCACTTCGGGGATGTTGGTGTCGACCTCGGGGTCTTCCGATGCCACGTCCGCGATAGGTGCGATGCCGTCGTCGGGTATCTGCGCCACATCTGCGGGGCGGTCGTCGGGGTTGGTCTCATCTGAAGGAGTCTCGATGATACCGCCCGCAGGTTCCTCGGCAGCGACATCCATGATCGGCTTGTCCGCCGCATCGTCACCGGGAAGATCGCTGTCGAGTTTCTCGGGCACTACGGTATCGGCGGAAGGGGCCATCGCGTCATGGCTGCCGTCTTTGGGCATCACCACATCAACGGGTTTCACCTTAGTCCGCTCATCCTTCTCGGCCTTATAGCCAAGGCCCTCCATCAGGTCGGCGAATTGCTCAAGCGTCATGCCGGTGATCGAAAGCATGTCAGGCTTGGCCTCGAACCCACCGCGCGAATCTTCGGCCCGTAGCATATCAGCGAGACGTTCCAGCATGTCGATGCGGATCGCGCGTTTGCCGGCGTTGCGGTAGCCCGACATGGTGTCGGCCCCGGCGGGTGCTTCGGCCTCGACCGGGATGGTCACCAGGCCGGGCGGGGGGGATTCTGGGAATTCGTTCAGCCCTTTGGCCAGCGACCAGAGCACCAGACGCAGACGTGTCGGCGCGGGTTTGAGCATCAGCGGCATGAAGATGGTGAACTGTCCAAAACGAATGCCATGTTTACGCAGCGCACCACGGGCGTCTTGATCCAGCGCCTTAACATCCTCGGCCACTTGGGCGCGGGGCAGAATGCCGAAATTCTCAACCAGTTGGAAAGCAAAGCCTCGGGCAAGACCTGTTAACGTCTCGTCTTTGCTCAGCCCCAACAGAGGCTCGAACAGCGCAGCGACCTTGCGGTCAATGAAATGCTGCAAACGGCGCTTCACCTTCTCCGCCACTTCAGGCCCGGCGATATCGTCGACGAAAACCTCGACCTGCGGCTTCAGCGCGTCGCTGCCAGCGGTCAGTTTGCCCACCGCGGCGCTGCCCCACATGAGGCCGCCCTGTTCGGTAAAATCAATCTCGGTGTCCGGGGCGTTGTAGAACCGGTCGGCGCGCAGATGGAACTGCGGAGCCAAGGCCTGCAATGCGGCGGTCTTCACCGTTTTGTCTTCAGCCGCACCCGCGCCCTTGTCCACCCGAAAGCGGAACCCGTCCAGCTTGCCTACAAATTCACCTTCAACGGTGACTTCACCGGTCTCGTTTACATCGGCCACCATGGCTTCCTTCTGTCCAAGCCGGCGCAGCAATACACTCGTGCGCCGATCTACAAATCTTTGAGTCAAACGCTCGTGCAGAGCGTCCGACAAGCGGTCTTCTACGACACGCGTCGTGTCGCGCCAATGGCTTTCGTCCTTTGTCCAGCCCTTGCGCTGCGCAACGTAGGTCCATGTGCGAATAAACGCGAGTCGTTTGGACAACGCATCAATGTCGCCATCGGTTCGATCAATTCGTTTGATTTGTCGTGCGAGCCAATCATCGGGGATATATCCGCGCTGGTGCAGATCGTTGAAAATGGTCTCGAGCAACCCGGCATGTTCCGCATGGCTGATGCCGCGGAAATCGGGAATCCGGCAGACATCCCACAGGAGCCGCACCGAGGCGCCATCCGTGGCCCGGGCAAAAACCTCATCCACCTGCGCCAGCGCCTTGAGCGCGCGCAGATCGTCGGATTCCCGCGCCCTGACCAGCCGCTCATCTTCGGGAGGCATTTCCAAGGTCTTGATCAGGCGGTCAATGCTGCCGAATTGCAAAGCGTGGTTGCGCCAGTTGATCTTGTTCTGCGGGGTAAAGTTGTGATCCATGATCGCGCGGGCAACGTGATCGTCCAGCGCGGGCGCGTCCCCGGTGGTGCCAAAGGTGCCGGATTTGAACCCGCGCCCTGCCCGGCCAGCGATCTGTGCCAGTTCATTCGGGGCCAAGGGCCGCATCCGCCGCCCGTCAAACTTACTGAGCGCCGAGAAGGCCACATGATCGACATCGAGGTTCAACCCCATGCCGATGGCATCGGTGGCAACCAGATAGTCGACCTCTCCGTTTTGATACATCGCCACCTGCGCATTGCGCGTGCGCGGAGAGAGTGCGCCCATCACCACCGCCGCACCGCCCTTCTGGCGGCGGATCAGCTCGGCGATGGCATATACATTCTCAACAGAAAAGCCGACGATTGCGCTGCGGGGTTTCATCCGGCTTATCTTTTTCTGACCTGCATAGATCAATTCGCTCATCCGGTCGCGGCGCATGAAATCGACGCCCGGAACCAGCGCCGCGATGGTGCCGCGCATGGTGTCGGCCCCCATGAACAGCGTCTCATGCAGGCCCCGCGCGCGCAGCAGACGGTCGGTAAAGACGTGGCCGCGCTCGGGATCGGCGCAAAGCTGGATCTCGTCGATGGCCACGAAATCCGCGCCCATCTCCTGCGGCATCGCCTCAACAGTGCACACCCAATACTGCGTGCGCGGCGGCACGATCCGCTCTTCGCCCGTGACCAGCGCCACCACCGAGGGGCCGCGCGCCTTGACGATCCGGTCATAGACCTCACGCGCCAAGAGCCGCAGCGGCAGGCCGATCACCCCGGTCCGATGGGCCAGCATCCGTTCGATTGCATAGGTCGTCTTGCCGGTATTTGTCGGGCCGAGAACGGCCACGACGCGCTTGTTGCCTGCCACCTGTCTATCCTTGAATTAAAGCTCGCGCCCGATGCCGTCCCGGCGCAGCCCCTCAAGGGCCACGCGGGCGTCTTCGTGATGCGGGTTGAGGGCGAGCGTCTTGCGGTAAAGTGCGGCCGCGCGGCCCAGATCTCCGAACTCCTGTATCATCACGGCAAGGCCGAAGATCGCGTTGTAATTGTCGGGGTTCAGCGCCAGCGTCCGCTCCAAATCATCCAACGCGGGGCCATAGAGATCGGCCCCGTAATAGGCCTGCGCCCGGGCATGAAACCCTTCGGCGAAACCGGGGGCGTGATCGGTCAGCGCGGTCAAATGCTCGATCGCCAGACGTGCATCGCCATCCGCCATCGCCTCCCGTCCCCGCGTCAGCAGCAAATCCATCGCAGCCGAACCAGAGCGCTGCCAATGCGCCTCGATCTCATGGGCGATTCTGGGGGCCTCCTCCGCCGGGGCCTCGCGCAGCTTTTGCAACAGCTCGGGCGGAGCCTTCTCGGCCACGGCCATGCCCGCAAGCAACACAAAGCTACCAACTGCCGCAACGGTATGTTTGAGGTTGACGGGTATGATGCGCATAACAAAACTGAATGTAACAGGCTGCCGCCGCAATTCCAGACGTAGCGGGGCCAAATGCCAAAAAAGGGCGAGCGATGAGCGATATTGTGAACGAAGCGGTAGTGGTGCTGAACGAAAAGCTGGCCGGCAGCGATTTTGACGGCACGGCCAAGTTCGACATCGAAGGTGAAGGCACCGTGATGATGGACGAAAACGGCGCCCGCGCGGCGGACGAAGAGGCCGACGTGACGCTGAGCGCGGATGCCGGAACCTTCCAGTCCATCCTCGAAGGCGACACCAACCCCACATCCGCATTCATGACCGGCAAGCTTAAGATCGACGGCGACATGGGCATGGCGATGAAGCTCGCCGCTGTTCTCGGTTGATGCAGCTGGACCCGGCCCCGCTCTACACCGATATCGCCCCCGGCCCCGATGGGGGCCAAGCCCATTGGGCCGAGACATCGGATGGCAAGCGGATCAGGCTGGGTCATTGGCGCTGCGCAGGCGCGCGGGGCACGGTGCTGCTCTTCCCGGGGCGGACCGAATATATCGAAAAATACGGGCTTTGCGCCGCCGATTTCGCGCGGCGCGGCCTTGCCACCATGGCGATCGACTGGCGCGGTCAGGGACTGTCGGACCGGCTTTTACCGGATGCGCGCGTCGGCCATGTGGATGTTTTCAGCGACTATCAGAAAGACGTCGCCGCCATGCTGCGCGCCGCGCGCAGCCTGAACCTGCCGCGCCCCTATTTCCTGCTGGCCCACTCCATGGGCGGCTGCATCGGCCTGCGTGCCGTGATGGAAGGGCTGCCGGTGCAGGCCGTCGCCTTCACCGGCCCGATGTGGGGCATCTATGTCGTCCCGCATCTGCGCGCGCTGGCGTGGTCCTTGGCGCAATTCATGCCCCGCGTCGGACAGGGCCACCGCCTGCCCCCGGGCACCAAGATCGAAGCCTACCCTGCCATCGCCCCTTTCGAGGACAACCTGCTGACCACCGATCCGCAGATGTACGACATGATGCGCGATCAACTGGCCGCCCACCCCGAGCTGAGCCTCGGCGGCCCCAGCTTCGTCTGGCTGCGCGAGGCACTGGCCGAGACCAAACACCTCGCCGGACGCTCGGCGCCTAACATTCCCTGCGTCACCTACCTTGGCAGCAACGAGCGTATCGTCGCCACCGACCGCGTCCACAAGCGCATGGCGCAGTGGAAAGGCGGGCGGCTTGAGATCGTACCGGGCGGCGAGCATGAGGTGCTGTTGGAGAGGCCCGAGTTGCGCAAGCCGATCTTCGACGGGCTGGAAAAGCTCTATCTGGGCAATATCACCGGTTAACCCCGCGCCTTAACCCCGCGCCCGCGTCATTTTCCTGTGCAATCCGCCCGCGCCGCCTAGATTGCTTTGGATGACACGCGAACCCGTCCTCAGCTTCACCGAAAACGGCATCTACTGCGCCGCCGGTGATTTCTACATCGACCCCTGGCGCCCCGTCGCCCGGGCGCTGATCACCCACGGCCACGCCGACCACGCCCGCGACGGGATGGGCAGCTATCTGGCCACCCATGCCGCGCTGCCCGTGATGCGCCACCGTCTGGGCGAGATCGCCGTCGAGGGCATCGCCTATGGCGAGCGCCGCCAGATCGGCGGGGCCACGGTCTCCTTCCACCCGGCGGGCCATGTGCCGGGCAGCGCGCAAATCCGGGTCGAGGTCGGTGGCGAGGTTTGGGTCGCCTCGGGCGACTACAAGGTGATCGACGATGGCATGTCCGAGGCTTTCGAGCCCGTCCGCTGCCACCATTTCATCACTGAGAGCACCTTTGCCCTGCCGGTCTTCCGCTGGGCCCCACAGGCCGAGGTGGCAGCGCAGATCAACGACTGGTGGGCGGGCTGCAAGGCGGCGGGCAAGACGGCCTTCCTCGGGGCCTATTCGCTGGGCAAAGCACAGCGGCTTCTGTCGATGCTTGACCCCGAGATCGGTCCGATCCTGACCCATACGACGGTGGAGAACACCAACGAAGTGCTGCGCGGCCAAGACATCGCGCTGCCCGAGACCACGCTGGTCACGCCCGAGCTTAACCCCAAGGAACATCCCGGCGCGCTGGTGCTGGCCCCGCCCTCCGCGCTCGGCAGCCAATGGGCGCGGCGCTTCGGCGCGCAGGAAAGCGCCTTCGCCTCGGGCTGGATGGCGCTGCGCGGGGTGCGCAGGCGGCGCGCGGGGGATCGAGGCTTTGTCATCTCGGACCATGCGGATTGGCATGGGCTGCTCTGGGCAATCCGCGAGACCGGGGCGGAAAACATATATGTCACGCATGGTTACACGGATATCTTCACCCGTTACCTGAACGATCAGGGCTGGCACGCCGAAGTTGTTCCAACACAATTCGACAGCGACGGGGGCGACAACGAATGAAGGATTTCGCCGCCCTCTTCAACGCCGTCGACCAGACCACCAAGACCACGGTGAAGGTCGCCGCGCTGGCCGAATATTTCACCAGTGCCGTTGAGGATGACCGCCTCTGGACCGTCGCGCTTTTCTCCGGCCGCCGCCCGAAACGCGCGGTCACAACGACCAAACTGCGCGAATGGGCCTCCGAGGCCTCCGGCGTGCCGCTGTGGCTCTTCGAGGATAGCTACGCCATCGTCGGCGATCTGGCCGAAACCATCGCGCTGGTCCTGCCCCCGGTCGAGAGCGAGGACACCGGCACACTCACCTCTTGGATCAACGCCCTGCGCGAGTTGAAAGACGTCGACGACGCGGCGCGCAAGGAATTCGTGCTTTCGGCGTGGCAGCAACTCGGCGGCACCGAGCGGTTTCTCTTCAACAAGCTCATCACCGGCGGCTTTCGCATCGGCATCAGCCAGAAGTTGATGACCCGCGCCCTCTCGCGCGCCACTGGCCGGCCCGAAGCGGAGATGGCGCACCGCCTGATGGGCAACTGGCACCCCGACGACGTCACATGGCACAGCCTGATCGAGGCCGAGGACGCCAGCGCCGACGCCTCGCGCCCCTACCCCTTTTACCTCGCTTATGCGCTTGAGGACGGGCCGGAAGGCTTGGGCGAACCTGAGGACTGGCGGGCGGAGTGGAAATGGGACGGCATCCGTGGCCAACTCATCCTGCGCGACGGCGACTATTTCGTCTGGTCGCGCGGTGAGGAGTTGATGACGGACCGTTTCCCCGAATTGGCCCGTGCCGCCGATCACCTGCCGCCGGGCACCGTGCTCGACGGCGAATTGCTGGTCTGGCAGCCGGGGGCGGAATTCCCCTCCTCCTTCAATGCTTTGCAAGCCCGCATCGGACGCAAGACCGTACCGAAGAAGCTGCTGACGGAAGCCCCCGTCGTGCTGCACGCCTACGACCTGCTGGAATGGCAGGGCGAAGACATCCGCCACCGCCCCTTCGCCGAGCGCCGCGCCCTGCTGGAAGAGGCCGCCGCCGATTTGCCCGAGGACGCACCCGTCCGCCTCTCGCCCCAGCACCAATTCACTGATTGGGCCGAATTGGCCACCCTGCGCGAAACGGCGCGCGAGGCGCAGGCCGAGGGGCTGATGCTGAAACGCGCCGACAGCCCCTATCTTTCGGGCCGCAAGAAGGGCGACTGGTGGAAATGGAAGCTCGACCCGCTGACCATCGACGCGGTGATGATCTACGCGCAATCAGGCTCGGGCCGCCGCGCGAACCTCTTTACCGATTTCACCTTCGCGGTCTGGAACGGCAACGATCTGGTGCCCTTCACCAAGGCCTACTCCGGCCTCACCGACGCCGAGTTCCGCCAGATCACCGCTTGGGTGCGCAAGAACACGCAGCAACGCTTCGGCCCCGTGCGGCAGGTTACGCCGCACCATGTCTTCGAGATCGCCTTCGAGGGCATCCAGCCCAGCCCGCGCCATAAATCCGGCGTCGCCCTGCGCTTCCCGCGGATGCTGCGCTGGCGCAAGGACAAGCCGCTGCAAGAGGCCAACACCCTCGACGATCTGAAAGAAATGCTGCGCATCTACGGATAGGTTGTTCCGGCCCGCCCGGAGGCATAGATGTGACGAAACGCAAATGAGGTACACCGATGTTTCAGCTTCCCTTTCCGCTTCACGATGCCAACGCCAGCGCCGGGGGCAAAGACCTTGGCGATCTGCCGGAATGGGATCTGAGTGATCTCTATACCAGTGAAGACGCGCCCGAATTGAAACGCGACCTCGACTGGCTGGAGGAAGCCTGCGCCAGCTTCGCCGCCGATTACGAAGGCAATCTGGCCACGCTGGATGCCAAGGGTCTGCTCGACTGCGTGCTGCGCAACGAAAAGATCAATCAGGTCGCCGGGCGCATTATGTCCTTCGCGGGCCTGCGCTACTACCAGCAGACCACCGACGCGGGCCGGGCCAAGTTCATGTCCGACATGCAGGAGAAGATCACCGATTACACCACGCCGCTGGTGTTCTTCACGCTGGAGCTCAACAAGCTGCCTGACGATCACCTCGCCAAACTGCTGGACGAGAACCCCGACCTTGCGCGCTACAAGCCCGTCTTCGACCGGATCCGCGCGATGAAGCCCTACCAGCTGTCGGACGAGATGGAGAAGTTCCTGCACGACCTCGGCGTCGTCGGCGACGCATGGGAGCGCATGTTCGATGAGACCATCGCCGGGCTGGAGTTCGAGGTCGAGGGCGAGACGCTGAACATCGAAGGCACGCTGAACCTGCTGACCGACCCCGACCGCGCCAAGCGCGAGGCGGGTGCGCGGGAACTGGCCAATGTGCTCGGCCGCAACATCCGCACCTTCGCCCGGGTGCACAACACGCAAGTGAAGGAGAAAGAGGTCATCGACCGCTGGCGCGGTATGGAGACGCCGCAGACGGGCCGTCACCTCAGCAACCACGTTGAACCCGAGGTCGTCGAGGCCCTGCGCAACGCCGTGGTCGAAGCCTATCCGAAGCTGAGCCACCGCTATTATGAGCTCAAGCGCAAATGGCTGGGCCTTGATGTGATGCAGGTCTGGGACCGCAACGCGCCGCTGCCGATGGAAGACCCCAAGGTCGTCGACTGGGCGCAGGCCGAAGCGACTGTGATGGAGGCCTACAACGCCTTCGATCCGCGCATGGGCGAACTGGCCAAGCCGTTCTTCACCAAGGGCTGGATCGACGCGGGCGTGAAACCCGGCAAGGCGCCCGGGGCCTTCGCGCATCCCACCGTGACGGACGTGCACCCCTACGTGATGCTGAACTACCTCGGCAAACCGCGCGACGTGATGACACTGGCGCATGAGCTGGGCCACGGCGTGCACCAAGTGCTGGCCGCCGATCAGGGCGAAATGCTCTCCTCCACCCCGCTGACACTGGCCGAAACGGCGTCGGTCTTCGGCGAAATGCTGACCTTCCGCAAGATGCTCGACAAGGCTCAGACCCAAGCCGAGCGTAAGGTGCTGCTGGCGGGCAAGGTCGAGGACATGATCAACACGGTCGTGCGCCAGATCGCCTTCTATGACTTTGAGTGCAAACTACACGAGGCGCGCCGCGGCGGGGAGCTGACACCCGACGACATCAACGCGCTGTGGATGAGCGTTCAGGCCGAAAGCCTCGGGCCGGCGTTCGAGTACATGGAGGGCTACGAGACCTTCTGGGCCTATATCCCGCACTTCGTGCACTCGCCCTTCTACGTCTATGCCTATGCCTTCGGCGACGGCCTCGTGAACGCGCTCTACGCCGTCTACGCGGAAGGTGAAGAGGGCTTTGAAGAGAAGTATTTCGACATGCTGAAAGCGGGCGGATCGAAGCACCACAAAGAGCTGCTCGCCCCCTTTGGCCTTGATGCCAGCGACCCGGCTTTCTGGGACAAGGGCCTGTCGATGATCTCTGACATGATCGACGAACTGGAAGCGATGGAGGACTGATGTCCCGCGCCGAGCGCATGAAAGAAAGGTTCGCACCCTTCTTTGTCTGGATTCAACGGCGGGTGCCGCCCGGATTTAGATTTGCGCTCGGCCTGCTGCTCATCTGTGGCGGCATCCTCGGGTTCTTGCCGATCCTCGGATTCTGGATGCTGCCGCTTGGCCTCATGGTGGCGGCGATGGATGTGCGGCTATTTCGGCGCTGGCGCTCCCTTCGCCGCAGACGGCGGGCAGAACGGCCTTGAGGTCACTTCAACTGGCTGTCTTTCGAGCCACGCCGATTAATTCCGCCGCGCATCTGCGCCTGCCCGTCTCGTTCCCGCACGCAGTCGATACAAAGCTTTACCCCCGGCAGCGCCATGCGCCGCGCCTCTGGAATCGGCTCTTCGCATTCCGCGCAATGGGTGCGGCTCTCGCCCACTGGCGCGCGGCGCGCTTTTAACCGCGCCAGTTCGTCGGAAATGGAGGCTTCGATCTGCTCGCTCACCGCGCCATCGCGTGTCCATCCACCTGCCATGTTGCGCCCTCCTTATGCGGTTCACTCCAGAGATATGGGGCGCAGCGGCGGCATGTCACGGCTTCACCCGGGATATGTCCCCCGCCCCAAGGTTTATTAAATGGGGCGCGCAGACAAATAAACACCCCCAAAAGGGGGTGCAGTTGCTAGGCATTGGGCTGTGAGTCAAGCAGCACGCAGGGTCGTATCTCCTCCATTCAAGCAGTTTAGCAGGGTGGACAGGGTGACGGCGCTTTGAATGAGCCGTCGGCGAAGCTCTTGTCGCTGGCCGGCAGGGCGCAGCGGAACGTTGGTGCGCAGGTAGACCCTTTGCGGCATGGCGGCGGGATGGCAGGTATAGGTCACTTCAACCATCGCCTCGACCCGGCCAAAGTCGCGGGCATAATGTACACTATGAAATCGGGCGTCGCAGATGGTAAGAGTGACGGGGCATTCATCGGACGGGTGACCAATGGTGACGGGATCATAGCTGCGTTTGCGGCGGAGAATGTCACCTGCATTGAGGGACGTGATGGGGCCGGGTGTTTCTGGCGCGGGTGAGCAGCTTGGCATGTCTGATCCTCTTCCTAATCGTCTGGTCGCTTATCTTCCCTTTCTATGGGCCTTTGCGTTCTCTGAGGTGCCGCTTTTGCCCAACCTGTATACATGTTGTCGGGCTTAATTGTGGCAGAAATGGGGCAAGAACTTGCCGACAATGGGGGGGGAACGTATAATTCGCCAAACTTTATTCACATTTCCTATGCGAAAGGGAGGTCTACCTCTCCTTTTCGACCTCTAGCAGCCAGTTCTCCTGAAGCCGGTTTTCGATCGCTTCGGGGAAATGACTGCGCACCAAGGCGATGGCTTCCGCAGCGGGCATTCCGGCCCCGATCAGCAACCACGCCGCGATCAGCCCACTGCGCCCCGCGCCGTATTGGCAGGAAAGGGCAACCGTCTCTCCTGCTTCTAGCGCCGCCTCGAAACGCACCCGGTGTGCAGGCCATTCGGCTAAGAATCTATCGCAAGGGACGTTGAAATCTTCGATCGGCGCGAAAGAGAGCCTTAAGCCAAGAGACTGTGAAGTCATTAAAATCAAGGGAAAAGCTCCGTCAGACAGCTCGACCTCCTCGGTAAGAACCAGCAACTCACGCGCCCCAGCCGCGCGCAGGCCTTCCAAGGTTTCCCGCATCTGTTGAGGATCGAGGTAAGCGCTGCCATCGACATGGGTCAACAGCCCCGGAAAGCCCGTCATCGCCAGATGCCCGCCGCGGGGCGTGGGGATAACAGCGCGTATCGAGGTCGCTTCAGGATCGAAGAAAGGCACATCATGAGACATAAAAACATCCATAGAATTTGAGTAACGGCAGGAGCACCTGTATACATGTTAAATAGGTAAAATCGAACAGACGAAGGATGCCGGGCAATGTCTACCCAAGTCAAATCCTGCGCCGCGATTGCAGAAGCGCTTCGGACGGACATCTGCCTGAACCGGAACATCGCCGACGGCATGCTGCATGAGGTGGCCCTCGCCCAGCGTTTCGGCGTGTCCCGCACGCCCATTCGGCAAGCGTTGCAACGCTTGGCCTATGAACGCATGATCGCCGTGAAATCCGGCGTAGGGTCTGTCGTGACCCCTTTGGACGCGCCCATGCGCGCGAATGACATTCGCGCGGCTGGGGCGATTATCGAAGCCGCCGGCAAATGTGCACCGCCCTCCCCCGCCCCACCGGCGCACTTCATGCCACTCGCCGGGATTCTGGGCATGATGGACCTCGCCCCGCTGGACAATGCCGAGGCGTTTTTCGACATCCGCGCCCGGCTTTTGAACGCCCTATCGGAGATGATCGAAAATCCGATCCTCAGCGACGCCTTTCGCGCGGCCTATTGGCGGCTGATCAGATGGTCCCTGCGTGATTTCGACACCGCGCCGGAACCTCAGATCGTGCATCTGCGGGCGGTGCTGCAAGCCGCTGCCCGGGCGATGCAGTCGGGCACGATCGGCGCCTGTTTCGGAGAAGTCGCAAGGCTCGAAAGCCAGCTCATCGAACCCCGAATTTAATAAAGAAAAGCCCCGCTTCAAAGAAGCGGGGCCCTCTGCATCATCTGGATCAGCCGTTAGCTGGCCGCCAACATGCCCTTTTCCTTCGCCAAGTCGCGCATCCGCTTTTGCAGCTTCTCGAAGGCGCGCACTTCGATCTGGCGGATCCGCTCGCGGCTGACATCGTATTGCGCCGAGAGGTCTTCGAGCGTGACCGTCTCATCCGCCAGGCGACGCTGGGTCAGAATGTCCTTCTCGCGCTCGTTCAGCACGTCCAAAGCCTCTGCTAGCATCTCACGCCGGGTTTCCAGCTCGTCACGCTCCGCATAGTCGCCCGCTTGGTCGGCGTCTTCGTCCTCCAACCAATCTTGCCACTGCATCGTGCCTTCGCCTTCGGACCCGACGGTGGCGTTGAGCGAGGCATCCCCGCCCGACATCCGCCGGTTCATGGAGACGACCTCATCTTCGGTCACGCCGAGTTGGGTCGCGATCTCTTTCACGTTTTCAGGGCGCAAATCGCCCTCTTCCAGCGCGCCGATCTTGTTCTTGGCCTTACGCAGGTTGAAGAACAGCTTTTTCTGACCCGAGGTTGTGCCGAGCTTGACCAGCGACCACGACCGCAGGATATATTCCTGAATCGAGGCGCGAATCCACCACATCGCATAGGTGGCAAGGCGGAAGCCCTTCTCAGGGTCGAAACGTTTCACCGCCTGCATCAGGCCGACGTTCGCTTCCGAGATCACCTCGGACTGTGGCAATCCATAGCCGCGGTAGCCCATCGCGATCTTCGCCGCGAGGCGCAGGTGAGAGGTGACCATCTTATGCGCGGCTTCGGTGTCTTGCTCTTCGACCCAGCGTTTGGCCAGCATGTATTCTTCCTCAGGCTCCAGCAGCGGGAACTTGCGGATCTCTTGCATATAGCGGTTCAGCCCGCCTTCGGGCGTTGGTGCGGGCAGATTTGCATAATTTGCCATGTCTTGTCCCTTTCCCCAGTTTAATCGGGGCCTATGTTATTTCGCTTAACATGCAATATGGGCGGCCCCCTTCGTGCTTTCAAGACAGAAGCATTCACGCTTTTGTTCATGACTGCACAGTTTCTGTGGACAAAACGTAACCGATCCTTAGGCGGTTCCGCGGGGCGGCGGGGTCACGCCGATGTGGCGGTGGGGCCGTCGCGCAGCAGGTCCAGCAGGGCCGCCATATCGGGCGGCAGCGGTGCTTCGAAACGCAGGTTCTCACCAGTCACCGGATGTTCGAACCCCAGAACGGCAGCGTGCAGCGCTTGGCGGGGGAAGGCACGGATTGCTTCGGCGGTGGCCTCAGGCAAGGCCGTCTTGGCCAGTTTGCGCCGCCCGCCATAGGTCGCATCCCCCACCAAACCATGGCCCGCGTGGGACATATGCACGCGGATTTGATGCGTGCGCCCCGTCTCAAGCCAGCATTCCAGCAGCGCCAGTACGGGCGGGGTGCCGAAACGCTCAACCGTGCGGGCACGGGTCACCGCGTGCCGCCCGCCTTGAAACAGCACCGCCTGCCGCTGGCGGTCGGTCTTGTGCCGCGCCAGTTGGGTGGTCATCCGCAGGATATTCCCCGCCTCGAAAGACGCGCCTTTGACGCCCCGCAGGCGCGGGTCATTGGCATCCGGCACCCCATAGACGAGGGTCTGGTAATAACGCTCTACGGTATGTTTCTCGAACTGCGCCGCCAGCCCGTGATGCGCCGCATCAGATTTGGCGACGACGAGCAGGCCGGTGGTATCCTTGTCGATCCGGTGCACGATGCCGGGCCGTTTCATTCCGCCCACACCAGAGAGATCATCGCCGCAATGCGCCAGCAATGCGTTGACCAGGGTGCCGGAGGGCGAGCCCGGCGCGGGGTGCACCACCATGCCCGCGGGTTTGTCGATCACGATCAGGTCGTCATCCTCAAAGACCACCGAAAGGGGGATGTCCTCAGGCAGGATGTGGCTTTCCGCCGCCTCTTCGACCGTGATCTGCACCGCCTGCCCTTCGGCGACTTTGGCGCGGGGGTCTTGGACCACGACACCGTCCAGCGTGACAGCGCCTTCGGTGATCAAACGGCCCAACCGCGTGCGCGACAGGTTCGCTTCCTCTGGCACATCGCGGGCCAGCGCCTTATCAAGACGGGCGGGCGGGCTATCGTTCAGAATGAAATCAATACGGCGGTGAGACATGGACACGGACAACCCTGATGAACCGGCGAACCTGCGGTTTCTGCGGCGGATGGTGACGGTCTTGACCGTCGTGATGATTGGCGGGGTTCTAGTGCTGATCTTCGTGCTTGTCACCCGCCTGAGCGATCAGGGCCCGACCATGCCGCGCAGCATCACCCTGCCCGATGGCAGCAGCGCCCAAGCGTTTACGCAGGGGCGCGGCTGGTATGCGGTGGTGACGGATGCGGATGAGATCCTGATCTTTGACCAGCTGACCGGCGCATTGCGCCAGACGGTCGTGATCGAGTAATCAGCCGCGGATCGTTTTGGCGAAGGTCGAATAGATCGGCTCGTTCGCGCAGATGATCTCACCATGTTGCAGGATGTTGCGCTCAGGGCGGATCGGCTCGACAAGGCCACCAGCCTCTTTGACGATCAACATGCCCGCGGCCACATCCCATGGCTTCAGACGACGCTCCCAGAAGCCATCGTAACGGCCCGAGGCGACATAGGCGAGATCGAGCGATGCCGCGCCCCAGCGGCGCACACCGGCGCAGACGGGCAGCAGGCGGCCCAAATCCTTGAGCGTTTCAGGCAGATCGGCACGGCCCCCGAAAGGCAGACCTGTGGCAAAGATCGACTCGATCATACGGTGACGGCCCGAAACCCGCAGGCGCCCTTCGTTCATCCAAGCGCCGGTGCCTTTCTCGGCAAAAAACATTTCGTCCTTGGCGGGGTCAAAGACCACACCGGCAACGATCTCGCCCTTATGCTCCAACGCGATGGAGATGGCCCAATGCGGCAGACCGTGCAGAAAGTTCGTCGTGCCATCCAGCGGGTCGACGATCCAGCGGCGGGTCGGGTCTTGGCCCTCTTCCTCGCCTCCCTCTTCGGCCAGCCAGCCATAGGTCGGACGCGCGCCCATGAGGTCGTCTTTGATAATCTTCTCGGCGCCGATATCGGCCTTGGTCACGAAATCGCCCGCGCCCTTGACCGAGACCTGAAGGTTCTCGACCTCGCGGAAATCCTTGACCAATGCACGCCCCGCTTTGCGTGCCGCCTTGATCATGATGTTGAGATTCGCACTGCCGATCATTGTTCGCGCCCTTTGATGGATAAGGCGGGACGTATAGGGCGCAAGAGCGCAATTGCCAAGGGGGCAGAAACCTGCACCGCTTATTGATTCTTGCGCGCCTCACGGGTTGCATTCAGAGCGCGAGGGAACACCTTGGACGCTGTAGCAACCAGCACGAAGGAAACCCCATGTCCGACCAGATGCAGAGAATCGTCCTCGCCTCCCGCCCCGATGGCGCACCCACGCCCGAGAACTTCCGCCTTGAAAGCGCGGATATCCCGCAGCCGGGCGACGGCGAAATTCTGGTCGAAGTGCATTACATGTCGCTCGACCCATACATGCGGGGCCGGATGGACGATGCCAAATCCTATGCCGATCCTGTGCCCATCGGCGGGCTGATGGAAGGCGGCAGTGTGGGCAAAGTGATCGCCTCCAATGACCCCAGCTTTGCCGAGGGCGACTTTGCCTTTGGCGCATTCGGCTGGGCCACCCATGGCGTCGCCCCGGCGAAACAGTGTCAGAAGGTCGATGCCGAAGGCGTGCCGATCACCGCCTCGCTCGGCGTGCTGGGCATGCCCGGCCTGACCGGCTGGTACGGTTTGAACGACATCGGCCAGCCTAAAGAGGGCGAGACCCTCGTCGTGGCCGCCGCCACCGGCCCCGTCGGCTCGATCGTAGGGCAGTTGGCCAAGGCCAAAGGGCTGCGCACTGTGGGCATCGCAGGCGGAGCCGAGAAATGCGAGATCGCCACCCGCGATTTCGGCTTTGACGTCTGCCTTGATCACCGCGCCTATGACGATGCCAAATCCCTGCGCACCGCCCTGAAAGAGGCCGCACCGGATGGCATTGATATCTATTACGAAAACGTCGGCGGCAAGGTGCTGGACGCGGTGCTGCCGCTGATGAACCCCCATGGCCGGATCCCGCTTTGCGGCATGATCGCATGGTATAACGCGGGCGGACTGGGTGCCGATGCCGAAGGCGCTGGCCTCACCGCGCCGCGGCTATGGCGCACGATTTTGGTGAACTTCCTCACCGTGCGCGGCTTCATCATCTCGAACCACTGGGACCAGATGCCGAAGTTTCAACGCGAAGTGGCCCCAATGGTCGCCGATGGCCGCGTGAAGGTGAAAGAGGACATCACCGAAGGGCTGGAGAATGCGCCGCAGGCCTTCATCGACATGCTGAATGGCGGGAACACCGGCAAGGCCATCGTTAAGGTGAAGTAAACGTTGAAATGCGTCGTTCCGCCTTGTGGAACGGCGCGTTCACCCACCCGGCCCGGCGTCAAGCCGCAGGCGCCGGGCCATCGCTCAGGCCCGCTGCAACTTCCGCGCCTCCTGCCCGGCCAGCTTTAGCAACTCATCCATGAACGGCTTGCCCAGATCATCCCGCCGCACCGCCGCATAAAGCCGCCGCGTGATCCCCTCGGCCGTCAAAGGCCGCGTCACGTAATCGGAGGAATATTTCACCTCCCGCACCACCCAATCCGGCAGGACCGAGACCCCGCGGTTGGACGCCACCAGCAACAGGATCACCGCCGTCAGCTCTACCTGCCGGATCGTCGCAGGCTCGACCTTGGCGGGGATCAACAACTGGCTGAACACGTCCAGCCGGGTCCGTTCCACCGGATAGGTAATCAATGTCTCCCCGCGAAAATCAGCCGCCTCGACAAAGGACTTTTCCGCCAAAGGATGGCTTTGCGAAGCTACGAAAACCGGATTGTAATCAAACAGTTCGACAAATTCGACACCCGGCAGTTCCTCAGGGTCCGAGGAGACCACCAGATCAACCTCCTCCCGCAACAGCGCAGGCAGCGCGTCGAAGGCGAGACCGGGACGGATATCGACATCCACATCCGGCCAATGGCGGCGGAACTGCTCCAACACCGGGAAGAGCCACTCGAAACAGGCATGACATTCGATCGCGATATGCATCCGCCCCGTGCTGCCCGCCCGCAGGCCCGAAAACTCGTCCTGCAAGGCTTCGACCTGCGGCAAGACCTGCTGTGCGAGCTTCAACAGCCTCTGCCCCGCGGGCGATAACTTCAACGGTTTCGAGCGCCGCACAAAGAGTTCGACCCCCGCCTGATCCTCCAACCCCTTCACCTGATGACTTAACGCCGATTGCGTGATATTCATCTGATCCGCCGCGCGGGCCAAGCCGCCCGCCTCGTGGATGGCCTTGATTGTGCGCAGGTGACGGAACTCAATGTGCATTTGAGGCATTACTCATGTTCAAGATGAATGTTATGAATTTGTCTCACAAGGCTAGATGTGAGACAAGACGTGAAACCGCCAAAAGGATCTCTCAATGACCACGCCTGCCGTTTCCTTCGAAGTCTTCCCGCCCCGCACCGTCGGCGCGGCGTTCAAACTGTGGGATGCGGCGCAGGCATTGGCCCCGCTGGCGCCGCGTTTCTTCTCTGTCACCTACGGCGCGGGTGGCACCACGCGCGATCTCACCCATGATTCGGCGCATGTGCTGCACCGCACCTCGGGCCTGCCCGTTGCAGGCCATCTGACCTGCGTCGGCGCCAGCCGGGCGGAGACGCTCGACGTGGCCGATAAATTCGCCGAAGCAGGCATCAAGGACATCGTCGCCCTGCGCGGCGACCCGCAAGCGGGCACCGACAAGTTCGTGCCCCACCCCGAAGGCTTCGCCGACAGTTGCGAGTTGATCGAGGCGCTGGCGAAAACCGGCAAATTCACCATCCGCGTCGGCGCCTACCCCGACCCGCACCCCGAAGCGGCAGACCAACAGGCCAATATCGACTGGCTGAAACGCAAGTTCGACGCGGGCGCGGATGAGGCCCTGACCCAGTTCTTCTTTGAGGCGGAGACCTTCCTGCGTTTCCGCGACGCCTGCGTGAAAGCGGGCATCGACAAGCCGATCACGCCGGGCATCTTGCCAGTGGTGAACTGGACCTCGGCCCGTAAATTCGCCGTCAAATGCGGCACCCCGGTCCCAGAATGGGTCGACCAAGCCTATGAGGCCGCGATCCGCGATGACCGGCACGACCTGCTGGCCCAAGCCATGTGCACCGAACTGTGCAGCGAGTTGATCGATGAAGGTGTGGATGCGCTGCATTTCTACACGCTCAACCGCGCGGAACTCACCCGCGACGTCTGCCGCGCCATCGGTGTGACCCCGCAGGTTGATCTCTCGGACGTCGCGTAAGCGCTGTCCCTCCGGCAGGGGGGCTTGCCCCTGCCCCGCGCGGGCGTATCCTCCGGCGAAATTCACTTGCCGGAGAAGACCATGCCCCGCATCGCCCAAAGCCCTGCTGACCTTTTGTCCCAATCCGAAGCGCTCAAGCTTTCGGGGCTGGAGTTCATGCAGGCCATTCTCGATGGCACCAACCCTGGCCCGCCCATCGGCCAGACCATGGGCTATGCGCTGCATTCGGTCGAAGAGGGCCGCATCGTCTTCCGCGGCGCGCCGAGCTTTGCCATGACAAACCCGATGGGCACGGTGCACGGCGGTTGGTACGGCACGCTGCTCGATTCAGCGATGGCCTGCGCGGTGATGACGAAAATCCCCCGCGGCTCGGTCTATACCACTTTGGAATACAAGATTAATATCCTGCGCGGCCTGCCTTTGGGGATGGAGATCGACTGTATCGGGGCGACAGACCATGTGGGCCGTTCGACCGGTGTCGCACATGGCGAGATCCGCGGCGTCGAAGATGGCAAGCTTTATGCCACAGGCTCCACCACCTGCATCGTGATGAAGCTTGCCTAAGCCCATCCACGAAGAACCCCGGCGCGGAAAGCTCCACGCCGGGGTCCGAAAATTTAGCTTAAGCATCAACCGCTTAAATTAGTCCCAGAAGCCTTCGTCAACGCCAGGCAGCGCTTCGAGCTCTTCTTCGCTCAGACGCGTGACATAGGCGTAGGTTTGGTCATCGACGGCCACGAGGTTCACATCGGGTGTCGAGATCATGACGTGTTTGTCACCGATATCGAGGAAACCACCGACTTCGGCCACGATGCCGACCATCTGGCCGTTTTTGGACAGAACGATATCTTCGATCTCACCAATTTCGTTCCAATCGGCGCCGATTTCGTTATAGGCCGTATTCGGGCTCCATTCGTCGCCGGCTTCGTTGAGGGTGTAGATCTCACCGCCGGTGATGTCGCGCGACCGGATCAGATCGCCGCGCATTTCGTTCATCTGCATGCTGTCGACGTTGGAATAGTCGGTCATATGCGTTTCAGCGAAAGCGGCGGTGCCTGCGAGTGTCAGGGCAAGGGTGCTGGCTGTAAGCGTTTTCATGTCTCTCTCCTCTTCGTTATTTGCTATGGTCACAACGAAAGCTCGGACAGAACGTTCCAAAAAATCTAAAATTTACTATGGGTTAGGTGCCAGCGCGCTGGCAGCATCATGCCGCGCGCCGCAAAAAGGCAGTTCGCCCCAAAGCGCAGATGGAATGAAATGGGGGGGGGTGGTACCACCTCCTGGTCTCGAACCAGGGACCTCTTGATCCACAATCAAGCGCTCTAACCAACTGAGCTAAGGCGGCACTGGGGCGGATTTAGCGCCCGTGGCGGAGGAATGCAAGACCTCAAAGTCAGAAGAAATGCCGGTTTCCGTCAGATTTTTCGCACGCCCTGTGTCATCGGCACTCATGCGGGAAACGCGGGTGGATGACGCGGCGATTCCGCCCTCGGTCTTCGAGCTGCGCGTCGCGGCAATCTCCCGATCCGCCAGAACGGCACCACACCCTCTTCCAGAACGGTGATGATGCATCCGTCACCTAAGGCCAACGCGGCCCCTGCCCTGCGCCGCAACCCGCCAAGATATCTTGCCTTTTCGCCCATGCCGCGCTAGCGATAAGCCCCACCAAACCGGAGGCTCCCATGGGCATCGACACCGAACGCGACATCGAAGCAAACCTGCAAATCGGCCCGACAGACAAGGGCATGGTCCGCCTTTTCGTCGAAGGCGGCGGCGTTGAAATTCCGATGGATTTCACCCCGGAAGAAGCCCGCGAAATCGCGGAAGAGATCATGGCCGCCGCGAACCGCGCGGGCAAAAAAGGGCGCTAAGCCGCCTAAACGCGGGTTCGCCCCGCCTTAGGAATATGGGCGAACAACCTCACCCCCCCCCCTTTCAAGACCAGTTCGGCGCCATGTCGGGATCGCGTAGGCGATGCAGGCGCCGGGCGGCATGGGTCGCGAATTTCTGCACCATCACCTTGCGCCGGGCGGGCGCAAGCTTGGTCTCATCGCACATCCTCACAATCTCGGCCCCATAGGAGTCACCGATGATGAGACCGCTTTCCTCGGGCAGCAGTTCCACCGGGAACTCACTGTCCACGGCCCAAAAGAACCGGTCGGCCCATTCCAAATAGCCCTCCCATTTTGCGTCGCCCATGAAGTCGGCGCGACTGGATTTGCATTCGACGATCCAAATCTCCCCCTTCGGGCCAAGCGCCATCACGTCGACCCGCAAACCGCGCGTCGGCACAAGTTCCTCCACCGAGGCGAACCCAAGATCGGCCAAATGCCGCATCACCCCCCGCGCCAGTAATTGGCCGGGTTGGAGTTGTCGTATGTCATTCTCCATCATGGCGACAAATATGAACATTTGATGAACATCCACAAGGGGCAGCACCGGAAAGTTTGGTAATTCCCCCGTGACCCCCTATCATCACCCCAGCAAAGCGAGGGAGGCCCATGGCACAACGCGAACCGATGAGTGAGACGCAGGCGCGCGGGGTGCGTTACGCCCGTGAATTGGAGGGCCACCTGACATGGCTCGATACATTCTCGGGCACGGCGCTTGGCGTTTTGGCCGTGGCCTCGGGCATTTACACCTACCTTGGCGTCTCGTCGCTGCTGGATGACAACGGCGCCATGTCGGCCTTTGCCGCGATCGCCTATTCGGTGGCGGTCTCGGTGGGGATTTTCGTCTTCTGGTCCTATCTGCTGAGACTCTTCCCCGCAGTGCGCACCACCCGTGCGCGGATGGGACTTTTGGGGGCGATGGGGCTCGGCTCCGTCGCGATCATCGCGATGTCGAGCTGGCTGAACGCCGCCGCGCTCGCCGGATCGGCGGCGGTAGAGCAGCATCTGGCCGAGACGGTGCAGGACTACCAAGGCGCGTTGGAGCGCACCCATGAGATTGCCCTGTCGGCCCAAGGGCTTGAGCGGGACGTGGCGCGGGTCAGACAAAGCTTTGAAGACCTGAGCGAGCAAGAGGCCGCTGGCAGCCTGTCGGGTCTTGCCGGACGCGGCGCGGTGTTCCGGGTGCTGCGGCAGAAGTCGGCAGAACTGGGCGCGCTGGAGGCGCAGATCGCCACCCAGACCCCGCTGGTGAATGACGCCTTCGCCGAGGGGAACCAGATCCTCAGCCGCATGCGCGCCCTTACGGTGGAGCCCGGCCCAGTTCAGGCGCGCTCGGTCGAGTTTTCCGAACAGGCCGTGCGGCTTGCAGGTCTGATCACCCGGCTGCGGCAGCTTTCCGTGGCCCCGCTGGTGGAGCGCGCGGCGCAGGATTTGGCGGCCTCCGTCGTGCTGCCTGAGCTTGACGGCAGCAACGAAGAGCAACGCGGCGCGCAAGGGGCGACAATCACTTCGGTTCTGGAGGTACTGGCCCAGCGTGCAGCGACATTGGAGCGCGCAGCGCAGGATGTGCAGGCCATGCCGCCCGCTGCCGACACGACATATACGCCGATTTCCAGCGCCGATGCGGTGATCCTCTATGCGCGCAATTTCGTGCCCTCGTGGGCCGGGGCCATCGCGATTGACCTGTTGCCCGCCGTGCTGGTGCTGATCCTCTCCATCACCCAAGGGGCGATCCGCTCGGGCCGGGAGGGGGCCGCGGTCGAAGACACGCTGACCCTTGCAGAACTGCGCGCCGCGCTGGCCGCCGTGCGCGATGTCGATGTGGCGATGCAGGAAAGCCCCGCCCACAAACGCCCCGCCGCCGAAGCGCCGCCCGCTGCGGATGCGACCGAAGAACCGGCCCCCGGCCCCGTCACATCGATCAAAAGCACATGAGCGAGGAGACCCCACCAGAAGCCGACGCCCCCCACCGGAAGCCGATTGTCGGGCGGGTGCTGATCGGCGTGCTGATCTTTCAACTTGGCCTTGCGGTGCTGCTGTTCTGGGGGGATTTGGGCGCAGGGCTGCGCCTGCCGGGCTTTGGCCCGCGCGCCCCGGAATTGACCGAGCCGATCCGCCCCGGCGACCAGACCCGCCGCTTCCGCCCCGAGCGCGCGCCAACCCCGGGCCAGCCGATGCCCGAGACCGCCCTTCCCGACCGGCTGGTGCTCACCCCCGTCTCGGGCGGGCGGGCGGCGCTGCTGGAAGGGGCCATCGAAGCGGGCGATGCGGAGCGGATCGTCAAACAGTTGAGCGAACTGACCCCCGCGCCCGAGGAAATCTATCTCAATTCCCCCGGCGGATCGGTCCGCGACGCTTTGGAACTGGGCCGCTACCTACGGCGCGAAGCGCTAGACACCGCGCTGCGGGAGGGCGACATCTGCTATTCCGCCTGCCCCTATCTGCTGGCCGCCGGCGCGGCACGGACGGTGCCCGAGAGCGCCTCGGTCGGGGTGCATCAACATTACTTTGGCGAAAGCACGATCCTGCCCGCCTTTGTCGCCGTGGAGGACATCCAGCGCGGCCAAGGTGAGGTGATGCGATACCTTGATGATATGGGCATTGATCCGATGGTGATGCAGCACGCGCTGGTCACGCCACCCGATGAAATCTATGTGCTGCTGCCCGAAGAATTGCGCCGCTACGGCTTTATCCCCGCCGACGATTGAACCGGCAGAGAAGTTTTGCAAATCCACTTCCGCCCCCTTGCCGCAGCCCCCCATGGCCCCTACATCGGGGGTCGACGGGTTCTGCCCTGTTCGTGAACGTTACATTCCAGTGGCCTTAAGCAAATCCGAGGGAGCTGGCTCTGTCCGAGCCCTGGTTCGGTTACCTGGCGCCCACCTGTACATACAGGTCCTCGGGAATATAAAACAGCAGCGGCAGGCGCGGTTCCCGTCACTTTCCCAAGACATCAATGTGGTAGATGGCCCCCTCGGGGCCACTTTCCCGCGCGTTTAGAACGCTTCGGGGCGCGCCTCGCGGGCCATATGGTCAAGCACGGCGTTGACAAAGCTCGGCTCG
Source organism: Sulfitobacter sp. 1A12056 (assembly GCF_043558125.1). Lineage (NCBI taxonomy): Bacteria > Pseudomonadati > Pseudomonadota > Alphaproteobacteria > Rhodobacterales > Roseobacteraceae > Sulfitobacter > Sulfitobacter sp. 1A12056. The sequence continues at coordinate 81,614 of NZ_JBIFFY010000001.1, read as the reverse complement.
CGCCCATCGGGGAAGAAGGCATGGGCCACGTCGACATATTCCTTGATCACCACGCGCGGCGGCGTGTCGTCATGGCGGAACTCGGCCCCGGCGGCGCGGAACAGCGCGCGCAGGGTCGGGTCGATCCGGGCAATGGCCCATTTGGCGACGATGGCGCGGTTGGCCATCTGGTCGATCGGCGCTTGATAGTTCACCGCATCTTCGAGCACGCGAGAGAAGTGATCAACATCCCCCTCCTGCATCTCGTCGCCCTCATAGACGGCACCGAAACGGTGGTCGATGAATTCGTGACGCACGACATCGACCGTCTGCGCGGAATGCTCCATCTGGAACAGCGCCTGTACGGCATAGAGCCGCGAGGCCGACTTCATCTTACGTTTCTGGTTGCCCGAAGGCCCGTTGCTGGTCATGCGATGTTTGATCCATCCGTGTCGCCGGCCATCAAAGTGTCCTGCCCGAATGGCTTGAACCCGATGCCCTTGCTCTGGCGGCCCCATTTACGAGCGAGCGCGATAAGATGCAAGGCCGCAGCGGCCGCGCCACCGCCTTTGTTTTGCCGCTGAGGGTCGGCGCGCACCTCGGCCTGTTGTTTGTTCTCGACCGTCAGGATGCCATTGCCGATGCAAAGCCCTTGCAAGCCAAGCAGTTGCAAGGCGCGGCTGCTGTCATTGCAGACGGTCTCGTAATGCGTGGTCTCGCCCCGGATGACGCAGCCAAGCGCGACATAGCCGTCGAAATTGCTGCCCCGGTCGGAAATGCCGATGGCGGTGGGAATCTCCAGCGCGCCGGGCATTTCGATCACCTCATAACTGGCGCCCGCAGCCTCCAACTCGGCCTTGGCGCCGGTCAACAGGCCATTCGCAATGTCCGAGTAATAGGGCGAGACGACGATCAGCAGCTTCACCGGTTCGTCGAAGCTGGGGCGCGGCAGGATGGTATGCTCTTCGGCGGATGCCATGGCGATTACTCCGTAGTGATGGGCCGGGTGCCCACGATTTCCAACGCATAGGCGTCGAGGCCCAGATAGCGCGTGTCGGGATTGTCGGTCAGCAGGACCAGTTCATGCAGCCCCATTGTCGAAAGGATCTGCGCGCCCAGACCGGTGCGTTTGATCGTGCGCGGGCGGTCGTCATCCTCGGGGTCGAGCTTGAGGCGCGGGTAAGGATCGCGGAAGAGCACCACGGCCCCTCGCCCCTCTTCGGCGATGATCTGCATGGCGCGGGGCAACTCATCCGCAGGGCTGGGGCCGAGGCCGAGAATATCTTCCAGCGCGTTGATCGCATGGGTGCGGATCAGTACCGGCTCGGGCGTTGAGATGTCGCCCTTGGTCAGCACCACATGGTCGGTCCCGGTGATCTGGTCGGAGAACACCCGCATCTGCCAATCGCCGCCATAGGCTGAGGTCACGGTGCGGCTGTCGCGCTCCACCAGCAGATTGTCGTGCTTGTGGCGGTAAGTGATGAGATCGCTGATCGTGCCGATCTTAAGCCCATGCGCGGCGGCGAATTCCACCAGATCGGGCAGACGGGCCATTTCGCCGTCGTCCTTCATGATCTCGCAGATCACGCCCGAAGGATGCAGCCCCGCGAGGCGCGAAATATCGACCGCCGCTTCGGTATGGCCTGCCCGCACCAGCACGCCACCATCGCGGGCGCGCAGGGGGAAGACATGGCCGGGGGTGGCAATATCTGCCGAACCGGATTGTTCCGAGATCGCCACGGCCACGGTCAGCGCACGGTCGGCGGCAGAGATGCCGGTGCTGACACCCTCACGCGCCTCAATGCTGACGGTAAAGGCCGTTTCATGCCGGGAGGAGTTGTTCACCGCCATCATCGGCAAGCCAAGGTGATCGACCCGCTCTGCCGTCATCGGCAGACATATCAGCCCGCGCCCATGGGTCGCCATGAAATTGATCGCCGCAGCATCGGCAAACTCAGCCGGGATCACCAGATCGCCTTCGTTCTCGCGGTCCTCATGGTCCACAAGAATGAACATACGGCCTTGGCGCGCGTCTTCGATGATCTCTTCGATGGGCGAGATCGCATCGCTCAGCCCTGTCTCGACCGGTCCGGGTTTGTCAAATTGCATCGGCTGCTTCCATCTATCTGTTGCCCGGCTCTTAGCCTGACCCGCGCCGCTTGGCCAGAGCGCGCCCCGAAGGGCGCGGCGTCACATCTCGTTCAAACGCGCCACGTAACGGGCCAGCGTGTCGATTTCGAGGTTCACCAGATCGCCGACGCCTGCATCGCCCCAAGTCGTCACCTCCTTGGTATGCGGGATGAAGTTGATGCCGAAATCACAGCCATCGACATCATTCACCGTCAGCGAGGTGCCATTCAGCGCCACGGAACCTTTGGGCGCGATGAACCGCGCCAGATCCTCGGGCGCGCGCAGGGTCACGCGGGTGCTGTCGCCCTCGTCTTTCATCTCAATGATCTCGGCCACGCCATCGACATGGCCCGAGACGATATGCCCGCCCAACTCGTCACCCACCTTCAAGGCGCGTTCAAGGTTCACGCGTTTGCCCTCGCGCCAGTGCTGGCCGAGGTTGGTCTTGGCCACGGTCTCGGCGCTGATCTGCACCTCATACCAATCCTCGCCCAGCCCCACGACGGTCAGGCAGACCCCGTCGCTGGCGATGGAGGCGCCCATGTCGATGCCGCTGGTGTCATAGCCGGTCTGGATGCGCGCGCGCAGGTCGCCTTCCTGCTCCAGCTTGGTCACGGTGCCAACGTCTGTGATAATGCCGGTGAACATGGGGTAGGCTCCTTTGCTGGTTCCGCGCAGTGGTAAACCCGGTCACCGCCACAGGCAAGAGCGGGTGACGCCACATTGTCGCCCCTATTATATGGTGGTTAAGAGGGCAAAGCCCCACCAAAGGACCAGAATGACCGTGACCGCCGCCCCGACCAGAACCTTCCTGTTCCTGCAAGGACCGCATGGCCCTTTCTTTAACAGTCTGGGCAAGATGCTGCGCCGCGCGGGGGCCGAGGTCTGGCGCGTGGGCTTCAACGCGGGCGACCGGGCCTTTTGGTTTCATCCGTCGACCTACATCCCCTATCGCGGCAGGGTCGAGGATTGGCCGGGCGTCTTTGCCAGCCTGCTGGACGACAAGCAGGTCACCGACATCGTGCTTTACGGCGACACCCGCCCTATCCACGCCGAAGCGGTGGCCGAGGCCAAGCGCCGTGGCATCACCGTCCATGTCTTCGAGGAGGGCTATATGCGGCCCTATTGGGTCACATATGAACGCGGCGGATCGAACGGCAATTCGCGGCTGATGGAGATGACAATTCCCCAAATGCAGGCCGCCCTCGCCCGCTCAGACATGGAAGCCCCCCTGCCCCCGGGCCATTGGGGCGACATGCGCCACCACATCTTTTACGGCGCGCTTTACCATTGGTTCGTGATGTTCCGAAACGGCGACTACCGCAATTTCAAACCCCATCGCAGCCTGCCGGTCACCAAGGAATTCCGCCTCTACCTCAAGCGGCTCTTGCTGATGCCGGTGCTGGCCGCCGACCGCCTGCTGGCCACGCTGAAGATTCGGCTGGGCGGCTTTCCCTATCATCTGGCGCTGCTGCAACTGGAGCATGATTCCTCTTTCCAGAAACATTCGCCCTTCAACACAATGGCCGATTTCCTTGAACTGGTGATCGAAGGTTTCGCCAAGGGCGCGCCGCAGCATCACCACCTCGTCATCAAGGCGCATCCGCTGGAGGATGGCCGCGTGCCGGTGCGGCGCGATGTCAAACGGCTGGCCCGCGCGCATGGGGTTTCCGACCGGGTCCATTTCGTGCGCGGCGGCAAGCTGGCACAGCTTCTCAATGACACCCGGAGTGCTGTCACGGTGAATTCCACCGCCGGGCAACAGGTGCTCTGGCGCGGCATCCCCCTCAAGGTCTTTGGCCGCGCGGTCTATTCCCAGCCTGAGTTTGTCTCGGACCAGCCGCTGCCGGAATTCTTTGCCACCGCCAACCGCCCCGACAACCGCGCCTATAAGGATTACCGCCGCTATCTGCTTGAAACCTCCCAGGTTCCCGGCGGTTTCTATGCCGCACGCGGGCGGCGGCAATTGCTGCGCCAAGTGGTCGATATGATGCTCGCCACCGAGGATCCCTATGACGCACTGGAACAGGGCACCGCGGCCCCTCGGCAACAGTTGCGGGTCGTCACCTGAGTTAACCCATTCCGCCCTGTAGATTTTTTCGCTAGGCTGCGCTAAGTTGTAAAGTAATACGTCAAGACAATTGGCGATTTCGAGGCAGATATTTCAGGTCGAGGAGACCGGGCAGTGAAATCCGTATCTTTCCGGTGGGCGCGCCCCATCGCAGCGCTGGCGGCGGTGGCCGTCGTCTCATCATGTGGTTTGCCGCAGGTCGGACCGAACAAACGGCAAATCTATGCAGGCTCTGTTCAGCGCGAAGGCGATGCCTTTGTCGTCAGCGTGAATGACCGTGTGACCCGCGCCACCGCTGTGGCCCCGGCGCTTGGCTTTTCGGAAAGCTTCAAGAACGCGGGCCGGGTCGGTTCCGACACGATCCAGCCGGGCGACATCCTTGGCATCACGGTTTATGAGAACGTGGACGATCCGCTTCTCGGCGTCGAAGGCGCGCCAGCCACGATGCTGGAAGAGGTGCAGGTCGACGGCGCGGGCTTTATCTTTATCCCCTACGCGGGCCGCATTCGCGCTGCGGGCAACACGCCCGAGGCGATCCGCCGCATCATCACCAACAAGCTCGGCGAGCAGACCCCCGACCCGCAGGTCGAAGTGCGCCGCGCCGCCGGTGACGGCTCGACCGTCTCGCTCATCGGTTCCATCGGGGCGCAGGGCGTCTACCCGATCGAGCGTCCGACCCGCACGCTGGCCGCCATGCTGGCACGCGCGGGCGGTGTGACCATCATCCCCGAAATCGCGCAGGTCACCGTCATCCGCGGCGGGCAGCGCGGTAAGATTTGGTTCCAAGACCTCTATGACCACCCCGAACTCGACATCGCCCTGCGCCCGGGCGACCGGATTTTGGTCGAGGAAGACACCCGCTCTTTCACCGCGCTTGGCGCCACCGGCGGACAGGCCCGCGTGCCCTTTGAATCGCAAAACCTCTCGCTTTTGGAAGGCATCGCGCAGGTGGGCGGGCTCAGCCCCCTCTCGGCCGACCCCACCGGCGTCTTCGTGTTCCGCAATGAGCCTGAGGAAGTCGCCGAACAGGTGCTGGGCCGCAGCGATCTGACCGGCGCGCAGCGCATGGTCTATGTGACCGACCTGACCAAGCCCAACGGCATGTTCATGGCCCGCGATTTCGTGATCCGCGACGGCGACACGATCTATGTGACCGAAGCGCCCTTCACCCAGTGGAGCAAGGTAATCTCGGCCATCACTGGCACGGCGGGTTCGGCGGATAGCATCACCTCGCTGACCGAATGATCCACCCCGGTGGCATTCGAAGCTGACCCATACCAACACCCCGCCGCCGGTCCCGAAAGGAGCCGGCGGCTTTTCGTATATAACGGCGGGTTTCTGACACAGCGCCGTCTGCGGCGCATCTTGCAACTGTCGGGCCATTCCCTGCGCCTTGGCCTGCCCGGGCCGGATGATGCGGTGGCGGTCTGGGGCAACTCCCCCACCGCGCATCGCGGGCTGGCCGTGGCCGCCAAACGCGGCGTGCCAGTGATCCGGGTGGAGGACGGATGGCTGCGCTCGCTCCACCCCGGTCGCGCGGGCGAGCCGCCCTTGGGCCTGCTGATCGACAGCCGAGGCGCGCATTTCGATCCCGCCCACCCCTCGGACCTCGAAGAGCTGCTGGCCCGCCACCCGCTGGACGACACCGCCCTCCTGGACCGCGCCCGGGGCGGCATGGCGCAGATGGCCGAGGCGCATCTGACAAAATATGCGGGCTTTGACCCCGACATGCCCGCGCCGGAGCCGGGCTATGTGTTGGTGATCGACCAGACCCGCGGCGATGCCTCGGTCACCGCCTCAGGCGCGGATCGTTCACGGTTTCTGGAAATGCTCGTCTTCGCGCAAGAGGAACACCCCGGCGCGCGGGTCATCATCAAGAGCCACCCCGAGACGGCACAGGGCTTCCGCGCCGGGCATTACGGCCCCGAGGATACCAACGAGCGGATCACCCTGCTGACCGATCCCATCAGCCCTTGGGCGCTGTTCGAAGGGGCGGTGGGTGTCTACACCGTCTCATCGCAAATGGGGTTCGAGGCGATCTTTGCAGGCCACAGGCCGCGCGTCTTCGGCCAGCCCTTCTACGCCGGTTGGGGGCTGACCGAAGATGAATTCCCCGTCCAACGCCGCCAGCGCCGCCTTAGCCGCGCGCAACTCTTCGCCGCCGCGATGATCCTCTATCCGACCTGGTACGACCCCTATCGCGACGAACTCGGCAGTTTCGAGACGGCCCTTACCGCCCTTGCCGCGCAGGCCCGCGCGTGGCGAGAGGATCATCGCGGCTGGGACGCATGGGGCATGCGCCTGTGGAAGCGCCGCCCGCTGCAACAGTTCTTCGGAACGGCCACGCCCCTTCGCTTTCGCAAAGGCCCGGCAGAAGTCCCCAAGCCGCCCCGCCGCGCCATGGTCTGGGCCAGCAAGGCCGAGGTCGCGCCCCAAGATGCGCTGCGGGTCGAGGACGGGTTTCTGCGCTCGCGTGGGCTGGGGGCCGAACTGGTCCCGCCCCTGTCGCTGGTCTGTGACGATCTGGGCATTTACTACGATCCCCAAGGACCCAGCCGGTTAGAGCAATCGATCGCGAAACGCGCCGACCTGCGCCCCGATCAACTGGCCCGCGCCCGCGCGCTGATCGCGGCGCTCACCGGGGCGGGCCTCAGCAAATACAACCTCGGCGGTGCCGCGCCCGACCTACCGCCGGGGCGGCGCATCCTCGTCCCCGGACAGGTCGAAGACGACGCCTCCATCCTCACAGGCACGGGCGATGTGTGCAGCAACGCGGCCCTGCTGGCCGCCGCACGCACCGCAAACCCGGATGCCGTGATCCTCTACAAACCCCACCCTGATGTTGAAGCGGGCCTGCGCAAAGGCGCGACGGAGGCGGGCGACGCCGATCTGATCCTGCACCGGGCCGACCCGGTGGCGCTTCTCGGCCAAGTCGACGCGGTTTGGACCATGACCTCCCTTCTGGGGTTCGAAGCGCTCCTCCGCCGGGTGCCGGTGGTGACCTTGGGCGCGCCTTTCTACGCGGGCTGGGGGCTGACCGAAGACCGGGGCGATGTGCCCCCCCGCCGCCGCGCGACACCGACGCTCGAAGGGCTCGTTCATGCCGCGCTCATCGACTACCCGCGCTACCGCGACCCGGTCAGCGGCTTGCCCTGCCCCGTCGAAGTGGTGGTCGAACGGCTGGCCACGGGCCGCCTGCCCCGCGCCGGGTTGGACAACCGGATGCTGTCGAAACTCCAAGGGGTCTTTGCCAGCCAGAGCCACCTTTGGCGGCGATAGCGCTCAATCGGCTGCGTTTCGCCGCCAGACGTGCAGCAGGTCCGGCCCAATTTGCTGGCTGGATTGCAACGCAAAGCGCGGGGCCTCGGCCAGCCGCGACAGGCCAAGCGCCCCAACGCCGGGCAGACCTTCGGCCCCGATCACCAGCCCGGCGGTGAACCCCACCAGCCGGTCAACCAAATCCGCCTCGATGAGCGAAGCGGCCAAGGCGCTCCCCCCCTCGCAGAAGATCCTTGTGAGACCATGCGCCGCCAATTCCCGCATCACATCCTGCGGGTCCAACTGCGCCCCGCGTGCGGCACAGGGCAGCAGTGTCGCCCCCAGATCGGCCCAGGCTTTGACCAAAGCCGGATCGGCATCCGCACCGTGGCAGAGGATCAAAGGCACCTCAGCCGCCGTGCGCGCCAGTTGCCCCATCAACGGCAGGTCGAGCCTGCGGGAGACGACGACGCGCGCCGGTTGCTGGGCGATGCCAAGACCACGCACCGTCAGGCTCGGGTCGTCCTTGCGGGCGGTGCCCGCCCCGACCATTACCGCGTCATGACGGCTGCGCATAGCATGGGTCAGCCGCCGAGCGGGGGCGTCGGTGATCCACTGGCTTTCGCCCGTGCCGGTGGCGATGCGCCCGTCAAAGGAATTGGCCAGCTTCAGCGTCAGCATCGGGCGGCCCAGATCGGTGCGGCAGAAAAAACCGGCGTTATCCGCGCGGGCCGCGTCCTCGTGCAGACCGACCGAGACCTCGATCCCGGCATCTTGCAACATCGCGATGCCGCGCCCGTTGACCCGCGCGTCGTCATCCTGCGTCGCGATCACCACGCGGGCCACGCCTGCGTCGATCAGCGCCTGCGCACAGGGCGGCGTTTTGCCGTGGTGGGAGCAGGGTTCAAGCGTGACATAGACCGTCGCCCCCCGCGCCGCCGCACCCGCCTGCGCCAGCGCCTGCGGCTCGGCATGGGGGCGCCCGCCGGGTTGGGTCCAACCGCGCCCGACGATCCGCGTGCCTTGCACGATGACGCAGCCCACCGCCGGATTGGGCCAGACATTGCCCTGCCCGCGCCGCCCCAAGGACAGCGCCAGCGCCATATACCGCGCGTCGCTCATCCGCTCGCCGGTCACTCTTCCGGCAGGGCGTCGGGCCGCAGTTCCTGAACGAATTTGTCGAAATCGTCCGCGGCTTGGAAGTTCTTGTAAACAGAGGCGAAACGCACATAGGCCACGGTGTCGATCCGGGCCAGCGCCTCCATCACGATCTCACCGATATGTTTCGAACTGATGTCGGTCTCGCCCATGCTTTCCAACCGGCGCACGATGCCCGAGATCATCTGATCGATACGTTCGGGATCAATGGGGCGTTTCTGCATGGAAATACGGATCGAGCGTTCCAGCTTGTCGCGGTCAAAATCCTCGCGCTTGCCGGAGGTTTTGATGACCACAAGGTCGCGCAACTGCACCCGTTCGTAGGTGGTGAAGCGGCCTCCACAAGCCGGGCAGAACCGTCTGCGCCGGATCGAGACGTGATCCTCGGCCGGGCGGCTGTCTTTCACTTGGGTGTCGATATTTCCGCAAAACGGGCAGCGCATCGGCCGTCCCCCTCTTCATCCTGCCTCACTTGTGGGGCGCGCGGCCCTCTTGTCAAAACTTATAGGGGAGCCGCGAGGTTTTGGGTAGAGAAGATTTCCACAGCTATATCTTGCGTTCAAATATGTGTCATGGACCCAACGCCATGCCCCTGCGTTGGTCAGCGAAGGCTATAAACGGAGCATACCATGACCAAGACACTTTTCCTGACCGGCGCCTCCAGCGGGATCGGCGCCGCCACCGCCCGCGCCGCCGCGAAAGCGGGCTGGAACATCGGCCTCTTTGCCCGCAGCGAAGACAAGCTGAACGACCTCGCCGCCGAGATTGGCGACCAAGCACTCGTGCTGGTGGGCGACGCCACCGATTACGACGCGCAGAAACAAGCGATCGACAAACTGGCCGACCACTTCGGACAGGTTGACGCTGCCTTTGCCAACGCCGGGCGCGGCACCAGCCCGGCGGGGACAGAGAATGGCGACCCGCAGGATTGGAAAGCGATGGTCGAGCTCAACATCATGGGCGCGCTCTATACCGCCCATGCTGCCATGCCGCATCTGCGCAAGACCACGGGGCAATATATCGTGACCGGTTCTGCTGCCGGGCGGCGGCATATCCAAGGGTCGATCTACGGGGCGACCAAGTGGTTTATCCACGGCTACGCAGGTAACCTGGCGGATGAGATGGCCGAATGGGGTGGCCGCTGCATGGTGGTCTCACCCGGCATGGTCGACACCGCCTTTTTCGATGAGGCCAAACCCGACAAGTTGCAGCCTGAGGATGTGGCAGATGCAGTGATGCATGCGCTCGAAGCGCCCGCGCGGGCGGCGGTGCGGGAAATTCACCTGATGCCGACGGGGTGACCCCTGCCCGGTCCGGCGTCAGTCGGGCCGGAAATGCGCCGCGATGCGCCGCTGATGCGGGGCGTCGCGATGCTCGAACAGGTAAATGCCCTGCCAAGTCCCCAACATCATCCGTCCCCGCGCGACGGGGATGCTAAGGCTCACCGGCAGGACCGAGGCTTTGATATGCGCGGGCATATCATCCGGCCCTTCCATCAGATGCGTGAGATAGCTCATTTCTGGCGCATCGGCGGGCGGCACCAGCCGGGCGAAATAGGCCAAGAGGTCGCGCTGCACATCCGGGTCTGCGTTCTCTTGGATCAGCAAAGAGGCCGAGGTGTGCTGCACCATGAGCGTCAGGAGCCCGTCCCCCTGCCCCGCAATCCAGCGGGCCACGTCATCCGTGAACTCGTAGAGCGCCTGACCGCGGGTTTGAATGGTAAAGACTGTCTGCATTTCAGCAGGCCCCCCAGTGCTGCGCCTCAGCGCCCCAACATTGGCCAGCCGCCTCTTTCGCGTCGCTTATGGCAAAGAGGCCCAGTTCCGCTGACCCCCTGTCGCAGGAGAGCGAGGCGATCTCGCGCCCATTCTCGCGCACCGTCACCCCACCATCGCTGATCTGATCGAGTTTGTCGAAAGAGCCATGGACCTCGTATGTAAAAGCGCCATTCCGAAAGGTCGTGCTTTCCCAGATGGCACGACCTATGCCCGGCCAAGGCTGATGCGCCACCTCCGTGATCGGAGCGCTCAGGGTCAGACCGGGCGCGTCAGGCGGGCCGAAGCGGTAGATCACCTCTTCCCCGTCGAGGCAGACCTCCAACTGCTTCGTCCCATGGTCAATCGTACAGGTTAGAACCGTGGCGCTACGCTGGTGGCAATGGGCAAGGGCTTGGCTGGTGCCGAGGGTCAGAAGCAGGCTGGCGAGTAGAAAACGCATGAGATCAATCCGTCGTAACAATACCCGCAGAATAAGCCCGCCACCGCGTGAAAACAACGGCTTCCCCGGCTCAGAAATCCCGCAACTCAATTATGCGATCCAGACAGAACTGCCGCGCATGATGGCTGGGCAGGTTCTCTCCCGCTTGGTTGATCGTGACGGAATAGGACTGCCCCCTGTCGCCGCTCGCCCGCTGAGGGTTGGTGGTGTAAACGACGCCGGTACGGCCCACGCCGCTCACCGACGGGCCGCGAGGCGTTTTGATATAAAGCCGCTCCCCTCGCGGGAGGCCCAGAACGTCCTGCGCAAACTCCGCTGCGGCGCACCAGATGTGACGCGCGCCTGCGCCGTGGTCTTCGATCACCTCGAACTCCTGCGCGGTGAGGGGCACGACGATCAGCCGGTTCTCGGCCCGGTAGGCCTGTGCGGCGGCTTGCAGCGGCAGCATAAGACAAAGAAGGGTAAGGACAGTTTTGCGCATCATGGGAACCTTCTTGGGATACCCCCTTGATGTAAGCGGCGCGGGCGGCAGGTCAAAGACCCGCCCCGCAAAAGAAAACGCGGCCACCGGGGCCGCGTTTTGGTTTATTGGTCCAGAAAGCTGCGCAGCTTGCGCGAGCGGCTGGGATGTTTCAGCTTGCGCAGCGCCTTGGCCTCGATCTGGCGAATACGTTCGCGCGTGACCGAGAATTGCTGGCCGACCTCTTCGAGCGTGTGGTCGGTGTTCATGCCAATGCCGAAGCGCATCCGCAGCACGCGTTCCTCGCGCGGGGTGAGCGAGGAGAGCACCCGCGTCGTGGTCTCCTTGAGGTTTTCCTGAATGGCACTGTCGAGCGGCAGCACGGCATTCTTGTCCTCAATGAAGTCACCCAGCTGGCTGTCTTCCTCGTCGCCGATGGGCGTCTCAAGGCTGATCGGCTCCTTGGCGATCTTCATCACCTTGCGGACCTTTTCGAGCGGCATTTGCAGCTTCTCAGCCAGTTCCTCCGGCGTCGGCTCACGGCCAATCTCGTGCAGCATCTGGCGACCGGTGCGGACCAGTTTGTTGATCGTCTCGATCATATGCACCGGAATGCGGATGGTGCGGGCTTGGTCAGCAATCGAACGGGTGATCGCCTGACGGATCCACCATGTCGCGTAGGTGGAGAACTTGTAGCCGCGGCGATACTCGAACTTATCGACGGCCTTCATCAGGCCGATGTTGCCTTCCTGAATGAGATCAAGGAATTGCAGACCCCGGTTCGTGTACTTCTTGGCGATGGAGATGACGAGGCGCAGGTTCGCTTCGACCATCTCTTTCTTGGCCTGACGGGCTTCTTTCTCACCCTTCTGGACCTGCTGCACGATGCGGCGGAATTCCGAGATATCCAGCCCGACATATTGGCCGACCTGCGCCATGTCGGCGCGCAGTTCTTCGACCTTTTCCGAGGAGCGTTCGATGAACATCTGCCAGCCCCGGCCGGACTTCTCGGCCATCCGCTCCATCCAGTTGGGATCAAGCTCATAGCCGCGGTAGTTGTCGACGAATTCCTTGCGGTTGATGCGCGCTTGGTCGGCGAGCTTCACCATGGCGCTGTCGATCTGCATGATACGGCGGTTAATGCCGTAAAGCTGGTCGATCAGCGCTTCAATACGGTTGTTGTGCAGGTGCAGGTCGTTCACCAAAAGCACGATTTCCGACCTCAGCTTCTGATAGGTCTCTTCCTGTTCCTTGGTGAAAGAGCCGTCTTCGTTCAGCGTGGCCGAAATCCGGCTGTCCTGCATCGCGCTGAGCTTTTCATAGTCATCCGCGATGATGTCGAGCGCTTCCAGAACCTGCGGTTTCAGCGCCGCTTCCATGGCCGCAAGGCTCATGTTGGCCTGTTCGTCCTCGTCGTCGTCGTCGTCCGACGAGATCGGATTGCCGTCGGCGTCATATTCGGGCTTGGATTCTTCGGTCTTGGTTTCGGCCCCGGCGGCGGGGGCGACGACCGGAGAGGTTTCCTCCTCATCGCCCATCTGCGTGCCAAAGGTCGCCTCAAGGTCGATCACATCGCGCAGCAGAATGTCTTCAGACAGAAGTTCGTCACGCCAGATGGTGATCGCCTGGAAGGTCAGCGGGCTTTCGCAAAGCCCGGCGATCATCGTGTTGCGGCCAGCCTCGATGCGCTTGGCGATGGCGATCTCGCCCTCGCGGCTCAAAAGCTCCACGCTGCCCATTTCGCGCAGGTACATGCGCACCGGGTCATCGGTGCGGTCAAGCTTCTCGGAAGTGCCGGAGGACAGCGCCACATCGCGGTTGGACTCAGTGGTCGCAACCTCGGTCGAGCCTTTGTTCTCTTCCTCTTCGGCTTCCTCGTCTTCGATGATATTGATGCCCATTTCCGAGAGCATCGACATCACGTCTTCGATCTGTTCCGAGCTGACCTGATCGGGCGGCAGCACCGTGTTGAGCTGATCATAGGTGATATAGCCCTTCTCGCGGGCCTCACCGATCATCTTCTTCACGGCGGCTTGGCTCATGTCGAGCGAGTGGCCGGCCTCTGAATCGTTGCTCTTTGCGTCGTCATTCGTATCTTTGGCAGCCATCTCATGCTCCTTCAGCGCGTCAGCGCGAATCATCCGCAGACGATTCGGTTTTCCGAATCATGCGGGGTTATCGGTGATTCTTAAACCCGTTGCCCAGCATTTTCAAAAAGTCCTGCAAATGGGCCACGCCGATGCTCATCCGCGGCCCTTTGACTTGTCATATTTAATCGTTCCCAACAGCGCGTCCAATGCGCTGCGCTCATCGCGGTCCATCGTCATGCCGTTGTCGCCCACGTCGAATTCCCCGTTGCTTTCTTCCTGTGCGCTGCGGCGGGCAAGATCGGCGGCACGGGCCGCTTCGCTCAAACGCCAGGTGACCCCCTCATCCGCCGGGCCGCTGAGGTCTTCGACGGCTTCGGCGATCTCTTCGTTCAGCCCACGGGCGGCATCCAGTTTGGCCAGTTCCTCGGCCACGGTCAGGCGGGTCATGTCCACATTGCCGGGATTGCGGATGCAGGGCGTGATGGCAACGTGGCGTTGCCCCTTCATGTTTTCAAGTGTCTCCCAGCCGAGGGAGTAGGAAATCTCCTCGCTCAGCCGCTCTTCGCCCGCATGGCCAAAGCGCAGCAGCAGATCGCGCAGCCGCGCGTGATCAGGGTCATCGCAGCGCATCGCCTCCAACCCCGTCTCGAAGGTCTCGACCAACTGCGGGCAATCGACGAGGGCCACAAGGATCACCGCCTCGCGCAGATGCATGCCCACCTGCTCATCGCTCATCGCCACGAGTGCCGAGGCTTTGGTGCTGGCCAGCGGGGCCAGCGGCGCGCCCCAAGCAGCGCCCTTGCCGCCTTTGCCCTTGCCCGGCGCTTTGCCCCCGACGGGGCGGAATTCGGGCCGTTTCTTCTGCGGGCGGAACAGCTCCCACCGCAGGTCCTTGATCTCTTGCCCATAATGGCTGCGGATCGACGGGTCGCGGATCAGTTTGATCTTTTCGCGCAGGCTTTTGTCCAGCGCCGCTTTGCGTTCGGGGCTGTCGAAAACCTTGCCCTCGGTCTCGCGCTGCCACAGCAGGCGCACCATGGGCAAGGCGCTGTCCAGAAGCTTTTGCAAAGCGTCCGGCCCCTGCGCACGCAGCAGATCGTCGGGGTCCTGCCCCTCGGGCATGACCGCGAAACGCAGGCTTTGCCCGGCCTCCAACAGCGGAAGCGCCAGATCGATCAGGCGCAACGCCGCGCGTTGGCCCGCCGCATCGCCATCCAGCGTGATGATCGGCTCAGGCGCGATACGCCACAACATCTGCAATTGGTTCTCGGTGATCGCGGTGCCCAAGGGAGCCACGGCCCCTTCGAACCCCGCCCCATGCAGGGCGATCACATCCATATAGCCTTCGGCCACGATCAGCGGCTGCCCCCGCCCTGCGGCGGCGCGGGCGTGTTTGACGTTGTAAAGGCTGCGGCCCTTGTCAAAAAGTTCGGTCTCGGGCGAGTTGAGGTATTTCGCCTTATCCTCGGGGTCCATCGCGCGACCGCCAAAGGCAATCGCCCGGCCCCGCGCATCGCGGATCGGGAACATGATGCGCCCCCGGAACGTGTCATAGGGCTTGCCGCCCTTGGAGGAGGGTTTCGCCAGCCCCGCCCCGAGGATCAACTCATCCGCCACGCCTTTTGATTTGAGCGCATCCCACAGCCCCTGCCAACTGTTCGGGGCGAAACCAATCTCCCAATGGGCCTGCGCCTGTTCCGATAATCCGCGCTTGGCCAGATAATCGCGCGCAGCGCCCGCAGCCCCGGTGCGCAATTGCAGGCGGAACCATTGCACCGCTTGCTCCATCACCTCGGCCAATTGCGTGCGCTTGTCGGCCTTTGCCTGTGCGCGGGGGTCTTGCTTGGGGATCGGCATGCCGACTTCGCGGGCGATGATCTCCACCGCTTCCATGAAGCTCACATTCTCGGTCTCACGCACGAAAGAGATTGCATCCCCTTTTGCGTGGCACCCAAAGCAGTAGTAGAAGCCTTTGCGATCATCGACGTGAAAGCTCGCGGATTTTTCCTGATGGAAGGGGCATGGCGCCCACATGTCGCCCTTGCCCTGATTGGACTTTCGGTTGTCCCAAACAACCTTGCGCCCCACCACCTGAGACAGGCTGGCGCGGTCACGCAGTTCTTCCAAAAATCCGGGGGGCAGGCTCATGGCTTCATATACCGGCTGGGGCAGTACAGAGTCCAGAGGAGGCGGCGCGGCAGCGGGCGGTAAAACGCCCCTTTTGCCGGGCAGCGCCCCCTGCCCGGCACGGCGTTGGTCAGCCTATTGGGCGAGGCACATTTCTTTCCACGCGGCGGCGAGATCGTTCTTTTTCACGTCGCGCATCTTCATCTCGTAGACCCAAGGGGTCACCAGCGGAATCGCGGTGTTGAAGCTTTCGGGCCATGTCGCCTTGGCCTTCACGGCGGCGGGGACTTGGCGCTCTTTTACGCGGTCGAGGCGGGCCTGCTGCACGGCGGCGACCACGGCGGCCTGATGCATGCAGCTCGTCTCTTTCTTCGAGGCCGCCAGCGCCGGGCCCGAGACCGCCATGCTGATCGCGGCCAATGCGGCGAAAATCGTTTTGTTCATGTCTATGCTCCGTTGTTTGCCTAACGGGGATTCGGGCCCCTGCCGCACAACCTAGCGCCGCGATGCCACCGCTTCCATAGCGCGGCGCAACTCCTGCACCAAAGTGGCGGCCATCGACCGATAGACCATAAGCAGGAAGCCGGTGTCGGTTCGGGTGATCGCGGCGGGCATTTCGCGCAAGGGGCTGCGCAGGGTCTGACCGGGTTTGAACGCCGCCGCGCGCAGGTCAACCGGGGCCAGTCGCGCCAGTACATCTTCGGCCCCCGGCCCCTGCAACTCCGCCACCGCCCATCCGTCCGAGACATCGACAAGGGCTGCATGTTTCGCAAGCGCCTCATCTGGTGCGGGGCCGACAAGCAACGCCTCTTTCCGGCCAAACCACAGACAGCGAGCATCGCCGTTGGCGGTGCTCTGAAGCGGCTCCGGCAGGGCAACCCCATGGGCGGCCTTTAGCGCCTTGGTGAGGGCCGCCGGATCAAACACGCCCAGCACGGTCAACTGGCCCAGATCGCGAGCCGCCACCGTCATGTCACCGATGTGCAGCGGGAGCAGATCGCCGAACGGCGTTTGCGCTTTCAATTCAACCACGGGCGGGTCCTCCTTCAGGGTCCACAAAGACCGGGGCGCAGATCTCCACCTCCGCCTCGATTTCGCGCAGATGGTCGACCATGCGCATCACCTCCCCATGCCGTGCGCGGCCCCGGGTGACGAAGCCCAGCCCGATAAAAGTGCCAACATCCGGCGAAAAGCCGACCGAGGTCGTATGGCCTTGCGCATTCTCGCGGCTGGCCTCGGCCCCGGCCTCGAACAGAAACGCCCCTACCGTGAGTTGTTTCACCGCGCCGACGGGCCGCAGCCCGACCAGTTGCGCGCGGTTTGGGTCGCGCAGGCCGGGGCGTTCGGACATGGCCTTGCCGATGCAATCCTTGGCATCCGACAGCATCCGCCCCATGCCGATATCCTCTGCCGTGGCGCGGCCGTCGATCTCTGCATGGGTGATATGCCCCTTTTCCAACCGCAGCACGTTGAGCGCCTCCATCCCATAGGCGCCGCCCTCCAGCGCCTCGGCCCGCGCGACGAGCAGGTCGAACAGCGCCGCGCCATAGCGCGCGGGCACGGCGATCTCATAAGCATGTTCGCCGGAAAAGGAGATGCGGAACAGCCGTGCCGCCACCCCGCCGAGCCGCACATCGCCGCAGGCCATGAAGGGGAAGCTCTCATTGTCGATCGGCTGCTCCAGCAGCCCGTTCAGCAATTCACGAGAATTCGGCCCTGCCACGGCGAATTGCGCCCATTGTTCGGTGACCGAAGAAAGATGCACCTGCCATTCGGGGTGCAGGCATTGCGTGACGAATTCCAGATGGCGCATCACCTCACCGGCAGCGCCGGTGGTAGTGGTCATCAGGTAATGCGTCTCAGCCAAACGCGCGCAGGTGCCATCGTCCATGACGAAACCGTCTTCGCGCAGCATCAAACCATAGCGTACCTTACCGACCTTCAAGCTGTTGAACTTGTTCGTATAAACCAGATCGAGCAGCTTGGCCGCATCCGGCCCCTGAATGTCGATCTTGCCTAGGGTCGAGACATCGCAGATGCCCACCGTCTTGCGGACAAAGCCGACCTCGCGATCACAGGATTGACGCCAGTTGCGCTCCTGCCCGCGCGGAAAATAGCTGGGGCGATACCACAGCCCCGCCTCCACCATTGGGGCGTTCATGGCAAGGCTGGCCGCATGACTGGTGGTCAGCCGTTCGGGCGCAAAGCCCTTGCCCTGCCCGCCCGCGCCCATCGCTGCAATCGCAACCGGAGTATAGGGCGGGCGGAAGGTGGTCGTGCCCGTCTCGGCAATGCCGCGCCCGGTGGCATCTGCCAGCACCGCCAGCGCCGCCACGTTGGAGTTCTTGCCCTGATCGGGGGCCATGCCTTGGGTCGTGTAGCGCTTCATATGCTCGACCGAGCGGAAGCTCTCTGCCGCCGCCTGCTGCACATCCTTTACGCAGACATCGTTCTGAAAATCCAGCCACGCCCGGCCCTTGCCCGGCACTGCCCAAAGCGGGGCAAGGCGGTAGGGCGCGTCATCGGCCTGCGGCAGATCGATGGGCTCTGGCTTGCGGCCCAAAGCCGCCAACGCGTCCCCTGCCGCCGCCACACCCGCCGCAAGGCAGCCGTGGGTCGAGAAGCTGCCGTTACAGGCTCCCGCCACATGCATTCCCGGCACCGCGCCGGGGGTGGGCAGAAAGGCGTGGATCTCGGGCGACCATGTCGGTCGCCCGTTCATATGGCAGGTGAGGTGCAGCGAGGGGTTCCAACCGCCCGACATGGCCAGACAATCGGCCTGTATCTTATGCACGCCCCCGGCGGTGCGGATCGACACCGCCTCCAACTCCTTGCCGCCCGAAGTGTTGCAGACCACCGCCCCGCTCAGCACCGGGAAATCCGCGCCATCGTGGCTGACGCCCTCGCGGCTGTCGATCAGTGCGGCCACATGCACGCCTGCTGCCGCCAGATCGCGGGCCGTGCGATGGGCGTCGTCGTTATTGCCAAAGACCGCAACCTGCTTGCCCGGCGCCACGCCCCAGCGGTTGAGATAGGCGCGCACCGCGCCCGCGGTCATGATGCCCGGGCGGTCGTTGTTGGCAAAGGCCACGGGGCGCTCCAACGCGCCTGCTGCGAGGATGGATTGCTTGGCTGCGATGCGCCAGAAACACTCAAGCGGCGCGCCCTCGCCCCGCCGCGCGCGGTGTTGGTTGACCCGTTCCAACGCGCCGAACATGCCGCCGTCATAGGCGCCGGTCACCGTCGTGCGGGGCATCAGCCGCACATTGTCCATCGCCGCGAGTTCCGCGACCACGCCCGCCGCCCATACATGGCCTGGCTCACCATCGACACGCTCGTTCTCGGCATTCAGCCGCCCGCCCATCAGCGCATCTTCGTCGGCGAGGATCACATCCGCCCCCGCCCGCGCCGCCACCAGCGCCGCCATCAAACCCGTCGGGCCTGCGCCGATCACCAAAAGATCGCAAAAGGCATAGGCTTTCTCATAGGCGTCCGCGTTGGGCTGGCCGCTCAGCCGCCCCAGACCCGCCGCGCGGCGGATCACCGGCTCATAGACGCGCCGCCAAAAATTGCGCGGCCACATGAAGGTCTTGTAATAGAACCCCGCCCCCAGAAAGGGTGATGCCAGATCGTTCACCGCCATGAGATCGAGATCGAGGCTCGGCCAAGCGTTCTGGCTGCGCACCTGCAAACCTTCGTAAATCTCTTGCATGGTGGCGCGAACGTTGGGCTCTGACGCGGGGCCGACGCCGGTGGTCACCAACGCGTTCGGCTCTTCGCTGCCCGCGCTCAAAACCCCGCGCGGGCGATGATATTTGAACGACCGCCCCATCAGCCGCTGCCCATTCGCCAGCATGGCCGAGGCGACCGTATCGCCCGCAAACCCGCCATAGCGCCGCCCGTCGAAGGTAAAGCTGACCGGCGTCTCCCGGTCGATCAATCCGCGCCCTGCAATCCTCATGCCATGGCCCTTTTCACATCCGACGCTAGTTCGACGGCGTGTACCGCATGGGTCACCGTATCGCGGGTGACGACGAGCCACGCGCCGCAGCCGGTCTCATGCTGCCACAGGTCGCGGGTCTCTCCCGCAGGGTTGTCGCGCAGGTGGAGGTAGGCGTCCCACACATCATCCCCGGCCTCGGGCGTAGGCCGCGCCAAGGCGATGGCATCGCCGCGATAATAAAACTCTCGCCGGTCCCGGCTGCCGCAAATGGGGCATTCAATCCGCATATCTGCCCTCCCTCAATGCAAGTTGTGCTGAGACCCGGTGGCCTCTTCATCCATCAAACCTTCGCCCGAGCGGAACCGGTCGAGCCTAAAGCCCGCCGCCGTCTCATGATGCTGCCCCGTTGCCATCAGATGCGCCAGCGCATAGCCCGAGGCGGGCACCGCCTTGAAGCCGCCGTAGCACCAGCCGCAGTCGACGAACAAACCCTCGGTCTCGGTCTTGTCGATGATCGGGCTGCCATCGGGTGTCATGTCCATGATCCCACCCCAAGAGCGCAGCACGCGGGCCTTGCCGATCATCGGCATCAGGGTCATCCCCGCCTCCATCACATGTTCCATCATCGGCAGGTTGCCGCGCTGCGCGTAGGAGGCATAGAAATCCAGATCGCCACCAAAGACCAACCCGCCCTTGTCGGACTGGCTGATATAGAAATGCCCCATGCCAAAGCTGATCACATGGTCGATGACGGGCTTTAACCCTTCGGAAACGAAGGCTTGCAAAACATGGCTCTCGATCGGCAGGCGCATCCCCGCCATGGCAGCGACTTGGCCCGAGCGCCCAGCCGTCACGATCGCCACCTTCTTGGCCCGGATCGCCCCGCGTGTGGTCTGCACGCCACGCACGCGGCCGTTTTCGATGTCGATGCCGGTGACTTCGCATTGTTGGATCAGATCGACACCGCGCTGGTCCGCGCCGCGCGCATAGCCCCACGCCACCGCATCATGGCGCGCCGTGCCGCCGCGTAGGTGCAGGAGGCCACCGTGGATAGGAAAGCGCCCGTTGTCGTAGTCCAGATAGGGCAGCAGTTTGCGCAGACCCTCGCGGTCGAGCAGTTCCGCATCGTCGCCCTGCTTGATCATCGCATTGCCGCGCCGGGCTGAAGCATCGCGCTGCGCGTCGGAGTGGAACAGGCTGATCACGCCGCGCTGGCTGAACATCACGTTATAGTTCAACTCTTCCGACAGCCCTTCCCAGAGTTTCAGCGAATGGCTGTAGAACTCGGAATTGCCGGGCAGAAAGTAATTGCCGCGCACCACGGTCGTGTTGCGCCCGACGTTGCCCCCGCCAAGGTAGCCTTTTTCAAGCACCGCGATATTCGTCATGCCGTGGTTCTTGGCGAGGTAGTAAGCCGTGCTCAGCCCATGCCCGCCGCCGCCGATAATCACCGCGTCATATTCCGCTTGCGGCTCTGGATCGCGCCATTGCGCCGTCCAACCCCGATTGCCGGTCAAGCCTTCGCGCAATACCCGCAGTCCTGAAAATCGCATCATTCGCCTCCCCCGGTCTGGGCGCAGTCAAGCAACTTGGGGCGCAATTATCAATGACCGAAAACGCCTCTCGCGCCCCCTAAGCCCCCGGACGGCAAAAGGGGCGCAGGACGCCCCTTTTTCGGTCACTTCAAGAGAGGCAATACGCCCCTCAAAGCCCCTTGGCGTGATAGCTCGCCGCGACCTTCTCAATCGAGACGAGATAGGCCGCCGTGCGCAGATCATCGACATCGTCGCGGCTGTGCCAGACATGGGCCATCGCCTCATAGGCCGTGCGCATCGTGTCATCGAGACCGGAGCGGACCAGTTCCAACTCCCCCGCACCGCGCAAATACTTCTCTTTGAAGTCGGGGCTCAGCGTCCAGCCGAGGTCCTTATCCGCGCTCAGCCGCTCAAGCTCATCCACCACCAGTTGGTGACGCGATTCCTCGGCACGGCGCTGCATACGGCCAAAGCGGATGTGGCTGAGGTTCTTGACCCACTCGAAGTAAGAGACCGTCACACCGCCCGCGTTGGCATACATATCAGGCACGATCACCGTGCCCTTCTTGCGCAGCACCTCATCGGCCCCGGCGGTCACCGGACCGTTCGCGGCCTCGATGATCAATGGTGCCTTGATACGTTCGGCATTGGTGAGGTTGATCACCCCCTCCAGCGCGGCGGGGATCAGGATATCGCAGTCCGCTTCCAAAAACTTGGCGCCATCCTCTTCGAACTTCGCATCGGCATAGCCTTTGATGGTGCCATGCTTTTCGATCCACTTGTGCACGGCTTCGACGTTCAGCCCGTCTTCGCTGTGCAGCGCGCCGTCGCGTTCGATGATCGCGGTAATCTTCGCGCCATCTTCTTCGCTGAGGAACTTGGCGGCGTGATAGCCCACGTTGCCGAGACCCTGAATGATGACCCGCTTGCCGTCGAGCTTGCCGGAAAGGCCCGCTTTCTTCAGACCCTCGGGATCACGGAAGAAGGCTTGCAACGCATATTGCACGCCCCGGCCTGTTGCCTCGGTCCGGCCTTGGATGCCGCCCGCGTTGATCGGCTTGCCGGTGACACAGGCCACACCGTTGATGTCGGTGGTGTTCATGCGTTTGTACTGGTCCGCGATCCAAGCCATCTCACGCTCGCCGGTGCCCATGTCGGGGGCGGGCACGTTCTGCGCGGGGTGGATCATGTCGCGCTTGATCAACTCATAGGCGAAACGCCGGGTGATCAGTTCAAGCTCATGTTCATCGTATTCGCGGGGATCGATGCAAAGCCCGCCCTTGGAGCCGCCAAAGGGCGCCTCCACCAGCGCGCATTTATAGGTCATCAGCGCGGCCAGCGCTTCGACCTCGTTCTGGTTCACGGCCATGGAATAGCGGATACCGCCTTTGACGGGCTCCATATGTTCGGAATGGACCGAACGGTAGCCGGTGAACGTATGCATTCGGCCCCGCAGACGCACGCCGAAACGCACCGTGTAGGTGGCGTTGCAAACGCGGATTTTCTCTTCGAGACCGGGCGGCAAATCCATCAGCGCGACCGCGCGGTTGAACATCAGGTCCACACTGTCGCGGAAACTCGGCTCATTGGCTGGATTCATCGGTCTCTCCTCTTCTTGTCCGGTCGCGGTCCCTTTGTTTGCGGGCGCGACTCATCTGGCTGCCCTAGGGGCATGCAGTCGCACCGTAGGACGCCTCATAGCGGGGCGCGACCCAATTCCTCGCGATTTGCGAAACTTTATCAACCGTGGGTAGGGGCGGCCCGCGCCACCCTCCCCGCCCGGTGGAAATCGGTCCAAAACGCCCCCGAAAACCGCCCCCAAGCGCCGCCTATTGCCCCAGACGTGCCAAACTCTGGACACTTTCCCGCAGCACAACAGGGCAAGGCAAATGCCGCCCATTCCCTTTGGCGCCCGCAGGACGCCAAAGGAAGAGAGGTTGATGACGATGCGCGATAGCACTCACAGTTCGGGAAATCCCCCGCAGCCCCTGCCCGCGCTGCTGCGCCGCTTCGCACGCGAAGAAGACGGGCTGGTCACGGTCTTTGCCATTCTGATGATCCTGCTGATGATCCTCATGGGCGGCATCGGCGTGGACCTGATGCGCCATGAACGCGAACGCGCAAGGGTGCAAGCAGTGGCCGACCGCGCCGTGCTGGCGGCGGCTGACCTTGACCAGACGCTCAGCCCCGAGGCCGTGGCCCGCGATTATTTCGACAAGGCGGGGCTGGCCGAATATGTATCCAGCGTAACGGTCGACGAAGGGTTGAACTACCGCCGCGTTACCGTCGATGCCTCGCGCACGCTCAACACGATGTTCATGACCAAATTCGGCCAAGACCGGCTGCATGTCCCTGCCAAATCTACGGCGGAGGAAAAGGTGAACAAGGTCGAGATTTCCATGGTGCTCGATATCTCGGGCTCCATGCGGGAGAACGGCAAGATGGCCAACCTCCATGACGCGAGCGACGCCTTCATCGACACCGTGCTCAAGCCCGAGAACGCGGACCTGATCTCAATCTCCGTCGTGCCCTATACCGCGCAGGTCAACGTCGGGAAGGACATCATGGATGAGTTGAACGTCACCCAGTTGCATTCCTTCTCCCATTGCGTTGATTTCGACGACAGCGAGTTTGACCTCACCGCCATCAGCCAGACCCGAAGCTATGAGCACATGCAACACTTCGAGGCGGGCTATAGCTGGAACGGCTATCATCGCGACAACACCGGCCGTTATGACAACATCTACAACCCCGGCTGCCCGAAGCAGGATTACGAAGAAATCGCGCCCTATTCGCAGAACGCCACCGCGCTGAAAGCCCGGATTTCCAATTTCCAGCCCCGCGCGAACACCGCCATTCATCTGGGCATGAAATGGGGCGTGGCGCTGCTCGACCCGTCCTTCCGCGCGATCAATCAAGCCATCGGTGGCGATGCGGCCTTCCAAGGGCGCCCGGCTGACTACAGCGATATCGACACGCTGAAAACGGTGATCCTGATGACTGACGGGGTGAACGTGACCACCCGCCGGATCAACCGCCAAGTCTACGCCAACCGGGACCACTACCGCCATTGGAGCGATTACCCCTTCTACTGGTGGCTGAACCGCAATGTCCGTTCAAGCGAGCGTCACCGCTGGTACTGGACGAAATACAGCGCATCGCAGGCCGACGCCCTGCTCGACAACATCTGCGACGCGGCCAAGGCCAAGGGCATCGTAATCTGGTCGATCGGCTTTGAAGTGACCGACCATGGCGCCTCGGTGATGAAGAACTGCGCCTCCTCCGACAGCCATTTCTTCCGCGTCGAAGGGGTCGAGATCGTCAGCGCATTCGAGGCCATCGCCCGCCAGATCAACCAGTTGAGGCTGACGCAATGATACAGCGCTGCATCAAGGCATGGCGCCGGTTTCGCGGCGATGAGGACGGCTCGGCCATGTTGATGGAATTCGCCATCCTGTCGCCGCTGCTGTTCGGCTGCTTGCTCATGTCCGTCGAGATGAGCTTTTACGCCATCCGCCACATGTTCCTTGACCGGGGGCTCGACATGACGGTGCGCTACATCCGGCTGAACACCAATACCCCGATGACGCATCAGACCATCAAGGACAAAATCTGCGAGGCCGCGATCTTCTTGGATGACTGCGAAGAGACCCTGCGCCTTGAGATGATCCGCGTGGACCCGCGCAATTTCGCCAGCTTCGACCAGTCGCCCGATTGCGTCGACACTTCCGAAGACCCCAGACCGGTGCGCGGCTGGATTCTTGGGGTCGAACATCAGTTGATGCTGCTGCGCGCCTGCGCGCGGTTTGAGCCCTTCTTTCCGACCACCGGCCTTGGCTATGCCCTTGAGAAAGACGGCGCGGGCCGTGTTTCCATGGTCTCAAGCGCGGCCTTCGTGCAGGAGCCGAATTGATGCGCGTTTTCTGCAGTTTGCTGGCCCGGTTCAAAGGGCGCGAGGACGGCTCCATCGCCGTTGAGACGGTGATCATGTTGCCGCTGATGTTCTGGGCCTATCTGGCCATGTATTCGACCTTTGACACCTTCCGGATGTACAACCTCAACCAGACGGCGGCCTATACCGTGGGCGATGCCATCTCGCGCGAGACGCAGGCGATTGACGCGGACTATCTCCAAGGGATGCAAGAACTGTTCGAGTATCTCACCCGGGGCACCGGGCAAACCGCGATACGGGTCAGCTCGCTTTGGTATGACGCGGAAAACAACCGCTATCAGGCCGATTGGTCGCAGGTACGCGGCATGGTTGAGCCGTTGACCAGCGACGATGTGCGCAATTGGCATGACAAACTGCCCGTCATGCCCGACAACGAACGTGTCACGCTGGTCGAGACATGGCGCGACTTCGAGCCACTGTTCAAAACCGGGTTGGAGCGGCGCGACATTCACAACTTCGTCTTCACCCGCCCGCGCTATGCGCCACGCACGGTCTGGTCGGACGGTTAAGCGGCCTCACGCTCGGCCAGTTTGGCGCGGATGATCTCGGCAATCAGCTTGGTTTCATTGGCCGGGGTCATGCCGCCCACGCCGATCCGGCGGCCAAGGCTCCACCACAGGCCCAAGCGCCAGCCCCGCGCCACGCGGCGGTTGGTCTTGAGCAGGAAACCGTTCGAGGGTTTGACCGCGAAAGCACCCTGATCGATGCGCGCGATTTCGTCCATGCGGACGATCACCCGGCCATCGGCATCGCGCAGCGCCTCTTCGGTCAGTTCCACCGCGCTGGCGGTGGCGCGGCGCATCACCTCGGCAATCGCGATAAAACCAAGCCCCACCAGCACCAGCACGGTCTGCCAGATCGGATCGGGGGAGCGGGTCAGTGCGGAATAGATCAGCAGCAACCCCAGCCCCGCCAGTGACAACAGCCCCACCGCCCGCCGCGCGGGTGACGCCTTGGCCGTGGCCAGCACGGTCTCCGCGTCGCTGTGCATCATCTGAGAGGTGTCGGTCATGGGCCGGGCTTTCTAAGGGGCAAGGGGCCGGTTAACGCCGCCCCCTGCCGGGGTCATTCGCCCTCGGCCTAGCCCGCCGTCCGGCAAAGGGCAAGACCGGGCACCGGGCGGCACCCGACCCGCTCACCGTTCGGGCTTGCCGTCGCGTTTGCCTTTCTTGCGGGGCGGCCCCGCTTCCAGCCGCTGTTGCAGCTTGTCGGCATAGTCTTGACGGGCGGCGGCATCCATCGCGCTGACCTCGGCCAACCACGCCTCATGGGCGACCTGCTGAACACTGGCTGCGGCCTCGCCTTGGGCGGCAAGCACCGCCGCGGCGACATCGGCCTCAAACGGCTCGGCCCGAAGCGCGGCGAGCATTTCGTCATAAAGCGCGCGGCGCGCATCCCGATCAAGGTGATGCGCCTTGCCGCTGGCGCGCATCTTGCTATGCAGTTCGTGCCGTGTCTCGGGCGGCAGCGTCTGTACATAGGGCGAGGCATAGCTGCGCAGCCCCGGCAAATCGCCAGCGCCACGCGGCCCCGGCCCGCCATGACGCCACATCGCCCCGCCAAGCGCGCCGAGGATCATCACGTTCAACGCCAGCGACAGGCCAAGGGCCACCCGCATGAGGCGCCTGCGCCGCGGTGTCGGATCCTGTGTCATCTCAACTTTCCTCCATGTCCCAGCCAAATCCACCGAATTCGCTGCCTGTGTCAGCCGCCGTGAGGTCCGAAGTCTCGGTCTCCCATGTGCCGGTCACGAACTGCCCGGCCAAATCCGGCATGCCTTCGGGCGGTGCCACTCCGACCCAAACCCCGACAGCCGCGGCAGTGGCAAGACCGCTCAGCCCCGCCGCACCGCCCAAGAGTTGCCAGAGCGCCTGATGCCACGGCTGGCGCGGCGCTTTGGGCATATGCGCTTCGGCATCAGCCAGAACGCGGGCCTGCAAATCGGCCGAGACCTGTGGCGGATTGGCCCGGGCCGCGGCAAAGAAATCTTCCAGATCGTCGACGTCACTCATTTTCAAACCCCAATGCGTCCCGTTGTGCCGACAGTTGCGCGGCCAATGCCCGTTTGCCCCGCGCGGTCAGGCTTTCCACCGCTTCGACCCCGATGCCCAGCACCTCGGCGATCTCGGGATTGGCCATACCGTCGATATGGCGCAACACCACCGCTTGCCGCTGGCGGTCGGGCAAAGTGGCCAGCGCCTGTTGCAGCGCGTCCACACGGGCGGCCTGCTGCATCTGCTGCGCGGCACCGGGGGTCGGATCGGCAGGTTCCGCCACATCATCGAGCCCGGACACCCCCGCCCCCCGGCGGCGCAGACGGTCGGTGCAGAGGTTGGCCACGACACGGTAAAGCCAAGTGGTCACCTTGGCCTCGCCCCTGCGCCACTTCGGCGCCTGACGCCAGAGCCGCAGCATCGCCTCTTGGGCCACATCCTCGGCCTCGGCCCGGTCACCGAGCACCCGCAGCGCATGGCCGTGGAGGCGCGGCACCAGCCGCGCGGTCAGCAACCGCGCCGCCGCCGCATCGCCATTGGCATAGCGTTGCAACAACTCGGCATCCGCATCTTGCTGCGCGTTGGGCAAATCCTGCATCCCGTCCATGGCTAAGGTCCGGGCGCGCCATGATCAAGCGCGCCCGAGGCTTCATTTAGTCGCGCTGCGGCTTGTCATGGTCCATTTTGTCACCCTTATGGTGCCGCTTGCCATGCATTTTTTTCGCCGCTTCAAACTCTTCGGCGCTGACGCTGCCGTTACCGTCTTTGTCCAGACGCTCGAACATCTTGGCCGGATCGTGGCGCTGCGTCATCTCTTCCATCGAGAGTTTGCCGTCGTCATTGGCGTCCATGCGCTCGATCATGCGGGCGCCCTTGTCACCGCCCTTATCACCGCCCTTATGACCGTGCTTGCCGCCCTCTTTGCCGCCGCGCTTGCCACCGTGTTTATCGCCCATGGCTTCCAATTCGGAGGCGTCGAGGCTGCCGTTGCCGTCGGTGTCGAAACGCTCAACCATCTTGGCGGCGCGATCGGCGCGGCGTGCATCGCCTGCGGCCTTCAGCTCTTCGCCGGTCACGAAACCGTCGCCATCGGCATCAACCTTGGCAAAACGCGCCTCGGCATGGGCCTGAAACTCTGCCTGCGTGATCGCACCGTTGCCATCTGCGTCAAGCTGCTGGAACCGGTCCTGCCCGTTTGGTTGGGCGGTGGCGGCCACGGCACCCACGGCCAACAATCCGCTGAGGGCTGCGATCTTCATATTGGTACGAATGGTCATCTTGATACTCCTCGTTTTTTAAAGATCGTCTCACGCTTTTGCGCCGCGATCACAGGGTCAAACGGCGGAGCCCGAAACTTCCGTCGCAGGTTTTCAAACTTTTTTTCGAAGAATTGGCAAAGCCCCGCCCTGCGCGACATGGCGCCGCAACGGCAACCTCCGGTCTTTTCATTTGACGCCCCAGACTGCATCTATCCCTCAACCAGAGGATCGCCCCATGTCACAGACCCAGCAATTGTCCCCCGACACCGCAGAGACCGACGCCAGCGAAGAGCGGCCCCGCCTGCCTGCCATGCTGCGCGGTTGGCGTGGCAAATGCCCCTCCTGCGGGGGCGGAGAGCTGCTGCATGGCTATCTGAAAGTGAACGACGACTGCGCAGTCTGCCGTCAGGAATTCCACCACCACCGCGCCGATGACGGCCCGGCCTATCTGACCATTCTGCTGGTCGGTCACCTTTTGGCACCGGGGCTGCACATCGCCTATGTGGTCTGGCGGCCCGAACCTCTGACCCTGTTCACCATTTTTGCGGTTGGCTGCACGGCGCTGTCGCTTTACCTTCTGCCCAGACTGAAGGGGGCCATGATCGGCTTTCAATGGGCCAAAAGGATGGGCGGCTTCGGCCGGTCAAGCTAAGGCGGCCTGCCCTTCGGCCCCTGACTGCCGGAGCGCTACCGCATGACCATCGACAAGACCAAAATCCGCAACGCCGCCACGGTGATCGTGCTGCGCGACCGCCATGAGACCCCGCATATCCTGATGGGGCAACGCGGGGCCAAGGCGGCCTTCATGCCGAATAAATTCGTCTTTCCCGGCGGGGCGGTGGACGCGGGCGATGCCCATGTGCCCCTTGCCGCACCGGTGAACGCGCTTTGCCACGGCAGGCTTTGTGATGATGCCGAACCGTCGCTCGCCCATGCCATCGCCGTTGCCGCCATTCGTGAGCTTTGGGAAGAGACCGGTTTGGTGCTGGGCCGCAAGGGCGCATGGCAGGGGGATGTGCCGCCCGACTGGCAGAGCTTTGCAGCCACGGGCCATTTGCCCGATGCCTCCGCCCTGCAATTCGTGTTTCGCGCCCTGACACCGCCGGGCCGCCCGCGCCGTTTCGACGCGCGTTTCTTTCTGGTGGATGCCGACGACATCGCCAGCGACCCCGATGATTTTGACGCCGCCTGTGATGAGCTGTCACATCTGCAATGGGTGCCGCTAAGCCGGGCGCGGTCTTTCGACATGCCCTTCATCACCGAGGTCGTATTGGCCGAGGTCGCCGCCCGGGCGCGTGACACCAGCCCGCCTGCCTCGGTCCCGTTTTTCAAGAACAACGACGAAGAAAGCCTGTTCCTGCGTCTGCATGGCCGCCCGATGTCGGGCTAGGTCACCAAAACCAGCATCAGGATCGAGACCGCCAGCACCGCCATGCCCGCCCACTCCCGGCGCGAAATCCGCTCGCGAAAGAACAGGGTCGTGGCGGCGATGCTTAGCATCAGTTCGACCTGCCCCAAGGCTTTCACATAGGCCGCGTTTTGCAGGGTGAAGGCGATGAACCAACAGAGCGACCCGCCCATCGAGGTCAGCCCGATCCAAACCGCCACCCGCCGCGCGGCCCAGACCCGGCGCATCTGCCCCGGTTCGCGCAGGCGTAGCCAAAGCGCCATGATCAACGTTTGCATCAGCACCACCGCGGCCAAAGTCACCCCCGCCCGCAACAGCGGATCGCCCGAGGCCACGGCGAGCGAAGCGCCGCGATAACAGACTGCCGAGATCGCGAAGAGAAAGCCCGAGGCGATGCCCAGCCCCGCCGCACGGTTGCGCAGATCGCTAAGGCGCAGCCCCCGCGCCTCGGCCCCGCCGGACAGCAACAGCAGCCCCAGCACGCCAAGGGCGATGGCCGCAAAGCCCGCGCCCGAAACACCCTCGCCCAGCACGATCCAGCCCATCAGCACGGTCTGGATCACTTCGGTCTTCTTGAAAGTGATGCCCACCGCGAAATTGCGCTGCTTGAACAACAGTACCACGCAGACCGTCGCCATGATCTGCGCCGTGCCGCCCATCGCCCCGTACAGCCAGAAGCCCGCCTCAAGCGGCGGCACCCCCTGCCCGCTCAGCGCCAGATAGAGCGGCAGCAACAGCGCCACGAAGGGCGCGGAATAGAGAAACCGCGAAAAGGTCGCCCCGCCTGCCGAAAGCGTATCGGTCGCCAGATGCTTTTGCAGCATGAAGCGCCCGGTCTGAAAGACGGCGGCGGCAAGGGTGACAAGGATCCACAGATCGGGGGCGAAAGCACTGTCCATAACAGCCTATAGGCCGAAGGCGGGCGGCAGGGCCAGTGCCTTAGGGCCTCATCTTTAGGGCCCCGAGGTCATAGCCGTTGAAGGCCAAGATCTCCTGCGCGGCGGCGATCCGGTCCGCCCCGCCTGTCACCTGTCGGTCAAGGATCCAGCCATATCCGCCATCGGGGCTGCCGATGACCGCCGTGCGGAACCCTTCGTCGACCCAAAGCACCCAGAAAGGCCGCTCGGCCCCGCCGACGGCGGCGCGCATCGTGTAACGGCCCGGCCCCTTTGCGCTCAGCGCCCAAAGAGTGCGGGTGTTACGGCATCCGGCGCTGTCGCAGGTCTGGCGCTGTTCAATCAGGGTCGGCCCTTCCGGCGCGAAGGTCACGGCCTGCAGGTCGGCGTCACCGGGGAATGCGGCCCGGACCTGCCAATCGCCGCCAAAGCGCGCTGCGTCATAGCGGCTGGTGGCCCCGATCAAAGCCTCCGCATCTCGAAACCCGGTCTGCGCGGGCGGTGCCTCACCGCCACTACATGCCGCGAGGGCGCCCAAGAGCAGCAACATGGCCCCCCGCCGCGCCAGATGCATCCCAAGGCGGGCCATCAATAGGGCATCGGATGGGCTTTATGCGCCGCGTCAAGGTCGGTCATCACCTCATCGCTCAAGGTCAGCTCCGCCCCGCCAAGCGCCACGTCAAGCTGCTCAAGGCTGGTCGCGCCAAAGATCACTGAGCCCATGAAGGGCCGTGTCGCACACCATGCCAGCGCCATCTGCACCGGGTCGAGCCCATGTTTCTCGGCCACGTCAAGATAGGCCGCGACCGCCTCAAAGGCGCGGGGGGTGACCCGACCGCCCAGATCTTCGTTCAGCGACAGACGCGACCCGGCGGGGACCTTCCCGCCCTGATATTTCCCGGTCAGCAACCCCGCGGCCAGCGGAGAGAAGGCCAGCATGTCAATCTGCTCATTGATGCAGGTCTCGGACACATCGGTATCGGCCAGTCGGCACATCAGCGAATATTCGTTCTGCACCGAGATCGGGCGCGGCCCGCCCACCCGTTCGGCCACGGCAGCCCATTGGGTCAACCCCCAAGCGCTTTCGTTGCTGAGGCCAAAGGCGCGGATCGTCCCACGTTCGACCTCACGTTGCAGCGCGCCGAGCGTGTCTTCCATATGCGCAATGGTCTCGGCCCGGTTCTGGTTCGACGGGTCGTAGTGCCAGTTCTTGCGGAACATATAGCTGCCGCGGTTGGGCCAGTGGAATTGATAAAGGTCGATGTGATCCGTCTGCAAGCGCTTCAGCGAGCCTTCGATGGCGCCGGGGATCGTGTCGGAGGAAATCGGCGCGCCGTCGCGGGCGTGCTGCATCCCCTCGCCGGAGTGTTTGCTGGCCAGAACCACCTCGTCCCGGCGCTTGTCGCGGGCGAACCATTGGCCGATGATCTCTTCCGTCCGGCCAATCGTCTCGGCGCTGATCGGGTTCACGGGGTACATCTCGGCAGTGTCGATGAAGTTGATCCCGGCCTCCAGCGCGCGGTCGATCTGCGCATGGCCCTCCTCGGCGGTGTTCTGGGTGCCCCATGTCATGGAGCCCAAACAGAAATGCGAGACCTCGATATCGCTTGAGCCGAGCTTTTTCATCTTCATCTTGTGGTCCTCGCTTGTGATTTGCCCGCAACCTAGCCGCCTGCCCGGCCTTCGCAAGGGCAATTGCCCCGCGCCGATCCTAGCACCCCGACAAAAGCGCAGCCCCGGTAGTTTTCGGCCTTCCGTTTGGGCAGCAATGGACGCAATCTGCGCCCATGCGCCTGCTCATATCCTTCGCCGCCCTATTCTTCTCGGTCATCCTCCTGCAACTCTCCACCGGAGGTGTGGGGCCGATTGACGTGCTGTCAGGCGCCCAGCTTGGGTTCAGCCGACAGGAAATCGGTATGCTTGGCTCGGCGCATTTTCTGGGGTTCTTCATCGGCTGCTGGTGGGCACCTCGGTTGATGGGCAGCGTCGGCCACAGCCGCGCCTTTGCGGCCTTCACCGCCGCCGGATCAATCGGCCTGATGGCGCATATGATGGTGGTGGACCCCTACGCATGGGGGCTGATGCGTGTCGCGTCAGGCATGTGCGTGGCGGGCTGCTATACGGTGATCGAAGCATGGATGCAGGCCAAAGTCACCAATGAGACCCGCGGGCGCACCATGGGCGTTTACCGGGTGGTGGACATGAGCGGCTCGCTCGCCGCGCAGTTGATCGTGGGCGTGCTCGCCCCGGCGTCTTACGTCTCTTACAACCTGCTGGCCATCGGCTGCTGTGCCGCCCTCTTGCCGCTGACGCTGACCAAGGTTCGCCCGCCCGAAACACCCAGCCAGCCACGGCTGCGCCCACGCCTCGCCTTTGACCGCTCGCCACTGGCGGCGGCGGGGGTCATCGTGGCCGCCGTCTCCAGCGCGTCTTTCCGGATGGTCGGGCCGATCTACGGCCAAGAAGTCGGCCTCAGCGCGCCGCAGATCGCGTGGTTCCTCGCCGCCTTCGTGCTCGGCGGTGCGCTTGCGCAATATCCCATGGGGATGCTGGCCGATAAGTTCGACCGCCGCTGGGTGCTGATCTGGCTCTCGGTCGCCGCGATGGGCGGCTGTGCGGTCACCGTGATGGGCGCGGGCTATGGCACGGCGGGGATCATGCTCTCCGCCGGGCTCTTCGGCGCCACGACCTTTCCGATCTATTCGGTCTCTGCCGCCCATGCCCATGACTTTGCCAGTTCCGACGAGCGGGTAGAGCTTTCCGCCGCCCTGATGTTCTTTTTCGCTCTGGGAGCCATCGGCGCGCCCTATCTCGCCTCGGTCCTGATCGACAATTTCGGCGCGGCGGCGCTTTTCGCGATGATTGCGGCGGCGCATGGGGGCCTGGTGGTCTTTGGCCTTGCCCGGATGCGCGCGCGCCCCACCTTGGCCGAGCGGACGCCCTACGTCTACGCCCCACGGACCAGCTTTCTCATCGGGCGGCTCTTGGGCCGCGCGCGGGACCGCGATTGACCGGTCCCGTCTTTTGCTGGAACTGGCGCAGCCCTTGCGATAAGGCTGCGCCAAGCACGGGAATATTTATATGACACGCCACCTCATCACCTCCGCCATCCCCTATATCAACGGGATCAAACATCTGGGTAACCTCGTGGGCAGTCAGCTGCCTGCGGACCTCTACGCGCGCTATCAGCGTGGCCGGGGGCAGGATGTTCTGTTCCTCTGCGCCACGGACGAGCACGGCACCCCCGCCGAGCTTGCCGCCGCGAAAGCGGGCAAACCGGTCGATGAATATTGCGCCGAGATGTATGAAACACAGGCTCGCATCGCCGATGGGTTCGGCCTGTCCTTCGATCACTTTGGCCGCTCGTCCAGCCCGCAGAACCGCAAGCTCACGCAGCATTTCGCGGGCGCGCTGGCCGACCGCGGGCTAATCGAAGAGGTCTCCCAACGGCAGATTTATTCGCCGACCGACGGGCGCTTCCTGCCCGACCGCTATGTCGAGGGCACCTGCCCCAACTGCGGTTTCGAGGATGCACGCGGCGATCAGTGCGACAATTGCACCAAGCAGCTCGACCCCGAGGATCTGATCAACCCGCGCTCGACCATTTCGGGTGCTACTGATCTGGAGATGCGCGAGACGAAACACCTGTTCCTCAAGCAAAGCCAGCTGAAGGACGAGCTCGACGCTTGGATCGACAGCAAGACCGACTGGCCCGTGCTGACCACCTCCATCGCCAAGAAATGGCTGCATGACGGCGACGGGCTCCAAGACCGTGGCATCACCCGCGACCTCAGCTGGGGCGTGCCGGTGAAACGCGGCGATCAGGATTGGCCGGGCATGGAGGGCAAGGTCTTCTACGTCTGGTTCGACGCGCCCATCGAATACATCGCCTGCGCGCAGGAATGGGTCGATGCGGGCAAGGGCACCGATTGGGAAAGCTGGTGGCGCACCGACAAGGGCGCCGAAGACGTGCGCTACACCCAGTTCATGGGCAAGGACAATGTCCCCTTCCACACGCTCAGCTTCCCCGCCACGATCAAGGGCTCGGGCGAGCCGTGGAAGCTGGTGGATTATATCAAGTCCTTCAATTACCTCAATTATGACGGCGGTCAGTTCTCCACCTCGCGCGGGCGCGGCGTCTTCATGGATCAGGCGTTGGAAATCCTGCCGGCGGATTACTGGCGCTGGTGGCTCTTGAGCCACGCGCCCGAGACCTCAGATGCCGAATTCACTTGGGAAAACTTTCAAGCCTCGGTGAACAAGGACTTGGCCGACGTGCTGGGCAACTTCGTCAGCCGGATCACCAAGTTCTGCCGCTCCAAATTCGGCGAAGCGGTACCCGAGGCCGGCGAATACGGTGAGGCGGAACAGGCGCTGATCGAAGACATCACCGCCCGCGTCGCCCGTTACGAGACGTTGATGGAGGCGATGGAGGTCCGCAAATCCGCCGCCGAACTGCGCGGCATCTGGGCGGCAGGCAACGAATATCTGCAAGCCCAAGCGCCTTGGACCAACTTCAAGACTGACCCCGACCGCGCGGCGGCGCAGGTGCGGCTGGCGTTGAACCTGATCCCGCTCTACGCCGTGCTTTCCGCACCCTTCATCCCCACGGCCTCGGCCTCGATGCTGGCGGCGATGAAGGTCGAAGACATGCCGTGGCCCGACGATGTGCCCGCGGCCTTGGGCAAGCTTGCCCCCGGCCACGGCTTTGAAGTGCCCGAGGTGCTTTTTGCCAAGATCAGCGATGAGGACCGGGAAAGCTGGGCCGAACGTTTCGCCGGTAAGCGCGACTGATCAAAAATGTAGGAACAGCGGCGCGGGTTATGCGCCGCTGTTTCACTTTGCGGCACGGGCATTTCGCTAACCGCGCAGCGCGCGCATTCGCGCTGAGACCGCGCGCACCGGCCCTACGCCATTCGCCGCCGCTTCGACACCCCGAAACCGGACGCCATGCCCCCGCCCTTTGGGATCCCGCTCCGCCGTGAGCCAACCGTGGACAATGCGGGCCGTCTCCTCCCCCGGGTGCATCTGAAAGCCGCCCTGCGGCGCCAGCCCCTCAAGCGCCTGCGCCCAAAGCGTGCCGATCTCAGCGCCATCGCAAAGCCGCGGCCCGAACAGATCGCTGATATGCTGCCCGATCAGACAATCCCCCAGCCCATAGGTGACACCACAGGCCGCCTCATTGGCATGGCAAACGCGCCCATCGGGAGAGAAAACCACGTCGATTTCGGCCATATCGGCCTTGACCGGGGATAGGATGGCCTCACCCGCCGCCCCCTTCCCGCCCGCGGGGCCGGGAGAGGGCATAAGCGCCCCGCGAAGCCCTCCCTTGGGCCGACCATCAAGGTTCTGCCTAAACATGCGCCGCTCTGCCGCGAAAACGATGGAGATGAGCGGGAGTTGCCCTGAGGTAAGGCTGTCCTCCGCAGCAGTGGTATCTCCGTCTGACATGCTCACCCTCTCACGCGGCCCGTTGGGCCCCGACGCGCCGCACCGCACAGCGGAGCCCAGCATCCGAGCAACATAGCCCCGCAAGCAAAAAACCATGCGCCGTAAGAGGTTAGACGACCTCCCTCCTTTCCCTGAACCTGCCATCTGTCGCCTCTGCCTCATCCCGCCCCACTGCCGACCTTGGGGGAGGATTAGCGGCAAGGTCTTACCACGGAGTTAAAAAATGTAGGCACAGTGTGAACTTGCGGGAGACTTATTTTCGCCCTATTCCGACAGCAATTAACCAAGTGTTAATATCAGATAGGATAAAGATGTTCCGGGTCGCCCATACAATTCATCACGATCACGACCTCGGGCTCGTGCTGCTTGCGGCACTTCTTTGTATCTTCGGCAGCTGGGTGGTGGCACGGCTCTATCGGCATGTGCTTGAACAGCCGCGCCGCCAAGCGTTGATCTGGTGCTATCTGACCGCGATGACAGCGGGGGTGACGATCTGGTGCACCCATTTCATCGCGATCCTCGCCTATCAGCTCGACGCGCCGGCGACGTTCCATTTCTCGCTCACCTTCCTGTCGCTGATCATCGCCATCGTCGGCTCGATCTTGGGCGTCGTCATCGCCGGGCTGCTGAAATCCCGCCGGGCCACGGTTCTGGGCGGGACGATCTTTGGGCTGGCGATTTCGGCCATGCATTATACCGGCATGGTGGCCTATCGCGTGCAGGGCGCGATCCAGTGGGACATGGGCTATCTGACCGCCTCCGTCATCATCGCGGTTGTCCTTGCGACCCTCGCGCTTGGCGCGGCGGGCCGTGGGGGCAAGGGCAGCGTGCTGTGGATGGCCGCGCTTTTGGCGCTGGCGATCATCCTGCTCCATTTCACCGGCATGGCCGCTTTTCAGGTCACCCCGCTGGCCGCGCAGCCGCTTTACGCCAACCCGGTTGAATATAGATTAATCGCGCTGATCATCGCCGGCACCGCCGCCATCATCGCGCTGGCCGCGCTCTTTAGCTATGTTGTCGAAAACCGCACCCGCAACGAAAGCGTCGAGGAACTGCGAAAGGCCCGCGATGCCGCCGAAAGCGCCAGCCGGGCGAAATCGGAATTCATGAGCGTGCTCAGCCACGAATTGCGCACCCCGCTGACCGTCGTGATCGGCTACGCCAGCTTCCTGTCGGAACTCAAACGCCACAACCTTGCCAAGCTGGGCCCGGATGAAAAACCGGAGTCCGAGCACTTCAGCAAAATGGGCGATCAGGCGGAACTCTACGGCCAGCGCATCAAATTTGCGGGCGGGCAATTGTTGACCATTATCAACGACATCCTCGACTATACGAATATGGAGTTGAACGACCTCGCGCTCGACAAGACCGCCTTCGACACCCGCGCGCTTTTGGAGGAAGTGGTCGAAGAGCACCACGGCGCCGCGCATGACAAGACCGCCACGCTGCATATCGACACCCCGCCCCTCACCGTCACCGCCGACCGCCGCCGCAGCCTGCAACTGTTGGGACATATCGTCGGCAACGCGCTGAAATTCTCCAAGGCGCGGGACATCTATCTGCGTGCGCGCCTGCACGCGGGCGGGTTTGTTTTCGAGGTCGAAGACAATGGCGTCGGCATCGCCGCGCAGGATCTGGACCGCATTTTCGAGGCTTTCACCCAGATCGAAGACGCCGATGACCGCGCCGAGGGCGGCACCGGGCTGGGGCTTGCGATCTGCAAGAAACTTGCCCTCGCCCATGGTGGCGACATCACGGTCAAAAGCACGCTCGGTCAGGGGACGACCTTTACCGCCTTCATCCCCGGCGCCACGCAATTGGCAGAGCCTGCGACGCTGGCGCAGGCAAGCTAAGTCTTTGAAAACAGTGGTGCGGGCGGTGGGACTCGAACCCACACGGGGCTACGCCCCAACAGATTTTAAGTCTGGTATGTCTACCATTCCATCACGCCCGCATCGGGGCGCACAATAAGCATCACGCGGGCGGTGTAAATGGGCGAATGCCCCCGGCCCCATGGTTCTAGCACGATGCTTCAGGCCGTATCGGCCAGCATGGTTTCCTTCACCGCCTCCATCGCCACATAGGTCGAGGTGCTGGCCACATGCGGCAGGGTTGAAATCACCTCTCCCAGAAAGCGGCGATATTCCGACATGTTCCGCGTGCGCACCTTAATCAGATAGTCGAAATGGCTCGCGATCATATGGGCCTGTTCGATCTCTGGCACCTTGGCCACGGCGAGGTTGAAGGCCCGCAAGGCCGCCTCGCGCGTGTCGTTCAGGCGCACCTCGACAAAGGCGACGTGATCCAGCCCCAGCCGGATCGGGTCCAAAAGGGCGCGATAGCCAAGGATCACGCCGCTTTCCTCCAACCGGCGCAGACGCGCTTGGGTGGGGGATTTCGACAGGCCGATGCGGCGGGCAAGATCGGTGATGCTGATGCGCCCGTCCTCGGCCAACACCGATAGAATCGCGCTGTCGAACCGGTCCAGATTGAAAAGTTCATTTGACATGCGATTTCCCGCTAGTTCGGTCATAACGACCATGATAAAATACATAGTAAGTCGATTAGCCTTCTCAACATGCGGTATTCTGGTCCAAACATCAACTGGAGCTTGCCATGGCCCTCGATCACGCCCCCGCCCTTCGCCAAACCATCGACGCGCGCACCTATGCCGAGCCTGACGCGCTGCTGACCGAGCTCAAGGCACAGGCCGATCTTTCGCCCGAGGACCGCGCCAAGATCACCGCCGATGCGGCGGGTCTGGTGCGTGACATCCGCGGCACCTCGGCCCCCGGCATGATGGAAGTCTTCCTTGCCGAATACGGGCTCAGCACCGAGGAAGGCGTGGCGCTCATGTGTCTGGCCGAAGCGCTGCTGCGCGTGCCGGATGCCGAGACCATCGACGCGCTGATCGAAGACAAGATCGCGCCCTCCGATTGGGGCCGTCACATGGGGCATTCGACCTCCAGCCTCGTCAACGCGTCGACATGGGCGCTGATGCTGACGGGCCGCGTGCTGGACGACGACCAGCCCGGCCC
The DNA here is from genome assembly GCF_043558125.1 of Sulfitobacter sp. 1A12056. NCBI lineage: Bacteria > Pseudomonadati > Pseudomonadota > Alphaproteobacteria > Rhodobacterales > Roseobacteraceae > Sulfitobacter > Sulfitobacter sp. 1A12056. The sequence goes on along the minus strand of NZ_JBIFFY010000001.1, from coordinate 42,648 downwards.
GGTGCGCCACCTGCGGGCGGCGATCAAACGTCTGGGCGAGCCGGTGATCCGCACCGCCGTCAGCCGCGCCATGCGCGAAATGGGCCGCCAGTTCGTGCTGGGTGAGGACATTCAGGCCGCGATGAAACGCGCCCGCGGAATGGAAAAGAAGGGCTTCACCTATAGCTACGACATGCTGGGCGAAGCCGCGCGCACCGAGGCTGATGCCAAGCGCTACCATCTCAGCTATTCCCGCGCGATCTCGGTCATTGCAGATGCCTGCACCCATGACGACATCCGCAAGAACCCCGGCATTTCGGTCAAGCTCTCGGCCCTGCACCCGCGTTACGAGTTGGCGCAGGAAGAGGCCGTGATGCGCGATCTGGTGCCGCGCCTGCGGGCGCTGGCGCTCTTGGCAAAATCCGCCGGCATGGGCCTCAATATCGATGCAGAGGAGGCCGACCGTTTGGCACTCTCGCTCGAGGTGATCGACACGGTGATGGGCGAGCCTGCCTTGGCCGGCTGGGACGGTTTCGGCGTGGTCGTGCAGGCCTACGGCCCCCGCGCCGGCGTGGTAATCGACACGCTCTACGACATGGCGCAGCGTCATGACCGCCGCATCATGGTGCGACTGGTGAAAGGCGCCTATTGGGACACCGAGATCAAGCAAGCGCAGGTCGAGGGGATCGACGGATTCCCGGTCTTCACCCGCAAGGCCGCGACGGATGTGAGCTATATCGCCAACGCCCGTAAGCTCTTGGGCATGACCGACCGCATCTACCCGCAGTTTGCCACCCATAACGCCCATACCGTCGCCGCCGTGCTGCATATGGCCGACGATCCCGAGGCTTACGAGTTCCAACGCCTGCACGGCATGGGCGAGACCCTGCATGACATCGTCATGCAGAAACACGGCACCCGCTGTCGCATCTACGCCCCCGTGGGCGCGCACCGTGATCTGCTGGCCTATCTCGTCCGGCGTCTCTTGGAGAACGGGGCGAACTCCAGCTTCGTGAACCAGATCGTTGACGAGGACGTGCCGCCCGAAGTCGTGGCCGCCGATCCCTTCGACCAACTTCAGGATAACGCCCCAACGATCCCGAAAGGGCCGGAGGTGTTCCAACCGCAGCGCGCCAATGCGCGCGGCTTCGATCTGGCGCATACCCCAACCCTCGCTGCGATCGAAGAAGCCCGTGCGCCCTTTGCGGACGCCATATGGGAAGCCGCACCGCTACTGGCGGGCGAAGCTGCGCCCGAGGCGGCTGAAACCGTCGCCAACCCTACCGGGGGTGCCTCCCCCGGGACCGTGCGCCCTGCCTCCAAGGCCGATGTGGCCACGGCGCTCGACACTGCCGCGCCTTGGGACGCGCCTCTCAACACCCGCCGCGACACGCTTTTGCGCGCCGCCGACATGCTCGAGGACCGCTACGGCGAGATCTTCGCCATCCTCGCCCGCGAGGCTGGCAAGGGTCTGCCCGACTGCGTGGCCGAATTGCGTGAGGCGGTGGATTTCCTGCGCTACTACGCAGGTCAAGCCACCAACGAGCCGCCCGCGGGCCTCTTCACCTGCATCTCGCCGTGGAACTTCCCGCTGGCGATCTTCTGCGGGCAGGTCGCGGCAGCACTGGCCCCAGGCAATGCCGTACTGGCCAAACCGGCCGAGCAAACCCCGCTGATCGCACAGCTTGCCGTCAAAGTGCTGCATGAAGCCGGCGTGCCGCGCGCGGCGCTGCAACTGCTGCCGGGCGGCGGCGAGGTGGGCGCGGCACTCACGGGCGACGCCCGCGTCAACGGCGTGGCATTCACCGGCTCCACCGCCACCGCCCTGCGCATCCGCGCCAATATGGCCGAGCATTGCGCCCCCGGCACCCCGCTCATCGCCGAGACCGGCGGCCTCAACGCCATGATCGTCGACAGCACCGCCCTGCCCGAGCAGGCCGTGCAGGCCATCGTCGAAAGTGCCTTCCAGTCCGCGGGCCAGCGCTGCTCCGCCGTGCGCTGCCTCTACGTGCAGGAGGACATCGCCGAGGACCTGATCACCATGCTGAAGGGCGCAATGCAGGCGCTGCGCATGGGCGATCCGTGGCATCTGTCGACAGACGTGGGCCCGGTGATCGACGAAGCTGCGCGCAAGACCATCGTGGATCATATCGAAACCGGCCGCGCCGAGGGCCGGTTGATCGCCGAGTTGAAGGCGCCCGAAGACGGCACTTTCGTCGGTCCGGCGATCCTGCGGGTGAACGGTATCAGCGATATGACACGCGAAATCTTCGGTCCGGTGCTGCATGTGGCGACCTTTAAGAGCCACGAGCTTGACGACGTTATCGACGCGATCAACGCCACTGGCTATGGCCTGACCTTCGGCCTACACACGCGGATCGACGACCGGGTGCAGCATGTCTCCGAGAGGATCGAGGCGGGCAACATCTACGTCAACCGCAACCAGATCGGCGCCATCGTCGGCAGCCAGCCTTTCGGCGGCGAGGGTCTCTCGGGCACCGGGCCTAAGGCGGGCGGGCCGAACTACCTGCCGCGTTTCGCCGCCCCCGATCATCAGGAGGCTTCCGGCACATGGGACAGCGCGCAGCAGAGCCTGCCCGCCTTGCCCGCGCATCAGCCAACCGTTCTAGAGACCCAGTCAATGCCCGGACCCACCGGCGAGAGCAACCGCCTGTCGACCCTGCCCCGCCCCGCGCTTCTCTGCATGGGCCCGGGGGCCGAGACGGCGGCGGCGCAGGCCAAAGCCGTGCGCGCCCTCGGCGGCGTGGCGGTTGAGGCCACAGGCCCCATCGACCCCGAAGCGCTCACCACCGGCCCGGCCTATGGCGGCGTGCTCTGGTGGGGCGATGAGGAGACGGCGCGGCAAATCGACAAGGCGCTGGCGGCCCGCGAGGGGGCGATCATCCCGCTTCTGCGCGGCAAGCCCGACACCGCGCGCGTCCGTGCCGAGCGCCATGTCTGTGTTGACACCACCGCCTCGGGCGGCAATGCACAGCTCTTGGGGATGATGGCCTGAACGGGCCGCGCAATTAGGGGAGCGCCATGCTGACGAACCGCGATATCGAAGAGTTGACGCAGTTTCGCAGGGCGCTCCACCAATACCCCGAGATTTCGGGCGAGGAAGTGGAAACCGCCCGGACCATCGCGGCGGAACTGGAAAAGCTCGCGCCTACGCGCATCCTCACCGGCCTTGGCGGGCATGGGGTAGCGGCGGTTTTCGACAGCGGCAGCCCCGGCCCCACGGTGCTTTTCCGCGCGGAACTCGACGCCCTGCCAATCCCCGAGGAACATGACATTCCTTGGGTCTCCAAAGTGCCGGGCAAGTCCCATGTCTGCGGCCACGACGGCCATATGACCATGCTCTTGGCGCTCGGCCGGATGATGGCGCGCCGCCCCGTCGCAAAGGGCCGCGTGGTGCTGATGTTCCAACCCGCCGAGGAGGATGGCAGCGGCGCGCGGGCGGTGGTGAACGACCCCAGCTATGCCGAGATCGCCGCCGATTACGCCTTTGCCATCCATGTCGAGCCGGGCCGCCCCTTTGGCCATGTCGACACCGCGCCCGCGCTGATCAACTGCGCCTCGAAGGGCATCTCCGTCACCCTGCACGGCAAGACCGCCCATGCCGCCAGCCCCGAAGACGGCACCTCCCCTGCGCCTGCGCTGGCCGAATTGATCCCGGCGCTGCAAGCGCTCGGCCCCGGCGGGCCGCTTGATGATGACTTCCGCCTCGTCACCCTCACCCATCTGCGCATGGGTGAGCCGACCTTTGGCGTCGCCCCGGGCGAAGCGGCGCTCTACGCCACCCTGCGCAGCACCCGCGACGATGCGCTGGCCGAGATCGAAGCGGCCCTGCACGCCGAAGTCGCGCGCGTGACCGAGGCCCATGGTCTGACGGCAGCTTTCGCGGAATCCGACCATTTCGCCGCCTCCATCAACCACTCCGAAGCCTACGCGATCGCCGCCGCGGCGATGGACGCGCTTGGCGTGTCACACGGGCAGAAAAACCTGCCGATGCGCGCCTCCGAGGATTTCGGCCTGTTCGGGCGCGATGCCAAGGCCGCGATGCTCTGCCTCGGCCCCGGCGAGGGCTATGCCGCCCTGCACAACCCTGATTACGATTTCCCCGATGATCTGATCCCCGTGGGCGCCGGAATTTTTGAGCGGATCGCGCGGGATTTGCTCGGTTCCGCTTGACAGAAGCCCCCGCGGGCGCAGCTAAGGTCATGACGATCCCCCGCGCCGCTTGACGCTGCGGACGACTTGGCAAAGGCTGGCCCGCATGTTCCCGATCCGCGATCACAACCCCTCGGGCCGAACGCCCTTCGTCACCTATGCGCTGATGGCGCTCAACATCGGGGTGTTCCTGTCTTCCCTGTCGCTGATGGCGGATGAGCGGGCCTTGGCCGAGTTTTACTATAGCTACGCCCTGCTGCCCGCGCGGCTGAGCCATGGGGAGGGGTATTTCGGCCTCATCACCTCGCAATTCCTGCATGGCGGCTGGATGCATCTGGCGGGTAACATGCTGTTTTTGTGGATATTCGGCGACAATGTCGAGGATGAGATGGGCCATGGGCGCTATCTGCTGTTCTACCTTGCCTGCGGCATCGCCGCGGGTCTGGGCCAAGTCGTGACAGAACCGCTCTCATGGGTGCCCATGGTCGGAGCCTCGGGCGCGATCGCTGGGGTGATGGGGGGCTACCTGCTGCTCTTCCCCCGTGCCAAGGTCGACATTCTGGTGATCTTCATCGTGTTCTTCCGCATCTTCGCGATCCCGGCGTGGATCATGCTGGGCCTGTGGTTCGGCATGCAGTTCATCGGCGGGATTGGGGCCACACCGGGCACCGGCGGGGTGGCCTATTGGGCCCATGCGGGCGGGTTCATCGCGGGGCTGGTTCTAACCCTGCCGCTCTGGCTGCGGCGGGGCGGCTTTGCCTTTTGGCGGCAGACCCACGGCCATCCGCCCCATGCCGCCGCAGACTATGACCTGAGCGAAAGTCGCATTCCGAAAGTGAGACGCAAATGACCGAAACCTCCGAAACCCGCCGCGCCTCTTGCCACTGCGGGGCCGTGGTGATCGAAGCGCTGTTCCCGCGCGGTCTGGCCTCGGCCGCGCGCTGCACCTGCTCCTTTTGCTGCCGCCGCGCCGCCGCCACGGTAACGGCACCGGCCGAGACGGTGACCGTGTTGAAAGGGGCGGAGAACCTCACGCTCTACACTTGGGGCACGCATACCGCACAGCACTACTTCTGTAAGACCTGCGGCATCTACACCCACCACCGCCGCCGCTCGAACCCCGATGAATGCGGCGTGAACCTTGGTGCGATCGAAGGGGTCTTGCCTTGGGAGATGGAGCCGCTGCCCTATAGCGATGGCATTAACCACCCTTCGGACCGCGACCCCGGTTAGAGGCTGGAAATCACCCCCTGCATCCGGGCCAGCAGCCCCGGTTGCGGCGCGGCTTGTTCGCGGCGCTGCTCCACGCTTTCGTGCAACCGCTCGGACGGGTCCGCGCCCACCACCCGACGGCGGCGGGTCACCAGCATCTTGCCATAGCCGCGCCAGCGCCCGATGGAGGGCGCGGCGGGGTCTTGATCGAACCGCGTGGCCCAGCCTGCGGGCAGCGGCAGGCCGCTGTCCTCCATCCGCGACAGCAGCCAGACCAGCGGGATATTGGCCAAGGGGCGCGCGGCCTCATGCCCGCCCAACTGGCCGCCCACGTCGCCATGGGTGCCGGGGAACCAGACCTGTTCCAGCCGCCCGTCATAGCCCTCGGGCGTGGTCCATAGCACCGGGGCATAGGCGACGCGGGTCTCGTTCAGGGCCAGCGCCTGAAAGCCGTTCTTCACGTTGCGGCTGAGGTCATGGTTGTGGAACATATGCAGCGGCTGCGAGAACCGCCAGAACAGCGGCGCGTTGAGGCCCAGCGACTTGACCGTATCCCAAACGCCAATCGCCTCGATCTCGACCTCGGGGTGGCAGTTGGCGCGGGCAAAGAGTTCGCCCGCCTTGCTCAGATGATGCGCCTCATAATGGCGGTAAACATCGCGAATGTTACGCTCTGTCGCCACCTCGGCGCGCAGAAGCCCCACACGCTCGATCACCCCGGCGAGGGAGCGTACCGCATAGCCGCCGCGCGAATAGCCCAGCAGGAAAATCCGATCTCCGGGTCGGTAGCGCGAGGCGAGATATCCATAGGCGCGGCGGATTTGCCGGTTGATCCCGCGACCCAAGATCACATCCAAAGCGCTGCGCCAATCGCGCCATTGCAGCCCCGGCTCGTAATAGATCGACAGGGCGCTGCCCATCTCGCGGCAGAGGCCGTAGGCAATGCCCGCGTTGGTCTCGCGCCCCAGTTCGAGCGAGGACATGGTCCCATCAAGGATGATGACATGGGTCACAGCCCCCCGGCGCGGGCCGAAGTCGCTTTCAGGCCGCCGCCAGAACCGCCCGAAGAGCCGTTGGAACAGGGTTTTACTCGGCTGCGATTGCGGCACCTTGCAGCATCTCCCAGACCCGGTGCGGGGTAAACGGCATATCCGCCTGCCGCACGCCGCGTTCCCAAAGGGCATCCTGCACCGCATTCGACACCGCCGCCAAGGCGCCGACGGTGCCCGCCTCCCCGCAGCCCTTCATGCCCATGGCATTGGCGGTCGAGGGGACTGGTTCGGATGTGAAAGAGATCATTGGCAGGTCGGCGGCGCGGGGCATGGCGTAATCCATGAAGGTGGCGGTCAAAAGCTGGCCGTCCTCATCATAGACCACCCGCTCCTGCACCGCTTGGCCAATGCCCTGCGCCACCCCGCCATGGACCTGCCCCTCGGCCAGCATCGGGTTGATCAGATTGCCGAAATCATCGACCACCGTGTAGCGGTCGAGCGTCACCACCCCGGTCTCGGGGTCGATCACCACCTCGGCCACATGCGCCCCGTTGGGATAGCTGCGCCCCGGCAGGCTGGCGCGTTCGTGGTGACTCAGCAGATCGTCCCGACCCTTGGCGCGGGCCATCTCAGCCACCTCCAGCATGGTCGGGCTGATGTTCGACCCTTCCGCGCGAAAGCGTTCGTCGTCAAAAGTGATATCCGCAGCGGCAACGCCTAACTCTTCGGCCAGAAAGGCGGTGAAGACTTCGGTGATCGTCGCCACGGTGGCCAAGGTCGCCGTGTTCTGCGTGGTGACCGAGCGTGAGCCGCCGGTGCCGCCGCCCTTCTTGATCAGGTCGCTATCGCCCTGCACCACGTCGATCCGGTCGGCGGGGATGCCGGTCTGATCCGAGAGGAATTGGGCATAAACCGTCTCATGCCCCTGCCCGTTGCTTTGGGTGCCGACATAGATCGTAACGCGTCCATCCTCCTCAAAGACCACTTTGGCCCCTTCGGAAGGATCGCCCAAAATGCTCTCGATATAGTAACACAGCCCTTGCCCGCGCAGCAGGCCGCGTTTGGCATCCGCCGCCCGGCGCGCGGCAAAACCGTCGCGGTCGGCCTCTTGCCCCACCCGAGCCAGCAGCCGCGCGAAATCGCCCACGTCGTAAAGCTCGCCCGTGGCAGTGGTATAGGGGAATTGCTCAGGCTTGATGAAGTTGATCCGCCGTAACTCCCACGGATCGACGCCCAACTCTCGCGCCGCGCGGTCCATCAGCCGCTCCAGCACATAGATTGCCTCGGGCCGTCCGGCCCCACGATAGGCGTCGACCTGCACGGTGTTGGTGTAATAGCCCTCGACATGAAGATAGGTGTCTTGCACGTCATAGACGCCCATCAAGACCTTGGAGAAGAGCTGCGACTGGATCGGCTGGCCGAACTGGCTGTTATAAGCCCCAAGGTTGCAGCGCGTATCGACACGGTAGGCGGTGATCTTGTGGTTTTCGTCAAAGGCAAACTCGGCCCAAGACACCAGATCGCGCCCGCCGTTGTCGGTGAGCATGGCTTCGGTCCGCTCTGACATCCAGCGCACCGGACGGCCCAAGGCCCGCGCGGCTTGGGCGACGCAGAAATACTCCGGGTAGGTCATCGCCTTCATGCCGAACCCACCGCCCACATCGGGGTTGGTCACGCGCACCGCGTCTTCGGGCAGGCCGAAGGCTTTGGTCAGGAACCCTTTATGCGCCCAGACGCCCTGCCCGCCCAGCGCCACATGCAAGCGGCCCTCGGTCCATTCGGCATAGCAGCCGCGCGGCTCCATGGAGTTGACGATGATGCGGTTATCCCCCACCTTGAGCTTGACGCGATGGGCGGCTTTGGCGAAAGCCGCCTTGACCTTGGCCTCATCGCCCATATGCCAGTCAAAGGCGCGGTTGTCGGGAGCCTCTGCGTGCAGAGGCTCTCCCCCCGGGGCGACATCCATCTTGGCGGGCAGATCGTCAGCGTCGAAAAGGATCATCTCAGCCGCGTCGCGGGCCTGTTGCAAACTCTCGGCCACCACCAGCGCCACCGGCTCGCCCACATAGCGCACGCGGTCCTTGGCCAGCATCGGGCGCAGCGGCGCCGCCCCTTTGCTGCCATCACGGTTGTCGACGACCGTATGCGGCAGAGCGATATTCATTCCCGCCGCTTCCAGATCGGCGCAGGTCAGCACCAGATGCACGCCATCCGCCGCGCGGGCCTCATCTACGTCCAACTCAGTGATCACCCCATGGGCCACGGGCGCGCGGAAAAAGACGCCATACAGCGCCCCGGCGGGGGCGATATCATCGACATAGCGGCCCGCACCGGTCAGGAAGCGGTGGTCTTCCACCCGTTTGACCGGTTGGCTTTTCCCGAACTTTTCCATCTGACACCGCCCCTGCTGCCCTGCCTCTTTCAGCGCAACAGTAGCGGGCGCGCCGCCAGTGTCCAGAGGCTCAGGCCGCCTTGCGGGTGAGCGCGCCTTCAAGGCGTGAAACCAGCGTCACCCCTGCCAACCCATAGCCGTTGAAGGCGGTCGACATGGCGATGGAATAGGCCCCCATGCCGCCGAACAGGACGTAATCCCCGGTCTGCGCATCTTCGGGCAGCGGCAGGCCATCGGGCAGACGGTCCAGCGAATCGCAGGTCGGGCCGAAGACCACGCGCGGCTTGGCTGCCCCCTGACGCCGCGTGCCATCAGGGCCGACCACATCGACCAACCCCGAAAGCCCCATATCGCGCAGATCGGGCAGCCCGCCATAGATACCATCGTTCAGAAAGACGGTGCCCCCGTCGTTGCGCATCCCCTTGATGCGGGTGGCCAATACGGCGGCGTCAGCCACCATCGCCCGGCCCGGCTCACACAGCAGCGCAGGCGCATCCGCGCCAAAGCTCTCGGCCAGCGCCGTTTTGACCGCGGCGAAGACGGCCCGGTGGTCTGGCGCGTCAAATCCACGGTCCACCGCGAAGCCCCCGCCGATGTTCAACCGGTCGATCGAGACACCGGCCATGCGCAGAATATCAGCCGCCGCATGGACATATTGCACCCAAGCCTGCGGATCGTTGCACTGCGTGCCGGGGTGGAAACACATCGACGGCGTGAACCCCATCTCGACCACAGCGCGCAATAGCGCCGCCGCCTCTTCAGGGGCCGCGCCGAATTTCGAGCCGAAGTCATAGGCCGCGCCCTTGACCGGCAAGGCGAAGCGCACCGCCACCTCATTGTCGCGCGGCACGTCGCGCAGCTTGGCCAGTTCCGACATGTCGTCGACCGACCAGCTATAGACCCGCGCCGCGATCCCGGCCTCCACCTCGGAGGCCGAGCGCACGGGGTTGTTGTAATGCAGCACCGCCTGCGGGCAGACCGCCCGCACCGCCGCCATCTCTGGCGGGGAGGCGACATCGAAGGTGGTGATCCCCGCCGCGACAAGGTTCGACAGCACCTCCGCCCGGTCGTTGGCCTTGACCGCATAGGTCACCAGCCCGTCGAAATCCGCTTGAAACCGCCGCGCGGTCGCTTGCAGCACCGAAGGGGCCAAAAACAACACCGGCTTATCGGGGCTGTGTTTCGCCAAATAGTCTGCGGGAGTGTCGGAAAGGGGGGCGATATGCTGCATGGGGGCCTCTTCACTGCTTTTTCCCAGTGAAGCGCGGATTTCGGTCGATTCATCGTGTCATACCGCCTAAAGTGATGTGAACTTTGGGCAAATTGACGAAATGACAGAACAACTTGACGATACCGACCGCGCTTTGATCGCGGCGCTGCAATCCAACGCCCGCCAGCCGGTCGCCGATCTGGCGCGCGGCCTTGGCCTTGCCCGCACCACCGTTCAGGCCCGGCTGGAACGGTTGGAACGCTGCGGCGCCATCCTCGGCTATACGCTGCGTTTGGGCGAAGCGGCCCGCGCGCCGCTGCATGCCACTGCGCTGGTCAATATCGAGCTGCGCGCGGGCCCCGCGGTTTTAGCGCGGCTGCGCAGCCTGCCTGCGGTGCAGGTGGTGCACACGACCTCGGGACGCTTCGACTTGCTGGTGCAGATCGCGGCGCAGACCACGCAGGAGTTGGACGAGACCCTTGACCGCATCGGCGAGACCCGCGGCGTTAAGGGCAGCGAGAGCCTGATCCACCTCAGCACCAAGATCGACCGCAGCGGCTGAGCCCTGCCCCCGCGCCTCACCCCCTGTCAGGGGTCTTTCCCTTACCGCGCCAGAGCGCTAAACGGGGCGCAACAAAAGGGATCATGACCATGGCACTCGAAAAGACCTTCAACGCCGCCGAGGCGGAAAGCCGCATCTACGCCGATTGGGAGACCAAGGGCGCGTTCAAAGCGGGCGCGAATGCGCAGCGGGATGAGCATTTCTCGGTGATGATCCCGCCGCCGAATGTCACCGGCTCGCTGCACATGGGCCATGCGTTCAACAACACACTGCAAGATATCCTCGTGCGCTGGCACCGGATGCAGGGTTTCGACACCCTCTGGCAGCCCGGCCAAGACCACGCGGGCATCGCCACGCAGATGGTGGTGGAGCGGGAATTGGCCGCCACCGGCCAGCCCGGCCGCCGCGAGTTGGGCCGCGAGGCGTTTACCGCCAAGGTCTGGGAGCAAAAGCAGAAATCCGGCGGCACGATCATCGACCAGCTCCGCCGTCTGGGCGCCTCCTGCGACTGGTCGCGCAACGCTTTCACCATGTCCGGCGCGCCCGGTGCGCCCGAGGGTGAAGAAGGCAATTTCCACGATGCCGTCATTAAGGTCTTTGTGGACATGTACAACAAGGGGCTGATCTACCGCGGCAAGCGGCTGGTCAATTGGGACCCGCATTTTGAGACCGCGATCTCCGACCTCGAGGTCGAGAGCACCGAGGTCGACGGCCACATGTGGCATTTTAAATACCCGCTGGCGGGGGGTGAAACCTATACCTATGTCGAGCGCGACGAGGACGGCAACGTGCTCTTTGAGGAAGAGCGCGACTATATCTCCATCGCCACCACCCGGCCCGAGACCATGCTGGGCGACGGTGCCGTTGCAGTTCATCCATCGGATGAGCGTTACGCCTCAATCATCGGGAAACTCTGCGAAATTCCCGTCGGCCCGAAAGAGCAGCGCCGCCTCATCCCGATCATCACCGACGAATATCCGGACAAGAACTTCGGCTCGGGCGCGGTAAAGATCACCGGCGCGCATGACTTCAACGACTACGGCGTGGCCAAGCGCAACAACATCCCGCTTTACGCGCTGATGGACACCCAAGGCCGGATGCGCGCCGATGGCCTGCCCTACGATCAGGCCGCCGCGCGCGCGCAGGCCATGGCAGATGGTTCCGAAGCCGCGCCCGAGGACGCGACCGAGATCAACCTCGTGCCGGAAGCCTACCGCGGCCTCGACCGTTTTGAGGCCCGCAAGCGCGTGGTTGAGGACGTGACCGCCGAGGGCCTTGCCGTGATGACCGAGGCGACCGATCCCCGCCTTGGCCGCGCCGCCAAGAAAGCCCCCGTCGAGCCCGGTGAGGGCGGCGAGATGCGCACCGAGGAAGACAACCTCGTGCCGCTCGTAGAGGCCAAGAAGATCATGCAGCCCTTCGGCGACCGCTCCAAGGTGGTGATCGAGCCGATGCTGACCGACCAGTGGTTCGTCGCCACCGACAAGATCGTGCAGCCCGCCATCGACGCCGTGCGCTCGGGCGAAGTGACGATCCTGCCCGAACAGGACCGCAAGGTATATTTCCACTGGCTGGAGAACATCGAGCCGTGGTGTATCTCGCGCCAGCTCTGGTGGGGGCACCAGATTCCGGTTTGGTTCGACCACGAAGGCAATGAGTATTGCGCATCAACCAGCGAAGAAGCAGTTGCTCAGGTGAAGGCTCGCTTCGGCGACCACGTGGAGGTCGAACTGCGCGAAGGCACAAGTTCCTATGTCGAAAGCGGTGGAAAGCTTGTGTCCGTGGGTATCTACCGCGACCCCGATGTGCTCGACACATGGTTCTCCTCCGGGCTCTGGCCCATCGGCACGCTGGGCTGGCCCGAGCAGACGGCCGAGCTGGAAAAATACTTCCCGACCTCCGTGCTGGTCACCGGTTTCGACATCATCTTCTTCTGGGTCGCCCGGATGATGATGATGCAATATGCCGTGGTCGATCAGAAACCCTTCGACACCGTCTATGTCCACGCGCTGGTGCGTGATGAGAAGGGCAAGAAGATGTCGAAGTCCCTTGGCAATGTGCTCGACCCGCTGGAGCTGATCGACGACTACGGCGCTGACGCCGTGCGCTTCACCCTGACGTCGATGGCCGCCATGGGACGCGACCTGAAGCTCTCGACGCAGCGCATCGCGGGCTATCGCAACTTTGGCACCAAGCTGTGGAACGCGCACCGCTTCGCCGAGATGAACGGCGTGTTTGAGGCCATGCCCGCCGGGATGCCGCAGCCGACCGCCACGCTGAACAAGTGGATCGTGGGCGAGACCGCCCGCGTGCGCGAGGAAGTTGACGCCGCACTCGGCAACTTCCGCTTCAACGACGCGGCCAATGCGCTTTACGCCTTTGTCTGGGGCAAGGTCTGCGACTGGTATGTGGAGCTTTCCAAGCCGCTGTTGCAGGACGACGCGCCCGAGGCCGAGGAAACCCGGGCCACCATGGCCTGGGTGCTGGAGCAATGCCTGATCCTGCTGCATCCGATCATGCCCTTCATCACCGAGGAACTTTGGCAGACCACCGCCAAGCGCGAAGAGCTGCTGGCCCTCACCGATTGGCCCGCCTACACCACCGCCGATCTGCTCGATGCCGACGCGGACCGGGAGCTCAATTGGGTGATCGGCCTGATCGAGAGCATCCGCTCCGCCCGTCAGCAGATGCATGTGCCCGCCGGGCTGAAGGTGCCGATGCTGGTGACCGATATGGACGAGGCAGCACAAGGCGCATGGGACCGGAACGAGGTGATGATCAAGCGTCTGGCGCGGGTCGAGAGCCTTGAGCGGAGCGACAGCTTCCCGAAAGGCACCGTCTCGATCGCCGCCCCGGGGGCGAGCTTCGGCCTGCCCTTGGCCGGTCTCATCGACATTGATGCCGAGAAGGCGCGTCTGCAGAAATCGCTCGACAAGCTGGGCAAGGAGATCGGTGGGCTGAAGGGGCGTTTGAACAACCCCAAGTTCGCCGCCTCCGCGCCGGAAGAGGTCGTGGCCGAAGCGCAGGCGAATCTCGCGGCACGTCAGGAAGAGGCGGACCAATTGCAGGCCGCACTGGACCGGCTGGCGGAACTGGGCTGAGACCAACAAAGCCGGGCAGCGCCAGACCGCGGGATGGCGCTGCATAGGGGGCAGTTGGGCAGTTTATCTCTGCCGCGTTTATGCCAAGCTGACAGGAATGCACTTCGATTGCAAAAGCGCCAGCCCGGCCGGGCGGCCTGGCGCTGCCCGGCGGCCTTGCGGCCTTGATTCCGGGCTGTTGCGAGACAGGCAATCGGCGTGCAAGCCGGGGAGTGCCAGACCGCGGGGTGGCGCATCTGACGCGCCAGTTGGGCAGTTTATCCCCGCAGCACTTACGCCAAGCTCACAGGACGGCACTCCGATTGCAAAAGCGCCAGCCCGTTTGGGCGGTCTGGCGCTGCCCGGCGGCCTGCGGCCTTGATTCCGGGCTGTTTCGTTCAACGTGACCGGTTCGCAAGCCGGCTTACTTAAACACCGCGGGCCGCTTGCCGAATTCCGCCGCGATCACCTCCATCTGCTCGGGTTTACCCAGCAGCGCCGCCTGCTCACGCGACTCGGCCAAGAGCACATCCGCATCCGATGCGCCCGTCTCCGCATATCCGATCAACCGCTTCGCCGTGCGGATCGCATTCGGCCCTTTGCCCGCGATCACCTGCGCCAGTTCCAGCGCGGCCGCCTGCGGATCATCGGCGACTTCCGTCACCAACCCCCAACGCTCCGCCTGCGCGGCGTCCACCGGCGCGGCGGTATAGGTCAACCGCCGCAACACATCCGAGCGCACCAGACGCGGCAGCAGCACCATGCCGCCCATATCCGGCACGATGCCCCATTTCATCTCCATCACAGCGAGCTTCGTATCCGGCGCGGCAATCCGAATATCCGCCCCAAGCGCCAGTTGCATCCCGGCGCCGAAAACCACCCCATGCAGCGCCGCGATGACCGGGATTTCCAAACGGTGCCAAACCATCGACACCTCTTGCCATTTGTTCGTCGTGCCTTCGCCATGGCTGCGCGGCATGATCAACGCCTCGACATCCTGCCCCAGCATCCCCGAGAGCCCGCCAATATCAATGCCCGCACAAAAGCCTTTGCCCTCGCCCGAGAGCAGCACCACCCGGGCGTCCGAGGCCGCAACCTCCTGCCCTGCCGCGATGATCGCCTCGATCATCTCATCATCCACCGCGTTCATCTTGTCGGCGCGTGTGAGGGCCACATAGGCGATATGGTCTTCGATCCGGGTGGTGACGCGGGGCATGGCTGTTCTCCTGAATGTTTGGCGCAGTTCAGCGCAGATCATCGCGCGGCACCAGCAAAACGTGGCGGCAGGTGCTGCGGCACTTGCCCTCTCACGGGCCCGCCCCTACACCTTGGCGCATGACATATGCACGCCTCACCCCCCTCGCCGAACGCCTGCCCGCCAACGTCCCCTTCGTGGGCCCCGAAGCGCAAGAGCGCTCACTTGGCCGCCCGTTCAAAGCGCGGCTTGGCGCCAATGAAAACGTCTTTGGCCCCTCGCCCCGCGCCATCGCGGCCATGGCAGAGACCGAAATGTGGAAATACGGCGATTCCGAAAGCGTAGAGTTGCGCGCGGCGCTGGCCGAACTGCACGGCATCGCGCCCGAGAACATCATCGTCGGCGAAGGCATTGACGGGCTGCTGGGCTACCTCGTCCGTCTGCTGGTGGGCGAAGGTGATGCGGTGGTGACCTCCGAAGGCGCCTACCCTACCTTCAACTACCACGTCACGGGCTTCGGCGGCGTGCTGCACAAGGTGCCCTACCGCGACGATCACGAAGACCCGGCGGCGCTTTTCGCCAAGGCGGCGGAGGTGGACGCCAAGCTCGTCTACCTCGCCAATCCCGACAACCCGATGGGCACTTGGCATGAGGGCGCGGCACTGGCACGCGCGCTCGACGACCTGCCCCAAGGCAGCCTGCTATTGCTGGATGAAGCCTATATCGAATGCGCCCCTGAAGGCACCGCGCCCGAACTTACCGCCGAAGACCCACGGGTGATCCGGATGCGGACCTTCTCCAAAGCCTACGGCCTTGCCGGGGCGCGGATCGGCTATGCCATCGCCGCGCCCGAGTTGATCACCGCCTTTCACAAGGTCCGCAATCACTTTGGCCTGAACCGCGCGGCGCAGGCGGGGGCTTTGGCGGCGGTGCAGGATCAGAGCTACCTGAAAGAGGTTCAGACCAAGATCGCCGAGGCGCGCCGCCGGATCGCCCAAATCGCCGAAGAAAACGGGCTGAGCACCCTCCCCTCTGCCGCCAATTTCGTCGCGGTCGACTGTGGCCGCAATGGCGCTTTCGCGAAGGCGGTGCTCGACGCGCTGGTGGCGCGGGGGATCTTCGTGCGGATGCCCTTCGCTGCGCCGCAAAACCGCTGCATCCGCATCAGTTGCAGCACGGCGGAAGAACTGGATCACTTCGCCGCCGCCTTGCCCGAGGCTTTAGCCGACGCGCGCGGGGCTTAAGCCCCGCCGATCACCTCCGCCGCCGCTTGCAAGGCGCCCGGGCCGTGGTCGATCTTTAGCGCCGAAAGCCCGGCTTCGATCCCGCCAAGCAGCCCCATGATCATATGGCCGTTCACATGGCCCATATGGCCAAGGCGGAAGAACCCGTGCCACGCGGGCTCCCCCGGTAGGGCCATGCCCAGACCCACGCCCAGTGTGAGACCGAGATTGCCCTGCACCCAATCGCGCAAGTCGGTCGCATGGGGCGCTTGCAGCCGCAGCGCGGTGACGGCATGGCTGCGCAGGGCGCGGTCTTCGATGTTGAACCGCAGGCTGCCTTCCGCCGACCACGCCTCGCAGGCCGCCCAAACCGCACGGGCCAGCGTTTCATGGCGCTGCCAGACCTGCTCGATCCCCTCTTCATGGATGATGTCGAGGGCGGCGCGCAGGCCGTAGAGGTGATGCGTCGGCGCCGTGCCGCCGTGGTATTGATAAAACTCCTGCGCATGGGCGCGCGGCGACCAATCCCAATAGCGGCTCACGCGGGGCAGACGCGCACGGGCTTCCTCGGCCCGGTCGTTGAAAAAGACGAAGGCCATGCCCGGCGGCACCATCAGCCCCTTTTGCGAAGCGGTGACCATGACATCAACGCCCCAAGCGTCCATCTCAAAGCGCTCACAGCCCAATGACGCGATGCAATCGGCCATCAAGAGCGCGGGGTGGCCCGCCTCATCCAACAGGCGGCGCAGACCCGGCACATCGTTGCGGACCGAGCTTGAGGTGTCCACATGGACAGCCATCACCGCCTTGATCTGATGGCCGCTGTCGGCCTTCAAACGCTCGGCCACCTGCGCGAGATCGACAGGCGCGTTGCGGCCAAAGTCGAGGATATCCACCTCTGCCCCCGGCCCCGTTGCCATTTCGGCCCAGCCATGGCCGAAACGCCCCGTGGCCAGCACCAACACCCGGTCACCGGGGGCTATGACATTGCTCAGCGCGGCTTCCCAAGCGCCGTGGCCGTTGCTGATATACATCGCCACATGACGATCTGTACGCGCCACGCGCTTTAGGTCCGCGGCCAGCGCAGGCATCATCTCGACCAACTCGCCCTCATAGATATTGGGAGCCGCGCGGTGCATCGCGCTCAGCACCGCGTCGGGCATGACCGAGGGGCCGGGAATGGCGAGGTACGAACGACCGGGGGCGAGTTTATTCTGCTTTGTCATGATATTGGCTGCCGTTTTGAAAATGCGTGACCGGGGGACGGTCGGGCGCAGCTTACTGCCCGGCAGGCCGGGGTCAACACGCGATCGGACCTTAGGTAAGGTGCGCCCCCGCGCCACCCTTCCACGCGCGCAGGCCACCCCCTGCCCGCCTTGCCCGACCTGCGCGACGGCTTGCCCTGCCTGCGCGGCTTTCGTACACGGGATCCGACTGCCCAAAAGGATCAGGCACCGGTATGAATGATGACAGTTACACCTCCGCGCAGTTGATGCGCTGGCTTTGGCGGGACTATCTAAAGAAACACACCGGTCTGATGGCCATCGCGGTGCTCTTCATGATCATCGAAGGCTCGACCCTGGGCGTGCTGGCGAAACTGATGGAGCCGATGTTTGACCGCGTCTTCGTCGGCGGCGACCGCGGGGCGCTGGTCTGGGTCGGGCTGGTGCTGGTGGCGATCTTTGCGCTGCGGGCGCTCGCCACGGTGGTGCAAAAGGTGCTGCTGACCCGCGTGGCACAGCGCACGGCGGCGGATCTGCGCATCGACCTGCTTGACCGGATGATGCAGCAAGACGGTGCTTTCCACCAAAGCCACCCGCCCGGCTTTCTTGTCCAGCGCGTGCAATCGGATGTGAATGCGGTCAGCGATGTCTGGCGCGCGGTAATCACCGGCGCGGGGCGCGATCTGGTGGGGCTGGTGATCCTCATGGGCGTGGCCATCGCGATTGACCCGATCTGGGCGCTTCTGGCAATGGTCGGCGTGCCGCTGATGGTGCTGCCCGCCGCCATCGCCCAGCGTTTCGTCCGCGCCCGCTCGCGCGAGGCGCGGGATATCGGGGCCAGCCTCTCGACCCGGCTGGACGAGGTTTTCCACGGCATCGTGCAGATCAAGCTCAACGCGCTAGAGGACTACCAAGCCCGGCAATACCGCGAATTGACGCGCACCTTTATCCGCACCGAAGTCCGTGCCGCCTTTGGCAACTCCGCGATCCCGGCGATGATCGACATCATGTCGGGCATCGGCTTTATGGCCGTGATCGTCTATGGCGGGTCCGAGATCATCGCGGGCAATAAGACCATTGGCGAGTTCATGACCTTCTTCACCTCGCTGGGGTTCATGTTCTCCCCCCTGCGGCGTCTCGGGGCGATCAGCGGCCTATGGCAGATGGCCGCCGCCGCGCTAGAACGGATCAAGGAATTGCTCGACGCGCCCCTGCACCTGCGCAGCCCCGACAAAGCGCAGGCCGCGCCCGATGGCCCGCCCGATGTGACCCTGACGGATGTCTCGCTCTCCTATGGCGACACGAAGGTGTTGAACGGCTTGGACCTGACCGCGAAAGCGGGCCAGACGACCGCACTGGTCGGGGCCTCGGGGGCGGGGAAATCGACCATCTTCAACCTGCTCACCCGGCTGGTGGACCCGCAAAGCGGCAGCGTGCGGATCGGCGGGGTCGACACCAGCGCGATGACCATACCGGACCTGCGCGGCCTCTTCTCTGTCGTGACGCAGGAAGCGCTTTTGTTCGATGAAACACTGCGCGAGAACATCGTGCTGGGCCGAGAGAATGTCACCGACGAAGAGCTCGACCGGGTGCTGAAAGCCGCCCATGTGGCGGACTTCCTGCCGCAGTTGGAACAGGGGCTGGAAACCCGCGTCGGCCCACGCGGCTCAGCCCTGTCGGGCGGGCAGCGCCAGCGCGTGGTGATCGCCCGCGCCCTGCTGCGCGACACGCCGATCCTGCTTCTGGATGAGGCCACCAGCGCATTGGATGCGCAATCGGAACAGGTCGTGCAGGACGCGCTTGATCGCCTCGCCAAGGGCCGCACGACTATCGTCATCGCGCACCGGCTATCGACCATCCGCAGCGCGGATAAGATCGTGGTGATGGACCGGGGCCGCGTCACCGATGAGGGCACCCATGACGAGTTGATGGAGCGCGGCGGCATCTATGCCGACCTCTACCGCCTGCAATATCGCGACGGAAAGACCGTGTCGGATGCGCGCGGCCTCAGCGCCCTCTCCGCGAAGAAACGCCGCGAAAGGGCGCGCCAGCCCAATCTGCTCCAACGGATCGGGGCGGCGTTCTTTAACTGAATGCGCGGGGCGTGGGCAAACCCGCGCCCCTTTCACGAACGCCGGTAGCTTTCGGCGAGCGCCTCGGGGCTGGCCCCCATCGCATAGCGCGCCAGCGCCCAGAGGTTGCGCCCCCCGCGCCGCAGCCAGCCCTGACGGCGGTATTTCTCGGCACTGGTCACGGCGACCCCGTCCAGCCGGGTCAAGCGGCCGCGCAGGGCGCGGGCGAGCGCCACATCCTCCATCAGCGGCTGATCGGGATAGCCGCCCACCGCGTCATAAAGCGCGCGGGGCAACAGCAACCCCTGATCGCCATAGGGCAGGCCAAGACCGCTGCGCAGGTTCGCCCAGCCCGCCACCAAACGCGGCGCCAAACCCCGCTGATCGAAGCGCAGGCGGAACCACCCCGCCCCTTCGGCCCTGTGCGCCATGTGATCCTGCACCGCATCGCTCCAGCCCGAGGCCAGCACCGTGTCAGCGTGCAGCACCAAGAGCCATGCGCCCTGCGCTGCATCACACCCACGCCGCAACTGACCGCCCCGCGAGGGCGCGCCCGAGACGACCTCAGCCCCCCAGCCTTCGGCCAGCGCTCGCGTGCCATCCGTGGAGCCACCATCACTTAGGATCACCTCGCGGATCAACCCGGCCTGCAAGCCTTCGACGAGCGCGGCGAGGCAAGCGGGCAGCGCCGTGGCCGCGTTGAGGCTGGGAATGACGACAGAGATCGGCGCGCGCATGGTTGCCCCTTTTGGATGGCTTTGACAGGTTATATGTCATGGCCAGCAATCAAAGGACACCCGCATGACCCCGCGCCGCATTCTGCGCCTCTCCGGCCCCGACACCCGCGACTTTCTGCAAGGAATCGTGACCAATGATGTCGGCAAACTGGACAAAGGCCCGGTCTATGCTGCCCTGCTGACGCCGCAGGGCAAATATATGGCCGATTTCTTTCTGATCGCCGATGGCGAAGACGTTCTGCTCGACGTGGATGAGAGCCTTGGCGATATGCTGACCCAGCGGCTGTCGATGTACAAACTACGCGCGAAGGTAACGATCACCCCCAGCGATCTGCATCTGCACCGCGGCACCGGGCTTGCACCCGACGACGCCTTAGCCGATCCGCGGCATCCCGAAATGGGCTGGCGCGCCTATCGCGACACCCCGCAAACCGAGGACGCGACCGATTGGGACGCCCTGCGCGTGGCGCATCTGATCCCCGAGACGGGGATCGAACTCACCCCCGATACCTTTATCCTTGAGGCGGGGTTCGATCGGATCAAAGGGTTGGATTTCCGCAAAGGCTGCTATGTCGGCCAAGAGGTCACCGCCCGGATGAAGCACAAGACCGAGTTGCGCAAAGGGCTGACCCGGGTCGAGGTCAGCGGCAGCGCCGCCCCCGGCACGGCAATCACGGCAGAGGGGAAACCCGCGGGCACGCTCTACACCCAAGCGGGCGGTCAGGCTTTGGCGCATCTGCGGTTCGACCGCGCCAAAGGCCCGATGCAGGCCGAAGGTGCAGAGGTCACTTGGCCCGGCCCCGCGACCTGAGCACCGCGCGCCGCTGAAAGGCCCCCACGAAACAAAAAGCCCCGGCAAAACCGGGGCTGATCTCCTTTACCAAAAATGACGTCGCGTCAGGCGCGTTCGACATATTCCATGGTTTCCGTGTTCACGACGATGTCTTCGTCTTGGCCCACGAAGGGCGGCACGGTGATCTTCACACCGTTATCGAGCACGGCAGGCTTGAAGGAATTCGCCGCCGTTTGGCCCTTCACCACCGGCTCGGTCTCGGCCACTTTGCAGGTCACCTTCTGCGGCAGCGAGGCGTTCAGCGCCTCTTCCTCGTGATATTCGACCACGATCATCATGCCGTCCTGCAAGAAGGGGCGGCGCTCCCCCAAAAGCTCGGCAGGCAACTGCACCTGCTCATAGGTTTCAGTGTCCATCACCACCAGCATACCGTCGTCTTCATACAGAAATTGCTGGTCTTTTTGTTCCAAACGCACGCGCTCGACCTTATCGGCGGACCGGAAGCGTTCGTTCAATTTGGAGCCGTTGCGCAGGTTGCGCATCTCGACTTGGGCAAAGGCGCCGCCCTTGCCGGGCTTCACGTGATCGACCTTCACAGCCGCCCAGAGGCCACCGTTATGTTCAAGGACGTTTCCGGGGCGGATCTCGTTTCCGTTAATCTTGGGCATGTGACAAAACCACGACATAAGGTTGATGATATGATGTTCGGGTCTATATCGGGAGGGATGGTCCCCTGCAAGCAGGCGTTATTCTCTGCTGCCACACCAACTAGATATGCGCAAGCTGCATGGGAGATATGCTAAATAGAGGTATCCGAATCAAAAGATATCCGTCATAAGGGCCTCCACGCCCGAATGACAAGAGCAAGAATAATCGAAAGGACGACGAGATGAAAGATTTCGTTGATGGCACCGCTTTCAACAACGAGCAAGGCAACCGCGCACGCAAGCTCTTTGCTGCTGTGGTGCTAGCTGCTTTGGATGACGCAATTGCCGATGACAAGAAATATGGCAACGGCCCTGAACAGATCGCCCGCTGGGCCCGCTCGCGCGATGGCCGCGAGGTTCTGAGCTGTGCCGGTATCGACCCCAACGAGCGGGTCGTCGAAGGTCTGATGGAATTCGTCGGCAAAGGCGTGCGGACCTCCGTCGCCCTGTCGCGTGAAGAATCCGAGCGCCGCAATGCCGCGCTTCAGGCCGAAGCCGCCTAAGACATATTCGCCAAGCGGCGCAATTGACGCAGCCTTCGGGCTGCGTTTTTTTGCGTCTGCCCCTCGGCGATGGGCTTTCCCCTGCCTCTGATTTGCGCCAATTTGTGCGAAACCAAGGGCGAGCAGACATGACCAAAGCCATCATGATCCAAGGCACCGGCAGCAATGTCGGCAAGTCGATGATCGTCGCCGGATTGATCCGCGCCTGCACCCGGCGTGGCCTGCGTGTGCGCCCTTTCAAACCGCAGAACATGTCCAACAACGCCGCCGTCACCAAAGACGGGGGCGAGATTGGCCGCGCGCAGGCGTTGCAGGCCCGGGCGGCGGGCGTGGCCCCGCATACGGATATGAACCCGGTGCTGCTGAAACCCCAGAGCGCCACCGGCGCGCAGGTGGTGGTGCAGGGTAGAATTGCAGGCCAGCAAGAGGCGCGGGAATTTGGCAGCAACAAAGCCAGCCTGATGCCCGCAGTGCTGCAATCCTTTCACCGTTTGGCCGAAAGCTGCGACCTGATCGTGATCGAGGGTGCGGGCTCCCCGGCTGAGACGAACCTGCGGGCGGGCGACATCGCCAATATGGGCTTTGCCCGCGCCGCCGGCGTGTCGGTGGTGCTGATGGGCGACATCGACCGCGGCGGGGTGATCGCGCAGATCGTCGGCACACAGGCCGTGCTCTCCCCCGAGGATAACGCGCTGATCCGCGGCTTTGCGGTGAACAAATTCCGCGGTGACCGCAGCCTCTTTGACGCAGGGCGCGATGACATCGCTACGCGTACCGGCTGGCCGAGCCTTGGGGTGATCCCGTGGTTCGACGCCGCCCACCGCCTGCCCGCCGAAGACGTGATGGACCTGCCCGCCCGCGCCCGCTCAGGCGGGTCGGGCTGTGTTATCGCCGTGCCGCGCCTGCCCCGGATCGCCAATTTCGATGACCTTGATCCGCTGGCCGCCGAGCCGGGCGTCGACCTGCGGATGATCATGCCTGGCAGCCCCCTCCCCGCCGAGGCCGATCTGGTGCTGATGGTCGGCAGTAAATCCACGATTTCCGACCTCGAAGCCTTCCGGGCCGAGGGGTGGGACATCGACCTTGCCGCCCATATCCGGCGCGGTGGCCATGTGCTGGGGCTTTGCGGTGGCTATCAGATGCTGGGCAAGACCATCACCGATCCCGAGGGGATCGAAGGCCCGGCGGCGCGGGTGGCGGGGCTGGGGCATCTGGACGTGGAAACCACGATGGCCCCGTTGAAACAGCTGTCGGAAAAGGGCGGCCAGCACCCCGCCAGCGGCACCGCCCTCACTGGCTATGAGATCCATATCGGAGAAACCACCGGCCCCGATTGCGCCCGCGCGTGGCTGGCTTTCGACGGCACGCCCGAGGGCGCGGCCTCCCCTTCGGGCCGGGTGCAGGGGTGCTATATGCACGGGATCTTTAGCTCAGACGCCTTCCGCCGCGCCTATCTTGGCGGCTTCGGCGTCACCTCATCGCTGGATTTTGAAACCGGCGTGGAAGAGGCGCTGGACGCGCTGGCCGATCATGTCGAGACCTATATGGATGTCGACCTGTTCCTCTCCCTCGCGGCAGAGGTCTAGGCTGGAGAGCGCGCGGTCCTCCAGCCCAACGCTTAAAACTCGACGACCGCGCGGATCGATTCACCCTTGTGCATCAGATCGAAGCCTTCGTTGATCTGATCCAAAGTCAGTTTATGGGTGATCATCGGGTCGATCTCGATCTTGCCGCTCATGTACCAATCGACAATCTTCGGCACATCCGTGCGCCCCTTGGCCCCGCCAAAGGCGGTCCCGCGCCAAACCCGACCGGTGACCAGTTGGAAAGGCCGCGTCGAAATCTCGGCCCCCGCGGGTGCCACGCCGATGATGATGCTTTCCCCCCAGCCCTTATGCGCGCATTCCAGCGCGTCGCGCATGACTTTGGTGTTGCCGGTGGCGTCAAAGGAGTAATCGGCGCCGCCCTTGGTCAACTCGACCAGATGCCCCACCAGATCGCCGTCAACTTTCGAGGGGTTCACGAAATCGGTCATGCCAAAGTAACGCGCGGCCTCTTCCTTGTCGTCATTGAGGTCGACGCCCACGATCTGATCCGCCCCAGCCATGCGCAGGCCCTGAATGACGTTCAGACCGATGCCGCCCAGTCCAAAGACCACGCACCGCGCGCCCAACTCGACCTTGGCGGTGTTAATGACGGCACCGATGCCCGTGGTGACGCCACAGCCGATGTAGCAAATCTTGTCAAAAGGCGCGTCCTTGCGCACCTTGGCCAGCGCGATTTCGGGCACCACGGTGTGATTGGCGAAGGTCGAACAGCCCATGTAGTGGTGGATCGGCGTGCCATCCAGCATGGAGAAGCGGGTCGTGCCATCGGGCAGCTTGCCTTGGCCTTGGGTCACGCGGATCGCTTGGCACAGATTGGTCTTGCCGCTGAGGCAATACTCGCACTCCCGGCATTCTGGCGTGTAAAGCGGGATGACGTGATCGCCCGGCTCCAGTGTGGTCACACCCTCGCCCACTTCCAACACGACGCCC
The DNA here is from genome assembly GCF_043558125.1 of Sulfitobacter sp. 1A12056. Lineage (NCBI taxonomy): Bacteria > Pseudomonadati > Pseudomonadota > Alphaproteobacteria > Rhodobacterales > Roseobacteraceae > Sulfitobacter > Sulfitobacter sp. 1A12056. The sequence goes on along the minus strand of NZ_JBIFFY010000001.1, from coordinate 18,058 downwards.
GCGCCCTCATGGCCGAGGATGGCGGGAAAGATGCCTTCGGGATCGTCGCCCGAACGGGTGAATTCATCGGTATGGCACAGACCGGTCGCCTTGATCTCGACCAAGACTTCGCCGCGTTTAGGCCCTTCGAGGTTCACCTCCATGATTTCAAGCGGTTTGCCGGCTTCAACGGCAACGGCGGCACGGGTTCTCATCATGGGTCTCTCCTTCGGGTGTGATCTCTGCCGCTTTATGGAGCACGCATGCGGCAAATGTCCAACGCAGAAAACGCTGCCCTGATCGCCTCAACCAGTAATCGGCGCGTCGGATTTAATCTGCCGCAGGATCACATTCGTCGTCGCCGAATTGACTGCGGGATGCAGGAACAGAAAGCTCTCTAAAAAGGCATTATAGGCGTCGATATCGCGGCAAAGCACGCGCAGGTGGTAGTCCGCTTGCCCCGTGGTGGCGAAACATTCCGTCACCTCCTTACGGCTTTGGATCGCGCGGATAAAACTGGCGAGGGCCGAGGCGTCATGCCGGGTCAAATGCACATGCACCATCGCCTCGAACCCCAGCCCCATCGCCTTGGGATCGACCACGGCGGCATAGCGTTTGATCACGCCTGCTTGCTCCAACGCCTTGACCCGCCGCCAGCAGGCGGAGGCGGAAATATTTAGCTTTTCGGCCAGTTGTGCGTTGGGCAGGCGCGAATCCTGCTGGAGCAGGAAGACAAGCTGCCGGTCCGTCGCATCCATTTCAGTCATCGGGTAAATCTTTCACTCTGAAAAGTTCTTCCGGATAATTTATCCGCGCGTCCACGGCAAAGCCAGCAAAACGGGTGCAAAAATTCACGCATTCTGCGGTATGCTCCCCAGTGAGGAGACCCCCATGACAGAACAACCGCGCGAATTTACCACTTATAAACTTGATGACCGCTATGATCAGACCGAAGGCCGCGTCTTTCTGACTGGGACGCAGGCACTAGTGCGCATCATGCTGGATCAGGCCCGGCGTGATCGCGCGGCTGGGTTAAATACCGCCGGTTTCGTCTCAGGCTATCGTGGCTCGCCTCTGGGAGGGCTCGATCTGGAATACTGGCGCATCAAGGACCGCGTGGCCGAGGCGGGCGTGAAGTTCCTTCCGGCGGTGAACGAAGACCTCGGCGCCACCGCGGTCTTGGGCGCGCAGCAGGCGCATCTCGACCCGCAGGCCGAGGTCGAGGGCGTGTTTTCGATGTGGTACGGCAAGGGCCCGGGGGTGGACCGCTCGGGCGACGCGCTGAAACATGGCAACGCCTATGGCTCCGCGCCCAAGGGCGGTGTGCTGGTTGTGGCCGGCGACGACCACGGCTGCGTGTCGTCGTCGATGCCGCACCAGTCCGACGTGGGCTTCATGTCGTGGTTCATGCCGACGCTGAACCCGGCTTCCGTCGCCGAATACCAAGCCTTCGGCGAATACGGCATCGCGCTGTCGCGTTTCTCGGGCACATGGGTCGGCTTCAAGGCGATCTCGGAAACCGTGGAGAGCGGCGCCTCGGTCGAGCTGACCCCGGACCGGGTGTTCAAGCAGCCTGACTACACCGCGCCCCCGGGCGGGCTGCATGTGCGCTTGGGCGATCTCCCCTCCCCCGAGATCGAGACGCGGCTGCATCACAAGCTCGACGCCGTGCAGGCCTTCATGCGCGCCAACCCGATCGATCGGCATATTTACGAGACGCAGGACGCCTCCTTCGGAATCGTCACCACCGGCAAGGGCCATCTCGACACGATGGAGGCGCTGCGGCTTCTGGGCCTCGACGAGGCCGACTGCCGCCGTCTCGGCATCGACATCTACAAGATCGGCATGGTCTGGCCGCTGGCGCTGGACGATGCGCTCGACTTCGTGAAGGGCAAACGCGAAGTGCTTGTGATCGAAGAGAAACGCGGCATCATCGAGAGCCAGTTCAAGGAGGCCTTCTACGACTGGCCCGGCTCCAAGCCCGCGCGGATGGTCGGCAAACATGACGAGAACTTGGAAGAACTGGTGCCCTGGACCGGGGAGCTGTCGCCGCTGAAGCTGGTGCCGATCATCGCCGCGCGCCTCGATGCCTTCTTCCCCGAAGAGAAGTTGCTCGAAAAAGCCCGCACGCTGACCGACCAGCCGCCCGTGCTGCTGAACGTCGAGGGCGCCACCCGCACCCCTTATTTCTGCTCCGGCTGCCCGCATAACTCCTCCACCAAGCTGCCGGAGGGGTCGAAGGCGAACTCCGGCATTGGCTGCCATGTCATGGCCTCGTGGATGGACCGCGAGACGGCCGGTTTCGCCCAGATGGGCGGCGAGGGCGTGCCGTGGATCGCGACTTCGATGTTTAACGGGAACAAGCACGTCTTCCAAAACCTTGGCGAGGGCACGTGGTATCACTCCGGTTCGCTGGCGATCCGGCAGGCGGTCGCGGCGAAGACCAACATCACCTACAAGATCCTCTACAACGACGCGGTCGCGATGACCGGCGGCCAGCCGGTGGACGGCCCCGTTTCCGTCGCCGCCATCGCGCAGGCCTGCCGTGCCGAGGGTGTGGAGCGCATCGCGCTGGTCTCGGACCGGCCCGAACTGCTTCCCAAGGGCGACTTCCCGGATGGCACCACATTCGACCACCGCGGAGATCTCGACCGCGTGCAGCGCGAGCTGCGCGAGATCCCGGGCGTCACCGTGCTGATCTACGAGCAGACCTGCGCCACCGAGAAGCGCCGCAAGCGCAAGCGCGGGCTGATGGACGACCCGAAGAAATTTGTGATGATCAACGATCTGGTCTGCGAGGGCTGCGGCGATTGCAGCCTCGAGTCGAACTGCCTGAGCGTCGAGCCGAAGAAGACCGAGTTCGGCACCAAGCGGCAGATCAACCAGTCCACCTGCAACAAGGATTACTCCTGCCTTAACGGCTTCTGCCCCTCCTTCGTGACGGTCGAGGGCGGCAGCCGCCGCAAACGCTCCGGCGCGGGGCTGGACGTGGCGGGGCTGTCGGCGCAGCTTCCTATGCCGGAATTGCCCAAGCTCGACCAACCCTTCAACCTGCTGGTGACCGGCGTCGGCGGCACCGGCGTGGTGACCGTGGGCGCGCTCATCACCATGGCCGCGCATCTCGAGGGGCTGGGCTCCAGTGTGCTGGATTTCACCGGTTTCGCGCAGAAGTTCGGCACCGTTCTGGGCTATGTCCGTCTGGCGAAACGCCCCGAGGAGGTGCATCAGGTGCGCATCGACCAGGGCGGCGCCGACGCGGTGATCGGCTGCGACATGGTTGTTAGTTCTGCGCCAAAAGCCTCGGCCCACTACAGGCGCGGGACGCAGATCGTGCTGAACCGCGCCGAGATGCCCACCGGCGATCTGGTGCTGAACCGCGATGCCGAGTTGCGCATGGACGACCGCGAGGCGGTGATCGCGCAGGCCGTGGGGGCCGAGAACCTTGCCGCCTTCGACGCCAACGCCATGGCCGAGAAACTGATGGGCGACGCGGTCTTTGCCAATGTGATGATGCTCGGTTTCGCTTGGCAGAAGGGGCTGGTGCCGGTCTCGCTCACAGCACTTGAGCAGGCGATCGAATTGAACGGTGTTGTTCCGGACAAGAACCGCGCCGCCTTTGGCTTTGGCCGGGTCATGGCGGGCAACCCGCAGGCGATTGAGGCGCATTTCGCCCCCGCGCCTGCGCCCGACGACAGTGTCGAAGGTCTGATCGCGCGGCGGATGGAGTTCCTGACCGGCTACCAGAACGCCGCCTATGCCCAGCGCTACAAGGCCAAGCTCAATGCGCTGGAGGGCAAGCTGCCCGAAGGCTCCGACGACCTGATGCGCGCGGCGGCGAAATCGCTCTTCAAGCTGATGGCTTACAAAGACGAATACGAGGTCGCGCGCCTGCACCGTCAAAGCGGCTTCGAGGAGCGCATCGCCGATACTTTCGAGGGCGACTACAAGGTGCATTACCACCTCGCCCCGCCCGCATGGCCCACCGGCACGGATGGCCGCGGACGCCCCAACAAGCGCCAGTTCGGCCCGTGGATGGGCCGTGCCTTTGACCTTCTGGCAGCGATGAAACCGCTGCGCGGCACATGGGCAGACCCGTTCGGCTACGGCGCCGACCGCAAGCTCGAGGTCGGTCTGATCGGCTGGTACGAAGATATCATGGCAAAGGCCCCCGCCCTGCCCCATGACGAGGCACTGACGGTGCTTTCCGCGCCGATGGAGATCCGCGGCTACGGCCCCGTTAAAGAGGCCGCAGTCGAGAAAGTGCAGGCCGAGGTGGCCGCGCGCCTAGGCTAAGAGCGTCGTCGAGAAATCACCGCGCAGCCCGGCTTCGAGCAATTCAAGGTCGGGCGAGCACTCGCTATATTGCGCCACCATGCCCGGCGGGATGACGAAGGCATCGCCTGCCTCCAATTGGCGCGGCTCCTGCCCTTCGGCGTTCAGGGTCATGCTGCCTTCCATGACGAAGCTGAAGTGAATGTCCGCGTCATGTTTGGCGGGCGGCGGCGTGCCACCGTCGAAACGCGCCACCTGAATGCCGGCCACGCCCTTGGTGCCTTTGGTGATCCCGGTGTCGCGCGCGACGAAGCCCGGAATACGGAAGGGCTGCCACTCGGCCCCCTCCTTCACGTGATGCACGAAAGTCTGGCCGTCCCATTCGCGTGCCGGATCGCCTTTGCCGTTCGGCAGGGTCATCTCGTGGTCGATGGTGGTGACATGTTCCGCAGGAACGCCGATCTCGATCACTTCGATCGAGGGCGAGGCTTCGACAACGCGATGGCGGATGCCCGGCGGCTGGGTCACGCAATCCCCGGCATGGAGCCGGATCACATCGCCCTGATCCTCGTAAAGCACATCAACCCAGCCCCGGTAGCAATAGATCAGTTGGAAGCCAACGGTGTGGTAATGCACCATGTCCGGCACCGGGCCGCCGTCGGGGATGCGGATGTGGCTGGCGATGATTGAGCCGCCGAGGCGCGACGGGATGAGATCGCGGTAGTGCATCCCCGCGCGGCCGATCACCCATGGGGCCTCATCCGCCAGCCGCCGCACGGCGAACTCATGCTGTGTCTCGGGCTGGTCCACGCGGGGGCTGCGCGGGAGGATATCGATCTTCGTGCCATTGGGCGCCGTAAGTTCTCGCTGGCCCTCTGCGATACTGTCGGGCGCATCGGTTAGCAGGCGCAGATGCCCCGGTGCCACATCCGCCCCCCGTTCAAGCCTCACACGCACCCCATGGCCCGAAAAACTGGCCACCGAAGGATCATCCGCGGGAAAAATCGTCTCAAGCCGCATGCCCAGCACTTTGGTGAAGAAAGGCAGATCCTCCCTAAGCTCCCGCGTGGGCAACAAGAATTCCGCCAAAACATCATCGGGCAAACGCATTTAACTCATCCTCTTCACGTATCGCGCCGCAGTTGAGCGCGCGACAGGCAAAGCGTCAACTGGGCGTTACGCACCACAGCCGATAAAGTTCCCCCGACCGCTCATTTTCGACCAGCGAGTCGCAGCGCGAAATTCGCGCAATCACAAGAACCGCAAATTCTCGCCCCGATTTCGCACCCTCACGCGCCCAATAGCGCCTGAAAGCCTGCACAATTTCCACGCAATCACCTCCCGTAATTCGGGAAAGCAAGGGGCCACGGCCATCTCTCTTCGCCAATTCAATGGTTTCGCGAGGCTTCAAAATATGGTTAATAATTTATGCAACGGCACAAGGTATTGGTGCAGAAGCGTCACAATTTCGCCGGGTTTATACGACTAGATATGAACAGATTATAAAGACACCCGGACTGCCCGTCTGCCCCACGAAAGAGGTGCCAAAAATGAAAATTCTTGCTGTCGACGATGACCCATTTATCCGCGAATTGCTGCCCGTTGTTTTCCGCGAAGCCGAGTACCCCGATTTGACATTGGCCGCCTCCGGCACTGCCGCTCTGGAACTGCTCGAAACCACTAAAGAACATTTCGACTGCCTGCTCTTGGACATCGAGATGCCCGAGATGGACGGCATCACACTATGCCGCCGCATCCGCACGCTGGAAGCCTATCAGGACACACCGATCCTGATGGTGACCTCACGCGCCGACGCGACTGCGATCGAAAGCGCCTTTGCCGCCGGGGCCAACGACTATGTGACCAAACCTTTCGACGTGAAGGACATCGCAACCCGCGTGCATATCGCCGAGCGGATGTTGGAGAACACCCAGCGCGCCCCGCGCCTTGATCCGCAGCATTTGAAAGACGCGGGCAAGCCCGGTGTCCACGATTTTGCGCTGGCCGATCCTGTGCATATCAATGGGGTCGATCAATTGGTGCTGCCCTTCTCCTTGGGCAATTACCTGTCGCAGCTTTCGCGCCAACACCTTGATATCTGTCAGGTCTTCGCGGCCAAAATCGAACATATCGATGAGCTTTACGCGACCTGCAACACCGCCGAATTCGCCCGCGCCATCGCCGCTGCGGCCGAGGCCATCGCGCGCGTGGTCGATTGCCCCCAACTGCTGATGACCCATAACGGATCTGGCACGCTCTTGTGCATCGTGACAGGTGACAGCCTGCCCGCGTGGCCCGAGATCGAGGTGCTCATCCAAGGGGAGCTGGACGGCATGGACCTGCGCCATGACGACAACAGCCCGATGGCGGTGATGCTCTCCGTGGGTGGCCCGATCCAGCCCAATGCCAGCCGCACTCAGCGGGTCAGAAAGACATTCGACCGCGCCATTCGCCGCGTGGCGATGCGGCAGAAGGTCAAGCTCGACACGCCCCCGACCGAGAAACCCTCGGTCTCCGCCGCCCATTGACGACAAGGCAATCGCCTCAAGAAAAACCCGCCTCATGGGCGGGTTTTCGCATTCAGTTGATGGGGAATTGCACCAAACAGCGTTCGGCGATGCGGCGGTAATCCTCAAGCGTGTCAGGCACGCTGCGCCGATCGCGCATCACCTCCATCGCGGCGCGTTTCTGCGCCCAAGTCCCCTCAATGTGGCGGTCGAGAATGCGCACGGTCACGCCCAGCATCACATTCTTCTCCCCCTCGCCAATCAACTCCGCCGCGGAAAGTGCCACCGCCGTCAGCGCCAGCGTATTGGCGCAGCGCAGGGCCGCGGCTTCGCGCCCCTCATAGACCCGCGTACCCGCCGTGGCCGTGCCGGGAAAGGCCACGAGCGCGGCGATCGACAAAGCAGAACAGACGGCTGCTGTCAGGATGAGCTGGCGCGCCACCTCAAAAGACCTTGAAGGTCATCGTGGTCAAAGACCGCTCGATGCCTTCGATGTCCAACAGATTGTCATTGATGTAGACGCCCACATCTTCGCCCTTCGGAATATAAAGTTTCATCAAAAGATCATATTCGCCTGAGGTGGAATAAAGTTCGGAATGAATTTCGCGCAGGGCGATCTCTTCGGCCACACGATAGGTCGTGCCCGGTCGGCAGCGGATCTGGATGAATACGCAGGTGGTCATGTCGCGCCTCTTTCTGGGATTTGGTTCAAGCTGACATATGGGCCCTGCCCCCGCAATCCCCGATCGCGCTGCCCGTGCCTAACGGCGTTTCACCGCTTGGGCTTGGCGCGGCGGCAGGCCCTGTTATAAGGGCGCAGCAATTGCCTTCGGAGATGCCCCATGCGTCGCAGCACCCTGACCCGCACCACTGCCGAAACCGACATCACGGTCGAGATCAACCTCGACGGCACCGGCAGCTATGACAATGAAACCGGCGTCGGCTTTTTTGATCATATGCTCGACCAACTGTCGCGCCACTCGCTGATCGACATCAAAGTGCGTGCCAAGGGCGATCTGCACATCGACGACCATCACACCGTCGAAGATGTGGGCATCACGCTGGGCCAAGCACTGTCCCAAGCGCTCGGCGACAAACGCGGCATCCGCCGCTACGGATCTTGCCTGCTGGCGATGGACGACGCGCAGATCCGCTGCGCGCTCGACCTCTCTGCGCGGCCCTTTCTGATCTGGAACGTGGATTTCCCCACCAGCAGCATCGGCAAGTTCGACACTGAACTGGTCCGTGAGTTCTTCCAGGCGTTCAGCACCCATGGCGGCATCACCCTACATGTCGACGCGCTCCACGGGTTCAACAGCCACCACATCGCCGAAGCCGCTTTCAAATCCGTCGCCCGCGCCCTGCGCGAAGCGGTCGAAACCGACCCCCGCAAAGCAGACGCCATTCCCTCGACCAAGGGTGCCTTGTAAACCAATGCTGACAGCAATCATCGACTACGAATCCGGCAACCTGCACTCCGCGCATAAAGCCTTCGAGCGTATGGCCCGCGAGCATGACGCAGGCGAGGTCACGGTGACCTCGGATGCCGAGGTCGTGGCCCGCGCCGACCGTCTGGTCCTGCCCGGCGATGGCGCCTTTCCGGCCTGTATGGCCGCCCTGAAAGGGGCCGGCGGCCTCTATGACGCGATGGTCGAGGCGGTCGAGGAAAAGGGCCGCCCCTTCCTCGGCATCTGTGTCGGCATGCAACTGATGGCCAGCATGGGCCGCGAATATGAAGACACCCCCGGTCTGGGCTGGATCGGTGGCGAGGTGACCCAGATCACCCCGAAAGACCCGAAGCTCAAAGTCCCCCATATGGGCTGGAACGACTTGGTGATCGACCACGACCACCCGGTCTTCGAGGGGCTACAAACCGGCGATCACACCTATTTCGTGCACAGCTACCACATGGCCGTCGCCAACCCCGCCGAACGTCTGGCCCATGTCGAATACGGCGGCAAAGTCACGGCGATCATCGGCCGCGACACGATGCTGGGCATGCAGTTTCACCCGGAGAAAAGCCAAACCACCGGCCTGCGGCTGATCTCGAACTTCCTGACTTGGGCGCCTTAACCCGCGCCGCGCCTGTTGAAACGTCGGAAGGTATTTAAGAAAGGATGAAGATGAAGAAAGTTCCTCTTCAACTTCATCCTTTTACAAATACCTCTGCGCTGCGCTTTCCTCACGCAAAACGCAATGAAGGCGCGAAGGACTAGCCCCGCGCCTTCAAACCTTCGTAGAGATGCTCGGCCCTTACTTGATGCGAGCCCAGGTCTGTTTCGAGCAGATCAGCCCACCCGCGACGCAGCCCGAGAGCTTCAGCGAGTTGCCTGAGACATTCATCTTCCCGATGTAGATTTTGCCGTTCGACGGACGCCAAACCTTACCGGCGTATTTGCCGCCGCCCTGAGGCTTCATGTCGATGACGAGCGTTTTGCCGATATTGGGAGAGTTATATTCGCCGCTGCCGTTGAAGGTGCGCGCGATGGTGCCGCAGATCGCCCCGCCGCAGGGGGCCATTTTGACATGGGCAAAGGCGCCGTCATCCACTTGAGTTTTCCAAGTACCGACTGCCGGATCCGCGGCATGGGCGGCGCTGGTCAGGCCAAGGCCCAGAAGGGCCGCTGCAAAAAGCTGTTTCATGATCTCTCCTCCCGATCTGACTTTAGTGTTAGCCAGAACTTTCAATCGGGCAAGACTGACCTAGGGTCGCGTTGCAAAATCCCTGGCGACGTGCAAAAGGAAAGCGACTTCTCTAACAAGGGCCCGGCCATGATCCTTTACCCCGCTATCGATCTCAAAGACGGTCAGGCCGTGCGCCTTGTGCATGGCGACATGGACCGTGCCACCGTTTTTAACGACGATCCCGCCGCACAGGCGCTTAGCTTTGTCGAAGCGGGCTGTGATTGGTTGCATCTTGTTGACCTCAATGGCGCTTTTGCCGGGACCCCGGTGAACGCCGCCCCGGTGGAGGCGATTTTGAAAGCCTGCAAAGTGCCTGCGCAATTGGGCGGGGGCATTCGCGATATGGCGACGATCGAGGGCTGGTTGGATAAGGGCCTCGCGCGGGTCATTCTGGGCACCGTGGCGGTTGAGAACCCCGGACTGGTCCGCGAGGCGGCGCGCGCCTTTCCCGGGCAAGTTGCTGTGGGGATCGACGCACGGAATGGAAAGGTCGCGACCAAGGGTTGGGCGACGGAGACCGATGTCATGGCCACCAACCTCGCGAAATCCTTTGAGGACGCAGGTGTGGCCGCGATCATTTACACCGATATCATGCGGGATGGTGCAATGGGCGGGCCCAATGTCGAAGCGACAGCCGATCTGGCGCGGGCGGTCTCGATTCCGGTCATCGCCTCGGGCGGGGTATCCTCGCTCGAAGACCTGGGGGCGCTGCGCGACACGGGCGTAATCGAGGGCGCGATTTCGGGCCGGGCGCTTTACGATGGCGCGATTGATCTGACCGACGCCATGAAGATGTTGAAGGGCTGAGCCATGCTGAAGACCCGCATCATCCCTTGTCTCGACGTGGCCGATGGCCGTGTGGTCAAGGGTGTGAACTTCGTCGGCCTGCGTGATGCGGGCGACCCGGTGGATGCCGCGATTGCCTATGATGCGGCGGGGGCGGATGAGCTTTGTTTTCTCGACATCCACGCCACCCATGAGAACCGCGGCACGATGTTCGATCTGGTCACCCGCACCGCTGAGCATTGCTATATCCCGCTGACCGTGGGCGGCGGCGTGCGGACCGTGGCGGATGTGCGGGCCTTGCTGCTGGCGGGGGCCGATAAGGTCAGCTTCAACTCCGCCGCCGTGGCGAACCCGGATGTGATCGCCGAAGCGGCGGATCACTTTGGCAGCCAGTGCATCGTCTGCGCGATTGACGCCAAGACCGTAAGCCACGGCAAATGGGAGATTTTCACCCATGGGGGGCGCAAGCCCACGGGCATCGACGCCGTGGAATTCGCCCGCACCGTCACCGCCAAGGGCGCAGGTGAAATTCTGCTGACCTCGATGGACCGTGATGGCACCAAACAGGGGTTCAACCTGCCCCTGACCCGCGCCATTTCCGATGCCGTGTCGGTGCCGGTGATCGCCTCCGGTGGGGTCGGCAATTTGGATCACCTTGTCGATGGGGTGATCGAAGGTGGCGCCTCGGCGGTGCTGGCAGCCTCCATCTTTCACTTTGGCGAATATACAGTGCAGGAGGCCAAACAGCATATGGCCGCCGCTGGAATTCCAATGAGGCTTTCATGACGCTTGATGACCTTTACGCCACCATTCTGAGCCGCAAAAGCGCCGATCCGTCAAGCAGTTGGACCGCGCAACTGCTGGCCAAAGGGCCAGAGAAGTGCGCCGAGAAATTTGGCGAAGAGGCCATCGAGGCGATTATCGAGGCGGTGAAGGATGACCGCAAAGCACTGACCTCAGAAGCTGCGGATGTGCTCTACCACCTGCTCGTTATGCTGGCGGCGCGGGATGTGCCGCTGAGCGATGTGCTGAATGAGTTGGCGCGGCGGCAATCGACCTCCGGCATCGCCGAAAAGGCCGCCCGGAAATAATCAGCCCATAAGGCGTGGGATTTCCACCTTGGGGCAGCGGTCTTGGATCACATCCGCGCCGCGTGCTTCGGCCTTGGCCGCCGCTTCGGCATTGGTGATGCCCATTTGCATCCAGATGGTCTCAAGCTCGGGGAAAGCCTCCAGCGCTTCGTCCACGACGGGGGGTACATCCTCGGACCGGCGGAAAATATCGACCATTTGCACCGGCGGGTCGATCTCGGCCAGAGTGGCGACGATGGTCTTGCCAAAGACTTCCTTGCCCGCGTGCATCGGGTTTACCGGCACCACGTCATACCCTTTTTGTGCAAGGTATTCAGCGACATAGTGGCTGGGCCGCGCCGGATTGGGGGAAACACCGACCACCGCAATGCGGCGGGTGCGGGTGAGAACGTCTTTGATCAATGCATCTGTCATAGGCTGAACTTAAGCGCCTGCGCGCGGGTTTCAACGGCTTAATGACGTGGCGTAAAGCCTACCGCCCCCTGCCCGCGATTGGCAAGGCCGCGGCGATTGCATAGGCTCGCCCCAAAGGGCCGCCTGTGGAGGAACCGGGCAGCACCGCGAACCATCATCACCGGGAGCATAGGATGATCGATCAGACCTTGGATATGAACAATCTCGAAATGTCGGAGAAGGCCAAGCCGCTGCTGGCGGCGGTCATCAAGCACATCCGCGAGAATGTCGATCCGATCACCGAAGAGTTCTTTCGCCTTGGCGAAGGCCGCGCCGACCGCTGGTCCTATGCGCCCGGTCAGTTGGAATTGCTCGACGGGGCCAAGCAAAAGGCGCGGGAGGCGGGATTGTGGAACTTCTTCCTGCCCAATGCCGAAACCGGTGAAGGGCTGGCGAACCTCGATTACGCCTATATCGCCGCCGAATTGGGCAAAAGCCCGCTGGCGCCGGAAAGCCTGAACTGCTCTGCCCCGGATACCGGCAATATGGAGGTGTTGGAACGCGTCGGCACGCCCGAGCAGAAAGAGCGCTGGCTGAAGCCGCTACTGGCGGGCGAGATCCGCTCGGCCTTTGCCATGACGGAGCCTGATGTCGCCTCTTCGGATGCGCGAAACATCTCCACCAGTGCTGTGCTGGATGGCGACGATTGGGTGATTAACGGCGAGAAGTTCTACATCTCGGGCGCGGGCGATCCGCGTTGCAAGATCATGATCGTCATGGTGAAAACCTCGCCCGAGGCCGAGACTTTCCGCCAGCAGAGCCAAATTCTTGTGCCCATGGACACGCCGGGGGTGGAAATCCTCGGCCCGATGCATGTCTTTGGGCATGACGACGCCCCGCATGGGCATATGCATATCCGTTTCACCGATGTGCGCGTGCCGCGCGAAAACGTGCTTTGGGGCGAAGGGCGTGGCTTCGAGATCAGTCAGGTGCGGCTTGGGCCGGGGCGGATTCACCACTGCATGCGCTCGATCGGGGCGGCGGAAAAGGCGCTGGACCTGATGATCGAACGCGGGCTCGGGCGCGAGGCTTTTGGCAAGAAGATCATCGACCTCGGCAAGAACATGGAAACGATCAGCCGCGCGCGGATCGACATTGAAGCCATGCGGCTGATGGTGTTGAAAGCGGCCAAGGCGATGGATGTCTTGGGCAATAAAGAGGCGCGCATCTGGGTCAGCATGATCAAGGCGCTGGTGCCGGAAAAGGCCTGCGAGATCATCGACGCCTCTATGCAGGTGCATGGGGCGACGGGGATGAGCCAGTGGAGCCCGCTGTCGGGCATGTACACGTGGCAGCGCGCGCTGCGCTTTGCCGATGGGCCGGATGAGGTGCACCATCAGGTGATCGCCCGGGCCGAGGTGAAGGCCTTTCAGGCGTCGAACGCGCGCGGCTCCGGCAGCGACAGCTGATATGGAGCTCGCGGGCCGCGTCATCGTCATCACCGGGTCCGCCAGCGGCATCGGGCGGGCACTGGCGCTGCGCTTTGCCAAGGAAGCGCCTGCGCATATCGTCTGCGTGGACATCGACAGCGCGGGGGCCGAGGCGACGGCGGCTGAGGTCGGCGGCACGGCCTTCCGCGTCGATGTCGCGCGAGAGGCGGAGATCGCCGCGCTGATCGCCACCGTCGAGCGTGACATCGGACCGATTGATCTTTTCTGCTCTAACGCCGGTATCTCGGTCGAGGGCGGCGTGGAGGTGCCGGATGCCGAGTGGCAGCGCATTTGGGAGATCAACGTGATGAGCCATGTGCGCGCGGCGCGGCATCTGGTGCCGCTGATGCGGGCGCGCGGGGGTGGCTATCTGCTCAACACCGCCTCGGCGGCGGGGCTGCTCAATCAGGTCGGCGCTGCGCCCTATGGGGTGACAAAACACGCCGCCGTCGGCCTCGCCGAATGGCTGGCGATGAGCTATGGCGACGACGGAATCAAGGTCTCTGTGCTCTGCCCGCAAGCGGTCCGGACCGAGATGATGCGCGGACTGGAGGACCATGTCGCCGCGATTGACGGCATGTTGGAGCCTGAGCCGGTGGCCGAAGCCTGCGTGCAGGCGATCCGCGATGAGGTCTTTCTGGTGCTGCCGCATCCGCAGGTGCGCGACTATATGCAGGGCAAGGCGCAGGATTATGACCGCTGGATCGGCGGAATGCGCAAGCTGAACCGGCGCTTTGGGGCCGCGAAAGACAGCTAGCGGCCCTTAGCTCTCACCCTTGGGCCGGATCGGGCGCAGCAGCCCCTCCTGCGCCACGCTGGCCACCAATTGCCCGTTTTGATTGTAGATCATCCCACGATTGAACCCCCGCGCCCCGCCGGTGAACGGCGCGTCGAGCGCATAGAGGTGCCATTCGTCAAAGCGGATCGGCGCGTGAAACCACATGGCGTGATCAAGGCTGGCCGTCATTACCTTGCCCTGAAACCATGTCAGCCCATGAGGCCGCAGGGAGGAGCCGAGCAGGTTCATGTCCGAGGCATAGGCCAGCAGCGCGTGCTGCATCACCGGGTTCTGCCCTTCGGCGGCCCCCATGCGAAACCACAGATAGTTGCGGTCGCTGACCTTTTCCGGCGTCATGAAATCGCGCGGCTCAACCTCGCGGATCTCGATGGGGCGCTCGCGCAGGAAATCTCCGCGGTATTTCTCGGGCAGTTTTTCGGCAAAAGCCTCGCGCAGTTCGGGCCGGTCCGGCCAGTTTTCCGGGGCCGAGACCTGCGGCATCTCATGCTGCCAATCAAACCCCTCCTCTTCGACCTGAAACGAGGCAGAGAGGTTCAGGATCTGCTTGCCATGCTGGATCGCCACCACACGCCGGGTCGTGAAACTGCCCCCGTCGCGGGCGCGGTCGACCTGATAGATCACCGGAATTTTCGGGTCGCCGGGCCGGATGAAATAGGCATGAAGCGAATGGCAGGCCCGGTCTGGCACCGTCCGGTAAGCCGCCATCAGCGCCTGCGCGATGACATGACCGCCGAAAATCCGCATCGAGGTCTCACCCCCGGCACCCGTGCCCCGAAACAGATCGACCTCAAGCTGTTCGATATCCAACAGATCAAGCAATTGCCGCGCAGCATTGGTCATGAGTCATCCTTTCGGGCCGGGGTGTTTCGGCCCTAGCAACAGGTTTTCACCGCAAAGCTCAAGCGCCAAACGCCCCGCCGCCCGCTCAGCGGTCGCGATCCAGCGCCTCCAGCCCGTGGCGCGCAAAAACCGGGACGTATTGCCCTAATTTCAACCCGTATTCGGGGTTTGAAGCATTGCCCTCCAAGGCGCGTTTCAACACGCCTTGGATGATCGCCGCCATGCGGAAAAAGCAAAAGGCGAGGTAATAGCCGAAATTGTCGATGCCCTTCAGCCCGCGCCTGCGGCAATAGGCGGCGATGAATTCGGCATCGGTAGGCAGGCCAAGCGCCTTGCGGTCCACCCCGGCCAAGCCGCGCCCCTCGGCCCCCACGGGCATCTGCCATTGCATGATGACGGCGGCGAGATCGGCAAAAGGATGGCCGATGGTCGACAGTTCCCAATCCAAAACCGCACGGCAGGCGGTGCCATGGGTGTCGAAGATCATATTGTCGATCCGGTAATCGCCATGCACCAACGTGCGCTGCCCGTCGTCCTCGGGCTGCTCGGCGCTGAGGCGCTGCATCAGCCTATCCATATCCGGCTGCGGCTCGGTCTCCGAAGCGCGGTATTGTTTCGACCAGCGCGCCACCTGCCGCTCGAAATAGTTACCCGGCGGGCCATAGTCTGACAGCCCCGCCGCGTCGATATCGACCTCATGCAGCGCGGCCAGCACGCCATTCATCTCATCCATGACCGCGCCGCGCTCTGCCGGGGTAAGCTCCGGCAGCGTGGGGTCGTTGAAGTTGCGCCCCGGGACATGGTCCATGACATAGAACATCGAGCCGATGACGCTCTCATCCTCACAGAGTAAATGCATCCGCGCGACAGGCACCTGACTGCCGGCCAAAGCCTTCTGCACCCGAAACTCCCGATCCACCGCATGGGCCGATTTCAACAGCACCCCCGGGGGTTTGCGGCGCAGCACATAGTCATGCGCCGGGGTCGAAAGCAGGAATGTCGGATTGGACTGCCCGGCCTGAAACTTCGTGACCTCCAGCGGCCCGGCAAAGCCCGGCAGGTTCGCCTCCAACCAGCGGCAAACAGCGTCTTCGTCTAGGGTTTGGGTATCCGTGCTCACTATGCGAACTCCGCTGCCAACCTTGCGCCAGCGGCGCGATACTCCGCCTCGATACGGTCCACCAAGTCGGCCGCGCCACCAATCTCTTTGACAGCGCCAATCCCCTGCCCCGCGCCCCAAATTTCCTTCCACGCTTTGGGCTTGGACGAGCCCGAGCCGAAGTTCATCGAAGAGGCATCCGCCGATGGCAGATTGTCCGGGTCGAGCCCCGCCGCCTCAATCGATGGGCGCAGATAGTTGCCAGACACCCCGGTGAAGAGCGAAGAGGTCACAATGTCATCCGCCCCGCCCGAGACGATCATATCCTTGTAGCCCGGCACGGCGTTCGCCTCTCGCGTGGCGATGAAGGCCGAGCCCATATAGCCCAGATCGGCCCCCATGGCGCGGGCCGCTAACAGCCCCTCGCCCGTGGCCAAGGCGCCGGAGAGCAAAAGCGGCCCGTCGAACCATTCGCGGATTTCGCGGATCAGCGCGAAGGGCGATTGCGGCCCCGCATGGCCCCCGGCCCCCGCGGCCACGGCAATCAGCCCATCCGCGCCCTTTTCGATCGCCTTGCGCGCGAAACGGTTGTTGATGACGTCATGCAGCGTCACGCCGCCACAGGAATGTGCGGCCTCGTTCACCTCAACCCGCGCGCCGAGCGAGGTGATCCAGATCGGCACTTTGTGTTTGACGCAAATCTCAAGATCACGCTCCAACCGCGCGTTCGACCGATGCACGATCTGGTTGACCGCGAAAGGGGCCG
Organism: Sulfitobacter sp. 1A12056; assembly: GCF_043558125.1. NCBI lineage: Bacteria > Pseudomonadati > Pseudomonadota > Alphaproteobacteria > Rhodobacterales > Roseobacteraceae > Sulfitobacter > Sulfitobacter sp. 1A12056. The sequence continues at coordinate 1,351 of NZ_JBIFFY010000001.1, read as the reverse complement.
CGGGCCGGTCGGGGTTCTCTTGATTGTGCTTGTCCAAGGCTTCGGTGATCTGGGTCAACCAAACATCCAACAAGGGCGGCTCACCCTCCGCCTCCCGCGCGTTGAGCGCCGGGAAAGACCCGACGATCCCCGCCTTGCACTGCGCTATGACCAGCTCGGGCCCCGAGAGAATGAACATCGGCGAGGCGACCAGCGGCAGGCGCAGGCCGCGCAGGGCTTGGGGTAGATGGCTGTCGTCACGCATATGGAGTCTCCGTTCGGGGGCTATCGTTCGGCATCACAATGCCTTTTCAAAAATATTCGGTCCCGACATCACATTGATGCCGCCGCTGACCGGGATCACGGCCCCGGTGACATAGGCGCCGCCGCACCCGCAGAGAAACAACATGCAGCCCGCGATATCTTCATCCCGCCCAACACGGCCAAGCGGGACATCCTGCCCCACCGCGGCCCGCGTCTTCTCATCGCCCGTGGCGAAAGCCGTCATGCGCGAAACGAAGGGCCCCGGCGCCAGTGCGTTCACGGTGATCCCTTCCCCGGCCAATTCCTTGGCGAGGATTTTACTCAAATGAATGACTGCCGCCTTGGACGCGGCATAGCTATAGGCGCCGTCGCCCATCTCGCGCTCCCCCATGACCGACCCGACATTGACGACCCGCGCGGGATCATCCGCCGTGGCCCCGGTGCTGAGAAGCGGCAACAACTTTTGCGTGAGATCGAAGAGCCCGGCGACATTTACGCCCATGACCTTGTCCCAAGCCCGGTAAGGGAACTGCCCCAAGGGCGCGCCCCAAGTCACGCCCGCGTTGTTCATCAAGATATGCAGCCGATCGCTACGCGCCTGAACCTCAGCCACGAGCGCATCCACGCCAGCCTCAGTCCCCACATCGCCCGCGAACCCTTCGGCGCTGCCCCGCGCGCCGAGCGCATTCAGCTCATCGGCCACCGCCGCGCAAGACTCTCCTTTCCGGCTGGCTAAAAGGACCCGCGCCCCGGCCCGCACCAAAGCCTCCGCCGCCATCCGCCCGATGCCCGTGGCCCCGCCGGTGATCAAAGCGGTCTTTCCCTCCAAGCCAAAGAGCGTCTCGATATCCATGCCCCGCCTCCCAACGTCGACTGTCGCCGCTACTGTGACAGGGCTTTGGGCAGCGTCAAGCGGATGCCCAACACAGGCTCGGATAACCGGACGTCATATGGTTCTTGCAGGCCGGGAGATTCCCCCCCCCCTCCAACGCAAAACCGCCGCGGCTTTGAGCTGCGGCGGTTTTGTTATACTGATCATCGTCGAGAGATACTGTAGTCTAGGAACTTATTAGGTTTGGCGATGACCTACTCTCCCACGTCTTAAGAC